>CALVVF010000001.1 GCA_944363785.1 uncultured Bacilli bacterium
ATTATTTATTTTCAACTCAATTTGTGCCTTTCAGAGGACCGAAAGGACGATAGAAAGGAATGTTAGTTAATAATGAAAGAGAATATGACGGAAGAAGAAAAAAAGAAAATGAGCGAGCGCTTTTACCAAAAGAGTATTCAAGATGAACAACACACTAAATCCCAAAAAATAGCGGGCGAGCTATATGTGGGAAAAACGAGTAAATTTCAAAAATATGCGAAAGCCTCGATAATGGCACTAGCTGGTATTGCTGTATATACGGGAATTGTCGTAGTAGGTAATACTAATGAAGCCTTATCTAGGTATAATAACCGATTGGAACAGGAAGCTAAAATAGAGTTAAATACAGATCAACAAGAAACATTTAATCAAGAAAGAGATGGCATTTTAAATTCCATTAAAAATGCGATGGCAGATTTAGAAAAGATTGATGCAAACAAAGAAGAATTAAAAGAAAACGGGAATTATACTGTACTCGGAAAGAACATTGATCAGCCTCGTGTAATACCTGAAGCAGAAGCTGAAGGCTTGTTCGTATTATCCGATTTAGAAAAAGATGCGATTGATAAAACAGTAGATAATACTATAGAAGAATATAAGAGTAGGTGATATTAGTGATTAATAATAGTGTAATAACATTAGAAGATGGCAATACATATGCTGTCATTGAAAGAATTAATTCTTATATCTATTTATCCAATGTAAAAGATCCTGAAGACTTTTGTGTTCGTAAACAAGTCACTAAGGGTGAAGAGAACTTCTTAGAAGGATTAGATAATAAAGAAGAAGTCGATCAAGCAATGAAGTTATTTTTAGAAAAACATCCAGCCGAATAAAAAATCAATAAATAGTTGATTTTTTTTCTTTCGTTAGTAAAATAAAAAGTATAGGTGAAAAACATGGAAACGTTAAAAGGAAATTTCAAACGATATATTTATAAAAGTGATAAAGGGTATGTTATCGGTTTATTTAAAGTGAAAGAAGCAACAGGGGAAGATTTAGCTTTCTATGTTAATCATACAATTACTTTTACTGGTTATTTTCATGAACTTAATGAAGAAGATACTTATTTATTTTATGGTAGATTAGTTGAACATGAAAAATATGGAGAACAGTTTCAAGTAGAGTCCTATGAGCGAGTATTACCAGAAGAAAAAGATGCGATCGTCGAATTCTTAAGTAGTGGGTTATTTAAAGGAATAGGGGAAAAGACGGCGGAAAAAATCGTTTCTTATTTAGGAAAAGATACTTTATCGATTATCTTAGAAAACCCTTCTGACTTATTACTAATCCCCGGTATAACCAAAAAGCAGATTACAAACTTACATCATACTTTAGAAGAATATGAAGCCTCTTATCAAACGGTATTAAAACTCAGTGAATTAGGGTTTACAACTAAAGATAGTTTATTGATCTACAATGTCTATAAACAAAATACGTTAAGTGTTTTAGACGAAAATATCTATTTATTTATGGAAGAAATCGAGGATATTTCTTTTAAAAAGGTAGATACGATCTTTTTAAAACATGGTGGTAAACGGGATGATTTAAGACGAATAATGGCCGCCATTTTATATGTGATTGGCGAAGTATGTAATTTGTATGGACACAGCTATTTAACTCTTCCTGAAATTCATGCCTTTTTGATTAGAGCCTTAGGTAACGATGTTGCGCCAAGTGAATTACAAAAGGCAATCGAACAACTACTTTTAGATATTAAACTAGTCTTAATCGATGATCATTATTACTTAAAAAAAATGTATGAAGCCGAAAACAACATCACTAAGCGCTGTGGCTACTTAATGCGAAAAACTGACTTCTCGGATAAAAAGATGACTACTTATTTAAAAGAAGTAGAAACTCATTTTGGTTGTACTTATAACGAAGAACAATTAGAGGCAATCAAAAAAGCTTTAGAAAAGAATATTTTAATTGTAACGGGTGGACCTGGAACAGGAAAAACCACAATCATCAAAGCGATTTGTGAGTTATATAGTAGAATCCATAAAATATCCTATGACCATTTATCAAAAGAAGTCGTCCTTTTAGCCCCAACCGGAAGAGCGAGTAAGCGACTTAGTGAATCGACTTTACTACCGGCTCTTACTATTCACCGTTTTCTAAAATGGAACAAAGATGGGGATTACTTTGCAGTCAACGAATATAATAAAAGCGATGCCCAACTGGTGATTATCGATGAGTTCAGTATGGTGGATACTTATCTTTTTGATCATCTATTAAAAGGATTACGTTACGATACAAAATTGATTTTAGTTGGCGATCATCATCAATTGCCAAGTGTTGGTCCAGGTCAATTATTAAAAGATATGATCGAAAGTAAAATGATTCATACCGTTGAACTCAAACAACTATATCGACAGAGCTTGGGTTCTAATATTATTACTCTTGCTTATCAAATCAAAAACGATCAATTAGCTATGGATATTTTTAATGTCCAAGAAGACTTATTATTTGATCCTGTCCTACCATCTAAAGTAAAAGAAAAAACTGTAGAGATTGCTTCTTTGTATAAAGATAAACTGATGGCCTTTCAAGTACTTGCTCCGATGTATAAAACATTAAATGGTATCGATCAGTTAAATGCTTCACTACAAGAAGTATTTAATCCACCAGCTAAGAATAAAAGAGAACTTTTAATTAACGATGTATTATTTAGAGAAGAAGATAAAGTCATTCAATTATCGAATATGCCAGATGAAAATATTTTTAACGGTGACATTGGTACGATCGATGAAATCAGAGTAGTAGGATCAAAAAAAGAAGTATGGATTGATTTTGATGGCAATAAAGTACGTTATACAGCAAGTAATTTTAATAAATTTAAACATGCTTATGCGATTAGTATTCATAAAAGTCAGGGTAGTGAATTTGATGTTGTCGTCTTACCGATCGTTAAGGGTTATGGTAAGATGCTTTACCGTAAATTAATTTATACTGCCGTTACAAGAGCTAAGAAAAAACTTTATTTAGTAGGAGAAATCGATGCTTTAAAAATGGCTATTCAAAATTATGATACTGATATTCGTCATACCTCTTTAAAAAATTTTTTAATTGAAAATATAAATGAATAAAAATGAACAAAATCGCTCATGATATGAATGGTATAGAAATATACTGATCATATTTTTAATTAAGAGGTGATTAAATGAAAAAAAGCGGTATCGTCGGTGGTGTAGCATTAGGACTTGCCCTATGTGGTTATGGGGCATGGTGTGCTTATAAAAAATATTGTCCTGAATGTGCATCTGATATGAAAAAAGATATGAAAAAAATGAGCAAAGATGTAGAGAAAAGTATTGAAAATATGATGTAGAAAGAGAGAATAATCTCTTTTTCTTTTTGCCTTTTTTGGTCTTTTTATTGCTTTTCAACTACTTTTGTTTTACAATGAGTATAAATAGTAGGAGAGTAGCGAAATAGTAGGAGTGAAATAAAAGAATATGAAAAAAAAGTTAATAGTAGGACTAAAAGAGCAATATTACTTGTTGTTTTTGTTGCTTTTGTAATTTGTTTTGTATGTTTAAGATCATCTTTTGCCTATTATAAATTAAAAGAAGAAATAAAAGATGCGATTGTATTAGAAACAATAGATTTAAATTACACTTTTACTAATTTAGATGAGAATAATACTATAACGGTACCAGCTAGTAGTGAAAAGGAAATCACGGTAACATTAAATACCAAAAATCCGATTGAGATGAAATATCAATTGTATTATTTAATTCAAAACAGTAGTGATTTTTCTAATGATGAACTTGCTTCTTTACGTGTGAATTTAAGCCCTGATTCTAAGGATAATGGTGCAGGGACGGTAGAACAATCGACTTCTAAAGAGTTTACGTTGATTCTTAAGAATCCTACTTCAAAAGATGTTGTTTATCAAATAGGAGCCCAAGGAGGCTTAATCAATCAGGAATTAGAATTAGAAAATGGTAAACCGATTGTTTTAGTAAATTATTTACGTAGTGTTGCCTATGAAAAAGATGGAACTATTTATTTAACGAGTGATGCTTTTTGGGGTTATAGAGATAAAATTACCAATGTTTCTTTTTTGACTACGACAACTCCGCCTACTTCTTATAAAGAAAGCTTCGATGTCAGCGCTGCCCAGGATAAAAGTGTTATCGCTTATTTAATTCCTAATGAAGGTAGTGATACTTATCGAGTAACCATTCAAGCAGATGGTAAGATTTATTTAAATGAAGATAGTAGATCGTTCTTTGAAAAATTCACCATTTTAGAAACCATTAATGGTCTAAATAACTTAGATACTTCAAAAACAACTGATATAAGAAATATGTTTTCTGATTGTAATAATTTGACTGCTCTTGACTTAAGTACTTTTGATACTTCAAATGTTACTGACATGCAATTAATGTTTTATAATTGTTATCAGCTAACAGAAGTTAATCTTAGTAGTTTTGATACTTCTAATGTTACCAATATGCGCTATATGTTTTTCCGTTGTCAATCTCTACTTTCTTTAGATGTTTCTAGCTTTAATACTTCAAAAGTTACAAATATGATGGGTATGTTTGGTGGAAAGAATACTGTGATGGCTTTGACTCAAATTATCGGATTAGAAAACTTTAATACATCGCAAGTGACGAATATGCAAATTATGTTTCAACGTTGCGGTAATTTGACAAAATTAAATCTTTCTAGTTTTGATACCTCCAATGTCACGGATATGAGTAATATGTTTGCTCATTGTGTTTCTTTAATTGACCTAGACGTCAGTCACTTCAATACAGAAAATGTTACAGATATGAGTTATATGTTTTATTACTGTAAATCATTAAGTGCTTTAAATGTCAGTGGCTTCAAAACTTCTAAAGTTACTGATATGCAGCATATGTTTCATTTTTATTCAGATACTGTAAAAGAATTAGATGTTAGTGGTTTTGATACTTCTAATGTTGTTTATATGAATCAAATGTTTCAAGGTGCAGAGGCATTAACCACGATTGATGTTAGTCATTTTAATACTTCTAAAGTAGTAAGTATGCAAAGTATGTTCCAAAACTGTTATGCTTTAACTTCCCTAGACTTATCTTCTTTTTCTTCTGAGTCTTTAGAAAATGTGACTTACATGTTTTATAGTAATACTTCTACTAATCAACTATCTTCAATTACGTTTGGTCAAAACTTTACTCTTTCAAATGTTACTAATATGCAATATATGTTTTATGGTTGTAGTAGTTTAACTAGTTTAGATGTAAGCAATTTTAATACCGATTTAGTTACGAGTATGAAGAATATGTTTTATGGTTGTAGTAATCTATTAAGTTTAGATTTAAGTAATTTTAGAACTTCGAAAGTAACAGATATGAGTGGAATGTTCTATAAATGTTTTGCTCTTACAACATTAGATGTTAGCACATTTGATACCAGTCAAGTTACCAATATGAGTACTATGTTCGCAGGATATGGTCAAGCGATGAATCTAAAAGAAATAATTGGTTTAGAAAATTTTGATACTAGTCAAGTCGTTAATATGGGCACTATGTTTCAACGTTGCAGTAATTTAACGACATTGAACCTTTCTAGTTTTGATACTAGTCATGTAACGAATGTGGGTTATATGTTTAATTATTGCTCCTCATTAACTCAGCTTGATCTTAGTAAAGCAACTTTTACTCAAATTGAAAACTATGATTATATGTTTAATTCCTCTGTTCCAGCTAGTATAACGATTACGGTAAAAGATACAATAGAACAAGCTTGGTTACAAGAAAGATTAGGTAGTGGTAAAGGAAACTTTGTGATCGCCTCATAAAGTTTCTTTTTTTTGTTGTCTTTTCCTTTAAGACTCTTTATAATAAAAGTACTTTGGAGGGATCTTATGCAGACGGATTTAAACAAGCAAGTGGATGCGTTTTTTGAACAACATTCCATATCAGAAATCAATATAGAAAATATAAATACTTGTTTTCCTGATCTTCAAGTAGAAAATGAATATGGCAATTTATTACATGCTGCCGTTCATCATTTATATCCAGAAGAAAAAGTACTAACCTTTATGAAGTGCCTTTTAGAGCATGGTATCGATGTCAATAAACAAGGAAAAAATACCGGGTATAGTTTTATTCACTTAGCTCTTTACGGATATACCGATGAAGAGGAAGTTGATTATTCTTATTCGACGGAATTTATTATTCAGTTAATCCAATTAGCTATTCCTTATGGCTTTAATGTTGGAATTGTTGATTCAGACCAAGATAGTATTATTCATACCGCTTTAGCTAGTGAAGTGTATACTGGAAAAACCATCGATTTAATAGGGGTATTAGGGGATAATTATGATTATACTTGTAAGGATGATCATAATCGAAATATCTATGAAGCTCTCCTAAATTATCGAGAAGAAGCAAAACGAGAAAAAAATACGGTTTGGTATGATCGGTTAAATAGTGAAGAACAGGAAATGAAATGGCTTGTAGAATCTTCTCGTTTTTCTTTAAAAGAGACAGAAAAAAAATTGAAAGAATTAAAAGAAAAAAGTCTTATTCTTTACCAGGATATCGCTCTCGAATATTTAATGAATAATTTTTCATTCATCGCACAGTTTAAAAAAGAGATAGAACATTTTCTTTCTTTATATCATTCCCTTACTTCTGATCAAACAGAATATGATTCTTTATGGAATCCTCTTTGTACAAAGATAAGAAAAGTATTGTCCGAATCTCTCAAAGAAGTAGTAACCAAACCTACTTTCTCTAAGTTAAATCATTTAGAAACTATCTGTATATCTTTAGATTTAGACGAGGAAAAAAAGCTTTTACAAGAAATTCACCAGGCTTATGAAGGAAAAATTTCTATTCTTAAAGAAAAGACGGCAAAAATCAGTCACTTAAAAGAATTGTTAGAGCTAAAAGCCGAGATAGAGAAATTAGAAAAAAGTGAAGAAGAAAAGGAATTATGCTCAACGGTTGACTCAAGGATAAATAAAGTAAGTTATTTAATTAACGAAGTCCAAGGATTGACAAGTGAGCTCATTTTCCTAAGAAAATTGATTGCTCCTGATGAGGCTATTATGGAAGATCAAGATCTATGGACGATCAATGAAGAGCTTCTTTTACAGAAAAAACAATCTCTTCAACAACAGATAGAAGAAACTAAAGAATCATGCCATCAACTTCTTTCAGATAAATTAACAGAACTAGGTACATTCATTCAAATGGTACAGGAAAATGATCTTTTAAGTGATGAGGAAATTTTATCCCTTTTTAATGAAAAAGTAGCATTAAAACCATACGTTTTAGTTAAAAAAAATAAACCTAGGGAGTGGTGATAAAGAATCATGATCAACATATTTGAACCTCATCTTGAAGGTGATCAACTAGAAGAAGCATATTCCACTTATCTAACAGAAATAAATGATATTTTAGAAAATTATTCTACAATGCCTACTCAGAAAATCTTTTCTGTTCTTGGTGACTTCTCCCGCTTTTATGAAATAAAGCCAGAGTGTAGAGAAGAATTAAGTGCTTACTTTAAGAAGATCATTCTTTGTTGCCAAGATAAATTTACAGACGAACAGAAATTTGATTTACTTTTTTACTGTTTTGATGAAAAGAGTTTAGAACAATATATTCAAATCAATAATGAAGCTTTACTAGCTTACTTTAAAAGCCATATTTTTATTGATAAATCATTAGTAAATGACACGGATGAGTTGTGGGAATTTCAAATGCATTTTGATTACACTTATCCAGAAAAACATTGCCGAGTAGCATGGTGGTATCCAGAACATTTTTATAGTTATTTAATGTATCGCTATTTTTCTAAAGAAATAAAACTATTTGTAGATAATAAAATTAACCACACGACTTCTAGAATAATATCTAATTTAACAGTAGAACAATTATCCAACTTGCTCGATATTGATGCTTTTCTAGAAGAGGATATGAAATTTGTTTTCTCTAGTATACTGAATAAAGCAAAATTGATCGATAGTGAAGTAGATGAATCTTTTTTGCTTTCTTTTTTTCAAAAAATAGATCTCAATGTCAGCTTACGAACTTTGAAAGAACTTTATGAAGAACCTTCATCGATCGATTATTCTTCTCTTAGTTATGTCTATTCTACTATTTTACGCAGACTGGTTCCTGATGAAAAAGAAGAAATAGAAGAAGTAGGAGAAGTCTTTTCTATTTCCTTTTTAAAGGCATTAAATCAACTAGAACTTAGTAAATCTAGCCAACTTACCCAAAATACTTTGTATCTAAACACGTTTCGGAAATTTTTAACAGAATTTGTTCGCCATTATCAAGATCCTATTACCGTAGATACAATTAATCTGATCGAAGCTTTGTTTAAACGAGCGATTAATAGAAAAGATATTTTTTCTATGTTGAAAATTAATAACGAGAAAAGTTTGCTTCACTATTATAAGACTGATGAAGTAGTATTATCACTTTCTTGTTCCAAAGAAGAATTAAAAAAGTATACGGCTAAACAGTATTTAGCACTAAGAAAAATTCTTACTTCTAAACAACCAGAAGAAGGATATACTTCTAACAAATTAAGTGATCAAGATATTTATTATTTGATTCAAGGATTAAATCTATTGGGATTTGAACTTTGTAAAAAGATCTGTTTATCTTCTAAGGGTATGCTAAAAGAAATAGTAGGATATTTAACTCATAAAGACCGAATATACGTGAAGAAAGTGAAAAAGGTTTTAGAAGAATTTGTGACTTCATCTTCCAAAAATAACATCTCTTTATCTCTATTTTTCTCTGCTTTTGATACTTTTTATTCTCAAGGATTCACTAAAATTACTTTTCCTAGATTAGAAAAAACGATTTATTCTTCAGAGTTTTTGTTACTTCCTCATAACTATTTTCTTTTTCCTTATTTAGAAAAACTGAATTTAGTGGCTAAGGGTGATCCGTTTCGTGAGAAGTTAGCGGGAATTAATTTGTATGAGGAGTATCGTCATCGTTTAACTTCTACCATTCCAGATATGAAAGGGAAATATCAGGAATGTGATTATGAAATGGTAGATTTACATAGTCCTGAAATATTATCAAATGGAATTGGCCGTTACTTGTTTCCTAATGGAGAAAAAGCTTCTAGTTGTTTGACACCTAATGGTAAAGCAGCTAGTTGTTTAAGGCATGGAGCACTTAATCCAAATGGCAGATTTTTTAAAGTGATGCATCAAGATAAACTTATTGCGTATAGTTGGGTTTGGCGTAGTGGTGAAGTCGTTTGTTTTGATAATATTGAAATTACAGAAGAAGTATCAAAAGTAAAAAACAGTGAGGAACTCATTTACAAAATCTATCAATTAGCCGGAGAAACTATCAGAGAAATCACTAAACAGGAAGAACAAGGCGGCGTTAAGTTGGTAGTAGTGGGAAGAAATCCTAAAGATATTTCTAATCGTTATATTGACGTTCTTCCGCAAGTAAATGATTATACAGATACTTTGTATAAACCAGATTGTTGTACAGATAAACTTTATTTAAAGGATTCTGCTGAGAAACAAGTAATTCTTGTAGGAAAATATTCTCCGGAATTAAATATAAAAAATGGTGAAGCTACCTATCTTTATCGAAGACTTCCTGTTCGTTCTTTTTCTTCATTATCTGTTTCAGAGTTAAATAAAAAGATAAATGCGATTTATTATGAATATTGTCTTGATCGTGGACAAAAATATATTCCTCTATCTTCTAATTATAAAAGAGGGTATTTTAACGAGGATTGGTTTGTTGGCTATTTACCTGATGGGAAACAGGATTTCTACTATGTCCAAAATGATGATCGGTTATTCGAAGAGGCAAAACCATATTTGGAACAAGAAATTTCAATTGTACCAACTATTATACCAGTTATTTCTCCGATGAGTGAACAAGAAAAAAGGATTTTAGATATCCATAACTTTTCCTTTGATTCAGATAAAATACATCAATATTTACAAGAAGTAAGTAATCAGAAAGAGCTTGGCTTGGAAGAAGGCTACTCTCATACAACTAATTCTCTAAAAACATTAAATACTATTTTTCATCAAAAAGCGATTACTGCTTCTTTATATGGAAAACATGAAGGAGGGGGTGGCTGTAATGGAGGACACTATATTTCTGTTGCCAAAATAGGAAGTGGTGCGCATAAGAATTATGCTACTACAGGTACTATGATTTTAGAGGAAAATCTTTTTGTCCATAAAAATCAGCTACATCCTAATAAACCCAATATAGGATTTGCCTTTGCTAATAGTTCTTATCCGTATCGTTTGACTATTTATGATGGTGAGTATCATGTTTTTCGCTCTATTCCTATCGAAAAAGTTAAAGCTCTCTTAGCTAAACCTATGGATATGGAAAAAATTATCCAACTGCTTTATTTAGAAGATTTATACGAAATGAATATTCCGCTTATTTCGATGAATAATAATCAAGAAATAGACAAACAGTATATCAAAAAATATAGTAAATTAAGATAAGTAGAATAAGTTTCTTGTATTTATCTTTTTTTCTTATTTTCCTAGTTCTGATTGCGCATTTCTTAGTTTTGACATATAATAAGAACTGTAAGTAAAACATAGATATAAAAAAATAAATAATAGAAGGGAGAAAGCAACATGGGTGTATTTAGAAAAAAAAGTAAAGATGATGCCTTAGATTACAAAAAAATTAATGAAGGTATAACAATCGGGGTTAATCTTTTACGAATCATATTCATTTTAGCTGTAGCACTTTTAATCTTTGTATGTAGTAAATTACTTCATGATTGGGGAATACTACCGTTTGTTAAAAAGATTTTAACCATTATCTCGCCACTTTTCATCGGTATTTTAATTGCTTGGTTAGTAGACCCGATGGTAAAAAAATTAGAGAAAAAGAAAGTCAATCGAACACTCGGTACTGTCTTTGTCTATGTTATTTTTCTAAGTGCCGTATATTTAGTATTACGTCTGATGATTCCAACGGTATGGCACCAATTGAACGAATTAATTTCTTCGGTTCCTTCGTTCTTGAATAGTATTAAAGATTGGATCGATAATTTCTTTGATCGCTTATCTGACATATCCGGTTATGATTTAAAAGATGCTCAGGAAAATATTTATGTGATGATCAATAATTTAGGAAATTCTCTTACTGTCGGTTTACCTTCGGCGATTATGAATATTGCGGGTAGTATCGTAACCGGTGGAGCTAACTTGTTTATCGGTTTATTAATCGGCTTTTACATGTCACTGGATTTTGGTAATGTCAAAGCCCACTTATTAACCTTTGTTCCTAGGCGCTATCGTGAAGATACCAGGCACTTGATGGAACAGTTGAATGCCAATTTGCGTAGTTACGTGCACGGTACTGTACGGATCATGCTAATCTTATTTATATTTCAATCGATTGCCCTTGGAATTGCAGGCTTAAAAGCACCGATGATTTTCGGACTATTCTGTGCAGTTACCAATGTTATTCCTTATATCGGTCCATATATCGGTGGGGCACCAGCAGTTATCGTCGGTTTATCCATGAGTCCAATGACCGGAATATGTGTATTGATCGCAGTAGTCATCGCTCAACTTTTAGAAAGCAACTTCCTACAACCGTTAGTAATGGGCAAGACTATGAAACTACACCCAGTTACTATTATGCTCGGTCTATTAGTATTTGGAAATCTCTTTGGTATTTTAGGTATGATTTTCGCAACACCAATCATTTCCATTTTCAAAACAATTTGGACATTCTTTAATGAAAAATTCTCTTTAATGGAGAAAATGACAAATCAATAATCACAGTAGTATAAGAAGATAGAAATAGACGAAGAAAACTTGCCAAAATTCATCGCAAAATGCCTCTTGCGTCTTTTTCTTTCTTTTGATATACTGGTAATAGTTTTCAACTAGAAGAAACTAGCTAATATAAGAAATAAGATAAAACGTTGAAGAAGATGAGTAATATAATTTTTCTTGTTTAGAGAGCTAAGGGTTGGTGGAACTTAGTAAGAAAGTTATATGAAGCTACTTTGGAGTGAACTATCCGGTAAAAACCGTTATGCAAAAAAAAGATCTAAGTAGGATGGTACCGTGCTGTTTGGCACTCCTATATTTAGGTCTTTTGTTTTCGCCAGAAAGAAGGGAACAAATGAAAATATTTTTAGTGAGTGGTAGAGCTCGTAATGGAAAAGATACAATGAGTCGCATGATTGCCAAGAAGTATGAAGAAATGGGAAAAAAGGTTTGCTTTATTCAATTGATGCGTCCCTTAAAAGAGTATTTAAAAGACTATTTTGGATGGGATGGTAGTGAAGAGACTAAACCAAGAGAAACACTTCAACAAATGGGAACGGAATTGATTAGAGAAGAATTAAATAAACCGCTCTTTTTTATCGATCGTTTGACGGAAGACATTGAGATTTTATCTCATTTCTTTGATGTATTTATGGTTACCGATGTTAGACTTCCTTTAGAGATAGAAGAGTTAAAGAAACGTTTTACTAGTGCTGTTAGCATTAATATTACTAGAACTGATTATGTCGATGATTTATCTTTTGAAGAAAAGAAACATTATACGGAAACGGCATTAGATAATTATCACGATTTCGATTATCAAGTTCTAAATACATCGTTATCGCAACTAGAAAAAGAAGTAGAGAAAATAGTAGATTGTGAGGTAAAAAAAGATGAAAAGAATGACTAGTACGGAAATTAGAAAAATGTGGTATGACTTTTTTGAAAGTAAAGGACATAAGAAGATGCCAAGTGCGCCTTTAGTTCCTATTAACGATGATAGTCTATTATGGATAAATGCGGGAGTTACACCGTTAAAAAAATATTTCGATGGAACTGAAGTTCCCGAAAATAGACGAATCGTTAGTGTTCAAAAATGTATTCGAACCAACGATATCGAAAACGTCGGAATGACTTCTCGCCATCAAACATTCTTTGAGATGATGGGAAACTTTTCTGTTGGGGATTATTTTAAAGAAGAAGCGATCGAATTTGCTTACGAATTACTAACTTCTCCTAAATGGTTTGCGATAGATAAAGATAAGCTTTATATGACAGTATATACAGCGGATGAGGTTGCTTATCAAAAATGGAAAAGTCTAGGAGTAGAAGAATCACACTTAATTCGCTTAGATGAAAACTTCTGGGAAATAGGGGAAGGACCATGTGGACCAGACAGTGAAATTTTCTATGATCGTGGAGAAAAATACGATCCTAATCATGATGCGTTAGAAAAGTTTAAACAAGATCAAGACCAAGATCGTTATATTGAAATTTGGAATAATGTATTTAGTCAATTTAATGCTAAAGGAGGTATTCCTCGTGAAGAATATCCGGAACTTCCTAGTAAAAATATCGATACAGGTGCCGGCTTAGAACGTTGGGCATGTATTTTCCAAAATGTCGATTCTAACTTTGATACCGATCTATTTGCCCCAATTATCAAAAAGATTGAAGAATTAAGTGGTGTACTTTATAACGGGGATGCTTCATTTAAGATTATTGCTGACCATATTCGTGCCCTTACAGTAGCCCTTTCTGATGGCGCAGTATTCGAAAATGTTGGTCGTGGTTATGTATTAAGGAGACTACTTCGTCGTAGTGTCAGAATGGGAAAGAAACTAGGAATGAACGATGCTTTCATGTATAAGCTAGTCGATACAGTCATTACTACTATGGAAGAGTCTTATCCGGAATTACGCGAAAATCAAGGAACGATTGAAGCCTTAGTTTATGAAGAAGAAGAATTATTCCACAAAACTTTAGCTGCTGGAGAACGTAGATTATTAGAACTAATGGAAAAATCAACCACTAAGACGATTTCTGGTGAAGAAGTATTCCGTCTTTATGATACTTATGGTTTCCCATACGAATTAACCTTAGAGTACTTAGAAGAAAATGGCTTTACTACATCACGGGAAGAGTTCGACCGTTTCATGCAAGAACAAAAACAACTAGCTAAATCTTCTCGTAAACAAGAAGCCAATATGAATATGCAAAATGAAGCTTTACTTAGCTTTACAGAAAAAAGTGAGTTCATCTATTCTAGTTATAACGAAAAAGGTCATGTAATCGGACTACTCGATAATGATCACTTTGTCGATGAATTAACTAAAGAAGGTTACGTTATCTTAGATAGAACCTGTTTCTATGCTGAAAGTGGTGGTCAAGTTAGCGATACCGGAATGTTGATCGGCAAGAATTTTAAAGCTCGAGTATTGGATGTATTAAAAGCCCCAAATGGTCAACACCTACACAAAATAAAACTCCTAGATGGAAAAATTATGCTTCAAGATGAAGTAAAATCAAGTATTGATGAAATGAGAAGAAAACAAATTGAAGTCAATCACTCATGTGTTCATCTCCTTCAGTATGCACTACGAACAGTAATCAGTGATAAAATTCATCAAGCAGGTAGTAAAGTAGATGAAGATTCTCTTCGTTTTGATTTTACTTATCCAGGTAAAATATTAGATGAAAAGGTAGTAGAAGTAGAGGAGTTTATCAACCACTATATCGAGAATAACTACGCTTCAACCACTGAAATTATGAGCTTAGAAGAAGCTAAACAAACAGGAGCGATGGCCCTTTTTGGTGAAAAATACGGAAGTGAAGTTCGCGTAGTCACGATTGGCGATTCTAAAGAGTTATGTGGAGGAACCCATATTAAAAATACCAATGAAATTAAAAAAGTAGCAATTCTATCTGTAGAATCTAAGGGAAGTAATATCTATCGTATCGAAGCAGTAACTAACGACGCAATCGAAGATGCGTTAATGGATGCGATCAAACCATACAATGACGAGAAAATTAAATTGTTGATGAAAGCAAGAGGCATCATTACAAAAGCTAAAAACGAGGGTATCAATTTGGACTTCAATATCGATATTGATAATCTAGAACCAACTAGTTACCAAGATATTCTAAAAGAAAGAGGCGAGTTAGAGTATACCCAATCCGAAGTAAAAGAACTAGAAAAAGCATATATTGCGGAGAAACAAAAACAAGCACTTTCTCATTTAGATGAATATTTAGAAAAAGTCGAAACGATAAATGGTGTTTCTGTATTATTAATGAAAACTGAAAACCAGGATATGACAGTGCTAAAAGAAATCATCGACAACTTATTAAACAAGATGGAAAAAGGATTTATCTTATTCGCCAATTGTAAAGCAGAACAAGTCAACTTCCTAGCGAGAAGTAATATCGAATTAAGTGCCGGAGATATCGTCAAGATGGCTGCCCAAAAGTCAAATGGTAATGGCGGCGGTTCTAAAACATTCGCCCAAGGCGGCGGTAAGACCCCAGAATTTATCGAAGAAATTTTCGATATCGTCAGAAAAGAGATCTAACATGAAACCGGTGTATATTATTGTTTCTAAAGATCCGATAACGATAGAAGAAAGAATAAAAGAAATCACTTCTACAGCTAGTCAGAGTGAAATTGTTCGTTATGATCTTCACGAAATTCCTATTCAAAGAGTAATTGAAGATTTGGATACGTGTAATTTATTTAGTAGTCAAAAACTCATCATCGCTTCTCCTGCTGTCTTTTTATCCGGTGAAAAGACAAAAGGAGTAGTCGATCATGATATCACAAAATTAGAAAGATATCTTGAAAATCCCAGTCCAGTTAATATTCTTATCTTAGTAACAGACACCCTAGATAAAAGAAAAAAGATAACTACCACGCTTTCTACTTCTTCTACTACCCAAATTTTAGAAGGAGAAATTTCACCCCAAGAATATATTAAACAACATTTAGATGACTACCAAATCGATAGTAAAAGCATAAATTTCTTAATCGAATATTGTGGCTGTGATAGTGCTAAAATCATGATGGAATGGGAGAAATTAAAACTATATAAAATCGATACCAAAACGATCAATATCCAAGACATTCAAACTGTCGTAACCAAAAGTATCGACGATAATATTTTTACCTTTATCGATAATCTATTATCAGGAAAGAAAAAAGAAGCATTCGAAATCTACCAAGATTTACTTCTCCATGGGGAACAACCCACTAGTATATTAAGTAAATTAGCCAATAAAATTCGTTTGCTTTATCAAGTAAAAACTTTATTAAAAACCGGAAAAAGTGATATGGAAATTGCGAAATTACTCGCCGTTCATCCTTATCCTGTCAAATTAGCTAGAGAGTCATCATACCGCTATCCTGAAAATCTCCTCTTAGCTTACCTAAAAAAACTTTCTACTATTGACTTAGAAATGAAAAGTGGAAAAATAACCGATAGTGTAGCTTTAGAAATGATGATGGCTAGTATTTAGAATAAGAGGAAAACTCTTATTTTTTTCTACGCCCGGTAACTGATAGTAAACAAAATATATTGATGAAAAGTATTTTTATAGTGAAGAAAAACTAAACTTCATGCTATAATAGAAATAGAGTAAGGGTGATTTAGATGTATAGAAAATTAAAACAATTTAAAAAAGATTTACGGATAATGGAAAAATATTATCGTTATTTAGTAAAACTAACTTCATCCCATCAAACAATCGGTGCCTTTAATGAATGGATTCTCGATAACTATGCGTCCATCTTAGAACACGAAAATATGGTACTAGAGTATTATGGGGATGAAAAACTAATGTTATCTTCTAAGAGTAGTAGTGATATCATATGGAATTGCTTAAGTACGTATTTAGAGGGTAGTCATTATAAAATGTCGAAGAAAAACTTAATTCGCTGTTTTACCCAATATCAAAAGAATAATAATATTTCTTTTACTTACAGAGAATTATTGTTGATTCGCCCGATCCTTTCTATGATTGTCGTTCATAAAATGCGACTTCTTTGCGATATCGAAAAACATAACTTAGAAGAAAAAAGACGTGCAGAAAAAGATATTAAATACGTAGAAAAGAAACTACAAAAAAATAAAAATGCATCTATTCATCAATATATTTCTATCCAAGAAGATATTATTGAATATCCTGTTTGTTTAGAATATTTAAACGAAAATCTTCATCGGTTGAACCGGGAAGCAAGTACTCTTTTTTACGAGTTAAATGAAAACTTAGAGAAGAATAATACCAATTTAAAGAAAGTATTAAATAGTGTATATCAAAATCAAATCAATAATCATTTAATCATCAGTAATTTATTTCATATATTGAAATTAAATGAGAATTTAAAACTAGAAACTTTATACGAAGAAATCAGTGATACTGAAAAAGGGTTAAATACAGATAAAATCTATAAGGCAATGTCATCAGATACGAAAGATAGTTATCGTAGTCAGATCATTAAGAATGCCAAAAAGAAAAAAGTAAATGAATTGATCTATGCTAGACGTTTAATTGCTAAAGGGGAAAAAGAAAAGAAACATATTGGTTTTTTCTTATTTAAAGAACCGAATATCCATAGAAGAGAAGTTATTTATATTGTATCTATCGTTATGTTAACGACGATACTTTCTTACTTTCTATCTACCTTTTTAACTCCTTACTGGTTGCTTGGTATTTTGATTTTATGGATTCCTACTAGTGAAGTGATTATTCAAATTCTCAATCATTTTTTAACTCGTCTTTGCAGACCGAAAGCACTACCTAAAATGGATTATTCTAAAGGGTTAAAAGAGGATACAGCCGTTATGGTAGTTATTCCTACGATCTTAAAAGATACGAAAAAAATTGATGAAATGTATCGTAACTTAGAGACTTGTTACTTAGCCAACAAAACAAAGCATTTATACTTTACCTTATTGGGAGACTGTAGTGAACAGAAGCAACCTACAGTTAAATTGGATGAAGAAGTAGCTAACTATGGCGTATTAAAAGCCAAAGAGTTAAATGAAAAGTATCAGGCAAATATCTTTTATTTTGCTTATCGTAATCGAGTATGGCACGAAAGTGAAGAGTCTTATCTTGGATGGGAACGAAAACGTGGAGCTTTAATTCATTTTAATTCTTTACTACTTCATAAATTCTCTAATGAAGAAAAAAAGAAACATTTCAGAGTAGAAACCTTATCCTCTCTAAAAGCCAAAATTAAGTACGTAATTACCTTAGATGCCGATACTAAATTAGTCGTAAATAGTGTAACAGACTTAGTAGGAACGATGAACCATCCACTTAATCGACCTGTCTTAAATAAAGAACGAAATAAAGTAATAAGTGGTTATGGGATCATTCAACCTAAACTAAGTGTCGATGTCGAATCATCCAATAAATCGATGTATGCAGAATTATTTGCTGGTTTAGGTGGTTTCGATGTCTATAATACCCTTGTTTCTAACTTCTATCAGGATGTTTTTCATGAAGGTAGTTTCATGGGTAAAGGGATCTATGATTTAAAAACCTATGATGAAGTAGTCACTCATCGTTTTCCTGAACAACTTATTCTAAGTCATGATTTGGTGGAAAGTAATTTACTTCATAGTGGCTATACTTCAAACATCGAGTTGTTTGATGACTTTTGTAGTCGTTACTTAACCGATATGACGAGACATCATCGTTGGATGAGAGGGGATGTACAAGTAACAGGATGGTTATTCCCAACGGTAAGAGATGAAAGTGGTAAAAAATATCATAACCCTATGACTTTGATAGAAAAATGGAAAATCTTCGATAATATTCGTCGCGGGTTCATCGAATTTTTCTTATTACTCATTTTATTGATCGCGTATTTCAACAGTCATATTAGTCTTACTTGGTGGGGACTTTATATCATTTTAATTATTGCCTTACCAGTCATCTTTTATCTAATCGAAAAACTACGTCATCAATTTAATCGTAAAGTGAAAGTAAAACCATATACAAATATTATTAAAAGTGGTGAAGCAGTAATCATAAGAACCGTTATTTCCTTTACGACTATTCCTTATAAAGCCAATTTATACTTGAATGCAACAGCCAAATCTCTTTATCGAATGTTTATCAGTAAAAAGAAACTATTAAATTGGTTAACGGCTGAAGAAGCAGAAAAAACAGTAAGTAATACCTTAACCAATTACATCGAAAACTTTAAACCTAACTATGTAGTGATTGCAATTTTGATTATCTTTACTTATCTATTTCAAAATCAAAATCTAGTATCCGCTATGTGTATTAGTTTAGCTTTTGCTTTAGGACCATATATTACGTATTATATTAGTAAAGAATCAAGAAGAAGTAGATTTCAACTAGCTCGTAGTGAAAAAGAAGAGTTTAGAAAGTTAGCCTATAAAACTTGGAAATTCTTTGAAGAAAATCTAACGGAAGAAAATCATTATTTAATTCCTGATAATTATCAAGAAAATAGAGATAATAAAGCAGATAATAAAACATCGCCAACCGATATTGGCTATTCGCTAACTTCTGTAGTTTCTGCTTATGAACTAGGGTTTATCAGACGAGAAAAAGCCCTATTTTACTTAGAACACATCTTAGATACAGTCGAACAATTAGATAAGTGGCATGGACACTTGTACAATTGGTATAACATTCATCATCTACAAGTGTTATTCCCTCATTTTATCTCTAGTGTCGATAGTGGGAATTTCGTTGCTTCTTTGATCGTAGTAAAAGAATTCTTATTGAAATTAAAAGAAGATAAATTAGCTCTAACGGTAAAAAAGATGATCGACGATGCTGACTTTTCAAAATTATACACAGAAGATGACGTCTTTAGTGTCGGCTATAACGATTTAGAAAATGAATTATCCGTCTACAAATATAACCGTTTTGCGAGTGAGAGTAGATTACTTAGTTATGTGGCAATTGCTAAAGGTGATGTTCCTAGTAAGCATTGGTTCTGTTTAGATAAAACTCTAACCAAATATAAACTACATAAGGGCTTAGCTTCTTGGGCAGGATCTTTATTCGAATATTACATGCCATTAATCTTTATGAAATCTTATCCAAATACTTTATTGGATGAAAGTTATGACTTTGCTTATGTTTGTCAACGCGCATACATGAGAGATAGAAAACCTAACTTCCCATGGGGAATTTCAGAATGTGCTTATGATGAGTTAGACAATGGAATTAACTATAAATATAAAACTTTCTCCATTCCTTATTTAAAACTACAAGAAGTAGAAGATGAAAGAATTGTCATCTCTCCTTATAGTTCATTATTAGTCGTTACCGAAAAACCAAAAGAAGTCTATCATAATTATCAACGATTAAAGAAATTGAATTTAGAGTCTAATTATGGTTTATATGAATCCTTTGATACTGAGACTAATCGTCCTGTTTATGCTTATTTTTCTCATCATCAAGGAATGATTTTAGCATCACTAACCAATTATTTAACCGATGGAGTAATTCAGGATTTATTCATGGAAGATACCAATAATCAAGCATTTGAAATTCTAACGAAAGAAAAGATCCAATTAAATCCTGTTATCGATTGGAAGATTGCGAAATATAAGCGCTTTAACTACCAAAAAGAAGTCGTGGAAAACGATATGCGTTATTTTACTTACCCATCTAGTATCCCTGAAGTATCTGCCATATCGAATGGAAAATATACTGTCTTAATGAACGATCGTGGAGATGGCTTTAGTCGTTATAAAGAACTCCAACTTAATCGTTACCGTAAAGTAACTGAACAAGACTATGGAACTTTCTTATATTTAAAAGATGTCAAGACTGGAAAATATTGGTCAAATACCTATGCCCCAATCAATAAAAAACCAGAAAAGTACGAAGTAGTTTTTGCTTCTGACCGGCTAAAATATGTCTTAGTCGAAAACGATATTGCGACAACAACAGAAATTGTCGTCAGTACGACTTATCAAGCAGAAATTCGCAAAGTAACCATTAAGAATAATGCGAAAGAGGTAAAGACAATCGAACTTACGACTTATCTAGAACCGACAATCATCGAAAATGTAAGTGATGTTACCCACAGAACATTCAATAGTTTATTTTTAGAAAGTGAATTCGATCTCGATACTGAGTCCCTCATCATGAAAAAAACCGTAAGAAACAGTGAGAATAACTATTACTTACTTCATCGCTTACATATACCAGATAGAATAGAAGAATATAGTTGGGAAACGAGAAGAGATCTCTTTATCGGTAGAAACCATACCGCTAAAGACCCAATTGCCTTATTCAAAAACCTATCAAATAAAACCAAAACTCCAATCGATCCGGTAATGAGCATGCGTAGTCGTATTGTCCTTGAACCAGAAGAATCTCAAGAAATCTACATTCTAAACTGCTTTGGTACAAGTAGAAAACAAGTAATCGAAGCAGCAAAGAACTATGAAGATCCATTAAAAATAGAAGAAGCTTTTGAAATAGCGACAATTACTAATGTCAACAGCATGAAGAAATTAAATATCACCGGAGAAGACATGCGTCTTTATAACATCATGTTAAATTACTTGTATCAAACGAGTAGAATGAATATTAATGATCAAAGAAAAGAACTACTAAAAGAAAACCAACTTTCTCAAGAAAACCTATGGAAATTTGGTATTTCTGGAGATAGACCGATGATTACCTTGACGATTCATGATCTTAATTCCCTAAGTTTAGCAAAACAAGTATTAAAAGCTTATGAATATTTCAAAAATAAAGGCATTTATGTAGATATTATTTTAATTAATGCCGAAGAAAATCCATATGATAAAAACTTGAAAAAAGCCATCAACTTTGTGATTTATCAAATTCAAAAGACCAATTCTTTTGGATCTAGACCAGGCAATATTTATTATATTGAACAGGAAAAATTAACTCGTGAAGAAGAAATCTTATTGAATACAGTAGCTAGACTACGTTTAGATAGTAGAGAGACTTCATCATTAAAAGCTTATATTGAATCTCTACAAAGTCAAAATAGTGCTAGTAACTATAAAGTAATTCAAAAACAAGATACGATTAAGATTCCATTCGATGAAAAAGAACTTACTTATTTTAATGGCTATGGTGGTTTTGCTAAAGAGGGAAAAGAATATGTGATCATTAATGAACTTACACCAACTCCTTGGACCAATATTTTAGCTAATCAACAGTTTGGTACTTTAATAACCAACAATGCAGCAGGCTTTACTTATGCGTATAATAGTCAAGACTTTAAACTTACTTCATGGACCAATGATATTGTATCTTTTGATCAATCTGAGGGTATTAGAATCAACGATGAGAGCTTTAATCCAGTAATTACCAGACATGGTTTTGGTTATACCACATTCCTTAGTGAAACAGAACAATTTAAAGAAGAATTAACAGAGTTTGTTGCCGAAGAGGAAAAAGTAAAATTCTATCGTTTCCAAATTACCAATAAAACCGATAAAGAAGAGATTCGTCTTACTTTCTGGATGAACCCAGTACTAGGAAATCTAGAAGAAAAAACGAGTCGTTATATCTTAACCGAAGAAAGAAAAGAAGAAAATTATTTAGCTCTTAAAAACGTCTATCAAAAAGAGTATCGGGATCAAACGGTATTCTTAACTAGTAGTGAAAAAATTGATCGTATGAATACAAAACAAATATTAGTAAAATCAATCGAAGTAGATATCCAAGTACCAAAAGGAAAAACAAAGACCATTACTTTCTTACTTGGATGTGGAAAAGAAGACGAAATTAAAAAAGTAATTAAGCAATTTCCTACTCAGGAAAGTATTGACTTAGAATTAGAACGTGTTCAAACGTATTGGGATAAAACTTTAAGTAAAGTACAAGTAGAAACCCCAGATACTAGCCTAAATTACATGTTAAATGGTTGGTACTTATATCAGACACTAGTCGGTAGAATAATGGCTAGAGCTGGTTTTTACCAAGTAAGTGGTGCATTTGGTTACCGTGATCAATTACAAGACTCTATTAATGTTTGTCCTATTTATCCAGAGATGACTAGACGTCAGATATTAAATAATGCTAAACATCAATTTAAAGAAGGAGATGTTCTTCATTGGTGGTTAGAACCGAAAAATTTTGGTTTAAGAAGTCGGTTTAAAGATGATTATCTCTGGTTAGTTTATGCGACGAGTGAATATTTAAAATATACTTCAGATACGGATATTTTATTTGAAAAAGTACCGTTTATAGTAGGAGAGGCATTAGCGGATTATGAAGAAGAAAAGGGTGTAAGCTTTACTTTCTCTGAACAAGAAGAAACCGTATATGAACATTGTCGTCTAGCTATCGAAAGAACCCTACATGATCTAGGAAAACATGGTTTACCTAAAATGGGTGGTGGCGATTGGAACGACGGAATGAATAAAATTGGTATTCATGGTTTAGGAGAGAGTGTTTGGTTAGGTTTCTTCTTCTATGATCTACTAGAACGTTTTATTCAGATTACTCATCTTTACGATGACAAACTAGAAGTTACTACTTATCAAAAAGCCAAAGAACAATTAAAAGAAAAATTGAATAAAGAAGCTTGGGATGGAGAATACTACTTAAGAGCCTTCTTTGATAATGGCGAACTAGTTGGTTCTAAAACAAGTGAAGAATGTAAGATTGATTTGATCTCACAAAGTTTCTCTATTTTATCAGAAGTAATTCCACAAGAAAGAAAAGAAAGTGTATTAAATGCCGTTCGGAAATATTTAGTGGATAAGAAAACAGGTATAGTTAAACTATTGACCCCAGCCTTTAAAAACTCGAAAAATTATCCAGGTTATATCATGGATTATCCAATTGGAGTTCGTGAGAATGGTGGTCAGTATACCCATGCCGTTTCTTGGTATGTGATGGCTTTACTAAAAGAAAATAAATTCGACGAAGCTTACGACATCTATCAAATGGTAAACCCAATCAATCACACCAACACCGATAAAGAAGTAGAAACTTATATGGTAGAACCGTATGTCATTGCGGCGGATATTTATTCTAATCCTGATCACAAAGGTCGTGGTGGTTGGACATGGTATACCGGATCTAGTGGATGGTTTTACCGAGTTGGATTAGAATACATTTGTGGATTCACACTTCGTGGTCAAGAATTAGTCATTGCGCCTCATATGCCAACTAAATGGAAGATATTGAAGATCAATTATCACTATTTAGATACGATGTATCAAATTACCATTTCCAAAGAACAAAAACCAAAGATAGTTGTGGATGGTAAGAAACAAGATAAGATTTTCTTGGTGAATGACGGAAAAACTCATCAAGTAGAAATAGGGGTGGATAGATGAAGTTAAATACAGATTTCGTAAGAGGATATAGTTATATTACTAGTGATGAAGAAAAGAAATTAGAACGTATTCAAAAAAGCATAGAGGAGAAATCTTCTATGCTGGATTGGATCGATATAGATACTTGTGTTTCAAAAGAAGAAAAACAAGAAATAAAAAAAGTAGCTAAACAGCTTAGAGAAAAATACCAAGTGTTTATTGTGATCGGTATTGGTGGTTCTTATCTAGGAAGTAAAGCGGTTATCGAAAGTTTATCGCCTTACTTTCCTAAAGAGGAACAAAGAGAAATTATCTTTGCGGGGTATCAATTATCTTCTTCTTATTTAAAAGAATTACTTCAGTACATAGAAGATAAAGAAGTTTGCCTACTGGTAATTTCTAAGTCTGGGTCTACATTAGAACCAGCAGTTAGCTTCGATGTATTAAAAAACCATTTAAAAGCCAAATATTCCAATTATCAGGAACGTATTGTTGTAATCACAGATAGAGATCGTGGCATTTTACGAAGAGAAGCACAAGAAGAAGGATACCTATCGTTTGAGGTTCCTAAAAATATTGGCGGTAGATACTCCGTTTTATCTGCAGTTGGATTGTTGCCGATTGCCCTTAGTGGCATCGATATCGATAAGCTCTTAAAAGGAGCAAGTAGCATGCGTGATTGCTTTAAAGAAGCGAAAATGTTCGCAACGATTCGAGACCATTTAGAATATGTAGGAAAAAACATAGAAATGATTACCGTCTATGAAGAAAAACTTACCTCTTTCGCGATGTGGTATCAACAATTATTTGCCGAAACCCAAGGAAAAAATCATAAAGGTATCTTACCGGTGGTCAATTTAAATACTACGAATCTACATTCTGTTGGTCAATATCTTCAAGATGGAACGAGAAATGTATTTGAAACAGTAATCAAAGTAAAGAAAAGTGATGAATTATTCTTAGATAAATATAAGATCGATATGCATGAGTTGAATAGCTTAGTTCAAGAACAAGTAGCTAAAGCTCATCTTAAAGGAGATACCCTAAGTATCGTCATCGAAATTGACGAATTATCTCCATTCTGTTTAGGACAATTGATCTATTTTCTAGAAATGAGTGCGGCAATCGGCGGTTACTTACTCGATGTTGATCCTTTCGATCAACCTGGAGTCGAAGAATATAAAAAGTTAGTTAACGAAAAATTAGAAGAAAATAAGTAAAAAGTACTAGAAAAAAACTAGTGCTTTTTTCGTACCAGAATGGTTAGCAAAATGTTAATTCTAAGAAAATTATACCCTTGTTTAAAGTAGTGAAAATGAGTATAATAATTTATAGAGTAGAGTAGAAAAGGAGTAATTAACTAATGGATAAGATATTAAAAAAGAAATACGTACTTATTATTATGATTTTAGCTGTTGTATGTATTTTGGCAGGTACTTCCTATGCCTATTTTACCGCAATGGCAGATTCTGATGATCAGATTGTCGATAGTGGAGTATTACGGTTAACTTATCATACGGGGCAAAATATTGCTTTAGATAGTGTGTTCCCAGGAGAAGAAGCAGATGCCGGAATTCATGAGTTTACGATTGAGAATACGGGGACCTTAGAAGCAACCTATTATCTATATTTATCTAATGTAGTACTTCAAAAAGATGGGCAAGCTACCCAAAGTGAAAACTTGAAATGGAAATTATATAGTGCAGATGCAGATTATACGGAGCAAGAAGAAATTGCTTCTGGAGATTTTTCAGATGGTAGTAATACGATTGAACTTGATACGGATATAATCATTCAACCCCAAGAAAAACACTATTATATTTTAAAAATTTGGTTACAAGAAACCGGAAAACTACAAAATGAAGATCAAAGATTAAATTTAAGTACAATCGTAGAAGCAACGACGATCAAGAAGAACATTAATAAAACCTTGATTAATACAATCAAAGGAGAAGCAGCACTTGATAATATAGCTAGTGAATTTGTTACTAGTTCCTCAGGAATAGACTTTTCACAAATCTCAAGTGATACAAATGGAAAAGGATTATATATTTTACATGGAACCGAAAATAATCCTAATCCAATCATGTATTACCGAGGAGCTGTAAAAAACAACAATGTAAAATTTGCGAACTTCTGTTGGAAAATTGTAAGAACAACCGAAACCGGAGGAGTAAAGTTAATTTATAATGGTAGTCCTGATAGTAATGGACAATGTACTAATACTACAGGAAGTTCAACTGTGATACAAAATAGTGCATTTAATACTAATCTTAATGACAATGCTTACGTAGGTTATATGTATGGGACATCAGAATCGTCTACTTATGAGGAAACACATAAAAATACGAATGATTCAACGATTAAGACGATAATCGATGAATGGTATAGGCAAAATATGACAGAATATACTGAAGATCTTGAAGATACGGTATGGTGTAATGATCGAAGTGTAGTACAAGATAGTAGTTATTCAGGTACTGGTGCAGGAAAAGAAAGAACAATGTATGGACCTAAGAATAGATTAGATACAAATAAAATTCCAAGTTTAGCTTGTGTAAATGAAAACGATCGATTTACAGTCAGTAGTGAGAATGGAAATGGGGTCTTAACGTATCCAGCTGCATTATTAACAGCCGATGAATTTGTATATGCAGGAGCAGTTTATGGGCAAGGCAACAGTAATTATTATTTGTATAATAATTATTCTTTGTGGTCTTTGTCGCCTAGCTATTTTAGTAGTAGCAATGCTGAAACCTTCAACGTGAATTCGGCAGGTTATCTCAGCAACCACTACACCCACAATGCCTACGGCGCGCGTCCTTCCATATCTTTAAAGAAGGGAATTAAAGTAGAACTAGGAGGAGACGGAACAGCAGAAAATCCATATGTTGTAGTTGAATAGAAGAATATGACTATTATAGAAAGTTATGCAAAAAAATAGATGAATAAAAACAAGAAGAAAAAGTTTTTTAAATATTAAGGGATGTTGAATGAATTTTCAGTATCCCTTTTCATTTTCCAACTAAACTATATGAAATAAGTAATAAATAAAAAGTATGATATAATGTTTATGGTGATTGATTAAATGAAAAAAATAATTTATGTGACGGGTAATTGGTCAAAAATAATGAGTGCGAAGCAAATTCTAGAACCACTCGGAATAGAAGTAGACAATGTTAAATTAGAAACTACTGAGATCCAGGCGGATACAGTAGAAGAAGTGGCAATACATTCTGCAAAGGAAGCAAGTGAAAGACTAAAGTGTACGGTTTTAAAAAATGATACAGGTTTATATGTTGAAGCTTTGAATGGCTTTCCTGGTCCATATACGCATTATGTTGATGAAAAACTTGGAGAAGAAGGACTTTTAAAATTATTAGAAGGCGAAAAGAATAGAAAGGCTTGTTTTATGGAAGCATTTGCTTATTGCGAATATAGTAAAGATCCAATTGTCTTTAAGTCCATTACAAAAGGAACAATTGCTCCTGAAAAATCTGGAAAGTATGGATGGAGTTGGGACTTTATCTTTATTCCTGAAGGAAAAGACAAGACGATGGGAAATTACCCTGATGAAGAAAGATGTCTAATGTGGAATACAGATGCTTATCATCAATTAGCTGAGTTTTTAAAGAATAAGGAAGATTAGTGATTTCAAATAAGAAATCTTGGACACAAAACAGCTATTATTTTTGACACTGTAAAAAGAAAATGTTAAAATGTATGTGTATTGAGTGAGGAGAAGAATCATGGAAAACAAACTAGTAACGAACTTAATTATTGGAAGCAAAAATTTAATAAATAAAGTGGGAATTTTGGTAAGACGACCATTACACCCAATTATTCTTAAACAAATGCCAAAAAGAAGAAATTTTGATCTCAAAGTATTAAACAAAAAACCAGAAGTTGTTGGGCCTGCCCTTTACATTGTTACACATTCAACTTGTCATGACGCACCAATTACTTGTGAAGTACTTAAAGATCATTTCTATCTTCTAGCTGGAAAACAAAAATTAGAACCCCTTGATCGCGTGTTTTTTCAACTAAATGGTAGACATTTTGTCGATCGTTCGGATTCCAAAAGTCAACAAAAAACAGCAGAAAAAATAGTACGTACAATAAATAACGGAACGAATTATGTTATCTATTCAGAACAAACTTGGTGTACTAAACCTAGTACACCTATCAATCATTTGCGTAGAGGGTGGGTAGATATTGCCAAAAAAGCCCATTGTCCTGTTATTCCACTTGCCTTAGAGTATTACGAATATACGGACAACATATGTTATGCTAAGTTCGGAGAACCATTCATTGTTGAGGAAAACGAGGATAAAATAGCAGTCAATAATCGATTAGAAGATACCTTAACAAGGTTGAAATTTGATATCTGGAATCAATTTCCTATTCAAGAAAGAGAAAAAATAGATTCTAATAGTTGGGATGAAATCATACAAAAAAGACAACAAGAATATCCTAAACTAGATCCTGAATTTGAAGCTCAATTTGTAATTGATAGAGAAAATGATCCAGAGATAGTATTAAATTCTGAACCTTTCCAAACAGGTTTAAAAAAATTAGAAAATGGAACAAAAAATAAGCAATTAATCAAATAGATATTTTCTCAAAAAAGTACATGTGATATACTATTAGTAGAATAGGGTGAAGTTTTATGGCTAATTTGTATATTCCCGCATGTGCTTTTTTACTTGCATTACTTTTATTAATTATTTTTTTCGGAAGAAAGCGAGTGAATAACAAAGAAACTAGAATTTTTTCTGGATTAATTATCACTAGTTTCATCGATACCATTATGATGGTAGCTATTATTACAATTGGATACATAGACCCAACTCATTTTAGCTTATATATACTAAATCGAATTGATTTCGTTCAGTATTTAGGTTGGTCTTGGCTCTTCTTCTTATATATTTATTATGTTACTGTTTCTAATAAGAAAAATGGAGTCGATAAATATAATAGAATGATGAAAGTAACAAGAATAATAAATACTATATCATTATTGTTTATTTTAACATTACCATTATATCTTCATAGTAAAAATGATGTAATGTACAGTTATGGTCCATCAGTTAGTATCTTGTATGTCTGTTGTGGTATTTATATTCTTTTATCTTTTGTAATTACATTATTTAATGCCAAAAATATCAAGAGTAAAAAGTATTTTCCTATTTTAGCACTATTATTTTTAGGAACTTTAACACTTGGTATTCGAATGGTACAGCCTGGATTACTTGTTATTCCCTTTGTTATGGCATATATTAATTTGATTATGTATTTCACGATTGAAAATCCAGATATTAAAATGATTGAAGAATTAAACGTAGCGAAGAGTTCCGCTGAAAAAGCTAACTTAGCTAAGTCAGAATTCTTATCTAGTATGTCTCATGAAATAAGAACTCCATTAAATGCTATCGTTGGATTTAGTGATTGTATTTTACGAGAAAACAATCTAGAAACAGCGAAAGATGATGCCAAAGATATTATTACGGCTTCTCAAAACTTATTAGAAATTGTAAATGGAATTTTAGATATCTCTAAAATTGAAGCCAATAAAATGGAAATCAAAGAAATAGATTATAGCCCTAAAGAGACAATTTGTACTTTAGTAAAATTAATTGCCCCTAGAATTGGCGAAAAACCGATTGAGATGAAAGTAGGGATAAGTCCAGATTTACCTAAAGTTCTTTATGGAGATGTAAAGAAGGTTAAACAGATCGTGACGAATATTTTAACCAATGCGGTAAAGTATACGGATAAAGGTTATATTACGTTAACTCTAAACTGTTTAAACCAACAGGATATTTCCACTTTAATCATTTCTGTTGAAGATACAGGTCGAGGAATAAAACCAGAAAAGATCAATAAACTGTTCACCAAGTTCGAGCGTTTAGATGAAGATAGGAATACGACGATAGAAGGAACAGGATTAGGACTTGCGATTACTAAACGATTAGTAGATATGATGGGTGGTAAGATCATCGTTCAAAGTAAATTTGGAGAAGGATCAAAGTTTACCGTTTATTTAAAACAAAGAATAAGCAAGTTAGATGCTGTTGAAGAAGAAAAGAAAGAAGCAGTAGCTAAACACTATCCAGGTAAGAAGATTTTAGTTGTCGATGACAATAAGATCAATCTAAAAGTAGCCACTAAGATTTTAAAAGAATTAGAAATTACGGTAGAAGAAGTAGATAACGGTTTTAGCTGTATCGAAAAAATTCAAAAAGAAAACTTCTATGACATGATTTTATTAGATGACATGATGCCAAGAATGAGTGGCTCTGAAACGTTAATAGAGTTAAAAAAGATTCCTACTTTTTCTTCTCCGGTTATTGCGTTAACCGCTAATGCGATCGAAGGAATGAAAGAAGAATATCTAAAAAAAGGATTTGATGGCTATATCGCTAAACCGATCGATCGTAATGAACTATATCAAACCCTAAACCACTTCTTTGATCAAGGCACAAAATCTTCAGCTGAAGAAAAAGTAGATTTCGGACCTCTACCTCAAGAAATTTATGAATTTAGTAGTCATTTTGATCAACAAAAAGAAACTTTTGATTTAGAATATCTAAAGAAAAAAGGAATCGATGTCGATAAAGGAATATCCTTACTAGGAGACGAAGAAACATATCGAGAAATGATGACGACATTCTTACAAGAAATTGATCAAAAGATAGAAAAAATGAAAACCTTGATCAGTGAGAAAAACACAAAAGAATATGCGGTATTGGCGCATGGAATAAAAAGTGATGCCAAGTATTTTGGCTTTACTAAGTTAGCCGATATTGCCTACCAACATGAATTAAAAGGTAAAGAAAACGATATCGATTTTATAGAAAAACATCATGAAGAATTCTTTGAAGAAATCAAAAAAACAAAAGAAATTATTCAGCCATACTTAGGGGAGGAACAAAAATGAAACTATTAATATTTTCTGATATTCATGGTATAAAAAATAATTTAACTTATTTAAAAGAAGTTTATGAAAAAGAAAAATGTGATCGAGTAATTGTATTAGGAGATCTATATTATATTGGTCCTAGAAATACGATGATACCTGGATATGATATTCAAGCAGTAAAGAGTTTTTTAGAATCATTTGGAGATAGACTAATTTCTATTCAAGGAAACTGTGATAGCCAAGTTGATCTAGATGTTTCTTCTTTTGTGATCGTTCCAGAGTTAGAATATTTACCATTAGATGGCTTAGACTTATATTTTACTCATGGTGATTTATATAATCACAAAAATTACGAGAAAATCCCATCTGGTAGCATCCTAATCTATGGACATGAGCATGACCCTTATATCGTAAACGAAAATAATAGGTGGTTCATCAATCCTGGCTCGATCTCACTTCCTAAAGGAAACACTTATCCATCATATTTGATTTATGAAAATCGTACCTTTACCATTTATGACATTAAGGGACAACAACTATTTCAACAATCATTATAATCAAAAAAATCATGAGAAAAACGTTGATGAGAGATACATCAGCGCTTTTTTTGTCATAAATAGGATATTACCGATAAATACTATTCGTCATTTTACTTACCGCAATAAAGATGTAGGAAATTTTATACCACGTTTGAAAATTTACCGTTCCCGTAGAGGAGAGATTAAATACTTCTTGAAACTTTCTGACAGCTTTGGTCGTGTCACTATCAAATAATCCCGTTGAATTTTTAATTACTGGTATTCCAGGATAGCTTCCCCGTATATAGTTTAATGTATTTTGTAATTTGTATACATCTCTACTACAGTCACCTTCTTTTAATGTCCCATCAAAAGAGTAGGGGTAGCTTTGGGTAGTTTCTGCTTCATAGATATTGATATTATTGCCGTAGTAATATTTTAGAATCTCCAAATGATTATACCCGCGGTCTCCTAATTCTTTAGATCCCCATTGACTTAAGTTACCGGGCTCTGTCGTACTGCTTTTGTAGTGGGCAAGTAATGGTTCTGGACGATATCCTTGTCTAATATAATCAGTAAATATTTCATCGACTATTCTGGAAATCGGTTCAAATATTGTGCCATTTACAGTATATTTTTGATCATAACTAGTTGTAGAAGTGATAGTAAAGTCATAGCCTCTACTTTTATACCACTCGGTAAAAATTCGATTTAACGTATAGGAAATAATTGCTAATACGTTGGCTTTGATCGTTTCAGTAGGCCAAGTACTATAAATCTCGCTACTAGCTACATTCTTGATATAATCGATAAACGAAACCGTATAATTTGGCGCACTTGAATTAGAAGGTATCCCATCATGCACAATGATATTCTCAGGAATTAGTACTTCGTCTAAGACATGGGGAGCAATTTCTTCTTCAGTAGGTTCATTTCCCGTTATATTTTGTGGATATTCTTGCCATAGAGTATTCGGAGTAATTACTGAAGTTTCTCCTTTTTGATTTTCATCGATCGAAGTCAAATAGATGTTTTGAATAGAAGTTACCTCATCGAATATTTGAACCCCCTCGATCGTAGTTGGCGTAAGCCCAACCGCATTTACAGTAACATCATAAGTTTCATAAGGACGTACTTCATGTTGTTCTTCTTCAGAATAACTCTTATCGACAGTCTCTAAAGTCATTTTAGGAGTGGCACCATCTTCATCCGTAGTCACTGTCATTAAATCCATGCCATCTTTTGAAATTTTTACAGTTGCCCCTTTAACTGGATTAGCGATAGTATCGCTATAAACATTGACGATTAAATATCCATTTGTCATATCTCACCTTAGAATAGGGTTATCTAGTTTCACCCATTTATTCTATCCTTTCTCTATATTATATATAAATTTTCCAAAACCAATGAATATAATTTAATGAGGTGATAATTTGCTTAATCAAGATTTACAAATGGGAGATCATGGTAATGATGTTAGAATTTTACAAGAAAAGTTAAAAATATTAGGCTTTTATCCAGCTTTGATTAATGGGGACTTTGGTCTTGCTACAGAAGCAGGAGTAAAAGCATTTCAAAAAGAGTACTCTTTACCAGAAACAGGAATAGTCGATGAAGAAATGTGGGAGTTACTATTTTCTTTGACTGAAGTTGCCTATTCGAGTGCATTTAGTAAATATCCAACCCTTAGTTTAGGAATGAGTGGGGAAGAGGTTAGAGATTTACAAACCAAGTTAAAAACACTTTTATATTATACCGGAGAGATTAACTCTTTGTTTGATACGGCAACCCAAACGGCTGTTAAACGATTTCAATTTCATAATAATTTAACCACAACCGGAGTGGTAAATAACCAAACTTGGAGTATACTGGACACCTTATATGGAAATATCAATGAATGTGTAATTGAAAAAGAAGAAAATAAGGACAATGTTCACATTGTAGTAAAGGGGGATACCCTATATTCGATAGCTAGACGTTATAATACCACAGTGGATGCGATAAGAAGACTCAATCAGTTAACAAGTGATGTCTTAAGTATCGGTCAGGTATTAAAAATTCCTTCTAGTAGCTCAGATAATGGAACTATTCCATCCACTACTTATACAGTTCAACCGGGGGATACCTTATATTCAATAGCTAGACGTTATAATACGACCGTAGATGCGATTAGGAGTTTGAATAATCTATCTAGTAATGTCTTGAGTGTCGGTCAAGTATTAAGAATACCTTCTTCTAATCAAAATACTCCTCAGTTAACTCATACGGTTCAACCAGGAGAGACTCTATTTTCGATAGCTAGACGTTATAATACGGCTGTAGATGCGATTAAGAGTTTAAATAATCTATCTAGTAATGTCTTAAGTATCGGTCAAGTATTAAGAATACCATCCAATGAAAATAGTCCTCAGCTAACCCATACGGTTCAACCAGGAGAGACTCTATTTTCGATAGCTAGACGTTATAATACGGCTGTAGATGCGATTAAGAGTTTAAATAATCTATCTAGTAATGTCTTAAGTATCGGTCAAGTATTAAGAATACCATCCAATGAAAATAGTCCTCAGCTAACCCATACGGTTCAACCGGGGGAGACTCTATTTTCGATAGCTAGACGCTATAACACTACTGTAGATACCATTAAAAGATTAAATAATCTCACAAGTAACGTCTTAAGTATCGGTCAAATATTAAGAATAGCATAAACAAAAAAAACTCGTTTCATTCAAACGAGTTTTCCTAATCTTATTAAGTTGTTAAGCCGTTAAATCTTCATATCGTTTTACTTTTTGATCATTTTTCTCTAATTGTTCATTCATTTCTTTTTGAATTCGTTCAATTTTGTCTTTGTTATCTGTCAGTTCTTTTTCCATATTTGAAATAGAAGAGAATAACTCTTGATATTCTGGTAAAACATCTTGATATTGACTAAAATTCTCTTCAAAATTTTGTTTTAGTTCAGCAATACTTTTTAAACTGTAATCGACAAGAAAAGTCACTTGATCAACATCACTAATTGCCATAGTAATATCTTCTTGATAGTTTTTAATATCCGCAACTAACTGTACTTCTTCAACTTCTTTGGGATGTAATAGTTCATTTAATAAATGAATCGCCAGTAAAGCTTCAACCGTAGTTGCGCCCACTGACTCCATAAAAGGTTTCTTTTTTAAAAGAGCCATAAAAAGAAGCATTTGACCGATCACCGATAGAGAACTTTTTAATCTAGTTTTAACGATTTTTTCTACATGAACCGCTTCTTCTACTTTTCTTTTTATTTCTTCTAGTTGTTGATTAGCTTCATCGATTATTTTTTGAAGTTCATTAGTTGTTTTTTCAATTTCTAAGTAGTCCCATTTTAATGCTTCAAATTCATCATCCCGAAGTTCTAGTTCATCTTGTTTTTCGCTTATTTGTTGTTGTAGCGCTTCCTGCATCTGTTCAAATAAAATAATCTCTTCTATAATCGATAAGTATTCAGGACTTCTTTTGAAGTCAGATACCTGTTCTATAACCAAATCTTGTTCGACCTGATGTTTATATTGATCGACTAGATAAGTAAAATAATCATCCTGTAATTGATAAATATTATCTAAATCATCAGTATCGATTAAAAGACTAATCTCTTTTTTGATTTGTTCTAAGCGATCGAGTAGTCTTTCTATTTCTTCTTGTAAATAATTGGCATCCGTTAAAGTAAAAACATCTTCTGTTTCTTGTTCTAAGATTTGATATTCACTAATTAATTTATCTAATTGATATTGATTCTCTTTCACTAAGTTTTCTAATTCTTGAACGACTTTTAATTCTAAAGCAGGATTATCTTGATCAAAAGAAAGGGGAGAGTATTCTTCCTTTTCTTCCTTTTCGGAAAGTTCTTCTAAAGGAACTCCTGCTTTCTTTTTCGGTTTAATTCTTCTCGGTGTTACTTGTTTTGGTTTTTCCTGAATTCCTTCTTCCGTTAGCTCTAAATCTTCTTGTTTTTTCTCTTGTTTGTGTTCCGGTTTTTTTTCTTCTTGATGAATAATTTCGTCTTTATTTTCTTTACTAGTAATAACTTTATCCGTATTTTTATTCTCGATCTCTTTTTTCTTTTCTTCTTCTAATTCCTCTTCTAAGGAAACACAAGTACCTGCTTTTTTCTTTCTTACTATTCTTTGTCTTGGTTGATTAGACGGTGGAGTAACTTCTGGTTTCTTTAATTTAATCTCTGTTTTTTCTTCAAGTTGTTTTTTCTCGTGTTCTTGTTTTATTTCTAATTCTAATTCTTTTCTTTTTTTCTTCTTTTGGCGATTACGTTCAGAGATAAGTAAATCTCTTTTTCCACCTTTAGCCCCTTTATTTTCACTAAACATAGTATCTCCTCTTTTTAACTTATAGTATTATACTCGATATATAGGAAAAAAGTAAACCTGTTTTTAAACAATATGAACAAAACCATGAGGCCAATATTTTTTCTCTTCCTAACGGAATTCTACTTTTAAGTGGTATAATAATGGCGAAAAAAGCAGTATATTTGTCTCGTTAGGAGGAAATATTTTATGGATCAAAAAAAGATTGGCAAATTCATTGCCCAGTTAAGAACAGAACGGAATTGGACCCAAACAGAATTAGGAGAAAAATTAGGGGTCAGTTATAAGGCAGTAAGTAAATGGGAAAATGGGATCTGTTTACCAGATGCTTCTCTATATAATGATATATGTAAAATATTTAAAATTACCAAAGATGAATTGTTTGCGGGAAGTAGGAAAGAGATTAGTTATCACGATAGAACCAGTTTTATTTTATTAATTCTTTGCCTAGTTTCTATCAGTATTTGTTTATTTATCCCACCCATCATCTCTAATGAAACGATAACTATGTGTATAGTAGGAATAACACTCATCATTACTTTAGGATATTTTACTTTAAATATGGATAAATTAATAAATATCGATAAACAGAATAAAAAAATCAAAGTAATCAAAATCGTAAATTATGGCATAATCCTTCTTGTTCCTATTTTTCTTCTTGGTGCTTCTGTATTTAAAGATTACATAGAAAGTGAAATAACAGCAATCTCTATCATATCTTTACTTATCGCAAGTGGAGTATTCTTCTACCGTTTTCCCTACAATAGATATATAGGCTTAAGATTACCATGGACAGTAAGAGATGAATCTACTTGGATCATCGCTCATCAGATATTAGGAATGATCTCGTTACCAATTTCGATCTTAACGTTGATTACGACGTTATACTTTCGTTCTGAAATCTGTCTCATTACGGGAACTCTTTTATGGATACTTATCCCCAGTATTATTTCCGCAGTTCATTTCTATAGATTGTTTTGTAAATGATCTTAGTAAAAGTAAAGAACACCTACTCACCAAACTAATTTAATGATAAAATGATAGTAGGAAAGAGGCGAGTAAGATGAAGAAAAGACTTAATATTATTCTAATAGGAATAGTAGTAATCATTATCTTGATTAGTATCTACTTAATCGGCTACAGAAATGGTCAACATTCAGAAGATAACCCTCAAAACCAACAAACCTTTTATGCTTCGATCAAAGATATCACGGCTAATTATCTTCTTGTTGAAGGGTTAGAAGTCAATGATATAAATTATCGAAGCGAATTTACTTTTTCCCTCAGTGAAAACACAAAGCTATTATGGCGAGGAGAAAAAATTGATCCATCCGCTTTAAAGATCGATGATCATATAGCGATCACTTTTCAAGGGGAAGTATTAGAGTCTTATCCTGCCCAACTGACAGAAGTTATAAAAATAGAATTATTAGATGATGAAAAATAAGAAAAGATTAACGAGCTTAAATCTTGAGTAAACAAAAGTTTTTTTGAATTACTCAGGATTTTTTTGTATATTTAATGACCGAACATCTAACCAAAATTGATATAAAAAAAAGTAACAAATACTTTTATTTGAATAATACCTATAGTATACTTATCCTAAGTGAGATGTCACTGATGAGTAATGATAAAATTTGAAAATATGATTAAGGAGAAAAACGATGAATGAGTTAGAAAAAAGAATTGAAGCAATAGAAAAAAGAAATAAAAAAGTAGAAACAGATAAAGCCTGGGAAACCTCTTGGACTAGAAAAATTTGTATAATGATACTAACGTATATAGTGGTTATTTTATACTCTTATTTAGTAAGAAATTACGATAACATTTTACTAAGTTCCCTTGTTCCTGTTGTTGGTTTTGCTTTATCTACATTATCTCTTAAGTTAATTAGAAAAGTATGGGAAAATAAGAGTAAATAGAAAAATATAAATAAATTTCAAAACAAATGTTTAGAAAAACTTTTAGTCGCCATTTCTATTAAGTGAGAAAATACAATCTTGTCATGGAAAAAAATTGTCAAATAAGACAAAATATTGTATAATGATGGAGGCAAAAGAGAGGAGTACATTATGGAAAAAATATATATTTTTGGGCATCAGCGACCAGATACGGATTCCGTAACTAGTGCGATAGCTCTATCTTATTTAAAAAATACATTAGGGTTAAATACTGAGGCTAGGGTTTTAGGAGAAATTAATCGCGAAACCAAATTTGTCTTAGATTATTTTAAAGTTAAAGCGCCTAAACTACTAAATGATGTAAAATTACAATTAAAAGATTTGTATTATCATAAGAATTATGCGCTAAATCAAAATTCATCGATCGGGGAAACTTATCAATATCTATTAGATAAGGGGATTACTGGTGTACCGATTGTCGATGATAGTAATAAATTTGTTGGTTTAGTGACTATTAAAACGATAGCCAAGAATATGATTAATGGTAATTTTAATCATTTAGATACTTCTTACGATAATTTATTAAAAACATTAGAGGGAGAAGAAGTACTTAGATTTGATGAAGAAATTAATGGAGAATTAGTAACAGCTGCTTATCGTAGTACGACTATTTTTAGTCAAGTTCATCTTAATCCTCAACATATTTTAATCGTAGGAGATCGTCATAGTGTAATTGAATATGCGATTGAAAATAAAGTAAAATTAATGATTATTGTCGGAAGTGGGGAACTAAAAGAAGAACACTCAGCATTAGCGAAGAAACATAAAGTAAATATTATTCGTACTTCATTAGATACCTTTCATACCTGTAAGTTAATCAACTTAAGTAACTACATCAAAACTTTGATCATAGGAGATCGTCCGTATACTTTCGATGAGAATTACTATTATGATGATTTCATCGCTAAAACTTCAAAATTAAAACACAATAACTATCCAATTATCAGTAAAAATGGAACGTGTAAGGGTCTAATTCGTATTACAGAAATCACAGAGAAAAACCGAAAAAAAGTAATTCTAGTCGATCATAACGAATTAGAACAAAGTGCTGAAGGATTAGACGAAGCAGAAATTATGGAAATTGTCGATCATCATAAAATTGGTACGATTTCGACAAAAAATCCGATTAATTTCAGAAATATGGCTGTAGGTAGTACCAATACCATTATCTATTTCCTATATAAAGAAAATCATATCGATATTCCTGAACATATCGCTGGGTTGATGGTATCTGGTATCTTATCAGATACATTAGCCCTAACTAGTCCAACGACAACTAAAGTAGATCGAACAGTAGCGAAAGAACTTGCTTACCTAGCTGGTATCGATATTGAAAAATACTCATTAGAAATGTTTAAAGCAGGTACTTCATTAGCCGGAAAAACCGAAGAAGAAGTCATCTTCACCGATATCAAAAGTTTCCAAAATGAAGAGAAGACATTCGCAATTAGCCAAGTATTTACTTTAAACTTTGAAGAGATTATCCAAAAGAAAGATACCTATATTCATCTAATCGAAAAACTACAAGCCGATCAAAACTATGACTTAGTTTTACTTGTCGTAACCGATATTATTAAAAATGGTTCTTATGTCTTCTATACAAGAGAAAATCAAGAACTTCTAGAAGCAGCATTTAATAAAGAACATTTAAGTCAAGGCTATTATTTAGATGGTTTTGTCTCTCGTAAGAAACAATTTGTACCATTAGTCATGGATGTATTAAAGTAAGAAATTAATAAACAAAAAAACACATTCATATACTTTATTAGTTATGTTATAATTAGTGTTAGATAGTGAGGAGAGTTAGTGTGAAAAATATAATATTAGTCATTAAAGGGTTTATTATGGGGATAGCGAATATTATTCCCGGAGTAAGTGGAGGAACTTTGGCGCTAACCTTAGGAATCTATGAAGATTTCATTGGGGCGATCAGTCATTTCTTCCGTAATATTAAAAAACATGTGAAATTTTTATTACCTATCTTTATTGGTATCTTATTATCCGTAATTACGATGAGTAATGTCATTTCTACTTGTTTTGACAAGTATCCGATTCCAACTACCTTATTCTTTATGGGATTAGTTATCGGTGGTATTCCGATGTTATTAAAACGAGTAAAAAATACTAAAGAAAAGAAACAAGTATCGAGTTATGTGATTGCTTTAATTACATTCTCGATCGTTATGGTTATGGCTTTTTCTGAACAGATATTCGGCAGTGGGTTAGGTAATGTTAGTTTCAGTAATATGGCAGTACTCGACTATGGAATTTTATTCCTTGTCGGTCTAATTGCGGCAGCTACTATGGTCATTCCTGGAGTAAGTGGTTCTTTAGTATTGATGTTACTTGGGTATTACTTACCAATTATCGGTGTATTAAAAGAACTAACGAAATTGGAAAACTTAGGACCTAATTTACTCGTTGCCTTTATCTTTGGACTAGGAGTTCTTGCCGGTATCGTCGTTATTTCGAAAATAATTGAATACTTATTAGAAAAATTTGAAGCAAAAACCTTCTTTGGTGTAATTGGTTTTATCTTAGCTTCTATTATTGCGATTCCTGTTTCGGTATACCACGAAGTAGGAACGGTTGTCTTTAATGTTCCTCAAGGAATACTTGGTGTTTTATTCTTAGCTATTGGTATTGTAATCGGCTATAAGTTAGGAGAAAAATAACATGGATTTCGGGGTTATTCTATTAGCAATTATTCAAGGAATTGCCGAGTTTTTACCGATTTCATCAAGTGCGCATTTAATTATTTTCCGTGATTTATTTGGACTTGCGCAAAATACGATAACGGGGAATATGGAACTTGCCTTTGATATTGCCCTTCATTTTGGTACATTGCTAGCCATTTTAGTGTATTTCTTTAAAGATTTCTTTAAAATGGTTATCTCTGGTATCACTAAAGGAACTAAACAAAAAGAAGGCAAACTCTTCTGGTATATTGTCGCAGCGACTATTCCTGCTGCGATTGCGGGGGTTTTATTTGAAGAAACGGTCGAAAATGTCATTCGTAAAAACTACATCTTAATCGGTCTAGCTTTGATCATTATGGGTTTTATTATCTATCTTGTCGATAAAAAAGCTAAACAACAAAAAAGTGTAACGGACATGAATTTAAAAGAAGCTATTCTAATCGGTTGTAGTCAAGTATTTGCCCTCATACCTGGTTTTTCTAGAAGTGGTACTACCATAGCTGCTGCTAGAAGTCTAAAATTAAACCGGGAAGATGCAGCTAAGTTTTCCTTTTACTTATCAGCACCTGTTGTCTGTGGGGCAGTGGTACTTAGTATATTCAAAGAAAGTACTATCGTTGCGATCAGCAGTAATCTAAGTGTCTTTGTCGTTGGAATTTTAGTTGCTTTTATCTCAGGGTTACTATGTATCGAATTTTTATTAAAATATATTAAAAAGCATGATTTTAAAATATTTATGTGGTATCGTACTATACTAGGAGTAATTGTCATTGTTTATACGTTATTAAGATAGGAGAAAAACTATGGATGGATTATTACTTACATTAATACTAGGATTATTTATTATCGTTGGTGCTTGCATTGTTTTTCTAACTAAGAATAACGATAAATTCATTGAGTTTTCTATTGCCTTAGCGGCTGGTGTTATTTTCATGTTATTATGGATCGATATCTTACCAGAAGCCTATGAGGGAATTGAAGCGAGTAGTGGGTGGTGGAAAGCCCTTTATATTGTCGCAGGCACGTTGATTGGATTTTGTTTGTTAAAAGGACTAGATCATTTTATTCCTGATCATGAGGATGATTTAACTACAGATAAAGATGATCATGCTAACTTGAAGCATATTGGTTTAATTTCCAGTGTAGCTTTAGTCCTTCATAATATTGTCGAAGGAATGGCGATTTATACTTTAACGATCAGTGATTTTACTGCTGGTATAATGGCAAGCCTAGGGGTAGGGCTACACAATATTCCTTTAGGAATGGTAATTGCTTCTACTTTTTATCAGACAACGAAAGATAAGAAAAAGACTTGGTGGTTAATCATTCTAATTTCTCTTTCTACCTTTTTAGGAGGATTAATTGTCTATGTGTTCCACTTTATGGAGATCATGAGCGTGATTAAGACCATTTCTCTAACCCTTACCCTTGGCATGTTACTTTATATATTTACGATGGAATTATTACCTAAGATGATGCATAGTAAAAACAAAAAAATAACGATAAGTGGTTGTTTGTTGGGAGTTATCTTGGTGTTACTTACTTTATTGATGCATGGACATCATCATTAGAGGAGGAAAAAAATGTTATTGATTGAATATCCAAAATGTTCTACTTGTCAGAAAGCAAAGAAATTTCTTCTTGATCATCAACTGGTATTTGAAGACAGAAATATCGTAGCTATGCCACCGACCGAAGAAGAGATCAATCAGTTTCTAGCTTGGGGCATTCCGATAGGAAAGTTGTTTAATACGAGTGGCATGCTTTACCGCCAGTTAGGGTTAAAGGACAAGCTACCCATGATGAGCGAAAAGGAAAAGATTTCTTTACTCGCTTCTAATGGAATGTTAGTAAAAAGACCATTACTGATCGTTGGAGAAAAAGTACTTGTTGGCTTTAAAGAACAAGAATGGGCAAAAATAGTAAAGGAGAATAGGTAATGAAAGAATTAAAATTATATACGTGTAAACATTGTGGTTGTACAGTAAAATTATTAACCGAGGAGAATCATCTATCTTGCTGTGGAGAAGAAATGCAGGAAGTGATCCCTAATTCAGTAGAAGCTAGTTTTGAAAAACATATGCCTGTTTATCAAAAAGTAGGGGATAATATGGAAATTACTGTCCCTCATGTTATGGAAGAAGCTCATTATATTGAATGGATCTATGTTAAGGGTGAAAAAGAAAATCATGAACGTTTACTTACACCTGGAGAAGAAGCAAAATTTGTAGTTCCTTATGAAAAAGGAGCTTTGATTTATTCCTATTGTAATTTACACGGCTTATGGAAAGTAGAGGTCGAATAATATGGATAATAAAGCTTTAGAAATGATTTCTTATGGTATGTATATCGTAACGACAAAGGATGAAGAGAAAAACTACGGTTGTGTAATCAACACCCTAACTCAAGTAACCGCAAAGAATGTGTTAGTTGCGATTACTTTAAATAAAGAAAACGCCACTAATCAAGCCCTTAAGGCAAGTAAAAAGTGTGCGGTATCGATTTTATCAGAACAAGCAACGAGTGATTTGATTGCCCAATTTGGTTATTTTTCTTCCCGTGATACCGATAAGTTTCAATCTGTTTACTACCAGGAAGTAGAAGAGCTTCCTGTAGTTACTGATGGTGTTTGTAGTTACATAATCGGGGAAGTCGTGAATATAGTATCTTGTGATACGCATGATATTTTCATCTTACGAGTAAGTAAAGCCGAAAAATTAACGGAAGAAAAACCGATGACTTATCGTTATTATCATGAAGTACTAAAAGGAAAAGCATCTTCTAAAGCACCTACTTATCAAGAAGAAAAGGTAGTTTCTAATGGTAAAAAATATCGTTGTACTATCTGTGGTTATATCTATGATGATGAAAAAGAAGCAGTAAAATTCGAAGATTTACCAGAAGATTGGAAATGCCCACGTTGTGGAGTAGGAAAAGATAAATTCGTAAAAATAGATTAAAAAAAGGGAACTAGTTCAAACGACTAGTTCCTTTTAAAATATAACGGTTTTTAAAATTCTTTCTGTGTTTTTAAAGTTTAATTTGGCTACTTCTCTTAACTTGTCTCGTCCATAAGTCTCGACGATTTCTTCACCAATTTTATCGACATTAGGTCCAGCTCCTTTAGGAAGAGGAATATGTAGTGAGTCAGATAAACGATCAAACTCTTTTAAAAATAAATAACGACTGATAATAGAAGAACAAGCAACCGCTAAGTTCTTATCCTCTGCTTTAGTCATAAAAGTAATTCCTCTTTGAATCTCTTTAGCTTCTTGAATATATTCATAATAACGGTTTTCTCTAGCGAACTCATCAACGATAATATAGTCATACCCATCCTTTACTTCTTGAACGAGTTGAACTAAAACCTTGTTGTGCATAATCGCTTTGATCTTATTCATATTTGTCTCTCTTTGATGATGCCTATTATATTCTTCATTGGATAAGATAATACTTTTATAACGAATTCTTTTCGCAATTTGAGGAGCTACTTTCAAGATAATTTCATCCGTCATCTTTTTAGAATCCTTTACCCCTAAACCATCTAAAAAAGAAACATCTTCTTTTCTAACATAACTAGCGGTTACGACGATCGGTCCAAAATAATCCCCAGTTCCTACTTCATCCGAACCGATCGAAGAACAATCATGATATGGATTATCTTCTTCTTTTACTTCCTTGGTTTCTACCTGACCGTCCATCTCTTTCCACATCGCTGCATCAACATCAGCACTTACTCCTTGAAACATAACCTTTCCCGAAGTGTACATCGTAATGACCGTATCCTCATCATCCGCTTGGAAAACAACATAAGGAATCTCCTTATCTCTCTTCTTAGGAGCATAATACTTAATCATCTTTTCTTTGGTTTTCTCACTAACTTTAATTACTACGTTCATCTAATCATTCCTTTTTTTATATTCTATTTTAATCTTACCATATCTAAGCCGAAGTTTCTATGCTTTCTACTTGTTTTTCTTCTAAAATATGATAGAATGAAACTAAATAGTATAGTAGGTAAGTAGGAAGTGTTTTTTATGAAATGTCCCCGTTGTCATGCGAATATGGCTGATCGTGACTATTGTATTCGTTGCGGATATATGAAAAATGGTAAAATTATCGGTGAGTACAACCCAATTGATAAAGATTCTGATTTAAAAGCTTATCAGGATCATTATGAAGAAATGGTATGGAATACGAAGTTATATAAACCTTTTTTCCTGGGATGTTTTTATTTTTCTTGGAATCGTCATTTATTGGTTGGCTTAGTTAGTGGTTTTATAGGACTAGCTCTTTATTATCTACTAATGCTTCTGCTTGTTAGTTTTCCACTTTTAGATAATATTCCCATTAACGAATTCCAGCAGACTTCTCTTTTTATGTTTAATGCGATAGCGATCATCATTATTCGAATAATTTATGCGACAGTTGCGAATACGATTTGTCTAAGCCTAGATCGTAAAAAGATTTCCTATGTGAAGAAAAAATATCCAGAAGAGTATATGAAAAAATTGTTAAAACAGAAACCTCGTTCTTTTATGCAAGTACTGATGCATATTATGTTATATTTGTTATTTTTTGTTTTGTTCTTAATCTTAGCTAAAGTGTTTTAATAAAAAGATTAGTTGTAAAATAGAAAAAATAACGATATAATAATACTATAGTTAGAAAGGAAGATAGATGTGAATATAATAGATGCTTTAATTATATTATTTATTGCTTTGATGGGAGTTATTGGTTTTAAAAGGGGAGTAATTAAACAATTAGTTTCTACCGTTGGATTAGTGATTATCTTAATTCTTGCTTTTCAACTAAAAGATCCACTCGCTGAATTCCTAAGTTTACATTTACCATTTTTCGATTTCTTTGGGGCTTTTAAAGGAGTTACCACTTTAAATATTATTTTATACCAGTTAATCTCTTTCTTAATTATTTTTGCTCTTTTAGAAATAGTTTTAAATGTCTTAATTAGTATAACAGGAGTAATAGAAAAGATCTTTAAATATACGATTATTTTAGGAATACCATCTAAACTTTTAGGATTAGTAGTTGGATTAATAGAAGGCTTTATCATCGCATTTATTGTTTTATTCTTCTTTAAACAACCAGCTTTCAATATTAAACAATTTGAAGGTAGTGAATTAACGCCTAAGATTTTAAATTCTACCCCTGTTTTATCTGGATTTGCTAATGACTTAGTAGAAACTTTCCAAGATATATACACTCTTGGTGTAGAATATGGAGATAGTGATCCTAATACCTTAAATAAAGAAGCTATTGATGTAATGTTAAAACATGGTATTATCTCTACAGATTATGTAGTTAAATTAGTAGATGCGGATAAGATTAACATTGTCGGTATCGATAGCATATTAAATAAATATAGATAGGAGAATGATAGAATGATTATAGAGTTAAAAGAAGAAAACTTTTTAGAAGAAATAAAAAAAGGAAAAGTATTAGTTGATTTTTATGCAACATGGTGTGGTCCTTGTAAAATGATGCATCCAGTTATTGATCAACTTGCAGAAGAACATAAAGATTTAAAAGTGATTAAAGTAGATGTTGATCAACATGAAGATATAGCTATGGATTACGGAATTATGAGTATTCCAACTTTAATCTTCTTTGAAAATGGAGAAGAAAAGACTAAGAATATTGGTTTTACACCAAAAGAAAAGATAGAGTCTTGGTTAAAATAATCAATGAAAGTGCTAATGAAAACATTAGTGCTTTTTTTATTATTTCATAATCGTATTTGGATTTCGCCCTTGTCAAAACACCAACAGAAAGGTATACTATTATATAGTAGAATAGGAGTGGAATAATGAGTCAGAAAAAATATTTTTTATTGATTATCATGCTACTCGGTGTTACTTTAGTAGTAACAGGAGTAAGTTATGCGTACTTTACCGCAATAGCGAATTCTGATGAACAAGTAGTAAAAAGTGGGGTATTAGAACTAACCTATCAGACAGAACAAAATATCTTGGCACAAAACATTATCCCAACCGAAGAAGAAAATGCCTCTATTCACAAATTTACTGTAGAAAATACGGGAACATTAGATGCCAATTATAATATTAGTTTTGTTGATATGAGCTTAACACAAAATAATATGGAGGTCACTTCATTTAATTTAAAATGGGCATTATATTTAGCCGATAGCGATTATACCGAAGGAACTCTTGTTAAAGAAGGTAACTTTTCCCCTAGTTCTGGTTATTTAAGTGGTGATGATGAGTTCGTCATTAAGACCAACATGGTTTTATCTCCTGAAGAAAGTCAAAGCTTTATTCTAAAAGTATGGTTACAAGAAACTGGTAAATTACAAAATGAAGATCAAGGATTAAGTCTTAGATTAAAAATGCAGGTGGATACCTTAGAAAAACAAGAACCAACAGGAAAACAAAGTGTAATGCGAGAAAGAAATTATAATAATTCTACCGAGACCTTTTACCAATATAGTGATTCGATTACAAAAGTAGTATTCCAAAATAAAATGAGTCCTATTCCTGATGCTACCCATAGTTGGGATGTATCAAAAAATAATGATGGTAACTGTATGGCTTATCTAGTATCAAACCAAGAAGAGACAGACCAAACTTATACTTTATATATTCAAGGAAATGATAAAATATATTTATCGAGCGGGTATTACTTATTTTCAGAACTTTCTAAATTAATCACAATAGAGAAAATAGAATATGTAGACACTTCTCAAGTAACAAATATGAGTAATATGTTTAATAGATGCAGTAGTTTGACTAATATAGATTTAAGTCATTTTGATACTTCCCAAGTAACTAATATGCTTATGATGTTTAATAGATGCAGTAGTTTAACAAACCTAGATGTTAGTCACTTTGATACATCACAAATAACAAGCATGAGTAGTATGTTTTCTGAATGCAGTAACTTAACTAATTTAAATTTAAGTAACTTTGATACTTCGCAAGTGACAGATATGAATAGAATGTTTTATCACTGCAAGAGTTTAGTAAATCTAGATGTTAATCACTTTGATACATCCCAAGTGATAGATATGAGTAATATGTTTTGGGGCTGTATTAATTTAACGAGTTTAAATTTAAGAAACTTCGATACATCAAATGTAACAAATATGAGAGAGATGTTTTATACTTGTGATAGTTTAACAAGCCTAGATTTAAGTCATTTCAATACCTCGCAAGTAACAAATATGTATTATATGTTTAATGGATGTGATAATTTAAGAAGTTTGGATATCAGCAGTTTTGAAACATCACAAGTGACAGATATGGGTAGTATGTTTGCTAATTGTAATAATTTAACAAACTTAGATTTTCGCAATGCTATTTTTACAGCAGTAACTTCTTATGATAGCATGTTTTATGGTGTTCCATCTAGCATCCGAGTCATCGTAAAAGATGCTACAGCTCAGAGTTGGATACAAAATGCCCTAGATACTGAAGGTGAAGGCGGTACAGCGATCATCGCATCATAAGGAAAATGAGTTATTTATTAGCCTGAATAAATAGCTCATTTTTTCTTTCTATTCTACTTGGATGTAACCTCTTAGCTTTTTTACTTCTTCTAATTCACTGATCGTTACAAATTGAAATCCCTGTTCTTTTAAAATAGGGATAATTTTATCTAAAGCTTTCGCACTGCGTTCAAAAATATCATGCATTAAAATAATATCCCCATCTTTAATATTCGTCGTTGCTTTCTCTACAATCCGATCGATATTCTTAATCTTCCAATCCTTAGTATCTACTGTCCATAAAACAATCTTTAAATCCGTATTTTTCCTGATCCTATCATTCACTGAACCATAAGTAGGGCGCAAGTACTTAGGTTGATAAGAAACCGTATCTTTCAAAATCTGTTGTGTCTTTTCCACTTGTTCTTTTAAACTACTAATCGATAGTCGGCTAAGCCATTTATGATTATAAGAATGGTTCCCCAGTTCATTATGATAAGCAATACTTTTTCTTAATACATCTTGATAATCTTCTACTTTATTGCCCAAGACAAAAAAAGTCGCACAAACCTCATACTTCTTTAAAATTTCGATAATCTCATTAGTATAAGCACTTGGTCCATCATCAAAAGTAAGTGCCACTACCGGCTTTTTAGGATCGATAATATTTTCTTCTATCTTTCCACTTGTTTGTACTTGTTTAGGCTTATTCTTACTTAGTTTTATTTTAAGTGGTAATTCCTCAATCGGAAGTTTAACCGTAATCATTTCCGGATAATCACTAGCTAAAACCTCTTCTGGAAAATAAAAATAAAAGTAATCTTGATCAAAAGAAAAGTAGGGGTAATGAATAAAATCATCGGACAAAAGTTGTTCTAAGTTTTCAGGAAGAATAGAGTCCCGGTATTCTTCCATCATCATCGTTCTTATTTTATCGATAACGGTACCAAACTTTTCTTCCTGAAATAAATCCTTTAACTGCATTTCTTTTTCCGTCTTACCGTTAAAATGATAAGTTTTAATATGCCAAGAGGGATACTGTAATTTATAACTATGAATATAGACAGTTAACGCAATACTAATCACTTTATCTTCTGTTTCATAATACTGATAATCGATATTTAATTCATCTCTATCCATAAGATAATCACTATTTCCATACTGTTCATAGAAAGAAATATATTGCTTCACAATATCACTTTCTATTTTTTGATCTAAACGTTGAATATGAGTTTTCGGGTAATGAATACTGATTACCGCATCAGGATTATCTTCAACAATCGTCATGATTTCGGTCTTTTTTTCTTCTTTTTTAGGACATAAAAAACAAGAAACAATAATTAGGCTAATAATAAATAATCCCAGTATAATGATTCCTTTTTTCTTCATCTACCCCACCTGCTAAATAATATGAGTTTTAAACAGATAATTGAACTAAAACGTGATATAATACTACTAGATGAAGGAGTGTTTCTATGAAGGATGAGATTAAACAACATATACGTCAAAAATTAAAACTAGTTCCGGAATTACCCGGTAGTTATCAGATGAAGAATAAAGATGGTATAATCATCTATGTAGGAAAAGCGAAGAACTTAAAAAATCGTTTAAAAAGTTATTTTACAGGGGCAGTAACAGGAAAAACCGCAATGTTAGTTGCGGATATCGTCGATTTTGAGTATATTGTTACTTCAACAGAGTTAGAGTCCTTAATTCTAGAGATTACTTTGATTAAGAAGTATAATCCTAAGTATAATATTTTACTTAAGGACGATAAGAGCTATCCTTATATTGAACTTACGGAGGAAAAATATCCACGGTTAAGAATCGTTCGTAACGTAAATCGTAAACGTCATAAAAGTCGTCTGTTTGGTCCTTATCCTAATGTAGGAGCCGCTAGAAAGACCGTAAATATGTTAAACCGGATTTATCCCCTTAGAAAGTGTGAAAATCTAAAGAAAGAGTTATGTCTTTATTATCATATTGGCGAGTGTTTAGGGTATTGTGAAAAAGAAGTAGATCCTAAACAACAAGAACAAATGATGGCAGAAATTGTTTCTTTCTTAAAAGGAAATAACGAAATCATCATCAAACGTCTACAAGAAGATATGATGCGCGCAAGTGAAGCATTAAACTTTGAAAAAGCCTTAGAGTTAAAGAACATGTTAGCCGATATCGATATTACCCTTTCTAAACAAAAAATCGATTTAAATAAGAACTATCATTTTGATTTGTTTGGCTTTTATCAAGATAAAAACTATCTTTCCGTTACAGTATTTTTTATCCGTGAAGGCCTACTGTTTGGTAAACATAATGAAATCTTTCACAGTATCGATCAATTAGAAGAAGATCTAACCCATTATATTATTCGGTTTTATGATAAAAATAATCTACCTAAAGAGATTTTAGTATCAGAGAATGTAAATAGCGAATTACTTAGTGAATATTTAGATCGTAAAGTAACAACACCTAAGCGAGGAGATTTGAAAAAATTACTCGACTTAGCTTGTGAGAATGCGAAAGTTTCTCTTACTGAAAAATATGAAAATATCGAAAAAGAAGAGAATAATCGCTTACAAGTAGAAGAAGAGTTACGAAATTTACTTCATTTACCAAAACTAGAGCGAATTGAAGCATTCGATAACTCTCATCTTTTTGGTACGTTCTATGTAGGGGGTATGGTTGTTTTTGATCACTTCTTACCGAATAAAAACGAATATCGTAAATTTAAAATTACCGCCGAAGTAAAAGACGATCTCAGTGCGATGAAAGAAGTCATTTACCGTCGCTATTTCAAAGTGTTGATGGAAGAAGTAATTCCCCCAGATCTCATCTTAGTTGATGGGGGAGAACTACAAATAACAGCCGCTAAAGAAGTATTAGAAGAGTTACACCTTATGATTCCTATTGCTGGATTAAAGAAAAACGATAAACATAAAACCAATATCTTATTAAATCAAGATTTAGAAGAAATACCATTACCTAAAGATAGTAATCTATTCTTATTTTTAAATATCATTCAAGAAGAAGTTCATCGCTATGCGATCAGTTATCACCGAAATATCAAAAGTAAAGGCGCTCTTGCTTCCCTTTTAGATATGGCACCGGGAATAGGAGAAGTAAGAAAAAATGCCTTATTAAAGAAGTTTGGTTCCCTAAAGAAAATGAAAGAAGCATCATTAGAAGAATTAGAAACAGTATTAAATCACGATGTAGCTGTAAAATTTTTTGAATATTTAAAAGAATTATGATATGATAAGAACCAATCTGAAGCAATATCTATATTTAAGGGGGAGTAAGTATGTCAGTAGTATATAATTTATGCGATTTATATGTAGGAGATATCTTTGTTGCGGGAAAGAATAAAAACTATTTTTTTCCTCATAAAACAATCGTAGGAGTAGAAGAGAAAATTATCGATCCTCGCTTTTCTTCATTAGAAGTTTGGAAACAAGAAAAAGGAAATCATTATTCCTATCAATTGTTTCCCCATTTTTCTTCTTTTGGACAAGTCTTAGGCTTATATAAAGAGAAAAAAGAGCTCGATAACCGAAACCAGGGGTGTTATGTTTCTAATTTAAAACCACTCTATGAGTATATGAACCAAATTGATAAACCATTTACGAATCAACATTTACTTCGCGCAACGTTTATTAATGAAGAGATGTTACTAGAGTGTTATAGTAAAATAAGAGCCTATGAGAAAGAAGAGAATAAAACGGAGTCTTTCTCTATGGAAGAATATCCTAATTTAGATTATCTTCATTATAAATTAGGTTTTCTAGAGGGTAGAATTAAACAATCTTCGTTAAGAAGTGGAGTACCTTTTCAAAAAGAAGAACAGGAACTAGATTTTGATAATTTTTATCAAATGGGTTTTCATACAGCCGATCAATATTATCAATATCATCCTTTAGAGTTAGCAAGAACAGAAGGATTAGAAGAATTAATTAAACAACATTTCACAGAAAGTCTTACTTTGCATAATATGATCTATGGTAAAGAAAAACCACTAGTAAAAGTATTAATAAACGAGGATAAAAAGCATGAGTAAAATAAAAATAATGGATGAAATCTTAGCCAATAAGATTGCGGCTGGAGAAGTAGTCGAAAGATGTATGAATGTCGTTAAAGAATTAGTAGAAAATGCGATTGATGCGAATAGTACAGAGATTAAGATTGATTTAGAAGATTCAGGAGTAAAAAGAATTACGGTCACGGATAATGGTATCGGAATGGATAAAGATGATGCGGTGATCGCTTTTTCTAGACATGCAACATCTAAATTAAAAGTCGTCGATGATCTATTTAATATCGATAGCTTAGGGTTTCGTGGCGAAGCCTTACCGTCTATAGCTAGTGTTTCTAAAATGGAACTAAGAACGAGTAATGGTAAAGAAGGAACTAAAGTGAACGTCGAAGGGGGTAAGATTCTAAGTATAGATTCTTGTGATTTAAGAAAAGGAACGATAATTACCGTAGAAAATCTTTTCTATAATACTCCTGTACGTCTTAAGTATTTAAAGAGTTTATATACAGAACTTGCTTATATTAGTGAATATATCGATAAGATGGCACTTAGTTTTCCGAATATTAAATTTGTGTTAACCAACAATCAAAAAACATTATTGAGTACGGATGGTAGTAATCGCCTGTTGAAAGTAATTCACGATATTTATGGATTATCTGTTGTGAAAAAGATGGTTGCTGTTAAGAATGAAAATATGGATTATGAACTATCTGGTTATATTTCTTATCCGGAAGTAATGCGCAGTAATAAAAATGCCATTACGACTTTAGTAAACGGTAGATTAATCAAAAATCATGATTTAATTCGGATGATTACCGATAGTTATCACACCTATATTCCTCCAGATAAATACCCGATCATCGTCTTAAAAATAGAAGTAGATCCAGCACTGATCGATGTAAATATTCATCCGACTAAAATGGATATTAAGTTTTCTAAGATGGATACATTGAAAGAGTTAATCACGACAACCATTAAAGACCAATTAGAAAAGTTAACACTAATTCCCGATGCTTCCTTAGAAACGAAAGTAGAGGGGGTAAAAACATCGATTAGAACCAATTATACCCCTAAGACTAACCTTGAATTTGATCCACAGGAAAAACAAAAAGAATACCAAGAATTTGAAAAAATGACTTTAAATTTTGAAGTTCAAGAAGAAAAAGCAACCTCTTTTTCTAAAGGCGAAGAACCAAAAACAGAAAAGAAAGAGCGGATTAAAAAAATGTATCCGGTCGGGTTAGTGCATGGAACTTACATCATCGCTGAAAATGAAGAGGGAATGTTCATCATCGATCAACATGCGGCTAATGAGCGAATTAACTATGAGTACTATCTACACGAATTAGCTAATCCCAAAAGGGTAACCACGGATCTATTAGTGCCCCTTACGTTAGAGTTTCCTACTAATGAATATCTACGTTTAAAACAAAACTTTTCGTGCTTAGATCAGCTAGGAATCACCTATGAAGAATTTGGCTTACAGACGATTGTGATTCGTTCTTTACCTGTATGGTTGACGAAAGCCAAAACAGAACAAGCCGTTCGTCAAATCATCGATATTATCATTCAACAAGAAAACTTTCAATTAGAAAAGTTTTTCCATCATATCGCCGCAACCGTTGCTTGTAAAGCTTCAATTAAAGCCAATGACCACATCATGTTAGAAGATATGGAAGTTCTACTGGAGCGCTTAAGAAACTGTGACAATCCCTTTACTTGTCCCCATGGTAGACCGACAATTATTACTTATTCCAAATATGATTTAGAAAAGCTCTTTAAAAGAGCAATGTAAGGAGTTTATATGGAACAACAATTACTAAAACGATTCGTTCGCGAAATTAAACAAGATCCCAGTTTATACACCTATTATTTAAATAGTTATTCTCCTATGGTTTTAGAGGAGTACTTAATGTTTTTAAGAAAACAATCCAAAAATAATTTTTCTTTTGCGAAAGCATTAAAACGATATCACTTAATTAAAGAAAGTGATCATCTATTAGAAACCGTCGCTCATGACGAATATAGTGTTACTTCTTACCTTGATCACTCGGACTCGACGATTATTCAATCAGAATACGGAAAGTTAGTGATCCGTCAAGAACTAGATCCTAATCTTCAATTGGATCATAATACTTGTTATATCAGCAACGGTATTTATCGTGATACTGAAGCACTTGTTCATCATCTAGCTAGGGGAGGAAGTTTTGTTGTTGGGGTATGTGATAATGAAGACTCTCTCTTCTTTAAAGAAAATATAGAAGCACTAAAAGAATTAGAAAAAATAATCAAAAAGAGAAATCATTTTGAAATAAAAAAAGTTAAACACAAACAACATCGCGATACCTTTTATGCTCTTTACCATCGGGAGGGAAATGAACAATGATTATTTGTATCGTAGGTCCAACCGGAGTAGGGAAGACCAAGTTAAGTATTGAACTAGCGAAGAAATTGAACGCAGAAATTATCAATGCCGATAGTATGCAAGTTTATCGCAAACTAGATATCGGAACCGCTAAAGTTAAAGAAGAAGAAAAAGAAAACATCCCTCATCACTTATTCGATATTGTCGATGTTGAAGAAGAGTATAGTGTCTATGATTATCAAAGAGATTGTCGAAGAACTATCGAAGAGATTAGAAAAAGAGGTAAAAACGTGATTATCGTTGGTGGAACCGGTCTTTATTTAAAAGCTGCTCTTTATGATTATCGTTTTCCTAAAGAAGAAAAAACAAATAGAAATAAAGATTTATCAAAAGAAGAAATTCTAGAAAAACTTCAACAATATACCGATGAGATCCCAGTTGATCCTAATAATCCTAGACGACTATTACGTCTATTAGAACGCTATGAAAATAATACGGTCGAAGAAAAACGAGGTAACCAACCGTTATATGACTTTAAGATGATTGCCTTAACTTTAGATCGTGATCTTTTATATCACCGAATTAATCAAAGAGTAGATCAAATGGTAAAAGAAGGCTTGATCGAAGAAGTAAAGTTCTTCTATGATCAAAATATTCATAGCAAAGCATTAAAAACCGGGATCGGATATAAAGAGTTATATGATTATTTCGACGGTAGTTGTTCCCGAGAAGAAGCAGTAGAGAAGATAAAGCAAAATTCAAGGCACTATGCCAAAAGACAATATACCTTTTTCCGTCACCAATTTCCTAATATTAAATGGTTAGAAGTAGACCTTAATCATTTTGAAAAAACAATTGAAGAAGCGATCCACATAATAGAAAGAGGATAACCATGAGCCAAAATTTATTTGATAGAATTGATCAACTTGATCGAGCCATCATGAAATTATATAATCATTTAGTGGATTTAGAGGAAGCTACACCGTCTTATTTAGAAACGAAACAACTTCTAGCTAAAGCTATTCAACTCGAAGATGATCTATATCAACACCTTGATCCACGTTCTAAGGAATATCAACAGTTTCAACATCGGGTAAAGACTAGGATCAAGCAATGTCCAAAAAATAGTGCGGAATTATTACGAATGACTCGGAAAGAAGATCGATTAGCCAAGAAAACATCTTATTTATATCAACCTCTATTCGATATTGCCAAACAAAATCATGAATATCGTCAGGAAGAATTAGGAAAAATTATTCAAATCGATCTCTTTAAAGAACTGATCAAAGCCGATTTTTTTAAACTACAATCCCTGTTTTATGAAGAAAAAATTAGCCGAGCCAAGAATAAAGAAAAAGCGATATTAAGAACGTATTATTACATGTATGCGTATTTAAGAACGTTAATGGAATCTTACTTTATCTATGATACCAGTAATCAAGAGAAAGAAGAATTAACGTCTATTCAATTATTAAATACTCAAAGTAAGAAGAAAAACAACATTCTTGAACAAGAACTATTTACTTTTCTTTATCAAGGCATCGAAAACACTTTAATAGGAATAAAACGACAACCTTCCCAGTTAAATATAATGACACCAGCTGATGAGATCGCTTTAAAAGCAATAATTTTTCTTGTTCCAGAAGAAAATATCGATCCGTTTAGAAAAGAAGTAGAGAACCTCCTTCAAAGCAAAACTTATTCACTTTCTCAAGCGAAAAGCTCCATTCTAATGAAAAAAATCGATCAATTTTTTGAAGAAAGAAAAGAGAAACAGAAAACAAAATTAAAGGAATTATAACCTGTTTTACGAGGTATAATTCCTTTTTTTAAGCGGCAGCTTCAATATAAACATTTTGATCATAAATATGTTGATCATTTTCTCTAGTCAGTAACTCTTCAGTAGTAATTAAGAAATAATCGTATTCTAAGATATCTTCTCCAGTATCCGTTACCGGATCATCCCAAGTTAGATCTAAGTGATACCAAGTACCATCAACCTTAACAAAATTCCAAATATGATTTTCACTCGCAATTTTAAAGTTTTCAATCCCCAATCGGTCAAGAAAAATCTTCATACTATCAGCATATCCACCACAAATCGCATAATGTTCAATTAAAGCCCCATAAGCAATATCAGAATGATATTTTTTAATCTTATTATCACTTCGTTCTTTATCATATTTCGTATGATTAATAATATAATCATGAATGGCTTTAATCTGTTCTTCTTCACTCATCCCATCGGTTAGAATCGATGTCATAAGAGAATCAACAACCTCATCAATCGCTTGAATCTGCTCATCCGTATACGTATGATGAATCGTAACCTCAACTCTTCCTAAATTATCAAATTCCGTTTCGATATGACTAAAACTATTGTATACTTGAACAAAATTATTAATATTAGAAAGTAGCGATTGATTATTTGACACATAATTCACATCATTAATACATTCCGTATAATCCTTAGGACAATAGAAAACAAAATTCGTCATCCCTGAATTAATCACTGTATAGTAAATATTTAAAATATCTTGTTTATTATGAGGAGTAAAATCATCCGTAATCTGAACAAATTGGTAATCACGATTACTAGCATACTCATTATTTTCCAAAACAGTACTTGTCTTCTGTGTCTGAAAAAACTTCTCTACTATAAAGCCAATAATTTCTTCATTATAGACCACACACCCTAAAAAGATAGCTACTAAAAGAACCAAAGTTATTATTTTTTTCATCGTATCACCCTATACTCATTATAGCAAACACAAAATAAAAAAAGAAGTAAAACTTTTACTCCATTTCATTTTTCTTTTTCATTAATCTTGATTTTTCTCTAGCTGCTTTATTTTTATGAACTAATCCACTAGCTACTGCTTTGTCGATTCTTTTTACAGCTGTCTTTAATTCGATATCAGCTTGTTCTTTATCGTTTGTTTTTACTGCTTTTTCAAACTTCTTCATTGCAGTTCTCATACTAGATTCTACAATATTATTTTGTTCTTTTCTTTTAGCGCTTGTGATCACTCTTTTTTTCGCACTTTTAATATTTGGCATGTTTTCACCTCACTTTTATAACAGTTTAATTCTAACAAACTTTTGATAAAAATGCAAATAAAAGTTACTGTTTTTGGTAAAAATAACTAGTAGGTGATACTGTGAACAAAGAAATTGATATGAAAAACTACCAAATTAGGACGGATTTATTAATTGATTTATATACGGGAGAGTATGATAAAAACAAGGTTGATCTGCATACGGAGAAGGATAAAGAGATCGAAGTAGTCGATATTGTGATTAAAGATGAAGGCAATGAGTTTAAAAAGAAAAAGGGGAAATATACAACCGTTGCTTTTTTAGATGTAACCGATAAAGAAAATCAAAAACGAGTAGAAGAAGTAGTTACGCGTTATCTAAAAGCGATGCTTAATCATTTAAAGATTAAAGAGGATGCTTCTTGTTTAGTAGTAGGACTTGGCAATAAAGAATCGACCCCAGACTCCTTAGGTCCAAAAGTCATCGAAAAAGTATTAGTCACTAAGTATCTATTCGATACTCCCGGAATAGAAGTATCTAGTAATTATCGTAATGTCTCTGCTTTTACCCCAGGTGTTTTAGCCACTACCGGAATTGAAAGCAGTGATATGATATTGGGAATTATCGAACGAACACATCCGGACTTTCTAATTATTATCGATGCTTTAGCTTCCATTTCATTAGATAGAATCAACAAAACGATCCAAATGACCGATAGTGGAATTCATCCAGGTAGTGGGATTGGTAATAACAGAAAAGCAATCGATCAAGAACACTTAGGAATTCCGGTAATTTCTATTGGTGTACCAACCGTAATTGAAGCGATTACGGTTGTTAGTGATACCATAGAATACTTATATAAACACTTCGCATATAATAAAGAAAACATGAATAAAAATAAACTGATCCCGATTACTAAACGAAATTACCTAGATTATCCGGGAGAACTAGCTCCTCAAGAAAAAGAAGAATTATTTGGCCATATTGGCCTACTGAACGAAGAAGAACGAAAAGAACTAATTTTCGAGGTTCTAACCCCAATCGGTTATAACATGATGGTAACACCCAAAGAAATTGATTTTTTAATGGAAAAACTATCTTCTGTAATCGCAAATAGTATAAATCGTACCCTTCATAAAAATTTCGACATATAATTCGGAAGAAGCCTGCTATAGTAAACGTAAAGTAGGTGATAAAACGAAAAAAAGAACAAGAAAAAAGAAAAAAAGTTATCTATTTAAACTAGTGGTTATACTCATTGTATTTGGAATTTCGTTTTCTTATACGATGAGTAAAATCTCTTCTTCCAAACCGATCAGTAACAGTGAATTTGTCCGTTTATTACTAGCCGAGGGAAACCCTAATTTTTCCTACGAAAAAGATAAAGAAAAATCCCCCTTAGACTCTATTCTTTCTATCTTTAATATCGATTTAAAAAATCCCTTTCAAATGATCAAAAATCACTATTCATACCAGGACTATTCTTCAAACTCCAGCGATGAAAAGAGCCAACCAACAGGTAGTGAATATGTTCCTGATCCTTATCCCGATAATGAAGAAGAAAAAGAACCGATCGTCTATTTATATAACACACATCAATTAGAAGAATACAAGCAAGAAAACCAAGAAAGCTACAACGTTACTCCTAATGTGATGATGCTCAGTTATATTGTCCGAGAAAAATTAAACGACAAAGGAATACCGACAATAGTGGAAGAAAACGATGTTTCCGCTTTTCTTCAAACAAACAACTGGAACTATGCTTCTAGCTATAAAGTAACTAAAATGTTAATGACCGACGCCAAAGAGAAAAATCCCTCCTTACAATATTTCATCGATCTACACCGTGATTCCGTTTCAAAAAAGATCTCAACGGCGACGATCAATGGAAAAGGTTATGCCAAAATTTTATTCATTATCGGCTTAGAAAACCCCAATTACCAAGCAAACTTAGAGGTAACCACTACCATCAATAATATGTTAGAAGAAAAATATCCAGGCATTACTAGAGGGATCTATAAAAAAGAAGGTAAAGGCGTAAATGGCGTTTATAATCAGGATTTTGATAAAAATACGATTCTGTTTGAAGTAGGAGGAGCAGAAAACACAATTGAAGAAGTGTTAAATACTGCGGATGCTATTGCTACTGTATTAGCAGAATATATAGGAGAACACTCATGAAAAATAATATTATCCGGATTATCTTTCTTACTTTAGTTTTTCTCTTTATCGGTCTTTATAGTGCTTCAAATGCTGGGTATATCGATTATCAAGCACGAAACCAAACAGTATTAACCGAAAACCAAATCAAACAGTTTGAAGAAGATGTAAAAAATAACCGCCCAATCGATATTGAGAACTATGTGATCAATAAAGAAGAAACATACAATAATAATCTTTCTAAATTATCTCTAAAAATATCTAATGCGATTGGAAAAACATTTCAAAATACCTTAGATTATCTATTTGGTAAATTAGAAAGTGTAATGAATGGATAACTGTAGTCATCAAAAGCGGTGACTACTTTTTCTTTTGATAGAACGTGTAAACTACTAATTATTTTCCGTTCTTACTTGACGAAGAAAAATACTTTCATTAAAATAGTATTAGAATAATATAAGCCATTAGACTATATAAGGTAGTGTGAGTAAATGAAAATAATGAAAAAAATAAGGCCCAAACTAAAATATATAATCATCCCGGTATTATTTCTTTGTCTATGTGCGATAAGTAGTTCCTATTCATATTATAAGTTAACTAAGGAAAATAAAAATGCCCTAACGTTAAATGGGGTAGAATTAGACTATACGATTACTTCGGATAGTTTAGAAAATAAAACGATTCAAGTACCAGCTGGTTCTAAACAAACAATTACTTTCGATGTAACAAGTAATAATGAAAAGGATGCAGAATATGAAGTGTATTATCAAATCATAGAAGCACTAAGTCAGGAAGAAAAAGAGAAGATCAGTGTTACTTGTTATGAAAATATTAGTGAGAGTTTACCAACCGGTGAGATAACACCAGACGGAGTTAAAACGATTATTGTCGAAATAGAAAACAACAGTACATCCCCTGTAACGATTGAATTAGGTTGTCAAGGTGGATTAATAGGAAGAGACCTAGTCCTAGAACAAGGAAATAAGATCCCAGTTGTCTCTATCCCAATCTTACAAAGTGAAGATTCCAATGAAGCTTTCTGGCAGTACAAAAGTTCAATTACTAAAGTAATATTCCAAAACCAAAAACAAAGTATAAGTAATGCCGCATATCAACATGATATTTCCGAAGCAAACGATGGTAGTATTATGGCTTATTTAGTATTAAACAGCGATCAATCAACTTATACAGCTTATATCCAAAGTGATGGGGTTATGCAAGCTAATTCGGATTGTTATGAGTGGTTTGCGGATTTTAGCAATTTGCAAAGTATCGAAGGCTTAGAGTATTTTGATACTTCACAAGTGACAAGTATGTGGATGATGTTTTTTAATTGTAGAGGGCTAACCAACTTAGATCTACGTAATTTCGATACAAGCAAGGTGACAGTTACAAGCTCCATGTTTGGTTGGTGTACTAATTTGACGAGTTTAGATATCAGTAATTTTAATACTTCACAAGTAGATAATATGGCTTCAATGTTTGAAGGTTGCCAAAGCCTAACAAGTCTAGATTTAAGTCATTTCGATACTTCATAAGTGACAGACATGTCTAGTCTCTTTTGGTACTGCGATGCTTTAGTGCAAGTAGATGTCAGTAGTTTCGACACATCAAAAGTGGAAAATATGGGTGGTATGTTTAATGAGTGTAGGAGTTTAACTACTGTAGATTTAAGTAATTTTGACACCACACAAGTAACCAATATGTGGAAGATGTTCGATAACTGTTTTAGTTTAACTAGCTTAGATTTAAGAAATGCTACTTTTACAGCAGTAACTGACTCTAGGGAGATGTTTGGTAACAACCCATCTAACATCCAAATTATTGTAAAAGATGCTACAGCTCAAACTTGGATAAAAGACAAGTTAGGAAGTGAAGGTAGCGTAATTATTGCTTAATCGTAACATTGATATAAGAAAGGAATGATACTTAAAATGAAAAAAATAAAGCCCAAATTAAAATATATAATTATTGCGGTATTATTTATCTGTTTATGTGCAATCAATAGTTCTTATTCTTATTATAAATTAACCAAAGAAAATAAAAATGCCTTAACGTTAAATGGAGTAGAATTAACGTATACGATTACCTCGGATAGTTTAGAAAATAGAAAAATCCAAGTACCGTCTGGTTCTAAACAAACAGTGACAATGAATATAACAAGCAATAATGAAAAGGACACGGAATATGAAGTCTATTATCAAATTATGGAAGCACTAAGTCAGGAAGAAAAAGAGAAAATTAGTGTGGTTTGTTATGAAAATATTAGTGAGAGCTTACCGACCGGGGAGATAACACCAAACGGCACTAAAACGATTATTGTTGAAATAGAAAATAACAGTACATCTCCTGTAACAATTGAATTAGGTTGCCAAGGCGGATTAATAGGAAGAGAGCTAGTCTTAGAACAAGGGAATAAGATCCCTGTTACCATCGCTATCAGAGAATTAGTGGAGATGATAAAACCAGAAGCAGTATTGGATAATATTCAAAGTACTTATGTAAGCAGTCCTACAGGAATTGATTTTTCACAAACATCAAGTGATACAAACGGAAAAGGACTATATATTTTACATGGAACAGAAAATGATGCTAATCCAATCATGTATTACCGAGGGGATGTAAAAAATAACAATGTAAAATTCGCAAACTTCTGTTGGAAAATAGTTAGAACAACGGAAACAGGAGGAGTAAAGCTAATCTATAATGGTAGTCCAAATAATAATGGGCAATGTACAGCTTGGGGAAGTTCATCGATGTTATCAGACAGTGTTTTTAATACGAATGATAATGACAACGCATATGTCGGCTATATGTATGGTACAGCGGGATCATCTACTTATGAAGAAACACATAAAAATACGAACGATTCAACGATTAAGACGGTAATTGATGAGTGGTATAGTCGAAATATGACAGAATATACAGATCAGTTAGAAGATACAGTGTGGTGTAATGATCGAAGCATTTCCCCATTTGATTCAGGAACAGGAGCGGGTGCAGATTATACAGATTATGGAGCAAGATACAGATTAATGATAAATAAGATACCTACTTTAGAATGTGTAAATGAAAATGATCGTTTCACAGTAAGTAGTGAGAATGGTAATGGGGCTTTAACTTATCCGATTGCGTTATTAACAGCAGATGAAATCGCATATGCAGGTATAATTGATGGGAGAGAGAATAAGAATAATTATTATTTGGATAATGCTGATCTCTGGTGGACTATGTCCCCTAACTATTTCTATAGCTACGATGCTCGTGTGTACTTTCTGAACACAACGGATAGCCTCAGCTACTCCAGCTCATCCAATTCCGTCGGTGTGCGTCCCTCTATTTCTCTTAAGAAAGGCACTAAAGTAGAAAGCGGAGAAGGAACAGTAGAAAATCCTTATGTTATACTTGAATAAAGTAGGAGGGAGTAATATGAAAAAGAAGAAAATAATCGTTTGTGTATTGATTATAGTTGGTGTTTTAGCTTTAATAGGTATAAGTTATGCCTATTTTACAGCTTTGGAAAACTCGGATGAACAAATAGTGAAAAGTGGTGTACTAAGTCTAACCTATACAAATGGAAAGAATATATTATTAGAAAATATAATTCCTTCTGAAGAAACAGAAGCTGGTATTCATGAATTTACGATAGAAAATACTGGGACCTTAGATGCAATATATTATTTATATTTAGATAATATTACCCTACAGAAAGAGGGAGAAGATACCCAGAGTAGTAATTTAAAATGGAAATTATATAGTGCCGATGAAGATTATACAGAGCAAGACGTAATTGCTTCTGGAGATTTTTCGGACGGGAACAACACAATTGAACTAGATACGGATATTGCGATTGCCCCTCAAGAGAAACACTACTATATTTTAAAGATTTGGTTACAAGAAACCGGTGAATTACAAAATGAAGATCAGGGATTAAAATTTAGTACGATAGTTGAAGCAACAACGGTGAAAAAGAAAGTGAATAAAGCCCTAGTAAACGTGATTAAAGAAGAAGCAGTACTCGATAATATCGCTAGTGAGTTTGTTACTAGTTCTACAGGTATTGATTTTAGTCAAGTATCTAGTGATACTAACGGTAAAGGTGTATATATCTTGCATGGAACAGAAAGTAACCCTAACCCAATTATGTATTACCGAGGAGATGTAAAAAATAATAATGTAAAATTCGCAAACTATTGTTGGCAGATTGTAAGAACGACCGAAACAGGTGGAGTGAAATTAATTTATAATGGAGAGCCAGACGCAAGCGGAGCTTGTAATTCAGCTGCTAAAGAGATAGCTTTTAGTACTTTCAATAATAGGGATATATATACTAATGCTGGAGTTGACTATATGTACGGTAGTACAGATATTTCAGCTACTTACGAAGAAATGCATACCAACATAAATGATTCGGCAATTAAAACTGTAATTGATGGTTGGTACGAAGAAAATATGACAGAGTATACAGATAAGTTAGAGGATACAGTATGGTGTAACGATAGAAGTATCTCCTTGAACTCACCAGGCGATGGAACAGATATTGAGGATGATACTCAATACGGAGCTTATTATCGATTATATGACAATAAAACACCTAGTTTAGAATGTGTAAATCCTAATGACCGTTTTACCGTAAGCGAAGAGAATGGAAACGGTGCCTTAACCTATCCAGTAGCCTTATTAACAGCGGATGAGGTGGCCTATGCGGGAGGAGTACACCAACAAAAAAGCAACACCTATTTAGCTACAAAAGACCATGTTTGGACACTATCACCTGGTTTTTATAGTCCAACGATAGCATATCATTTCACCCACGATATAGATGGACTTGAGATTGCGGTGTATGGTCAATTGAATGTTAGACCTTCAATTTCCTTAAAACGTGGAGTCAAAGTGACAGCTGATGGAGACGGAACCGCTGACAATCCATATATAGTAGTTGAATAGAAGGTGAGAGTAAGATGAATAAGAAGACTTTAATTGTTTGTTTATTAATTGTAGCTGTTACTTTAATTTTAATGGGAGCAAGCTATGCCTATTTTACGGCTATAGGAACTTCTGATGAACAGGTAGTACAAAGTGGTGTGTTAGAGCTAACATATTTAACCGGTAAAGATATTACATTAGAAGGTATTTTTCCATCAGAAGAGGTAGATGCAGGAGTTCATCAGTTTGCGGTTGAAAATACCGGTACTTTAGATGCAACATATTATATGTATTTAGATAATATTGTTCTACAAAAAAATGGACAAGATACCCATAGTGAAAACTTGAAATGGAAACTATATAGTGCCGATGAAAATTATATAGAGCAAAGCGAGATAATAAACGGTAGTTTCATAGATGGAAATAGTACGATCGAACTAGATACTGAATTAGCTATTCGTCCAGGTGAGAAACATTATTATATTCTAAAAATATGGTTACAAGAAACCGGACAAGCACAAAATGAAGATCAAGGTTTAACTTTTAGTGCGCAAGTAATTGCAACGACAGAACAGAAAACCATTAATAAAGCTTTGGTAGATACCATTAAAACAGAAGCAGTACCAGATAATATCGCTAGTGAGTTTGTTACTAGTCCTACAGGAATTGACTTTGGGAGGTTTTCTAGTGATACGAACGGCAAAGGATTATACACTGTACATGGAACAGAAAATAATCCTAATCCCATTATGTATTATCGTGGAGATGTAAAAAACAATAATGTAAAATTTGCGAACTTCTGTTGGAAAATAGTTAGAACGACCGAGACTGGTGGAGTGAAGTTAATCTATAATGGAGAACCTGATGAAAATGGACAGTGTACGGCAATGTGGGATGATACTACTATAGGAACTAGTAGCTTTAATGCTAATAGTAATGACAATGCCTATGTAGGCTATATGTATGGAACGCCAGGTTCATCTACTTATGAAGATACACATAAAAATACGAATGATTCAACAGTTAAATCAGTAATCGATACATGGTATAGTGAGAATCTAGCTTCTTATACAGCTAAACTAGAGGATACCGTATGGTGTAATGATCGAAGTTTCACATCCGGAACAGGAATAGGAAATACAGAAACAGCTTATAGTCCATATAGTAGGATTTTAGCTAGGGAACAACCAACTTTAGAATGTTCAAATGAAAACGATCGTTTCACGGTAAGTGAAGCAAACGGTAATGGAGCTTTAACCTATCCAATTGCCTTATTAACTGCAGATGAAGCAGTATATGCTGGTACATTACCATTAATTACACAAACCAATAAAGATCATTATTTATATAATAATGATACATGGTGGCTTCTTTCTCCTTATTGGCATTATGAAGACGATGCACGTGTAATGGTTATTTATCAAAGTGGCAATCTAGGTAATGATAATGTCTTTGATGGCGATTACTGTGGGGTTCGTCCTGCCATTTCCCTCAAAAAAGGAACTAAAGTAGAAGCTGGAGGAGACGGAACGGTAGAAAATCCTTATGTCGTTAAATAATAGCTAGAAAATATATATAAAGCTGCAGGTAATCCTAAATAAACTGCAGTTTTTATTTTGTTTTTCTAAGGTTATGTTTGATAAAACTTTTACTTAAATCTTTCTTCTTTTTCTGGTATCTGGTATAATGAATCTGGTGGTAAAAATGAGAAAAGAGAATATACGTAATTTTTCAATCATTGCGCATATTGATCATGGTAAAAGTACTCTTGCCGATAGATTATTAGAAGCAACTGGTGCTCTTTCTAAACGAGAATTAAAAGAACAGACTTTAGACTCGATGGATATCGAAAGAGAACGTGGAATTACGATTAAATTAAATGCTGTAGAGTTAAATTATCATACTAAGGGAGAAGATTATATCTTACATTTAATCGATACCCCCGGACATGTTGATTTTTCTTATGAAGTAAGTAGGAGTCTTGCTGCTTGTGAAGGGGCTTTATTAGTAGTAGACGCAGCTCAAGGAATTGAAGCACAGACCCTTGCCAATTTATACCTAGCTTTAGAAAATGATCTAACGATAATTCCAGTAATCAATAAGATTGATCTACCAAGTGCAGATGTTACTAAAGTAAAACAAGAGTTAATCGATGCGATTGGATTTAGTGAAGATGAATTTATTTTAACTAGTGCGAAGACAGGACAGGGGATCGATGAGCTATTAGAAGCTATCGTCGAGCGAATTCCTGCACCTAAGGGAGATAAAGATAGTCCTCTACAAGCTTTGATTTTTGATAGTTTCTTCGATTCTTATCGTGGCGTAATTATCTCCTGTCGAATTATGAACGGTACCCTCCATCAAGGAGATGTAATTCGTTTGATGGAAACAAAAGCAGAGTATGAAGTAGTCGAATTAGGAGTAATGCATCCAAAAGAAGAAAAACGAGAATATCTGGGAGCAGGCGATGTTGGTTTTATCGCTGCCTCTATTAAAAATATTCAAGATGTACGAGTAGGGGATACAGTAACCTTAGCTAAACAACCGGCTCCTTCCCCCTTGCCTGGTTATCAACCGATGAAATCAATGGTATTTTGTGGACTATATCCTATTGAATCTAGTCAATTTGAAGATCTTCGTGATGCCCTTGATAAACTAAAGTTAAACGATGCTTCCTTAGTCTTTGAGCCAGAAACATCAGAAGCATTGGGCTTTGGTTTTCGTACTGGTTTCTTAGGTTTACTTCACATGGAAATTATCGAAGAGCGAATCGAAAGAGAATTTAATATTCCGATCATTGCGACTTCGCCAAGTGTAGTTTATGAAGTAGAACTTACCGATAGAAGTATCATTCATATTGATTCTCCATCGAAATTACCAGATCAACAAAAAATAGCTTCCATTCGTGAACCTTATGTAAAAACAAGTATTTTCACACCAAGTGAGTATATCGGTCCGATCATGGAACTTTGTCAAAATAAACGTGGGAATTATTTAAATATGGATTATATTGATCCTAAACGAGTAAATATTCATTATGAAATTCCTCTTTCAGAAATTATTTACGACTTTTTCGATAAATTAAAATCTTATACGAAAGGATATGCTTCTTTTGATTATGAAGTTATCGGTTATCGGGAAAGCAAACTAGTAAAAATGGATATTCTACTAAACGGCGATGTCGTCGATGCCTTCAGTGTGATTGTTCATAAGGATTTTGCGTATGCCCGTGGTAAAGCGATCGTAAATAGTTTAAAAGAGTTAATTCCAAGACAAATGTTCGAAGTACCCATTCAAGCGACAATCGGCAGTAAAGTAATCGCTCGTACCGATATTAAAGCCCTTCGTAAGAATGTACTCGCTAAGTGTTATGGGGGAGATGTCACTCGTAAGCGAAAACTACTAGAAAAACAAAAAGAAGGTAAAAAGAGAATGAAACAAATCGGTAGTGTCGAAGTACCACAAGAAGCCTTTCTAGCCATTTTAAAAATGGACGATACAAATTAGGAGAACTAATGGATCAAGAAGTAAAAGCCTGTTATATTCACATCCCTTTTTGTAGTCATATTTGTAGTTACTGTGATTTCTGTAAATTTTTATATGAAGAAAAAATTGTCGATCAATATCTCTTGGCTTTAGAAAAAGAATTAACCTCCTCTTATCGAGGAGAAGTTTTAGATACGATCTATATTGGTGGTGGTACTCCTTCTTCGTTAACAGTCGACCAATTATCGCGGTTGTTTTCGATCCTAGGCCTTCTAAAAAAAGCAGAAAACTGTGAGTTTACCATCGAATGTAACGTCGAAAACATCGAACCAGAAAAGCTCTCTTTATTCAAAAAACAGGGCATTAATCGAATCAGTCTAGGTGTCGAATCTTTTCAAGATCATTTACTAAAAAAGTTATCTCGCCCTTATACCAGAAAAGAGATTATCGAAACTGTTCAGCAAATTCGTAGTTTTGGCTTTACTAATCTAAATATCGATCTCATCTATGCTTTACCAGGTGAGAGTATAGAGGATTTACGTAAAGATTTAAAGGAAGCTTTATCCTTAGATGTCGAACACATTTCTACATATTCTTTGATGATCGAAGAACATACTGTTTTTTATCTTCAAGGAGTAAAAGAAGTATCCGAAGAAATGGATGAAGAAATGTATAAATTGATTAGTCAAACGTTAAAAGAACATGGTTTTATTCATTATGAAATTAGTAATTTTGCGAAAAAAGGGTACTCATCTAGGCATAATCTTACTTACTGGAAGAATGAACATTATTATGGTTTTGGGGTAGGCGCAAGTGGCTTTTTAGGGGATATTCGTTATACCAATACGATGAGTTTAGGGAAATATTGTCGATATGAATATCCTGGTACAGAAGAAAAACTAACGACGACGACAATGGTAGAAAACGAAATCATTTTATCTCTCAGAACAACCGAAGGGATAAATAAACAAAAATTTATTGAGCGCTACGGAAAAGACCCTAAAGAACTTTACCCAATAGAAGAGTTATTAGAGAAAAAATGGATAATAGAAGAAGTAGATAGATATCGTATACCTGAAGATAAATGGTATGTCTCAAACGAAATCTTACTCTACTTTATAGGAGAGAAGTAATGGAAAAAACAAAAGTATTTAAAAAAGAAATAGGCTATATTCACAATCCTGACTTAATATCAGATTTTGAAACTTTAATTAATAGTCTTCCTGATTATTTTTTTGAAGAAGCCGCATCAACTACAGGAAAATATCATCCTAAGTTTTCCCTTGGGGTAGGGGGACTCGTTCGTCATACAAAAGTTGCGGTTCGACTTGGTTATGAGTTATTAAACAATCCTTGTATTGGCGGAAAATACACAGAAAGAGAAAAAGATTTGATGTTAATTGCTCTTACTTTGCATGATGGATTAAAATGTGGATACCCTAAAGAAAAATATACAAAAGCAACGCATCCCTTATTGGTTTGTGACCATATTAAAGCCCAAAAAGAACAGTTAAACATGAAAGAGGAAGAAGTAGAGTTTATCTGTCATGTCATCTCTAGTCATATGGGCCCTTGGAATACAGATTATTATACGAAAGAAGAAATTCTTCCTAAACCTAAAGATAAATATCAAAACTTTGTTCACATGTGTGATTATTTAGCGAGTCGTAAATTTCTTCAAGTAGAATTCGATTCAGAAGATAATATTGCCGACTAGCTTCCACCTCAAATAGAACAAACATTCGATAATATTTGACTTTTTCTCCTTGCTTATAGTATACTGATAGTGTTAGTGAGGAAGGTGATGAAATGACTGGAAAATTAATCGTCATTGAAGGTACGGATTGTTCAGGGAAAAATACCCAAAGCGTATTATTAGTAAAAAAGTTAGTGGCGATGGGTTTAAAAGCAGTAAATTTATCTTTTCCGATGTACGATAGTCCAACTGGAAGAATTGTTGGCGGACCATTACTAGGGCGTAAAGAATTTGGATCATCTTGGTTTGAGGAAGGGTTTACCCATGTCGATCCTAAAATTTCAGGATTGTATTACGCCGCTGATCGAAAATATAATTTTTCTAAGATCGAGAAATATCTTCAGGAAGGGTATTACGTTGTCTTAGATCGTTATGTAAGTTCGAATATGGCTCACCAAGGGTCTAAAATTCAAGATGATGATGAACGATTTAATTTCTTTCGTTGGATCGATAAGTTGGAATATTGGTTATTAGAATTACCAAAAGCCGACTTAACCATATTTTTACATGTTCCTTTTCAATATACTAAAGAATTAATGAAAACCCGAGAATTTACGGATGAAGCAGAAAAAGATGAACAACATCTTATTCAAACGGAAAAGACGTATATTGAATTATCAGAACTATACAATTGGCAAACAATAGATTGTGTAGAAAATGGGGCGATAAAAACAATCGATGAAATTAATCAGGAAGTATTAGAAAAAGTATTAGCTTAATAAACATAAAAAACGACTTATCATTAGTCGTTTTTTTCATCTTCACTTTCGATATTTAATTCCGCTACTTTAGAATCAGCATCATCTTCAATTTCTACTAATTTATAGACTTCTTCAAAAGTAGTGTATCCTTTTAATACTTTATCTAATCCATCTTGAAGAAGAGTAATCGTATGATTTTCTCCATATACGAACTCACGTAATGTCTCTTTATCCGTATCTTCTTTACTGATGATATCTCGGATGTCTTCATTGATTAGTAGTACTTCTTGAATCGCAATTCTTCCTAAGAAACCATTAATACAATGTTCACATTTATTGGCTACCCACATTTCATTAACATTCTTTCCTAAAGCATCTTTGAATACCTTTTTTTCGTATGGAGTAGTCGGTCTAAGTGTCCTACAGATTGGACATATTCTACGAGCTAACTTCTGAGAAATGATTCCCTCTAAAGCAGTAGAAAGTAAGTAACGTTCTACATTCATATCTAGCAATCTTTCGATGGTGGCTAACGAGTTGTTGGTATGGATAGTAGAAAGTACAAGGTGCCCGGTAATAGAGGCACGAACCGCAATTTGCGCAGTTTCAGAGTCACGAATTTCTCCGATTAGAATAACGTTTGGGTCCTGACGCAAAATAGAACGTAATGCTGCCGCAAAGGTCATCCCAATTTCGCTGTTGACTTGAACCTGATTGATTCCCTCTATATTCATTTCGATCGGATCTTCAACGGTAATGATATTGGTTTCCTCATGGTTTAGTGACTGTAACATAGAGTAAGTTGTCGTCGATTTACCAGAACCAGTCGCACCAGTTACTAAGATAATTCCATTTGGTACAGCAAGCATCTGTAAGACTTTTTCAAAATTGACCGGTGAAAAGTCCAAACTATGTAATCCCTCTAAACTCTTACTATAATCGAGAATACGAATAACGACTTTTTCCCCTTCGTTAGTCGGTAGTACCGAAACACGCATATCTAGGTCAATATTATCAATTCTTCCTTTAATCGCTCCATCTTGTGGTAGGCGGTTCTCCGTAATATTCATCCCAGAAATCAACTTAACCCTAGTGACAACATTTCTCGCATTATCCTTTGGAATAATAGTATGATCTTGTAAATTACCATCTACACGCATTCTAATTTTTAATCCATTTTCTAATGGATCAAAGTGAATATCAGAAGCTCTAGCTTTAACCGCAACTAAGATAATCTTATTTACTAAATCTACTATAGGTATATTTTCTACATCATATTTAACCATTTCTTTATCACCTATGTCCTATCCCTTTTCTTTTTATCTTTCTATAAATTTATTTTCCCTATGGTATTTTACACTAAATTATTATATAATAAATCTGGAAGATAATCAATAAAGGAAAGTGAATTTATGAAAAGAATAAAACAAGGGGGGTTTGTCCTTGTTGAAACATTAATTGTAACTGTATTTGTCATGTCTATTTTTGTTTTTGTTTACAGAAATAGTGTACCGATGATCGGTCAATATGAAAGGATGCAAAAGTTCGATGATATCGATAGTGTCTATGCTGCTGATATGATGAAAAAAATGATCGAAAACTATATTGATTTTACAGTGATCGATCAGAAATTACAAAATGCAACTTATATAGATATCAGTAATTGTAATGATACCACGTACTATCGGGATTCGAGTTATTGTACAAAGTTAAAAAATAATTTACATATCGATGATACCGATCTTGTTATTTTAACGAAGTATAATCTTTCGACGACTTTACCGGGAACAAATACTAGTTTTCGTAGCTATGTGAATGAAAATGAATATTTTGATTCTGGTAAATTAAGTAATTTCCGTGATTATTTAAGAACAGTTGCCGATAATGAACCTTTTTATAATCCGAGTGATGCGAATAATAAAGCCGTAGGTCTTTATCGTTTATTTATTACCCGTTCTGTTCCCTTAATTGATGGTACAACAGAAACTAGGTATGCAAATATTGGCATCTATAAGAGTAAATATGGAGGTTAGTGAGTATGAAGAAATTGAATAAAAAGGGCATGACTGTAATTGAAGTTGTATTAACCTTTGCTTTGATTATGATCATAGTAGCGAGTATTTTGTCTTTGATTATGAATTATCGAGGCAAAACACAAACAAATTTAACTTACTTAGATCTGATGACCTATAAAAATACACTGACCAAAGAGATCCAAGATGATATCTTAAAATATGGTATTGCGGACATTAATCATGAGGGAGAGTGTACTGATCCCAAAAATGCTGGTAAATTTAGTTCCTGTAGTAATATTGTATTTAAAACGGGAGTAGAAAAGATATTAGCCGTTTCCAAGATCGATATTGCAGATAGAGAATCTGTTTTAAATAAATATATTCGCTATGGCGATACGAATCATCCTATCGATGATTCTCTACCACCTACGATTCCAAGTGGTAGACAACCTGGTGAGTTTCAGACAGTGTTTGTAAGTGATTCTGACTTTTTATCAGTAGATAGTACCATTTTATCGGATGGTACCGAAATTAAAATCTATTCTATCGATATTCAAATTGAACACATTGATTTCGATCAAGATTTTGGTATTCATATCGTTGCCACCAACAATGATATTCTAAATTCAAATTCTTATACAAAGGAGTTTGCCTATACGGGAGATGTTCAAAGCTTTATTGTCCCTGTAACAGGTACTTATCGTATTGAATTATGGGGTTCTTCTGGTGGAGACATCGGTCCATATCAAGGGGGATTAGGCGGATATACGAGTGGTTATATCCAACTTGAGGAAGGACAAGCCCTTTACTTTTACGTCGGTGGTGAAGGTTCACAAACAACAACCGGTGGTTGGAACGGCGGTGGTAACTTAAATCCAGGTGAAGAATTATACGGTTCCTCTGGTGGAGGTTCAACCGATGTACGTCTCGTCTCTGGAGCATGGAACAGTTTTGATAGCCTAAAATCGCGTATTATGGTAGCCGGCGGCGGTGGAGGAGCTAATTATCGTAACAGTACTTCCGCTACAGATTTAATTCTTTATGGTTCTGGTAATGGTGGAGCTGGAGGTTGCTTAAATGGCGATGATAGCAGTTGTAGTGGTCTTAGCGAGCAGTATCAAGCATCAAATGGCTATACAAGCCACAATGAATACACCGTAGGTAGTGGTGGTGCTCAAATTCATGCTGGTGCCAATCGAAGTTATGACGCAAGTAATACCTTACTTAATTCCTCAACGACAAACGGCTTTGGAATTAGTGATCTAACCCTTGCCCAAAGTGGTGCTGGTGGTGGTTGGTATGCCGGTGGTAACGGTACCCATGGTGGAGCTGGCGGAGGTAGCTCATATATTTCTGGACATGATGGTTGTAAAGCGATTTCCCAAAGTTCAACAGCTGATGCCATTACGCATACTGATAACTCAGAATACATGAATTTCCTTTTCACAAACACCTTAATGATCGATGGCGATGGTTACAAATGGACAACTGAGAAAACATCTGAGCGTGTCTCGATGCCAAAAAATGGCGTAACCAATGTAGATGTCGGAAATGATGGTAATGGTTTCGCTAAAGTAACTTATTTAGGCATTTAGATAATAAATAAATATAAAATAGATACAAGTATAGCACAAATTAGCGCATGCAATAAGCGACTAAAAAAGAAATACTTGTATTTTATTTTGCTTCCACTAAGGATACTAAGTACTTGCATATGAACACTTAACCCACCAAACGAAGTAAAAATCCCCATCCAAATTAATTTAGCAAGCTCTGAAATAGGAAGAGCACTCATGTACTTTACCCCTTGAGTCATCTCTAAAATCCCACAGATAATCGCTTTTAAATACGGATCAAAAGTAAATACCTGTTCTAATATTGTCGATAACACCAAAAACACAGTAACGATTCCTAAAAGCAAAAATAAAGTACTAACAGCATCTTGAATACTATTCGTTAAAGCGCCCCCTAAAGAAGGTCTAGAAGTAGAAGACGGAAGTATATAGGACTTAGATTGATAATTTCTATCTCTTTTAGAGACTAAACACCCAACCATAATCCCAGATGCCACATGAGAAAATAAAAGAATAACTCCTAATTGAATATTTCCTAAAAGTAAACTTCCGATCATACCTAGGATAAATAAAGGATTAGAATAATGCGTAAAACTAAGTAACCTTGAAGCTTCTTCTGTTGTGATTAATTTCTTTTCCCATAGTTCTTTCGTATATTTCGCCCCACTTGGAAATCCCGATATTAAACTGATCGCTAATACAAAACTACTTTGTTTAGGTTGTGAAAATAACCGTGGCATAATTCTTCCTATCGAATGAGATAAAACGTCGACAAACCCATATTGAAGGAGTAAATTAGACACCACAAAAAAAGGAAATAAAGAAGGAAACAAATTCTTCGTCCAAATCGTAAGAGAAAAGCTAACTGCTTCGATCACTTGATCAGAAAAAACAATAATAGCCCCAGTAATTGTCAGAAGTAGACAGATAAATAGATGCTCAGTGATTTTTTTGCTCATAAAAACGCTTCTTTCATGTTATACTTTATTAGTGAGGAATGATGTCATGTTTAATAAACTATATGAAAAAATAAAAGAAATAATCAAAGAAAACTATTTATTCATCTGTTTTTATTTTGTTTTAATAGCTATTTGTTTTTACCCCCTTCCTTATTATATTTATAGTGGTGGTGGAACAATCGATGTCAGTGATCGCTTAGAAATAGAAGATAGTTACGAAAGTAAAGGAAGTTATCATCTTTGTTATGTCTCTGAATTAAGAGCGACGATTCCTAGTTATTTAATCGCTAAAATTCTCCCAAGTTGGGACTTAGTTCCTATGGAAGATGTCTCTTTAAATGATGAAGAAACGGAAGAAGATATTGTTATCCGTGATAAAATCTTTTTAAACGATGCCAATATGAATGCAATTTCCGTTGCTTTTCAAAAAGCAGGTAAAACGTTTACCATTACCGATACTAAGAATTATATTATCTATATCGATGAAAAAGCCAAAACCGATTTAAAGATTGGTGATAACATTCAAGCTGTAGATCAAATACCTTTAAATAATTTAAGTGAACTTCAACAGATTGTTCAAGGAAAAGAAGTAGGGGATAAACTAACTTTTGAAGTTGAACGAGATGGTGAAATAGTAGCTTGTGAAGCCGAAGTATTTGAACAAGAAAAAAGAAAATATGTCGGTATATCACTACAGACTAATTTTATCTATGAAACAGATCCTAAAGTAGAACTTCATTTCAGTGAAACTGAAGCAGGACCTTCGGGAGGATTAATGCTTACTCTTTCGATCTATGATCAATTAATCGAAGAAGATATCACCAAGGGTCGAAAAATAGCTGGTACAGGTACGATCGATAAAGATGGTAATGTCGGCTCAATCGGAGGCGTAAAATATAAACTAGCTGGTGCTGTCAAAGAGGGTAGTGATGTCTTTATCGTCCCTAATGGTGAAAATTACGAAGAATGTATCAAACTTCAAAAAGAAAAAGATTATGATATCGAAATCATCGGAGTCAGTACGTTTGATGAAGCGTTAGAAAAACTAAAATAAAACAGATTAACTCAAGCAATGTCTTGGGTTTTACTATGGAAGAAAAGAATAGAAAACAAACTATTATTGAGTTATCGCTCGCTACGTGTTATAATATAAATCACTAAATGTAAGGGATGAAGATAATGAAAAAAGAAGAGGAAATGTATTCTATAACAAAAAATATTCCTATGTATGGCAATCTAACTTTTTATTATAGCAAAAAGACAAAAATAGCATCTTCGTTATACTTAGTTACTTGTCAAACCAAAAACCAAGAGATATTCAGTGGAATTATCGATGAAAAAGATAAAACTGAACGAATTCCAATAGACAAGTGGCAATTAACAACTTATTTTAAAACCAAAGATGAAAAGAATATCTGTGTTGCCTTCCAAAAAGACACTAAAGAACAGTATTTTCATCTTCAATATCAAGAAAAAGGAGAAAACTACGCATTAGTTACGCAAACTTCATTAGAAAGTGCTATTCCGCTTTCTTTTTCTAGGGTGCCTAAACACGATGATTATTGGATTATTACTCTCCATACTGAAGAAGAAAAATATGCCCTTTATCATATTCAAAACCATAAAATCGTATCGGACTTTTTCGATATCTTAGATTTTGAAGAAGAAAATGCCCCTCATTATGCGTATTTTTGTCAAAATCTAGAAGCTAAGCCAGCCTATGATGAGCCAGCAGTTAAATTTACGACCCTAATCGGTTTTTTAAATAAAGAAGCTCAGTTTTCTTCTTATATTTTAGATAGTACTCGAGTAGATAGCGATAAAAAATTCTACTCTCCAGAAAAATTAGGGTATCATTCATTAAGCAGACAATATCAACAATTTAAAAGAAGTCTATTACAGTATTATCTCCAAGAATACGAAAGAAACCAAGCTCTTCTCCATGAGAATATAGCTTTCTTGTATGATCATCCAATCGATACAACGAAAAGTCAAGAACTAGAACAAGCAGCCCCAAAAGGGAAAATCATGGCATTTAGGCCCAAAAAGAACGAATAATAAAGTAGGTGTAGAATGAAACGCAGTGAAGTAGATAGAGAAAAAATTTCTCCCATGATGAAACAATATTTAGAAATCAAAGATAAGTATGAAGATACCATTATCTTTTTTCGCCTTGGAGACTTTTATGAAATGTTCTTTGAAGATGCGACAACTTGTAGCCGTGAATTAGAACTAACTTTAACAGGAAAAAACTGTGGTCTTGAAGAAAGAGTTCCTATGTGTGGTATTCCTTATCATGCTTATCAAACATACTTAGATAAATTAATTGAAAGAGGATATAAAGTAGCTATCTGTGAACAGATGCAGGACCCTAAAGAAACCAAAGGAATGGTTGAAAGAGAAGTTATTCAAGTCGTAACGAAAGGAACTGTCATTGATGATTCTCTAAATGCGAAAGATTATAATTATATCGGTAGTATTTATGACTTTGAATACTGTTACAGTATATCCTATATCGATATTTCAACAGGATATTCTTATGCCTTTATCTTAGATCATGATACAGATAAATTATTAAAAGAAGTAATGAACTTGAATATCAAAGAAGCGATTGTGAATACTAAGATCGATCGAACGATCATCAACTATTTACGAGAAAACTTACATATGTTGATTACCATTACCGATGAATGCTATTCGGGAAGTGACTATCAGTATATTTATCAAGATACCAAAGATATTCGTATCATGACTGGAATGAACCACTTACTCAGTTATCTATTAGAAACCAAAAAAGGAAATCTTTCTCATATTCAAAAAGTAGAAATCGTCAATAAAAATAAACATCTTCTTTTTGATGGGCATACTAAGAAGAACCTAGAACTAGTAGAAACAATTCGTAATCATGACCGAATGTATTCTCTTTTATGGTTATTAGATAAGACAAAAACCGCTATGGGAAGTAGAATGTTAAAGCTAAATATTGAAAACCCTCTAACGGATAAACAAGAGATTTTAAGACGTTATCAAATTATTGAAAAATTACTAACCGAGTTTATCTTAAAAGAAGAACTTGCCCAAGAGTTAGATAAAGTCTATGACCTAGAACGATTATCTTCTAGAATCAGTTACGGAAATTTAAATGCTAGAGATTTGGTTCAATTGATGAATTCCTTAGAAGCACTTCCTAATATCAGACGAATACTCACGGACTTAAAATATGATAAAAATATTGAAACTTTAGATGAGTTATACCAATTATTGAAAAAAGCAATCCGAGTAGACGCTCCACCTACTTTAAAAGAAGGAGCCTTGATCAATGAAGGGTATAATCAAGAATTAGATGATTTAAAAAGTATTCGAAAAAACAGTAAAGACTTCATTCTAAAAATCGAAAATGATGAAAAAGCCAGAACGGGAATTAAAAATTTAAAGATTGGTTTCAATAAAGTATTTGGTTATTATATCGAAGTTAGTAAAGGTAGTATTCCCCTAATTAAAGAAGAATTTGGTTATGAGAGAAAACAGACTTTAGCCAATTGTGAACGGTTTATTACTCCTTTATTAAAAGAAAAAGAAGATATTATTCTAGGAGCAGAAGAGAAGATTATTAACCTTGAATACCAGTTATTTATGGAAATTAGAGACATCACAAGAAAATATATTGGTAGAATTCAATTGATTTCTAAGATTTTGGCAGAAGTAGATATGTTGGTCGCTTTTTCGACAGTAGCAGAAGAAAATAATTATGTAAAACCAGAAATTACGACAGATAGAGTGATCCAAATTAAAGAGGGAAGACATCCCGTTGTAGAAAAAGTAAATAAATTTGAATATGTAGCTAATGATATTACCATGGGAAAAGATACCAATATCTTACTGATAACTGGACCTAATATGGCAGGAAAAAGTACGTATATGAGGCAACTTGCCATTATCATCATTATGGCACAGATCGGTTCTTTTGTACCATGTAAAAGCTGTACCATTCCTATTTTTGATAAAATCTTCACTAGAATTGGCGCTTCCGATGACTTAGTAAGTGGCGAATCTACTTTCATGATCGAAATGAAAGAAGCCAATATGGCAATTCAAGAAGCAACCGAACACAGTTTAATCTTATTCGATGAACTAGGACGTGGTACCGCTACTTATGATGGAATGAGTTTAGCCCAAGCAATTTTAGAGTACATTCATGATAAGATCAAAGCCAAAACTTTATTCTCTACCCATTATCATGAATTAACGGCCTTAGCAGCTGATTTACCTAACTTAAAAAACGTTCATGTCAGTGCGATCGAAGAAAAGGGTTCTATTACTTTCTTACACAAAGTCAAAAGTGGAGCAGTAGATAAAAGTTATGGTATCCATGTTGCGGCACTAGCCAAATTACCGAACAGTTTAATTGAAAGAGCAGAAGAAATCTTAGCTGTTTACGAAAATAAAAGTAATAAAAAACAAACCTTTACCCAGACGAGTCTATTCTTAGATTTCGACGAAAAAGAAGAGAAAAAAGAAGACTTTTTAACTGAGAAATTAGAAAGTATTAATCCCTTAGAAATCACACCGATCGAAGCATTAAATCTATTATATGAATGGAAAAAAGAATTAAAAGAGAAAAAATAATACATAGAAAAGGAATATTCATCATGAAAAGAATATTGCCTTTTTTTCCTTTTCATGTTATTTTCAAAGTGGTGAATGAGATGAAAAAAATAGCTTTACTTAGCTTGATCCTCCTTTTATTTAGTGGTTGTAGTATTCTTTGTAAACAAAAGATTATCACTTATCAAGCAACAAACAATACTTTAGAGTTAGACGCAGAATTATCTGTAGATGAATGTAAAGAAGATCAACTAGAAATTACCAATATTCAATATAAAGACGATATTCTAGTCACTAAAGTAGTAGTTACCCTATATGAGGAAAAAGAAGTGGTTGCTGTGATAAATAGTAACGAGACAGAAATAGAGTATGAAGGTAAAGGCGAAAACTACGAACCAGTCTTCGAATTAAATGAATATTTAAAACCACGTAAATTATTATTGACAGAGAACAAGATTGATGAAAATAAGGTATCTTCTTACCGTCTTGAAATAAAAATAACTACTACTTCTAATGAAGAAATAACGATAGAAACCAACTTAGAAAAAAGAGAAAAATAAGTCTCTTTTTTTCTTTTATCAATTTATAAATTTTGCTTTGACCTTTATACTAAGATATGATAAACTTTATCTGGGTGATTCTTTATGAAAAGTCGTAGTGAACTACGAGAAATCGTAATGAAAATTTTATATCAAGTATTTATCTTAAAAGAAGCTTCAGTCGAATTTGACATCGAGAAGTTAAAAAAAGAACAATTAGAAGTAGAAAATGATTTTGTGAATGAACTACTATATGGTATTTTAGAACACAAAGAAAGTCTCTATGAAAAAGCCAACCAATATCTAAAAAATTGGGAAATGGAAAGATTAAATAAAGTGGATCAAGCGATTATTTGTATCGGTTCTTATGAATTATTGTATACAGAGACGCCTAGTATTGTAGCGATTAATGAAGCAGTAGAACTTTCTAAGAAATATTCTGATGAAAAAGTAACCAAAATGGTCAATGCCGTCCTAGATGAAATCTTTCATGAAAAAGAAGAAGGAGCTTTAGCAGAAGGAAGTAATTAGTATGCAGGATAAATATATTAGCATCAGTCAATTAACTCGCTATATCAAGTTTAAATTTGATCATGATGAGCATCTACTTCATGTGTTTTTAAAGGGAGAAATTTCGAATTTTAAAGCCCATACACGTGGGCATTATTATTTTACCTTAAAAGATGAAACTTCCAGGATTAATGCCGTTATGTTTGCTTCTTCTACAGCTAAACTAAAATTTAGACCAACTGATGGAATGAAAGTTCTAGTAACCGGAAGAATCAGTGTCTATGAAGCAACAGGTGGTTATCAAATCTATGTTGAAGATATGGTAGAAGATGGAGTAGGAAACTTATATGTTCAGTTTGAAGAGTTAAAAAAGAAACTTCAACAAGAAGGATTATTCGATCCAGCTAAGAAAAAGAAAATTCCAAAAATTCCTAAGACAGTAGGTATTATTACCGCACCAACGGGAGCCGCAATTAAAGATATCTTATCGACGATTAACCGAAGATGGCCAATCACTAAGACCATTTTATTTCCTAGTTTAGTTCAAGGTGCTTCTGCCGCACCAGAGATTATTAAACAAATAGAAAAAGCACAAGAATATGATTTAGATGTACTGATTGTTGGACGTGGTGGTGGATCGATCGAGGACATGTGGTGTTTCAATGACGAACAAGTCGCAAGAGCGATTTATGCTTGTAAAATCCCAGTAATTTCCGCTGTTGGCCATGAGATTGATTTTACAATTGCCGATTTTGTTGCCGATCTAAGAGCCCCAACCCCAACGGGAGCGGCTGAAATGGCAGTACCGAATGTCCATGATTTCTATCAATATTTTGGACAAGTAGAACTTCGTTTAAAACAAGCGATGGCTACTTTAATTTCCACCAAAAAAGATCAACTATCTACCCTAAAGAGAAGTTACATTCTAACGAACCCAATTGCCATGTACCAAGTAAAAGAACAAAAATTCGACAGTTTATTTGAAAAAATTTGTCTGTTGATGAATTCCATTCTCACAAAAGAAAAAACAGAGTATGAAAATGTAAAACAAAAATTAGAAACCAATATTCAAAAAGTACTAGAAAACGAAAAAAATCGTTATCTTCATGCCTTAAACAAGCTAGAAATACTAAACCCTCTATTAACGATTAAACGAGGGTATAGTATTACTCGTAACAACGATCATGTGATTACTAGTATAAAACATGTAAAACCACAAGATAAAATCGAAATTGAAGTAACTGACGGTTTAATTGAAGCCAAAGTAGAGGAGGTAAAATCATGACTAAAGCTAATGAAAAACTAGAAGAATTATCTTTTGAAGAAAATTTAAGTAAACTAGAAGAGATCGTAAAAAACTTAGAAAGTGGCAATGTACCATTAGATGATGCGATTAACGAATTTCATGAAGCGATGAAAATGGTAAAAGTTTGCGACAAAAAATTAAAAAATGCTGAAGATAGTATTCATAAAATTTTAAATAAAGATGGAAAATTAGAAGATTTCTCGATTGAAGAGTAATCTTTTTTCTTATTTATCACAATTGGTATTTTTTACATCGATTAATTTTTTTAAGGCTAATCATAATAATAATGTAGTGTATTTTTAAAAGGAGTTGATGTCATGCATTTTAAAAAGAAACTACAGATTGTATTCCTTCTTCTTTTTAGTTTATTTCCATCTATAGTATTTGCTTATTCTGATTATGTTATACCAGGTGGAGAAAATATCGGGATTAAGATGAATGCCAAATATGTTTCCATTGTCGGCTTTTACGAAGTAAACGGTACGTATATCGGGGAAAATGCCGGTTTTAAAGTAGGAGACATGATCACAGAAATTAACGGTGAAAAGGTAGATTCTATCGATCAGATGATCCGTTTGGTCGATAAATACAAAAATGAAGAAATAACCGTTAAATTTATCCGTGGTAATGAAGAAAAATCCACAACTTTAGCTTTAGAAGTCGACGAAAGTGGAATTTATAAGACCGGATTGTACGTAAAAGATCAGATTAATGGTATTGGTACACTGACTTACATCGATCCCAATAGTCGGATCTATGGCGCATTAGGACATGAAATTGCCGATAAAAATACATTACAAAAAGTAGAAATTAAAGATGGAGAAATCTATACCTCAGAAATAACCGGAATTAAGCCGTCAAAAGATGGAGAACCAGGTGAAAAACAAGCCAAAATTTATCGTGATGAAGCAATCGGAAATATCGAAGCGAATGAAGAAAGCGGTATCTTTGGTACCATAACGAGTGAGTTTTCAGCGAGTGACGCTATCGAGGTAGGGAAACCAGAAGATGTCAAACCTGGAAAGGCGACGATCAGAACCGTAATCGATAAAGACAATATAGAAGAGTTTGATATTGAAATCTTAGAAGTCGATAGAACAAGTACAACCAAAAACATTCTGTTTGAAATAACCGATGCAGAATTATTAGAAAAAACCGGAGGAGTAGTTGCCGGAATGAGCGGTAGTCCAATCATACAGAATGGAAAAATCATCGGAGGTGTTACCCATGTCGTCGTTAATGACTCGGATAAGGGATATGGTATTTTTATTACGACAATGTTAGAAGAAGGAGATAAAAAGAGTGGCTAAGCACTCTTTTTACTATATAACAGATTCATAAATCATTTATCTCATGAGTCGATGTTATTCAAAGCTTATAACTAATTCTGGCTTCTCATTAAGTTTTATTTCGTCTTCTATAATCGGTTTTTTAATCGAACAATAATGACCATCTTTTATCTTTGATAGAAACTCATATTCTAACTTGATTTTTTGCATATACCAATTAAAACTTAAATCTTGGTAATATATATTAAAGATAAAATCATATTTTTGAAATTTTAAATTTAATAAGAATTGGATAAATCTTTCTTCATTTTTTTCCAATAAACCCTGTTTATCATCTAACTCATAGCAATAATCTTCTTCTAGTATATCACTGCTAATTTGAATATAACATTTTCTAGTAGTATTCATACCAACATTTTTAATACCTAAAATAATTTCACCCCTTTGTCCATCAGAAGTGATAATTGTATCAAGACACTTTGTATTTAAATCATCAGGAGCTTGTGCCTCAAAAGTATATCTTAATAATGGCAAATTATTAATTCTTCTTTCCTCTTTATTTAGTTCCTCATTATCTTCTGTTGTTCTCTTTAATTGCATCATTGTTATAAAAAACAAAATAATGCCACTAAAAGACTCCATTATTATACTACCACCATATGTAGCTAAGATAGATAACCAATTTTGTGTATCTACATTTTTATCCCAATTTAAAAGTGTCGGAATATTGTATCTATCCAAATAATATAAAAGAATTACAAAAATCTCCATTACAAAAAATAAAATAAAAAATACCTTTTCTAGAAAACTTTCGCATTTATGATAATATTTAATACAAAAATAACATGAAAAAGCTAAAATAATTACAGTTACTATTATCTGCAAAAACATAAGATCACCTACTTGGTTGGATATTATAACACAGTAAATAGTTTTTTTCTATTATTTTAAGTTAGCTTCAAACTTTTTCTTTGTAATAATTTTAAAAATACCTCAGTATCTATAATCAAATCTTATTCTAATTTCTTCATTTCAATTGACAAATCAGTAAGTTTTTGACTATAATGATAGTATATTAGGAGGGAGTAAGATGGAAGATGGATAATCAAATCAATACTGAACAACAAGTAGTAACCGAACAAGTAAATACAACTGTGCCAAATCAACCAGAAGAGCCCAAGAAAAAAGAAAGAAAGAAGAAAAAACGTAGTGTACTAAGTATTATTTTTAATATCTTAGGTATCATCGTCATTTTAATTTTAATTGCTGAACTTGTAATTGGATTTTTAAATATGCAAAAATTAAGTGAAGGTGAAGAACCAGTATGGTGCTTAGAGGATAAAACAGAAGAAAAAGAAAACAAAACAACAAGAACTTGTAATTTAGGTTTATATCGTATTGTAAAAACCGATACCGATAGAGAAACTAAAATCACACTACAACCGTTCTTTCTAGGCGAATAAGTAAATTAAAAAAACAAAAAACGTAGAAGAGATACATACTTTTCTACGTTTTCTATTGGAAATAAATAATTACACTAGCGACCATAGATCCAACCATAATTAATGTTAGAAAAACAGCCATAAACTTCAACATTTTTTTGTTCATTAAAAACACCTCGTACTTATTATATATCGTTTTTTTAAAAAAGTAAATTTATCGGTATATTCTTTTTATTTTTTAATATAGTTAATTAGGTGAAGAAAAATGAATAGAAAAAAAATAAATAAAGACAAGCTATTGGCACAAAAAAAGCAATATCTATTTTTAATTACGATTATGGCACTAGGCATACTTGCAGGTATTTTATTTGTTTTCTTTATCAGTAGTGAGGATAAAACATTATTATTAGATAACTTAAATCATTTTTTTACTAGTATTAAAGAGAATAAATTAAATTATACAGATAGTCTAATCAATAGTATATCCTCTAATATACTATCTATTATATTAATCTGGTTATTAGGTATATCTGTAATAGGGATTCCTTTTATCCTTGGGTTTATGATCTTTAAAGGATTTGTATTAGGGTTTTCCATTAGTTCTATTCTAGTAAATTATGGTTTTAAAGGAATATTAGTCGCGATTAGTTATATTTTTCCCCATCATATTATTTATTTAATTATGTGGCTATTATTAGGTTTCTATGCACTATCTTTTTCTTGTAAATTATTTAAACTATTATTCTTAAAGAAGAATGTAAACTTAAAAGAACACTTCAGAAAATATTTAAAAATACTAGTACTCTGTCTATTAGTTAGTTGTATTCTTTCTCTTTTTGAAGTATACGTTACACCTAGTTTGATAAATCTGTTTATTTTCTAAGTAAAATACGATATAATAGATGTTAGTGAAATTAAAAATGAATAAATAAAAAAAGGTGGTGTAAGACGAGATATACTCGGATATACAGTATGAAAAAAGTAGTAATTGGAATGAGTGGGGGAGTAGATAGTAGTGTCGCAGCTATTCTTCTAAAAGAACAAGGATATGAAGTAGAAGGACTATTTATGAGAAACTGGGATTCTTCTATAAATGGAGATTTCTTAGGGAATCCGAATTTAAATGATGGTATATGTCCTCAAGAACAAGATTATAATGATGCTTTAGCTGTATGTGAAAAAATCGGTATTCCCCTTCACAGAATCGATTTTGTGAAAGAATACTGGGATTATGTTTTTGTCTATTTCTTAGATGAGTTAAAAAAAGGACGTACACCTAATCCAGATATTATGTGTAATAAGTATATTAAATTTGATTATTTTATTCGTGAAGCTAAACGATTAGGAGCAGACTATATCGCAACCGGTCATTATGCTAGAATTAAGGATGGACAACTACTTAGAGCCGTCGATACAAACAAGGATCAAACGTACTTTTTATCACAACTTAATCAAGAACAGTTAAGTAAAGTACTTTTCCCAATAGGAGAACTAACGAAACCAGAAGTAAGAAAGATCGCTGAAAAATATGGGTTAATTACAGCCAAAAAGAAAGACTCTACAGGAATTTGTTTCATCGGTGAAAGAAACTTTAAAAACTTCTTAAAAAATTACTTGCCTAATCAGCCAGGTAAAATTGTCAATATCGAAACTAACGAAGTTGTAGGAGATCACATTGGTTTGATGTATTATACGATAGGGCAGAGAAGGGGACTTGAAGTAGGGGGAACCGAAGAAAGATTATTTGTAGTAGGGAAAAATTTACAAGAGAATATTTTATATGTTGCCTTAGGTGAAGATAATCCATATTTATATTCAAATAGTTGTATTATCGATACAGTTAACTTTAATACCAATGAACGTCCAACTAAGTGCAGTGCTAAATTCCGTTATCGTGCACCTGATCATCCGGTTACATTAGAATATTTAGATAATGGAGAAATAAAAGTAAAATACGATGCCGTTAAATCCGTCACACCAGGACAAGCTTGTGTCGTTTATGATAACGAGAAATGTATCGGTGGCGGTATCGTAAAAACAGTATGTAAAGACGATGAAAAACTTTGGTATATATTGTAAATAATTTGTAAACTTTACTACTTGATTTTTTAGGCAAAAGTGATAGAATTATATTAGGAGGTTTGATGAGTAGTATGGCACTTAGCGAATTATTAATAGAACTAGGAATATCTAAAGTAAGATTAGCAAAATATTTAGGGGTATCCAGACAGATGCTGTATAATTATTTAGCTCAAAAAAACCTAAGTGATTGGCCTAAAGAAAAATCAATGAAAATATTATGTTTACTAGGAGTTAATTCACCAGAAGAAATGGAAAACATCAAAGTAGATGGTGAATATATCATCCAAGTAGAAAATAGATTAAACGATGGGGTTAAAGAAGCAAGTGGTAAAGAAATTTTAACAGATTTAAAAGGATTTAATAAAAAAGAACAAGAATTATTGACAGATATTATTAATTTGTTAAAAGAAAAATTAGCAGATGATAAATCTAAAGATACGTATAATAGTTATCGTTATCTATATCATTTTTTACAATCGATGGAAACAAATAAGGAATTAAAGTATATTTTAGCTTATATGTCTAAATCGATGGGCTTTATTGATCATACTGAATATGCATTTAATGAAAATCAGCAGTTTATCTTTGAAAGTATTTTATTTTCAGCTATAACTTTATATACAAATGGTGGTGCATCTAGGGCAAAAATTGCAGAAACTCATAGACGATTTGTTCAAGAAATTGAACACAAAAAAGAAGAAAAATTAAGTAGAACACAAGAGTTAAATGCAGCTAAGGTACAAGCACTAAAAGAATTAGGTTACACTGAAATTAATAATGATAATGCTAAAGAAGTATTAGATAAAATAGCCGAAATTATGTCTAGAAAAGTATAAAATAAATAGAATAGGGGAAGCATCAACAACTCCCCTATTTATTTTTTCTTTTTTTTTACCCTATTACTATATTACTACCCTTTGCTTATGATTAATTCTATATAACCCTATATATTTCATTCAATTCATTTTAATAAAACAATCTATATAGTAAGTAAGGAATACAGTAATACTTAAATAATGGATTAACTATGTTTTATAGTGTTCTAATGATTAATCGATCAATTAGCCAGTTAGGGTAAGATTAAATTAAATTAACGTTATATAGTATAGAAAAACATGTTTTAAATGGATAATAAGACCATAGATAGATAAATAAAAAGTAATCAATAGTATAATAAGTATGATCCTAAATAATAAATAATCATATTCATTATATATAATATATAATAATCAATCATTTTAAATAAATACATTTATAGGATAAGTTATCGATTAATTATAAGCTACAGAGAATAAATTTTAAAGCATTTAACTAGGTATTATATAGTAAATTAAGGAGAAAATTATCTTCTATCGTTACTTCGTATAATTAATATTATGTTAACTTCTTAAAAGTGAACTATATTATTATGTATATAATCCCCTCAATTGTCCATATTATTAATGGAGGTTTTATCATGAATAATAATCAAAAGATTAAATGTCATGTTAGCTCTTGCCAATATCAAGATTGTAATTGTTGTACTTTAACTGAAATACAGGTTGGTTGTAGTGATCAATGTCAAAATGCAACTAATCAAGAACGAACAGTATGCAAGAGTTTTAAATGTGATAAGAAAAATAGCACTAATTCGTAGTGCTATTTTAATTTATCTAAAAAGCCAGTTCCAATTAATGGTTGCATAGTATCAAAGTTTTGGGTAATTGTTGCCCCAATATTTGCCATCGAGTCTAAAATATCTAATTTTTTAGGCTCTTTTAAGTTTCTACCAAATATAAGAACAGGAACATTTTCTCTAGTATGTCCATTGCCTGGGAATGTTGGATCACAACCATGATCAGCAGTAAGGATAAGTAAATCATCCATATCGAGTTTATTGATGATCATAGGTATTTCTACATCGAACTCTTCTATTGCTTTAGCATAGCCTTCTAAATCACGTTTATGCCCATATTCTTGATCAAAATCATTCAAATTACATACACATAAACCTGTAAAGTTCTTTCCCATGATATCCGTTAATTTATTAATCGCTTCTGTATTATCTTTAGCTTTAATCTTTTTAGTAATCCCTTCCCCATCGAAAACATCCGCAATTTTACCAATCGAAATTACTGATAATCCTCTCTCACTTAATAAATTAAAAATACTTTTCGTTGGAGGTTTTAACGCAAATTCACATTTTTCATTCGTAAACTTAAAGTTACCAGGTTTTCCTGTAAATACCCTAGCAATTACCCTACCCACTTTTAACTCTTCAGTTAAGGTAATTTGTCTTATTTTTTCTGCATATTCATATAATTTAGCTACCGGTACAATATCCTCATGCGCCGCAATACATAAATTAGATCCATTTGAAGTATAAAGAATTAAAAAACCATATTCTAAATGTCTTTCTCCTAATTCATTGATAATATCTAATCCATTAGCATTCTTATTCCCAATTACTCGGCGCTGAGTAATATTTTCTATTTTATCCAATAATTCTCTTGGAAAACCATTTTCTGTAAATTGTTTAAATGGTACTAAATTTCTAACACCCATCAATTCATAATGCCCAGTCAAGGTATCTTTTCCTGGATTAGTGGGACGAGCAATCGTATAATACGCTTCTACATTAGGATTTTCATCCATATTTAAGGTATTTAGAAACCCTAACTTTTGTAAGTTAGGAACGAATAGATCATATTTTTCTTTAATATGACCAAGTGTATTTGCTCCTTGATCCCCATAGTTATTCGCATCCAGTGCCTCCCCTACTCCTAATGAATCCATTACTATTAAAAATATACGTCTAAATTTCATCTTTAATCATCGTCCTTTCTTGGGTGATATTCTTCATAATCATTTCTAACTTTTTGATTGGTAATATGGGTATAAATCCTAGTCGTTGCGATATCTGTATGTCCTAACATCTCTTGAATTACTCTAAGATCTGCTCCATTTTCTAACAGATGAGTAGCAAAGCTATGTCGTAAAGTATGGGGAGAAACATTAGGATTTAAATTCTTTTTGATTAAAAGCTCTTTTAAGATCTTAAAAAAACCTTGCCTAGTAATCGGTTTACCATGATTATTTAGAAATAATTCAGGATAGCTTTTCTTCTTTTCTAAAAGTACTCTTTTTTCTAAATATGCGTGTAGAGCTTCAATAACATAGTCATTAATAGGAACAATTCTTTCTTTTCTACCCTTTCCTGTACATCTTACAGTACAGTTAATCATATCGATATCGTTTAACGTTAAACTTAATAATTCACTAATTCTAAGTCCTGTTCCGTATAACAATTCTAACATAGCTTTATTTCGATAGTCAAATGGTGTATTTAAAGGAATATCTAACAGTTGATCTACTTCTTCTGGTGTTAATGTATTAGGCAGTTGTCTACGTAATTTAGGACGTTCAATATTCTTAGAAACATCTTCTTTTAAATAACCGATTTTTAAAAAATACTTATGAAAATTCTTAATTACCGTAATCGCATGAGCAATCGATTGTGGACTGATCTGCTTGTCTTTTAAATAGATTAAATAAGAAGTAATATCTGCTGTTTTTACTTCTTTAATATCCGAAATATTTTTCTCATGTAAAAAAGTACAATACTTTTCTAATTCTAAACGATAAGATTCTTTAGTATTCATTGTTAAATGTTGTTCGACTAATACATACTGTAAATATCCTTCTCTTTGTTTATCTAGTTTCATAAAACTACCCCACTACATTTAGTATTATACCATACTTTATGACTTCAACTGGCATTTTTTTGTTATTTTTGTTAAAATAATAATGCAGTTATGTTACTAAATAGAAGGGAAGATGTTTTAGATGAACAAACCTTTAGCACTTAAATTAACGCCTAATTCTATCGATGAAGTAATCGGTCAAAAGCATTTATTAGGAGAAGGAAAAATATTACGTAATCTAATCGAAAATAAAAAGATATTTTCGATGATTTTATATGGTAAACCGGGGATTGGAAAAACGACAATTGCGCAAGCCATGGTAAAAGATTTAGGGGTTAGATATCGCTTTTTGAATGCGACAATCAATAATAAAAAGGATTTTGATGTCGTTGTAGAAGAAGCTAAAATGTATGATGGTATTGTTTTAATTATGGATGAAATTCATCGTTTAAATAAAGATAAACAAGATCTTTTACTTCCCCAGTTAGAAAGTGGTTTGATTACATTAATTGGGATGACTACGTCTAATCCTTATTTTAAAATTAATCCTGCTATTCGAAGTCGTTGTCAAATCTTTGAATTACATGATTTATCTTATGAAGATATTGTTGAAGGCCTAAATCGAGCGATAAAACATCCGGATTTAGCAGGAATTGAAATAACAGAAGAAGCAATTTCTTATATTGCACATCTTTCTGGAAATGATCTTCGTTATGCCTATAATCTATTAGAAATGGCTTTTTATGCGACAAAAGATAAAAAAGTAACTTTAGAGTTACTCAAAAATATAAATAATAAACCCGTTATGATATCGGATAAAGATGCTTCAGGGCACTATGATTTACTGAGTGCCTTTCAAAAGTCCATTCGTGGAAGTGATGTAGATGCCGCTCTACACTATTTAGCTAGATTAATTGCAATTGGCGATTTGGATAGTATTTACAGACGAATGAGTGTGATTTGTTATGAGGATATTGGTTTAGCTAATCCTGATATGGGACCTCGGGTAATGGCAGCGATCTCAGCTAGTGAATTAGTAGGATTACCAGAAGCGAGAATTCCGCTTTCTGAAGTTGTTATCGAGCTTGCTTTATCTCCGAAATCAAATACAGCTCATGTTGCCTTAGATAAAGCCTTAGAAGATGTCGAAACCGGACGTTGTGGAGATATTCCAGATACGATTAAGATACACTCTCCTATCTATAAATATCCTCACGATTATCCGAATAACTTTGTTGTACAACAGTATCTACCAGATAATTTAGTAGGGAAAAAATATTATTTACCAAAAGATACATCACCTAATGAGCGAATGCTTGGTCAAATTAGAGAGAAATTAGATCGTTTAAAAGAAAAAATAGTAATCAGAAAGAAGGATAAGTAGTAATGGGAAAAATATTTTGTATTATGGGAAAAAGTTCAAGTGGAAAGGATTCTCTTTTTCGTATGCTGGAACAAGATTATCCTGACATGAAAGAAATCGTTCTTTATACAACTCGCCCAATTCGTACTGGAGAAATAGATGGCGTAACTTATCATTATGTTGATGATGAGACTTACTATAGAATGAAAGAAGAAAACAAAATAGTCGAAGCTAGAAGTTATCATACAAAACATGGAATCTGGACTTATTTTACTTCTAGTCAGGAAATCGATTTAGAGAATAATAACTATCTTCAGATTAATACTTTAGAGGGATATCAGAAACTAAAAGACTATTTCGGAGAAGAAAGTGTAGTTCCTATTTATGTAGAAGTTAAGGATGATGGGGTTCGTTTTCAACGAGCATTAACGAGAGAACGAAACGAAGAACATCCTAAATATGAAGAATTATGCCGTCGGTTTCTAGCGGATCAAGCAGATTTTAGCGAAGAGAAATTGGCGATAGCTAAAATCGATTCAAATAACCGCTTCATCAACAATGATTTTATGAGTTGTTTACAAGCAATTGAAGAAAGAATAAACGAACTATTATCTCAAACAAAAACAAATAAACAATATCATTTATAAAGGAAAGAGCCCCTCTACCCTATATAAATGATTAAATAAAGGAACTGTAATAATCAAAATAATAGAATTTCAAAGAAAAAAGCTACTCACAATCGAGTAACTTTTTTTTACTTATCATTTTCTCTTACAAAGTGTTTAAACTTATCAATTTCTTTATCACTTAAATCCGTATCGGCAAGCATTTCGATTAACCGTTTTTGCTCTTTAGATAGTTTCTTTGGAGTAACTACTTTTAAGACGATATACATATCTCCTTTACGGCGAGTACTATCGTTATGAATACCTTTGCCTTTAATTCGTTGTTTATCGCCACTTTCACTACCGGCAGGAACAGTTAGATTTACATTTCCATAGAGTGTTGGAATTTCTTTTTTACATCCTAAGATAGCTTCCGTTAAAGTAAGCGGAACTTCTAGGTAAATATCATCTTCATCGCGCACATAGAATTCATGATCGTTAACCGTAAATTCGATGTATAAGTCACCATTTGGTCCACCATTTGTTCCAGCAGAACCTTTACCAGATAATCGAAGTCTGTTACCTGTATCGACTCCAGCAGGTACTTTGATTTCTAACTCTTTTTCTACTCTTACCTTTCCAGTACCATTACATTCACTACATTTACGTTTATAACTTTTTCCTTTACCACCGCAGTGTGGGCAGCTTGTTTTCGATAAGAAACTACCAAAAATCGTATGTTGTTCACTAGTGATCGTACCACTACCATGACAATGTTCACAAGTGGTCTCATCAAAACCACCCTTTCCATGACACTCATCACAAGTTTCCGTCACTTCTAATTCAATTTCTTTCTTGGTACCATAAACGGCTTCTTCGAACGTTAATGTCATCTTAACGAGAGAATCATTTCCTTTGGTTGCTCGATTACTTCCTCTTTTTGAACCTCCGCCAAAGCCACCGAAACCACCAAAGATATTATCGAAGATATCGTCATAGCTAAAGCCTGAAAAATCAAAGCCACCGAAACCACCACCGGCTCCTCCAGCACCACCTTGGAAGGCAGCATGGCCAAATTGATCATATTGTTTTCTTTTTTCCTCATCCGATAATACTGCATAGGCTTCCTGTACTTCTTTAAATTTTGCTTCAGCATCAGGTTCCTTGCTAACATCAGGATGGTATTTCTTTGCTAATTTTCGAAAGGCACTTTTAATTTCATCTTGAGAAGCACTTTTCGATACCCCTAATACCTCATAATAATCTTTTTTATCCATTACACTTCACCTCTTTTTACTGATCTAGTTTTTGGTAAGAAGAAATTAATTCATTGAACATATCCATTGCCTTGGTGAAGACTTCTTCACTTGTAATGTCGACACCAGCTACTTTTAATTCCTCGATTGGATCCATGCTACCTCCGGTTTTCAAGAAGTTTAAGTAGTCAGTTACGGCATTTTCTTCATGAGATAAAATTCTATTTACAATATAGCAAGCAGCAATTAAACCAGTAGCATACTGATAAACGTAGAAGTTATAGTAAAAGTGGGGAACTCGTGCCCATTCATATTTAATTTCCTCATTAATGACTACATCTTTACCATAGTAGAATTTATTTAAATCATAGTATTTTTCTGCAAGAACATCACTAGTTAGTGTTTTTCCTTGTTCTACTGTATCGTACATAAACTCTTCGAATTCACTGAACATAGTTTGACGAAAGATCGTTCCTTTAAATAGTTCCATCATCTCGCTTAAGATGAATTTTTTCTCATTGTTATCATTAGAGTGTTCTAACATATAGTAGTTTAACAACATTTCATTTACAGTAGAAGCAACTTCCGCAACGAATATTTTGTAATCACTATATAAATAAGAATTGTTTTTATTTGAATAGTATGTATGCATCGAATGTCCTAGTTCATGAGCAAGGGTAGATACATCATCATACTTTCCCTGAAAGTTTAATAACATAAATGGTTTTGTATCATAAGAGCCTGCGGAATAAGCTCCTCCTCGTTTTCCTTTATTTGGATAGACATCGATCCATCTATCACGAAAAGCTTCTTCGGCGGTTCTTTTATATTCATCTCCAAAGACCGAGATAACATCAAGAACAATCTTCTTTGCTTCCTCATAAGTGTATTCCCGCTCATCTTGAGCCAAATTTACACCGACATCATATAAGCAGAAATCATCTAATTTTAAAACATCTTTCTTTAATTTGAAGTAGTTGTATAAAACATCGATATGCTTATGTACTTCCCTAATTAGGGTATCGTAAACAACAGGATTTACTCGATTATGAATTAAACTTGCTTCTTTACTATTTGAATATCCCCTTAATTTGTTTTCCGTCACAATTTTAGAAACATTTCCTTGTAAAGCTTCAGCTAAAGATTGTTTATGTTCCTGATAAGCACGGTATAAAGCATAAAAAGCATCATGTCGTACTCGTCTATCCTTACTTGTAACATAGGTTTGATAAGTTTCATTGTTAATTTCTACTTCTTTTTCCTGTTCATCTTTAATGGTATAGAACTTAATTTCGGCGTTACGAAGAATACCAGCTATGTTTTCAGAAGTATTTAAAGAATTAGAAAAAGCTGAAATTATTCGTTCTTCTTGTTCTGATAAGACATATTTTTTCTTATCGAATAAGCGTTCAAACCATAGAGTATACTTTTCCAACTCACTATTTTCCTTTAAGTACTTTCGAATGATTTTTTCATCTTGTTGTAATAATTCGGGAACGATAAAGGAAGTTCTTTCTAGATAATTGGTATAAAGGTTCGTAATCTCTCCCTTTTGACGATTAGCTTCATCATTGGTTAAATCTTCATCATAACGTCGATAAGTGTAAGTAAATAACTTTTCGATTACTCGTTCTGTACCAAAAGAAGTATCTAACACATAAAGTAAATTACTGGATGAAGATAAGATCTTTCCTTTATATTCTTCTAATTTCTCTGTATTTTCTTTTACTAAACGAACATCCGCATTAAGGTCATCTTTTGTTGGATAAATACTTTCTAAATCCCAGGTATCTTCTTTTTTTTGCTCACTTCTACGTTTTATTTTTATCATTATATTTCTCCTATTATACATTGAGAGAAGTCCTAGTTACCTAGAACTTCTCTTATTTTTATTTTTCTTCGTATTCAGCTTCTTTAACGTCGTCTTTGTTATCACTATTATCTCCATCACTACTTGATTCAGCTTGGTTTTGTTGTGCTTGTTGATATACTTTAGTAGCTAGAGCCATAGCTTTTTCTTGTAATTTATCTTTCTTTTCTTTGATGTCGTCAAGATCATCTTTTTCTAAAGCTTCTTTTAATTCTTTAATTAAATCTTCAGCTTCTTCTTTTTCTTTCTTGTCGACTTTATCCCCTAGATCTTTAAGTGATTTTTCAGTTTGGAATACTAGTTGTTCAGCTTCATTTTTCGTATCAGCAGCTTCTTTACGTTTTTCATCTTCTTCTTTATGTTCTTCAGCTTCTTTTCTCATTCTTTCTACTTCTTCATCACTTAAGTTAGTACTAGATGTAATTGTAATAGATTGTTCTTTATTTGTACCTAAATCTTTAGCAGTTACGTTTACGATACCATTAGCATCGATATCAAATTTAACTTCGATTTGTGGTACACCACGTGGAGCTGCAGGAATTCCTGTTAATTGGAAGTGACCAAGTGTCTTATTATCACTAGCCATACTTCTTTCTCCTTGTAGAACGTGAATATCAACGGCAGGTTGATTATCAGCAGCAGTTGAGAATACCTGACTCTTTGATGTAGGAATTGTTGTATTTCTAGGAATTAATGTTGTCATAACGCCACCTAAAGTTTCGATACCTAATGAAAGTGGGGTTACATCTAATAAAACGATATCATTTACTTCTCCAGTTAATACACCACCTTGAATAGCAGCACCCATAGCTACTGCTTCATCTGGGTTAACTTCATGAGAAGGCTTTTGTCCTAATTCTTTTTCTACTAATTCTTGTACCATAGGAATACGAGTAGAACCACCAACAAGGATAACTTTATCGATATCTTTAGCACTTAATTTAGCATCCTTTAAAGCTTTTCTAACTGGCTCTAATGTAGAATCTACTAAATCACGAATAAGATCTTCAAATTTTGCACGAGAAATAGTCATATCGATATGAAGTGGTCCATCTTCTCCTTGAGAAATAAATGGAGCTGAAACTTGAGTAGAAGTCATACCACTTAAGTCTTTCTTTGCTTTTTCACTGATTTCTTTTAATCTTTGCATAGCAAGTTTATCTTTTCTTAAGTCGATACCATTTTCTTTCTTAAATTCATCGATAATATAATCCATTAAGCAGTTATCGAAGTCATCTCCACCAAGTTTATTATTACCAGCTGTTGATTTAACTTCGAAAATACCGTCTCCTAATTCTAGAATAGATACATCGAATGTACCTCCACCTAAGTCATAAACAAGAATAGTTTGGTTCTTATCTTGTTTGTCAAGACCGAAGGCTAATGCAGCAGCAGTTGGTTCATTGATAATTCTTTCTACTTCTAAACCAGCAATCTTACCAGCATTCTTAGTTGCTTGACGTTGAGAGTCATTAAAGTAAGCAGGAACAGTAATAACTGCTTTTGTTACTTTTTCTCCTAAATATTTTTCTGCATAATCTTTCATGTAAGAAAGAATCATAGCTGAAACTTCTTCTGGAGTATATTTCTTATCTTCCATTTCTACTTTCTTATCTGTTCCCATTAAACGTTTAATAGAAGAAATGGTATTTTTATTGGTTAATGCTTGACGTTTAGCGGCATCTCCGACTAATCGTTCTCCTTTTTTCATTGACACAACAGAAGGAGTAGTTCTTCCTCCTTCAGGGTTTGGAATTACAGTAGCTGCTCCCCCTTCTAGTACAGCTACACAACTATTGGTTGTACCAAGGTCTATACCTATAATTTTACTCATATAATCAAGTCCTTTCTAATCTTCTAATTTATTTACTTTTACTATTGAATGTTTAATTACTTTTTCTTTTAATTTATATCCTTTTATTAATACCTCCAATACAATACCATCTGGTTTTGTAGGATCCTTATCTACCATCATCGCTTCCATATAATTAGGATCAAATGGATAATCTAAGGCTTCTATTTCTACCACACCGTATTTACTTAAGATATTTTTAAACTGGGTACTAGTCATTTCAATACCTTTTTTAATCTTTTCAGCTTCTTCTGTCGTTGTTTTTACTTGACTAGCACGATCTAAGTTTTCGATCATCTCTAATAAATCGACGATAAGATCCTGATTAGCATATTTTAACAAATTAGCTGTTTCTTCATCTTTTCTTTTTCGATAATTGATACTATCTGCTTTACTAATCATTAATTTTTCTTGAAGATCCATATTGGTTGCTTGTAATTCTTTAACGAGTGCTTTAACTTCTTCTAGTTCTTTGCGTTCTTTTCTACTACATTTTTTGTTCTTTTTCTCTTGATGATTACACTCTTCTTTATCACAACAACATTTTTCTTTTGTTTCTTCTTCAGCAACCGTTTCCATTTCTTCATTTACACTTGCATTTTTCATTCATCATCTTCCTTATTTTTCAATATTACTTTTAATAAAATCTAATAATGTGACTACTCTATCGTAATCCATACGTTTCGGACCAACAATGGCAATCGTTCCTTCTTCTGATGGCGTATGGTAAGTAGTTTTAATAATTGTCACATCATCATCCAAGTTATTCTCTTTACCGATGTAGACTTTAATGTCGTTATTATCTGTTTCTATATTAGATAATAAATCTTCATCATCTAATTTCAACAAGATATCTTTAATCTTATCGACATTGTTAAACTCTGGTTGTTTTAAGATATTATTACGACCAACAACATCGACATTTTGATGAGAGAACTCTTGAAATACTTGGTAGAATGTATTATAGATGATTTCGTGCTCTTTTACATATCTACCGATAATTGGCTTAATTTCAAACTCTAATTTACTACTAACTTCGTCGATAGGTGTACCTACAATTAAATCATTGATTAAGCTTACTGTTTTCTTTATCTCTTCTAAAGAAACATCATGAATCGTTACTGTTTTATGTTCGACATGTCCCTTATCCGTAATAACGATAATAATCATATTTTCCCGATCTAAGGGAACAACATTAATTTCTTTTAATTGATTTTCATGGGATGCTTTTCCTAATACAATCGACGTATAATTCGTCATATCCGAGATTAATTGTAAACTTTCTTTTAAACAATCAGATAATACTAAATTTTGATTTTTAAAAATAATCTGAAGTTTAAGCATCTCTTCGCCATTCATTTCCTTAGGTTGCATCAAATGATCAACATAATAACGATAGCCTGCTTCACTCGGTATTCTTCCCGAAGAAGTATGTGTCTTCTCTAAAAGACCCATATTTTCCAGTTCAACCATTTCATTTCTGACCGTTGCGCTCGAACACTTTAACTTTTTACAGATCAGATTTGAACTGACTGGCTTAGCTAACTCAATGTACTTCATGACAATTAATTTTAAGATATTCTCTTGTCTTTTTGTAAGCATTGGCCTAATCCTACCTCCTAGCACTACTATTTTCCAAGTGCTAATATCATTATATTCAAGTTGTTAGCAATTGTCAACCGTTATTGCTAATTTTTTTAATATTATGGCTACATAATTCCTTTTTATTCAAAACACACATAAAAAGAAGGAGGCACCCTTCTCTAGCCCCCTAATATTTAAGTTTATTATATATCTACTTATTTAATCATCCCAATTTTTACTAAAGGTGTTTTTCCCATTACGGATATAAATTCTTTTTACTACTCTATCGCTTTCTTTTCTTTCTAAAGTGCTTTCTCGCTTAGCCCCATATGTTTCTAATAATTGGCATAGTCTTTCCATTTTTTCAATAGTTTGTTTATCGTAAAAAGAAAGAGTAGTAAATATTTCATGACTAGCCATTTCTACTTGAATTTTGTTTTCTAAAATATCGAAGTGCCATTTTGTATTTTCTTTATTTAGATAATTAGCTATACTTGTTTTTAACTTTCTTTCAAAGTTAAGTTGATGTTCATAGTAAAGACGAAGATCAATGAGTTCAGCAAAGTAAAGACCAAACTCTTTTTCTCTTAAAATGTTTTCTATCCCCTCTAAGTAATTTATAGGTAAAGACGCGATTCTTTTAGAAGAAGTAGAAACATAAGGATATGTATTTTGGGCAAGACACACAAACAACAGTTCAGTAAAATGATCGATATCTATAACCGGTTCTAGTATATAAAAATAGCCACTATCGTCTTTCATGGATAAAATCCTCCTTTTGAATTTGATATTCTTTACAGAAACAATTAGGAATAGAAAAGCCTAATAAGTTCTTCTTACGAACAGTTTTCTTTAATAGATGATGAAGAGCACGAACGACTGCGCCATGAGCCACGATAAGAATGGTATCGGTATCTTCATGTTTGGCGATTACTTCTTGTAAAAAGCTATCACAACGAGCGAAAATATCTTGTATTTTCTCTACATCAGCATCCCCACTATTTAGTGTATAATCCCAATATTTCTTCGCACTATATCCATGACGATCCACTCCCTCAAACTGCCCTAAATAACGTTCTATTAGCCGTTTATCCTCATGAGTTATTGTCCTATCTCCTACTAAGATAATAGCCGTTGACCAAGCACGTACTAAGGGAGAGGTATAACAGATAGTAAAAGGAACACTTTGAAGTTTTTGTTTTAATTTAGTTACTTCACGTACTCCATGTTCATTCAGTTGTAGATTTTCCTTTTGTCCCTGTAAAATATTGTTTTTATTCGCATCAGTTTCACCATGTCTAACTAAATAAATTTTCACCTAATCCTCCTCCCTTTTATAAATGGTTATTCGTTTATATCCATACTTACGATCCTTGATCTGAACTAAGTCTTGAATTTGTTCCTCTAAGTTACCACATTCATACTCACAAACGACAATACCACCTGGGGTTATTTTTTCATTTGTGACTAACTCTTTAAGTAATTCAGGTAAAACTGTATATCGATAAGGAGGATCTAGAAAAATCATGTCGTATGATCCTTTATCCTGAGTTAAAAAATCCTGATAATCACTTAAAACCACTTTAGCTTGACTACCAGAAATTCCCAAGTGATCGACATTCTTTTTGATGGTCTGAACAGCTTTAGAATTAACATCGACGAAAGTACAATGCCTCGCCCCATTACTTAATGCTTCTAACCCCAAATTACCTGTTCCCGCAAATAAATCCAATACCTTAGCGTCCACCACTTCATTTTGAATCATCGCAAACAAACTTTCCTTCACTCTATCCTGAGTAGGTCTAGTTCCTTCTAATTGATATCCTAATACTTCTTTTCCTTTATATTTGCCACTAATGATTCTCAATTTACACCACAATCCTTCTTGTCTTTCAACTGTTGAAACCGTTGATTAATCTCCAATGTCAAAAAATAAAGTTCATTTTCTAATTGCTGATAACGTAAATAATCCTTATTTTCAAAAATCTTTTCTTTTAACGCAATTGCCTCTGAACTATTTTTATATTCTGCCATCTGATATTTCTTTAATAAATCAGTAAACTCCTGATTAGCAATTAATTTCTCCTTTAATCCCTTTAATTCAATCATCCTAGGATCCTGTTCCAATAAATGAACAATCTCTTCTACTTTTTCCTCTAACTTTTCTGTCATTAACTCCACCTTTTCTTTATTCCATTGTAACAAAAATTTTAAAATAGAAAAAGACTTTATCAAAAAGTCTTAAAATCTATTATAAATTATGATGTGATAACAGCTGTACCACCATTACCCTCAGTATCTAAAGCATTTTGCATCCAACTCTGAGCTGTAGCATCTTTTACGATGACTTGGATAGTAGATGAAGTATTATCAAACATATCCGTATAATTTTCCACTTTTGTAAAACTCGCATTTCTAAAGTTTAAATTCGTCAAGTTAATACATAAATAAAACATACTACTCATATCTGTCACTTGCGATGTATCAAAATGACTGACATCTAAACTTGTTAAATTTTTACAACCAGAAAACATACCACTCATATCTGTTACTTGTGAGGTGTCAAAATGATTTACATTCAAATCCAGATTAACTAAACTAATGCAACCCCAAAACATGATACCCATATCTGTTACCTGTGAAGTATCAAAATTTCTGACATCCAGACTTACCAAATTAATACAATAACTAAACATTCCTCTCATATCAGTCACTTGTGAGGTGTCGAAATTACTTACATCCAAACTTGCTAAACTATAGCACTCAGCAAACATAGCATACATATCTCTCACTTGTGAGGTATCTACATATTCCATTCCTTCTATTGTTGTTAATTTAGAAAAGCTTTGAAATAAACTACTACCACTTGATAAATAGACTTTGTCTTCTCCTTGAATATATAAGGTATAAGTTGGATCAGTTTCTTCTTGATTGGATACTAAATAAGCCATACAACTGCTATCATTATTCATCGATACATCCCAACTTTCATAAGCACCAGCAAGCGGGCTTAGACTGTTTTGGAATACTACATTTGTAATCGAATCACTATATTGATAGAAAGTTTCAGTAGACTCTTCACTATTTCTTTCTCTTAAGACGCTTTTTCCTTCTGTTTCCTGTTTTTCTAAAGTATCTACCTACATCCTCATCGTAAGTTTTAGATCTTGGTCTTCATTTTGGGGATTACCTGTTTCTTCTAACCATACTTTTAAAATGAAACTTTGCTTTTCTTGAGGTGCTAAAATCATATTCGTTTTAATAACGAATTCATCATCACCAGCTAAATAACCAGAACTTGGAGAAAAACTACCTTCTTTAACAGGATCTTCTTCCGTATAATCACTGTCAGCTAAATATAATGCCCATTTCAAATTAGCTGAGGTAACATCCATTCCATTTTTCGTTAAGCTAATATCGATAAAACTAATATTATAATTGGCATCTAATGTACCTGTATTCTCTACAGTAAACTGATGAACAGAAGCCTTTTCTTCTGTCGTTGGAAACATTCCTTCTGTAGAAATATCTTGACCTGTTTGATAAGTTAGTTCTAATACACCACTTTGTACCACTTGTTCCTCTGACTGCCCTAAAGCTGTAAAATAAGCATAACTTACTCCTGTTACTACTAAAGCTAAACCAAATAGCATGATAATCAATAAAAAATATTTTTTCTGGCTCATTCTTCCACTCCTATCCTATCTTCTATTCCCAGTATAGGTAATTTCATTTATGCTGTCAAGGAAAAAGATTGGATGAGTATTTCTAAATTTATCAATATTTTTCAAAACAAAAGAACACCAAAAAAGTGCTCTGATTTACTATTGAATAATTTCCATGAATGTTCGAATTGTCTCTATCTTTTTTGTTAAATCATCAATTTTATCACTCGGATTTAAGTGATAAGCAGCTTTCATTTCCTCTTCCATATCCTTAATCGCCTCAGGATGGCGATTCAATACTTTATACCATGCAGAATTATCTCTTAAATAACGATATAAATAAGGATTATTACGAATCTTAATTTGAGTTTGAATATTCATCCTAATCCTCTAAATGCTTGTATAAAGGACGTGCCTGATAATTATTCTGCTTTTTTGAAGAAGTTAGATCTTGAACTAAAGCAACCGCTTTAGAAAGACCATCTACACCTTTACGAACTGTTTCTAAATCCATTTGTTTAACAAGATTAAATAAGTCTTTTAAGGAAGTATCTCCAACCGTATTAGCAGTTACCTTAGAAGACGATTCTTGAACAGAAGAGGTAGAAGTAGGAAAAGATTGAAAGTAGGTTTGCCAAACAGAATTGTTTTCGCCATACATATCGTATAATTCATAGAATTTTTGCCAGGTCATCTGATTACTATTTACATATCTAACTAATTCAGGATGACTTCTTACAAACATCTTAAAACTCTCTTTAGACATATGACCACCTAATAAACTATATGTCAAATAGCTTATTTTGTTTCCGGTTTTTTAATCAACTGTGGGGCTTTTTTTGTTCATAAGACAACAGTCTGGAATTCCCTAGCTCCCAATCGTTCTTCCATCTTCGCTAGGTTCTTATCATACTGTACGTTTCTCTACTTATCAATGAAATACCGAGCTTTTCATAACGAAAGAAAAAAAGAGATTACTCTCTTTTCGTCTATTCATCATCGTTTAAAAAGTCATCAATAGTCATTAAACGGTCATCAATTTCTCTTAAAGAAATACGTTTAGGCTTTGTAGGAATACTCTCTTCTTCCTTTATAATAGTAGCTTCTTCAGTCTCTAAAGATATTTCTTCTTGAACTTCATCTTTTCTCCTTAAACCGACAATTTTAAAACAATCATTTACATTTCCTTTTACTACTTGTGAACCAGTAGAATAACGATCCATAATAGGGAAATCTACTGCTTTCAATAATTTAATAGCATTCGTTTTAACTCCTAATTGATCCTTACTCTTAATTGGTAATGTCTTCATTACATGATATGGATTACTTTTTACTTCTCGCAATAACAACAATCCTCGTCGAGCTCGAGTAGATTTTTCAAATTCATTAAATCTTACCCGCTTTCCTGTTCCTTTCGTTGTCATTACAAGTAAACCATCAAAATATTGAGGAGAAAAATTATTAACACTGACTACAAAGTCTTGTTTTAAAGTAATTGCTTTTACTCCACTTGTCTTTAATCCGACAACTGGAATATCATCTATTCCAAACCATAAACCATAACTATCTGATGTAGCGATAAATATCTCACTATACTCAGCTACAAAAGCAGCAATCATTTTATCCTTTTCTTTTAATTTCATACAAGAGATTGGTTTTGAATAACGAGATACTTGGAAATCAGCTAAACTAGTACGTTTAATCATTCCTTGTTCAGTCGCTAAACAAATTGTCTTTTCCTTACTGAATTCATTAATGACTGGTATACTAGCAATAATTTCTTCATCTTCCTCTAACTTCACTAAGTTACTGACATGTTTACCTAAATCTTTCCATTTTAAATCCGGAATGGTATGAACAGGAATATATAAATAATTCCCTAATGAGGTAAATAATAATAGAGTATCTAATGTATTCATTTCATATAAACCAAGTACATAATCTAACTCTTTTAATTGTGTTTCTTCTTCTTTTGATGCTTGATAACTACGAAGACTAGTTCTTTTAACATAACCATCCTTAGTAATAGAGACAATAACATCTTCTTTAGGTATCATTACCGAAGTATCAATTTTAATCTCGGTGATTTCTTCTTTAATATCGGTCTTACGTGGCGTAGCATATTCTTTTTTTACTTTACGAAGTTCATCTTTCATGACTTTCTTAAGAAGATTTTCATCCTGTAATACGGCTTCTAACCCCTCTACAATCTTGATTAAGTTAGCTAATTCTTCTTCTAATAATGTGACATCTGTATTCGTTAATTTATATAATTGTAAAGTGACAATTGCTTCTGCTTGAAGTACTGAAAAATCATATTTAGCTACTAAATTATCTTTAGCATCACTTTTATTTTTACTAGAACGAATCGTATGAATAACTTCATCTAAAATAGAAAGACATTTAATTAATCCTTCTACGATATGAAGTCTAGCTTTCGCATGATCCAAATCGAACTTAGTACGCGCTAGAATAACTTCTTTTTGATGAAGTAGATAAGAGTCAATAATATCGAGTAATCCTAATAATTTAGGGCGTCTGTGATCGATCGCAATCATATTATAGTTATAGGTAATTTGTAAATCGGTATTTTTTAATAAGTAATTTAAAATTAATTCACGATTAGCATCTTTTTTCAAATCAATCGCAATTCGTAAACCATCACGGTCTGATTCATCTCTGACTTCAGCTATACCCTCTATTTTTTTATCGATTCGAATTTCATCTATTTTTCTAACTAATATCGCTTTATTTACTTCAAAAGGAATCTCAGTAACGACTAGGGTAACTTTACCATTTTTCTCTTCGAAAGTCGTTCTTGACTTAATGACAATTTTTCCTTTTCCGGTGGCAAAAGCACTACGAATTCCATTTAATCCTTCAACAATTCCACCTGTAGGAAAATCAGGTCCTTTTACAATTTCCATAATACTATCTAAAGTACAATTAGGACTATCGATTCTCTTGATAGTAGCATCGATAATTTCTCCTAAATTATGTGGAGGAATATTAGTAGCATATCCTGCAGAAATACCTGATGTTCCATTGACTAATAAATTAGGAAATCTAGCTGGTAAAACAGTCGGTTCTAATTCAGTATCATCAAAGTTAGGTGCCCAAGCTACCGTATCTTTATCTAAATCACGAAGTAATTCATTACTGATCTTAGAAAGTCGTGCTTCGGTATAACGCATTGCAGCTGGACTATCTCCATCCATACTACCATTATTTCCATGCATATCGATATAAGGTGTATTCTGTTTCCACCACTGACTCATTCTAACCATCGCATCATAAATACTAGAATCTCCATGAGGGTGATAATTACCCATTACATTACCTACTGTTTTCGCACTCTTTCGATAAGGTTTATCATAAGTATTATGATCACGATACATTCCATATAGAATACGACGTTGTACTGGTTTTAATCCATCTCTAACATCAGGAATCGCTCTATCTTGAATAATGTATTTAGAGTATCTACCGAATCTTTCTCCCATGATTTCTTCTAATGTATATTCAAATATTTTCTCTGTGATCTCTTGTCCTGTCTTACTTTTCATGACGTCCTCCTAACTAGTAATCATTCCGATATAATAATTATCAATATTTTGAATAATCTTTTTCATAATTAATTCTTCTTTTTTTTGAATATAAGGGAAAAAAGAAGTATATATTTCAGTTGAACATAAGTGAAATACCTGTTTAGTATAAAAAAGCTTAGTCGCTTGTAAATAAAGTTTATTGTCTAATACCGTGAAAAGAAAATCGTCTAGACGAACGATATTTCTAATTTCACGTAAATGATAGTATTTATCTTTAGTATAATCAAGAACTTCGTCGACAACTTGTAAGCGAGAGTATGCTTTTTGGTATTTTGAACCATTAAATGGAGAATTATCTTCTAGAAAACAAGCTATTTTCTCATAATCTTTCGTAACGAGAATATTCTCTAATTCTTCTCTTTTATGCTTTTTCCTCTTAATTAAATCATAACACAAAAGGCTATTTTGATAGATTTGATTAAAAGCTGTTTTCTTTGAAATCATACTCCTCTTCCTCTTTTCTACTTTTTGGTAATTGTGTAGTCATCTTCTAATGAAAATTCGACGTTTTCTTCGATCCAATCTTTTCTTGGTTCGACATTATCTCCCATTAAAACACTAACTCTTTTTTCGGCTAAAATAGCATCTTCGATCGTTACTCGGATCAAACTTCTTGTCTTTGGATTCATCGTTGTTTCGGCTAATTGATCCGCATTCATTTCACCTAATCCTTTGTAACGCTGGACTTCGCATTTTTTACCTGCTGTTTTTTCTTTCATTTCTTCCATGGTATACGCATACTGATGATCTTTACCATTTTTGATCAAGAATAATGGCGGAAGGGCAATATAAAGACGCCCTGCTTCGATTAATGGTTTCATATAACGATAGAAGAAAGTAAGTAATAAACATTGAATATGAGCACCATCGTCATCCGCATCGGTCATGATAATGACTTTGGCATATTCTGCTTCATCAATATCGAAATTAGGAGCAACTCCCGCACCAATCGTATAAATCATCGTATTGATTTCTTCATTTTTTAAAATGTCTTCCATTTTGGCTTTTTCGGTATTAATTACTTTTCCACGTAATGGTAAAATCGCTTGAAAACAGCGATCACGGCCTTGTTTAGCAGACCCACCTGCAGAATCTCCCTCAACTAAGAAAAGTTCGTTTTTTGTCTTATCTCGTCCCTGAGCAGGAGAAAGTTTACCAGATAGGGCTCTTTCTTTAGGATTTTTAGTTTTTCCTTTACGTGCTTCTTCTCTTGCTTTACGAGCAGCTTCACGAGCAATTTTACTACGAAGTGACTTTTCGATAATATCCGTAGCGATCTTTTTATTTTCTTCTAAAAAGAACTGTAACTTTTCACTAACTAAGCTTTCTACTGCGGTTCTTGCTTGCGGAGTACCTAATTTTCCCTTTGTTTGCCCTTCAAATTGAAGTAGAGCTTCAGGTATTTTTAAAGAGATAATCGCAGTTAATCCTTCTCGAACGTCACTACCTTCTAAAGCTTTATCTTTTCCTTTGATATAACCATTATTTTTGGCATAGTCGTTAAAAGCACGAGTAAGTGCCGTCTTAAATCCAACTTCATGACTACCACCATCTACGGTCTTTACATTATTAACGAAAGAAACGATATTTTCATTGTAAGTATCTGTATACTGCATCGCAATATCAATTTCCATTTTATCTTTTGTTCCTTCAAAAGAAATCACGTTGTGCAAAACATTTTTTCCTTCATTTAAATAACGAACAAAAGCGATCAATCCATCATCGTAATGATATTTTTCACACCGTCCATCTTCTTCATTAACTACTTCGATAGTAAGTCCTTTAATTAAGAAAGCAGACTCTTGCATCCGTTCACAAATCGTCGTAAAAGAAAAATGAACATTCTGAAAAATCTCATCATCAGGAAGAAATCTTACTGTAGTACCTGTTCTAGCACTCATTCCAATTTGCTTTAAAGGAGTAACTTTTTTCCCTCCATCTTCAAAGCGAATAAACCACTCGTGCTTATCGTTTTTGATCGTTACTTCCATCCATTTAGACAAAGCATTAACGACACTGGCACCGACACCATGCAAACCACCAGATACTTTGTAGCCACCTTCTTCAAATTTACCACCAGCATGTAAAACCGTATAGATAACTTCCGGTGCACTTTTTCCTGATGAGTGCATTCCCGTTGGAACTCCACGTCCATGATCTTCTACACTGATACTTTTATCTTTATGCAAAGTGATCTTGATATAATCTCCGTATCCGTTAATTGCTTCATCGATCGCATTATCAACAATTTCCCACACTAAATGATGAAGACCCCGTTTATCGGTAGAACCAATATACATACCAGGTCTTTTTCTCACTGCCTCTAGTCCTTCTAATATTTTAATGGAATCTGCATCGTATTTTGCTGCCATAGTTTCACTCTCCTTCCCCATTATAGCAAACTTCAAAACAAAAAAAAAGAAGCATGACACTATTTGACAGTGAAACTTTACTCTTCTTTTTACATTTATTATCAATTTTTTAGTCAAAACAAATGTTTATCCATTAAATTTTCTTTTTTGTCAACAAATATCTTCTTCTTTTTCAAATTTTTTCTATAATCACTCTATAAAACCACATTCCTACAAAGCACTTAACGTCTTTGGCCCAATACAACCATCAATTTCAGCATCGTATTTTCCCCCACTTTTGGCATGCTTTTGAAATTCTGTTGTCCAGTTTTTTAAATAACCATCTCTACTAATCGATGAATTAATTTTTTTTGTTTTAAATGCTTTTAAATAACCAGTAAGTACATCAGTAAATATAAATATTCCACACAATATAAATAATAGTTTTGGCTCATTCATAGCCATAACATGTTTTATAAATTCTTCCATTCCTACCTCCCAACATCAATTATTAGAAAAAGAGTCCAATTAAAATTAGTTGAACCCTTTGCAATTTTACTAGAAGTTACAATAATTTTATTGAATTTTTAATAATATTAAGTTCTTACTATCAAACAAACTAAAGTATTGATAAATATATATAAGGACTATGTATCTCAATTGCAATTTCTTAAATTCTATAAAATATTTTCTATTATGTATACAAGTTTTTCCCCTTCCATATATATTAGGTATAATGCTGAAAAATCATTTTTAGTTTTGACATAATACTTATATTGTTTGTCAAAGTCAATTCTATTTATTGATTCAACCCCAATTCTATCTAACAACTCATTTATTTTATTTTCCAATCCAATATTTTTATCGATTTCCCAAGTCATATCATTTAACTTTTTAATGCTTCTTGAAGAATTATACTTGACAATTGTATAAGAAATACCGTCGCCAATCAAACCAACCTTTGTCCTTTCATAATGTAAAATTTTAGTAGTGTATGGCAACTTAACATCCCAGTTTATATGTACCCCTACAATTGAATTCACAAATTTAGCATATAAGATGATTATAATGAATAATATAAGTAAAATAAGCAAAACTTTCTTTATTTTTTTCTTCATATTCATAGTCCCCACTATCTTTATCTTTGACAGATACTTTTGAAAAATCTCCCTATACAAAATTATAGCATATACTAGATGAGTTAATATATCGAATAGTAGCGATTGTAATCTTGTTACTTTAATCAATTTTAATGTTCTAATGCCGTCCACATTGTATTGATAGCTAACAAATAAGTTCTTTACAGTATTACCATAACTATTTAAATTTCTGCCATTTATCCAGCTCATTTGAATATTATTTCCAATTGTCAATAGATTACCGACAACATCATAGGTAATACTATTCCCATTAAAACTTACAAGTTGAATGTTAAAATTATTTTAATGCTCCATCTTTAGAATAATATTTATTTAAAATTAATATTACTGTTTTAAGCATGTTTAAATAAATTTCCATATTTATTCCATTATCATTTTCTTTATTTTCGGAAATAAAATTCAATATTTTTCTTTCTACTTTCGCATCTAAATCATATACTTCATTCGTTAGTCTTCTAGAATTATGTATAAATTGATAGCATAATCCATTATAGTAATCAAAGCACATATCAAGCTGTAAATCATGTGTACCTACAGGATACTTAATTTCTACAAAAAATTTAATAAATTCCATTTCTAATTTTTTCATATAATTTTTTCGCATTCCTTTCTAGAATATTATTGCATAAGCAATATCATAAAATATCTACGGTATCTATTTAGATTAACAATACAAATATTGGTAGAATTCATAATCGCATTACACTGTAAACTAGCTTTATTTTTATAATATTTACGAATTTAATGAATAGCAGTAAAAGAATAAATTTTTTTATTTTCCATATCTAATATTAAGATAAGATAGGATTTGTTCTGATTTTTCTTTTTCATTAAATAATAGTTGTTGGTATTCAAAAGTTGCTTAACATCGATATTCTTATCATATGCCTCTTTTCCATCAATTCCTTTAAATTTTCCTAAGCCATTATAAAAATTCAGCAGATCATCTTGAATAGTACTCATATTTTCAAAAGAAATTGCTTCAAAATTATTTACCTCTTTTATTTTTTTTAGAAAATGTGAGTCAGAGATTGTTAAAATCGATATGGTATCCCCATCTCTAAAAGAAGTATCATAGATAACTTTTTCTTCTTTCACACCGGGTAAATAGATATGCCAATTGATAAGAGCTTCGATTTGACAACCTTTTAATGTAAAAAAACAAAATCCCAAAAATATGGAAATTAGTATTATGATTACTATTATAATTTGTCTTTTCATGAGAAAAAAATCCTTTCAAACTTATCTTATCAGTTTTCCGTATAAATCATATCGTAATTAACGTCCCAATCATATGGGATAAGTAAACCAGTATGTTGCATCACAAAGCCAAGATCATTGGCAAGTGCTCCCACGGTAAGACTAGTTCTAAATTCAGTAAAATCATATGTATCATATAGATTAACATTTTTTACTGTTACAGCAGCCACTAAAGTTACAAACAAAGTAGTAAAAAAGCCCTTTCCAGTAGGATCAATATTCATTACTGAATTATTCCCAGAATAGATATATATATTATTTGATAATATGTTTTTATCTGCGCAAATAGTACCGTCGGCATTGATAAGTCTACCCCATTCAGGATTATAGTATCTACTGTTTAAATAATATAGTTCTGTTTCAGTGTCATAGTAGTATCCACGATATCTAAATGGATTAATAATACCAATATTAGTAGTATCTGTAATTTCATTACCTTGATTATCTTTGATACTTAATACTTTACCCCAACTATCATATTCATAAAACACTACTTGATTGTAAGTTGAGTCTAATACTCCTATAATATCTTCTTTTAGATTTTTAATGTAATAGTAAGTATTATCATTGTATTTTAATCCTAAAAGGCCTATTCCATCATACAAATAATGAATGATATCATTTCCTCTTTGTTCAAAGATAATGTTACTGTTTTCTAAATAATACTTAGTTTCTACTCCATTTACTAACTTTAATGTTCTAATACCATCCGCATTGTATTGATAACTAATAAATAAGTTCTTTGCAGTATTCTCATAACCACTTAAACTTCTGCCGTTTATCCAACTCATTTGAATATTATTTCCAATTGTCAATGGATTACCGACAACATCATAGGTAATACTACTTCCATTAAAGCTCGTTAGTTGGTCTTCTCAATTACTATTAGAATACTGATAAGTATCTGTCTTTATTATAACATTGGTTGTCCTATTTGTAGTAGTTTTTGTTAATAAATTACCTCTTTATTCTTTTAAAACATATTACTTATACAAATATTAGTTGTTTCTGTAAAAAATAATGAGTAGTGATAATTATCCTATCATTTACTACTCATTAGACAATATTATAATATTTTTGATTAAGTTTGTTATCTTTTTTGCATGTCAAACTAATTTTGATTCATCGCTATTTTCTCTCCAGCCGTGCTCTGCCTGTTCTATTTATTTCTTAATTTCTTGAATAAATCTTTCAATTAGTTCTAAGAAAGTTGTTTTTAATTTATCTCTTACTTCTTCTGTAGTACCCTCAAATCTAGCTGTAATATTAGGTCCGGTATTACTTACTCTAATTAAAGCCCAACCATCATCGAGTTCAATTCTAACACCGTCGATATCGATGATTTTATATCCCGCTGCTTCACAGTACTCTTTAACTTTCACAACAACTTTATTTTTAATTTTATCACTTACTGCGATCTTAATTTCAGGAGTGGAATAATACTCAGGAATTCCTGCTAAACATTCACTGACACTGCGATTAGAATTCGTCAAAATTTCGATTAAACGAAGTCCAGCATAAAGTCCAGAATCAAATCCTAAAAAGCGATCTCTAAAGAATAGATGTCCACTAAACTCGCCACCAAAAACACAATCTTTTTCTTTAGTAGCAGCTTTAGTATAAGAGTTTCCTGTACGATTGATAATAGCTTCTCCACCTAACCGTTCAATCTCTTCTGGTAAAGCTTTAGAACATTTTACATCATATAAGACTCTCTTATTTGCTGATTTTGGTAAGATATCTCTTACATAAAGAATCATCAACTTATCACTAGGAATATAATTTCCTTTTTCATCGACAACTCCAATCCTGTCCCCATCTCCATCAAAAGCAATACCAACATCTGCTTTCATTTCAACAACAGCATCTTTTAATACTTTTAAATTATCCTCTACACATGGATCAGGATGATGATTAGGGAAATTTGGATCACTTTTACCGTAAAGAACAATTAAATCAACACCCACTAAATTATATAATTCAGGAGCAAAAAAGGAAGTTGTTCCATTACCACAATCAATAATTACCCGTTTACGATTTTTAGTATTAATCTTTACTGATTGTAATAATAAATGATAATAATCATCACGAATATTAAAAAAAGTAATAATTCCGTGACCCTGATCAAATTCTCCTTTTTTTAAGAAATGATAAAAGTCTTCAATCATTTTCCCTTTAGCATTCCCTCTCTCATCAAAAGAAAATTTAAATCCATTATCATCCTTAGGATTATGACTAGCCGTTACCATTACCCCTGCCGGTATATTTAGTCGTAGACAAGCATAATAATACATCGGTGTCGTCACTAACCCTAAGTTTAAAACATGAACACCAGTCTCTACAATACCTTGAATTAAGGCATTTTGAATTTCTTTCGAAGAGTAACGATTATCATGTCCAACTACACATTGAGTTTGACCCAATTTTTTAATATATGTTCCATAAGCTTTCCCAAAGGTATAACTGACATCTTCATTAATATCTTTGGGATATACTCCTCGTACATCATAAGCACGAAAAATATCTTTATTAATTTCTTCTGTTAATTTCATTGTCACACCCCTATATTCTATATACTATTATAACAGAAACTAGAGTAAGAACAAAGAAATTTTCATTATTTCTTTTGAATTAATTCACTTATCTTAAACGAAAAAAAGAAAAAGAGTAAAAATAGTCCACGTTTTATCACGATAATCGACAATCTTTACTCTATTAATCTCTTATAATTTTACATGATGTTCTTCTTCATCACCGGCAAAAGAAGAAAACAAATCAGAAAAAGAAGTTTTATTTAAAGTAGCCTGTTCCAAAAATTGTTGATATCGTTCTTCTTCCTCTTTCAAAAAAGTTGTCTGTTCTCTTATTGCTTGCTTGATTAAAGGATGTTCTAGTTCTTGTTCTAACTTAGTATTTGCCTCTTCGATCTTACTCTGATATTTTTCTATAAACTCTTGATAAGTAGGCGCTGAAACATATCCATTTCCATCCGCAACTTCTACGATGACATTGACTAAATACCTACTTAGTTTATCTCTATTAGATAAATCATCCTGTTCTTGTTGATTCTTCTCATTAAACATAAAAAAATCAGGAAGAACTTTTCTTCGTTCTAAAATCAAATTTTCTATATGAGAAAGAACATTTTCTAATTTCGCTACCCAACTATTGACCATCTTCTTTTGTTCTTGATGATAATGGATACAACTTTTCATCGTTTCTTCATCACCACCATAATTATGTACCTCTGGTCCAATAAATTCAACATGACATAATTTAGGCAAATAACTCTTAACAAGGGCTAAATCATATTTACTCAATTTCTGCATAATCGTAACAATATCTTCATTCGTATATTCCCTCTCATTAAACTTATCCATGTAAAGCACCTACCTTTTCTACTATTAACTTCATTATATCAAATATAAAAGGAAAAGTACACCTACATATACTTTTCCATTGACTTCATCATCTGATTAACTTGCTTTTGACTAGGTTTTCTACCCATCTGCATCATTAATGCCTTGATCATTTCCTCATTAATTGGCGGATTCTTTTTTAAATATTTCATCATATATTTACGAGCTAAGAAAAAGCCAATTACCGCTCCAACTAATAAAACTCCAACTACTTTTAATATATCTAAAAATAATTCCATATTATCATCTCCTGTACATAATATACTAGAAAATAATCATTTATACAAGCATTTTCAAGTCATTCAGCCAAAAATAATCCTGATAATTAAAATCACATACAAAATAATGATCACTAAAGGTTTGAATAATACTAAAGAAAGAGGAGTAATTATGATTAGTAGTTACTAATATATAACTGCTTTTAATCGTTAGTACACTAATTTCATCCTTATATAAATTATTGATAATATGTTCCTCTTTATTTTTAGAATAGACCATATCATCATGATACTGAATATAAATAGCGCGGTTAATTGCTCCTTTATCAATCTTTTCTGTTAATTGACTAAATAGATGAAAGCCATAGTCAATCTCGTTATTTTTCATGTAATACAAATGTCGTAAAATAGAAAATAAACTACTAGTATTATCGTGATATAGTTGAACAAATTCTTTTTTCATTTGAAATATAAAATAGGTTCTCATGTATCTTTCCTCCTTCTTATTCTTATCATAGAAAAAGAAAAGGAAAAATCTTGTCGATATTTTCCTATTTTAATAAATTTTCTATTTTAGTAACTACACTATCGATATCAAAACCGAAAGTTTGATATAAATCTTTTTTACTAGCACTAGCACCAAAAGTATTCATATTGATTAAATATTTATCATTATAGACAAATTCGTACCATGAATAAGAAGAAGATGCTTCGATCACGAAAGTTTTTACCCCTAATGGTAATAATTCTTCACGATATTTTTCATCTTGTTTATGCCATAACTCAATACTTGGCATACTGATTACTCGAATATCGTAGCCTTTTTCTTCTAATCTTGAAGCGGCTTCTAAAGCAATGTCTACTTCTTCTCCACTAGCGATGATGATCGCACTTAAATTTTTTCTTTCTTTACGAACAATATATCCACCTCTAGCAACATCATGAATACTAGTACTTTCTTTGATTGGTACTGTATTCCTAGATAGAATAAGAGCTGTTGGACCCGTTTGATTACTCATAATATATTTATATGACCCAATAATTTCATTCGCATCGCTCGGTCTTAAAACCGTTAAATTAGGAATGGCCCGTAAAGAAACCAACTGTTCAACTGGTTGATGAGTAGGTCCATCTTCCCCTATAGATAAAGAGTCATGAGTAAAAATATAGGTAACTCCTAAATTCATTAGAGCACTCATACGAATAGCCGGTTTTAAGTAATCAGAGAAAGTTAAGAAAGTAGAAGCAAATGGATGTAAGCCAGATAAAGCCATTCCATTTAATATTGCTCCCATAGCATGTTCTCTTACGCCGAAAAAGATATTTCGACCGAGTCGATTCGAACTAGAAAAGTCTCCTAATCCCTCTAAATATGCTTTAGTAGAAGAAGAAAGATCAGCACTTCCTCCTAGTAAAAAAGGATTGTTTTTCGCTAAAGAAGAAAGAATCTTTCCCGAAGTTACTCGAGGAGCTTCTGCCTGAGACTCTGGAATTTCATAATCAAAATCAAGGTGATCCAAACTGAAATCTAACTTTTCCAATTTCTCTAACTCTTTTTTTACTTCATCATCTAATTTTTCTCTCATTTTCTGGTCTTTTTGGTAAACTTCATCACATCTAGTATGAATCATCTCTTGAAAATTTACAATTACATCGTTAGAGACCGTAAAAGGAATATCTCTAACTCCAAGTTTATCTTTAATAGAAGAAATATCTTCTTTATCTAATGGTGTTCCATGTACTTTATTTGTACCCTGATTTTTAGAGTATTTACCGATTGTCGTTTGAACAACAATGATATTTGGCTTATCTACTGAGGATTTTGCTTGTTCAATTGCTTGATCGATCGAAGCGATATCTTCCCCATCATTCACCAAAAATACATTCCAGTTCAAAGCGGTAAATCGTTGAAAAATATTTTCTGTAAATACTTGATCAGTCGAACCATCTAAACAAACGTGATTACAGTCATAAAGAACAATCAAACGATTTAATTTTAACGTTCCCGCAAGAGAGGCTGCTTCATAAGAAATTCCTTCCATTAGATCGCCATCACCACAAAGTACATAAGTACGATAATCGATAATATCTAAATTCTTTTGATGATAATAATTACGTAAATACTCCTCAGCTATAGCCATACCAACAGCAGACGCAAAACCTTGTCCCAAAGGACCAGTCGACATATCTACCCCAGGAGTTACTCCATATTCAGGATGTCCCGGTGTGATAGAAGATAGCTTTCTAAACTGTTTTAAATCTTCTAATTCCAAATGATATCCTGCCATATAAAGAGCAGAATAAAGTAAAGCAGACCCATGTCCTGCCGATAAGACAAATCGATCACGATTGATCCATTTATCATCATCAGGATTAATCTTCATATGCTTACCATAAAGGGAATAAAGGATAGGTGCAGCATCTAAAACAATACCAGGATGCCCACTTCCCGCTTCACTGATCATATCAATTCCCAAACAGCGCATATGATCGATAATCTTTTTTTCATTTAAATTTTCTTTAGGTTTAAATAACATAATTTTAGCTCCTTCTATTTACTATTATACCACGTTTATTAGCGAAAGAAAAAGATGACTTTTAGTCATCGTCAAATAATTCCTCGATATCCTTCAATACATCATCTTTTTTCTTCTGTTCTTCTTGAACAATTTCTTTACTTAGATAGAATTCTTTAGTTTGTTCTAAGTCGTTTAATCTCTCTTTTTGAGAATCATCAACTTCATCAGTAACGACATCAGATATTGTTTTATCTTCGACTGCTACGTTTGTTTTTTCTTTTTCTTCCGCAACACTAGAAGAATTGGCCGTATCAACAGTAGATTGTTCATTTTCTTTAGAAGATGTCTCAGTATTTTCCTTTTTATCTTTATTCTTATTATTCTTATTTTTCTTTGATGTCTTGATATAGAAATAAATACCAAAACCACCAATTAAGAATAAAATTAAACAACCAATACTAACTAATACATATTGTAAAGTACGGTCTTCTCGACTATCTTCATGGGAGTCAGGCTTTGTAACATGACTCGTACTAGATGAAGTAGAAACGATGTTTTCTTCTTCCTCTTCAGAGCTTTCACTTTCTCTAGTTACTGTAATTTTATACTCACGTTTATTTCCGTCATTATCACTAACTGTAACAGTTACAATTGAATCTCCTACTTCTAAAGCAGTAGCTCCACTTACTGAAACACTTGCTTCACTACTAGCTGCTGCAGCCTGTACTGTAATGCTTTCTACTTCATAAGGAACCGTTAGTGTATAGTTTAATAAATCTGGGCTAAAAGCTTGATCTAAAGTATAATCATCTACACGAAGTAACTTTAAACTAAGATCAACCGGTTCTTCTTTTATAATAGTAAATTTATACCTTTCCACGTTGTTGATAAGAACTTTAATAACGCTACCAGTCACTAAGCCACTGTCACCCGTTACTTTTAAATCAACCTTACTTTTGTCAACATTTAACGTAATAGCTTCACTAAGATTAATCGTTCCTACATTTGCAGGAATTGTTATCGTATAATCGGTATTATTACTATTAAATGGTTTATCCAATGTCCCCACAGTCAAATTTAATGATGTGATTTTTATATCTTCAGGAATTACTGTTACCTCGCATTGGGCAAAATAATCTCCAACATTAGCTTTAGCAGTAATTGTTGCCTTTCCTGGACTTAAGGCTGTTACTTGCCCAGTTGTTGAATCAACCACTGCAATACTTTTATCCGAACTTGACCAAGTAACATTCGTATCGTCTGTATTTGTAACTGTCGCAACAAGAGTTTCACTTGTTCCTTCGGTTAATTCCAACTGTCCCTTATTTAACGTTATTGTTATTTTTTCGGTAGCTCCTGAACCACCACCATTACTTCCACCTGTTCCTTGGCCAGGATCATTTGCCCAAACAATCCCCGGTGTCATTAAAAGTGCAATCGTACTAAAAAGTGCGATACTTTGCTTCAATTTTCTTTTCATTTTATATTCTTACTTCCCTTTCATTCTATTATATCAAGATTATAGCATAACTAATACCAAAAATAAATAGCTAAAAAAAGGCTATTGTTTAGAAACATAAAATACTTACTATTGAACTCCTTTGATTTTCTTACTTTTTTTGCTTGATAGTGAAAAAAATAAGTAACTAATATATTCTATACAGTCGTTGATGTAAACAAGCATTTTATCTTTCATTTTTTCGAGGTAAAAGACTATTTCTATGCTATGATGAGAATAAAGGAGTTGTTTAAATATGAATTTTAATCCCTATCAACAATTTAAAGTAAATAAACTTTTAGAAACTGATTTTAAAAAAGTATATGATCAAATTCCAGAAAGTTTTAAATCTAATTTTTATTTTCAATATTTTTTGTGTGAGCTAGCTTCATTAGAAGAAAAAATTGACCAAGCCCAACTTAGAAAACTTAGTTTATGTAAGCAAGAACCTAATTGTGAAGCTGTTTTTCACATCGATGAAGAGGAAAATAGATTATTGACTACCGCTAACTATTTGAAGATAAATCCAAATCTTATCGATAAAGAAAAGATGAAAGTAGTCCTATATCCAGATGGAACTCTTTCTTTTAATTGGGTACTCGCTTTTGCGTTTGATTTAAAAAAATATGTATCAACTACTGATGATACCCTTTATCAATTAACGATGCGAGAAAGTAAAGATAAAAATTACCTACTAACAGAATATATAATTTCTGATGGTTCATCGTATCAATTAGAGATGATATCTGTGTTTGATCAGAATAATAATGAAGTTTATCGCCACGACCAAATGAGAAACAAGAAGACAAACGAAATTCTCATGCAAGAAGAATTTTCATTAGTTCCTCAAGAAAATATGCCATTCGCTTCGGATTTCTTTGACGATGACACTATTGTACCTCTTTTCTATTTACAAAATACAAATGACTACTATATAGGAAAATGTACAGTAAATTCAAATACTAGATATGTGGTCTGCTTCAAACCAAATGAACTTGCAGGTAATGCCTATAACAAAACATTCGAGAGTATCACTAAATTTGGAGTACCTAATTCTAATTTGTTTTATACCCTAGATAAAGAACAAAAACCATACGTAAAAGAAATTGAAGAAAACGACTATTACCAATTACTCAAGAAAAGAAATAACGATGTAAAACGTTTAAAAAAAGCATCTCATTATGGAAAGTGAGATGTTTTCTATTGGTTTAAGATTATTTTTTTCTGCGATTTTGATGTATTTTCATCTAAAACAGAGGGATGAAGAGATGTATCATTCATAAAATCAAAAACAGTATGATCCAAAAAGTAAGCAATTGGTAACTTTCGATCAAATGTTTCTTCTACTTCTTGATGTTTTTCTATGCGTAATTGGTTTAACCTTGCTTGATATTGTTGCTTTAATTCAGAATTTTTGATTTCTTCAATGACTTCTTTTATCAACGTACATTTATTCTCAACTAACGCATGGCGGAACTTTCCAATAGTAATATCTGATTGTTGTAACCTTTTTAATACTTCTTCATGAGTAGTTGGACAAACTTGTTGCCAATGTTGAGGAAACTGAAAATCGTTACAATATAATAAATATAATAAAGAAGACATTTCCATATAAGTATAGATAATTTCTGCGATTTTCCGAAAGTTTTCATCACAATTAGGATTATTCCTCATGACAGAAACATCGTTATATTTTTCTTTTATGTCTTCTACTAATCTAGGGTAAATTAAATTTTCTAATGGAACAGTAGTAAAAATATCGGCTTGTAGTTTCTTTTTAAATATCATGTCATGACCCATAGAAAAAAATAGATAATCTTGTAAAATTCCCCAAGCTGATTCAATTGGATAAGGATTACCTTGTTGCATTACTGCTTTTAGTTGAACTAAATAGTCATCATAACTTAAACCATCAAGGATTTCACCAAAGAAAATAGTATCCTTATGAATAGTAAAATATTCCCGTTCTAACTCATTATTTTTTTGTCTAATTCTATTTACTTGATCATCATAAATGAATTTAATTACTTGGTCTAAAGATTTATTTTCCATGCATTACTCCCTCTTTCTTATATACTGATTTTTATTTTAATTGTTTTTTTATCCGTCCTCCATATTAATTTTAGTCGGAATAATATATTTAACCCTTACTTATGAAAAATTAAATTGGTAAGTACTTTCATTCTAACTAACTCCTGGTTAAATATAGAGACTTTCTAAATCTTCTTTAACAAGATGGTGGTATTGTTTTCAACAATTAAATTATTTTCTTCATAAATATGTGTCTTTGTCTTGTTGCTTCCAATTTCAATAATGGCATTCTTTTCTTCTTACCTGTTTCCTCCTACTGTTGATACAATCATTATAACACAATTTCTTACTTTTAAAGTGTTGAATAAAACTTACACGAATAACAACTATCCCTTTTCACCACAAATAAATGATTGTCTTTGGTCAACTAATAGTTATATTTTCTAATAAATATCTCACAAATAATTCGTTATTTATTCAGTGAAAAAGTAGTTTTACCTATTGGTTTATAGTATAATACTAGCAAAGGAAGGAAGATAACAATGAGCGAATACCCTTCAGCATTGCCGAATCTATCGGAGTTCAAGGAATTGACAATAAAGGATATTTCAAAAGTAGATGATTATCTGTTCGTCGAATTTGAATGTGGTCAAAAATTACTCATAGATCAAGAACGAGTGTATGATATTTCGGATTATGATAGTTTATCAGAAGTTTTTCTACTGGATGGGAGACTTTGTGCTGCTTTATGGAAAAAGCATACTTTGTGTGCCGTCGATTTAGATTCAAAAGAAGTGTTATTAGAAGATGAAAAAGCATACCAAATTAGTCCAATTGAAAGCAGATGTTTAAAAGTGATGATGAAGATTGGGGGTGGAGAAGATAAAATCTATGATACAGTGAGGAAAGCCTATCTACCCTCTCCTCTCGAATACAGGTTTGAGACGACACTAGGAAATGAATTATATGTATTTAAAGAAAAAAATTTAAAACCAGGAAGTAGTTTTTATGATGATAGAAGAATGGTTATTCATACGAACGGGAAAGTTCTTTTAAAAGATATTCAAGGGTGGATTGAATATTATGATCATCATTTGATTATCAAAAAAGGAAATGGGTTGGAAGTGGTTACGATTCATCCGGATTTGACAACGACTATTCAAGAATACAAACAAAATGATTCTATTATCGCAAAACCTACTTATTATCAAGGAAATATTCTAATCCTAGAAAAAGGAAAAGTTAAACTTTATTCTTTAGATTCAGAACTAATCAAAGAATATTCTCTTAAAGAGTTAACTGATGTCGTCGATTATGAACTTATCTCCCCTATTTTAAAGCTATGTGTACCATATGTAGAAAAGGGGAAACGGGTAAATCGTCATCTATTTTTAGATTTAGAGTCGGGAGAATTTATTTCACATCTTAGAATTGAAGGTTATCCTTATTGGTCTCCTACTACATTCGTTAGACAAGATAGTCTATCTGATAGTATTGACTACCATTTTTATCGCTTAGAAAATAATCATTTTCTTTCCCCTATTCAAATAAAGGCTAACTCCTATCAATCTCTTGATGCAACGAAAGAATGCCTGTTTTTACTAGAAGTTCAAGAAGAAAACCAAATAAAGAAAAAAATTTCTTAATACCGAAACTGGATTAGTTCAAGATGTTGACTATGATTTTATTTATTTTGGTCCATCTTTGTCTTATGGTTATGGGGTAAAACTAGATCGTGAAAAGATGGATTTCTTTGATGAAAATTTAAATATCCTTATTTCTGATTTTCCATATTCCAAATTTTATTTAAATGTCTACCCTAGAGAATTTGCCTATGAGATTGTCGGCGACTATGTAATTATTCAAAAGTATTATAGTTTAGAATTTGATCGCGGAAAGCACCGAGTCATTCTCTATAAAGCGGATAATACGACAATTTTAGATTCCTTTAGTCACCGTCTTTATCCAATTGGAGACTTTATCCAAATTGTTCATGATAGGAGAAGTGAGTTTTTGAACACAGTAACGGGAGAAATCAAGCCACTAAGTATTTCTGTACCACTTACTAATATGAAGAATGGGAAAATAGATATTGACAAGTTAAATCAGCCAAAACTACTCTTTTCAGCCAACACCCCTCTGTTCCCTGTTTTGGAGACTAACGGAAATCCGGAAGAAAACATCAAACAAAAATGTAAAAAACTCTAACTAAACACTATGGTTAGAGTTTTTGATTAGATAACAAGTTTATTTTAACTTTTTTTGGTAAGCACTTATTGCTTCCTCTAATTCTTTATCTGACTCTTCTTTAGCAAATATACCCGTCAAGTTTAAAGTTTCCAGTACACTATTCATATTATAATTAGGTAAATTCGTAGTAATTTCTATCATCGCTTGATCAATCGCTTGATTCTTGTTTTCCAAAGTTTTTTCTACTAAGTAATCCGCAATTAAATATTGATAACCATTTAATATATCTATTCCATCAATCAAAAAAGCATTTATATAATCATCACACTCTCCATCTACTTCTTTATCATAATCTAAAGGTTCTATTTCTAAAACAAATGAATCTCTGATTGAAATCTGATAATCTTCAGAAAGTTTCAATAGTTCTTTTTTAGCTTCAAGCATCGCTTCTACTTTTCTTTTTGAAGAAGCAATTTTTTCTTCACGACGAATTGGTTTCCCTCTACCATAGCTGTTGATATCCAAAAACAAATCAGCTAATGTACAATATAGATCATAATTATTTTTTTGACGAGATAATAAATATTCCACTACTTCAGGATCATATCCCCTAGTAATTAAATATTGACCGGCTACTCTTTCATAATAAATAGATGGGTATTCCAATAGGGAATATGGACCTTGTCCTTTTTGGAGCGATATATAATGAGCAAATTCATGAACTAAATTCAAGAATGTTTTAGCATGATCATAATCGGTTATTTTTAACTTATAAGCTTGATCTTCTTGATCGAAATAACAGGCAGAATGATTTTTACCATCTTCACCTACTTTTTCATAAATAATATAGTTCTTTTCTTTTAAAGAAAAATATAACGAGATCCATTCTTCTGGCACATGAATTTGTTTCAAGAAATCGATAAGTAAATTTTCTGCTTGAGCTGAAGATAATTGAGGAATAGATATTTCTTTATCTTGATTATCCTCCGAAAGGAAAGACTTAACGAAATTCGTACGCATTTTATATAATATATCATCCATGGTAGTAAAAAAGTCAAGATCATCCTCTTTAAACATATCTACAGTAAGCTCTAGTAGATAATTATAAACATTAAAACGCTCTGTCTGTTGTAACCAATCAAATAGTTGTTCCTGATTGTTGCGTGTTTTTAAAAAGGTAGTTAACTCAGTAAATTGATGTTTATTGTCAAAATATTTGAGCGCAATTAGTGTATATAAATCATCTTCTGCATGGTTCGGAAGTAAAAGAAAAGGGGAAGCTTCTTCATTGACTAAAAGCTTTTTAGACAATAGTTGAATATATAGTGCTGGCATAAGTTCTGGTTGATTAAAGATAGCAAGATATTCTGGATTACTGATTAGTCGTTCTACTACATAATCAAACAAATCATCGAATTGTTTGACAATATAAGTATTGTTGTCCTCTACTTTTATTTTATCAGGACTGTGATGATCGATAATTATTGTCGAATCAACAGAAGTATTAAACAACAATCGATTTGTTTTGATCATGTTAATTATATTTTCTATTTCTGCTTCCTCTTCTTCAGGATAATATAGATTTATTTTATCAATAGTTTTTAATTTCATTGTCATAGCAACTCCTTTTTGGTCCGTATTATACTCCCATTTTTTGAAAAAGGTAAGAAAGCAAAAAAACATAATCATTTTCCTTCATACAGCGAACAAAGATGGAATAGTTAAACGACTAATCTTTTCATTATGACAAAGTTTTTTTCTTCTGTTTTTCCTTATCCTTACAACAAGAATGATTTTTGTATTCTGTAGAGCTATTAACTTTTTCCTCTAAGAGATTAATATTATAGTTTAAGAGTAGTGATTCTTTTTCTTCCTGAGTAAGATGAGAAGCAATAAAGTTAAGCTCTTCTTCACTATAAAACTTAAACAATTGAGAAATTAGTTTCAATTTCTCTGTACTTTCTTTGATAGATAAAACCCCATTTAATTTTTCATCCGTAATTTTTTCTAAAGTATCGAGAGTTTTTTTGTTCACATTTGGTTTTTGATATAGTGTCCTACAAATTTTAATATTTTCTACTGCGCGTTCTGGATTATCTAAATAAAATGCCAATCGATCAATGTTTTTTAATCGTCTTAATTTCTTAATGGCCCCAGCTTCTATTTGATATACTCGTTGGCCACTTAGATGGAGCATATCTCCAATTTGATAAGCAGAAAGCGGATCATCGCCACCAAAGCCATATTTCAAACGAATAATTTCTCTTTCCTTATTATTTAGGTTACTATTTTCTAATAATTGTGTTACCTCGTTTTGTAAAGTGGCAGTGATTAGTTTACCCTCCATTCCTTCTTCTGGTATTGAAACAAAATCTTCTAATGTCGAATCTCCCTGACCATCAACAAAATTTTGCATGCTAATGGTATCAGATTGCAACATATGTAATTTCGCCGCTTCATCTAAAGAAATCTCTAATTTCTGAGCAATTTCATCTAAAGTGGGCTCTCTATTTAATTTTTCTTGTAAAATAGCTTGTGCTTTTCTATATTTATCAATCTTTTGACCAAAATAAACAGAAATACGAATATTTTTGGCCTTATTGGATAAAGCCCTTCTAATGGCCTGATGAATAGAAGGAACAGCATAAGACGACAAACGATACCCTTTTTCTACATCAAAATGATCTATAGCCTTCATTAAACCAATATTTCCTTCTTGAATTAAATCCATAAAAGATAGTCCACAATCAAGATAGTGTTTAGCAATACTAATCACTAATCTTAAGTTTTTCTCGATTAATATTTTTCTAGCTTCTTGATTACCGTCTCGAAGCATATAAGCCAATTCTTTCTCTTCCTCTGGAGTTAACAATACTTTATCTAACGACAAAATATATGTTCTCAACAAATCCGTTTTATCATCAAGTTCAGGAACTACTTCTTTTTCTCTAAAATCTTCATTTTCCTGAATAGTATCCATTTTGATACCATGAGATAGACAATAACAATCAACGAGAGATAAAATCACACTATTTTTTAACTTGTCACTACTTTTATTATTTTTTTGTGGAGCATTATTCGTTTCTACTACTATCTTTAAAAGAGAATTTAAAAGAGAATTACATTCTAGTACCAATTCCCACATATCAGGAGCGGGAGTAAGCTTAATCTCCTCAAAAAAAGCAGCTAGTTTTTCTAACTCTTTTAAAGCAGCTGGGTAAGAAGAAGCTTCACGCAAATTTTTATTTATATAGCGACAAACAATAGTTAAAAATAACTTAGGGTTTTCCATATTCGTTTTTATGTAGTCACAAAGCCTCTTTTTCATATTGGCAATAAAGAGCTCTTCAAAATTAGTTTTCTTTGAAGATTTCATTGCTTTTATACTTCATTTTATCGCTTGATAGGTAAGCAGTTCGTATTGTTTCTGATCTATATCCACTGTAAGATAATCATATTTTTTATTGATCTTTTTGATCGTCGGTAATAGATATTGATATAATTGCTCGGCGGTATAAGTACTCATTTTTTCTATGTCAAACTTCATTAGTATCCCCTCTTCAATCGTAAATTTTATTGATTATTCTATGTTGTCCACCATAATATTTTTTAATATAAGTTCTTATTCCAAGCGAAAAATCAATCTTGGGGATTGATTTTTTCCATACTTAAACCATATTTATTATGGTAAAACAATAGCCAATATACCTAGATAGTTAACTATCTTTCTTAAAAAATAGTTTTCTTTAGTACTGGCCCTTTTTCTTCTTCTACCCACATCTTCTCTGGACTCATAAATTCGTTATTTTGTGATAAGAAAAGTGTATTTTTTGAGTCTATTGAATTAGCTTTTTGATTTTGAAGAAGACGATCTTGCCTAATCTCACCTATAACCTTTTGTAACTTTTCATCATGACCAAAGTTAAACGGATATACAATGAATTTTTTATCTTGAGCATCCTCTTCACTCATTGTTTCATAAGGACAAATAGCATCCTTGTTTTCTTCGGCTAAAATAACTCGATCAACGCGACTATTCGGATTAGAAATACCGATAATCGCAACATTTCTTCCATCCACTTTACCAATACGATAAGAACCAGAAGTTACTGCATTTAGTTTCTTTACTTCTTCTAATGTATAAGCAAGAGGAACTAATTTTTCATGTTCAATTAAAAATAAGCTCTGATCTACAATAATTGGATCTCTTCCATTAAAGCCAACCAATTTTTCATCTTCACTTTTTCTATGAGCAAAAAAAACGGCACAAACTAGTTGTTGATGTTTTTCTACCATTCTTGCATATTGTTCTTTTTCTTCAGCTGTCATCGGAATAAGTGTTTCTTGTACTTCTTTATCTTCTTCAATCGCTTTATTCAATTTTGCACTTACCATCATAGCATTTAATAAATTAACACCTGGTATAAATAACAAAAGGACTTTTAATCCATGGTTATTTCCTTTTTTCTTCATTTCTTCTGCTTGCTTCTTTTGTAAAATGGTTAACGCATTTATATCGAATTTATATCCTTTTTTCATAGAATTTAAAATAATCTTCTCTGCCGTACCAAACACTATTTTTTTACATCCTATAATCGTAGCAATTTCTACAATTATCCCTAAAAATATATACATATTAACTCCTTCTCTCCTAATAATTCTGTCGATTTGACAACTAGTATAACACAATATGTCATAAATAACTAATATTTTCTAATTTTTATAGTACAAATCTCTTTCATCGCACTTTTTAAAACCAATAATTTGTTTCCTTTTTAAACATTATCTTTTCTTAGTATTATAGCTAACGAATTAGCTAAAGAAAAAGTAGCAATATGTTCAAACATATTCATGCCACTTTGTAAGTTAAGATAAAGGTTTTATTTTTCTTTTTAAAATAGGACCTACTTCAGAATTTTGTTTTAAAGAAACATCTTCTTCATTTTCCATTATACTCTGTAATTTTGAAATAAGACTATCGTATTTGTGATCATTGTTGGCAATTAATGCCTTTACTTTCTCATTCAAATCAATTACTACTGTACTATAAGCATTGCCGAATGCACTAACATTCATAAAATTAACAATAGAATTTGGCGCAATTTCACAGATTCCTTTATAAACAAATTCCCATAAACTTTCGCCTTTTAAATGGTCAAAATCATATTATACATATTTACCGTTATCCGTCAAGTCCTTATAAATTTAGTGTTCATATAAATACACTCGCTCGAAAAGTTCCCCTACTTTAGATTTTTTGATTTGAAATTTCATACTTTGACTAGTATTTTTACCAAAGTTTTTACTACTCTTAGAAAATGTTAAAATTAATGTTGCTTTTACATATCCATGAGTTAAACAATGAATAAATGCATCCATTCCTTTATAGCGATAACATTCTAACTTATAATACCTAAAGAATAAATCATCCTCCATCTTTTTCCTACTTACATAAAATAGGGCTAATTTACTTAACTTGACTCGCATTCTTTGTTCTATAGAATCAAAATAGATAAATGCTCTATCCTCTATAAAATTCATATCGATATCATAGATCCTTATTAAAATTCTTTTTTGATCATGGTCAATTAGTAATTCGAAATAATATCTGCCGGATACTAATACCTTTTGATTTATTCTTAAAAAGACGATCAATTTGCGATATTCAGGAAACTCTTTATCTCTTTCTCCATAAGTTTCTAAAAGATAGTTACTTTCAAATAAATTTGGCCCATCAAAAGCTAGAGAAAACAAGCTGATATCATATCCACTATATCGTCGTGTCGTTTTTATTTCGATACCTTCATAATCAGGGAAAAACATACTGTCTGGTTTTTTTCCAAGATAATTCTCTAAAGTTAAACCGGCTGCGTTATACAAATTACGACTGACACTAGGAATGTATCCTCGGCGATTCAATATTAAAAATTCTTCTATTATGTTTTGAAATTCTGTTTCCATAATCCACCTCTTTTTTTGGTAGACTATCTTAACAGTTGGTTAGAGTATAATTTGTCGTTTCAAGTCGACAGCTTGAACTATAATAATCAGGACGGTCATAGGTACGAAAAAAAGACCCGTAAAGGTCTTTTAATTCAATATATGGTGCGGGTAACAGGAGTTGAACCTGCAAACCTTACGGTGCTAGATCCTAAGTCTAGTGCGTCTGCCAATTCCGCCATACCCGCATATCGCATGGTGGACCCTATAGGACTCGAACCTATGACCGATCGGTTATGAGCCGACTACTCTAACCAACTGAGTTAAGGGTCCAATCAATGACTTCTTAATCATATCATATTCACGAATGAGATGCAAGATATTTTTGATTAATTTTTTTACTTATTCAACATATTCAATAAATTAACCTTAAACATATCTTTTTCTGGATTACTTTTAGAAATCATCACGCCTTTATAAGTGGATAATTCAGCTCGATGTCCCTCATCTAATATGCCCTCTGGTGTAATATTCGTTAAAAAAATAACATGCTTATTCTCATAAACTGTATAATGCAAACGCATCACACCATGAACTTTTTGGAACAACTCATCAGTTGGCAATTCTAACTCATAAGATTTAGTATTTTCTTTCTTATTTTCCGTTGTTAGCTTACCCAAAAAATTACCATCACGTAAAGCCGGATAATAATTAAACATCAATTTCTTATAAGCCAACATGTTATACTTACGAACTGATCTTTCTTTTTTCCGGAATTCATTTTCATCCAAATATTCAAATATATAGGTCTGTTTCATCATATTCAACCCCAATCCCCTGAAAATCCTTGACCCCCAATAGTACAAGGTATGCTCAATATTATCATAAAATAACTAAAATTGCAAACTTTTCGTAAAAAAAATGTACAAAAAAAGACCTATTTTGTTACTATAAGTCTTCTTTTACACTTTTCTTTACTTCGATACCTAATTCATCCAACTGTTTTTTATCTACTTGATTAGGGGCTTCACTCATCAAACAAGTAGCGCTTGCTGTCTTAGGGAAAGCAACGACATCACGGATATTATCTGTACCGACTAAAATCATAATTAAGCGCTCTAAGCCAATCCCTACTCCACAATGTGGTGGAGCACCATATTGGAACGCATCTAGGAAAAAGCCAAATCTTTTCTTGGCATCCTCATGGGTCATTCCGATTGCTTCAAACACCTTTTCTTGTAATTCTTCTTCATGAATACGTACTGATCCACTTAACAATTCGTATCCATTTAAAACCAAGTCATAAGCCCTAGAATAGCAATTTTCTTTATCAGTTAACAATTTATCGATATCTTCTTTCTTAGGTGAAGTAAACGGATGATGAGCAGCCACATATCTTTTTTCTTCTTCACTGTACTCAAACATTGGGAAATCAGTGACCCATAAAAAGTTATATTTATTCTCATCGATAAGACCTAACTCATGTCCAAGTTTTAAGCGAAGAGCACCTAAAGCTGTGCAGGCAATATTCTTTTGATCAGCAATAATGAAAATAGTATCTTCTTCTGTAATTGCCAACTGATCTTTTAATTGCTTTTTCTCATCATCGCTCAATACCTTCGCAATCGAGCCTGTAAATTCTTGATCTTTATACTTCAAAAAAGCAAGTGCTTTAGCTTGATAAACTTTTACAAAATCAGTTAGCTTATCGATATCTTTACGCGAATATTTACTAGCTGTATCATGAGCAACAATTGCTCGAATTACTCCACCTTTAGCGATTACATCTTTAAAAATTTGAAACTCGGTATGATCGAAAACATTGGTAATATCTTGTAATTCCATGCCGAAGCGAGTATCTGGCTTATCACTTCCGTAACGATCAATACAACTATTATAAGTTAAACGAGGAAACTTCTCTAAATGAACTTGCTTCAACTCTTTAAAAATCTCACCCATTAATCCTTCGGTAACTTCCCAAATATCTTCTTCTTCCGCAAAACTCATTTCAATATCGATTTGGGTAAATTCTGGTTGTCTATCTGCTCTTAAGTCTTCATCTCGGAAACATCTGGCAATTTGGAAATATTTTTCCATACCACCAATCATCAATAATTGCTTATAAAGTTGAGGCGACTGAGGTAAAGCGTAAAAACTTCCCTTACTAACCCTACTAGGGACTAAATAATCACGAGCTCCCTCAGGAGTAGACTTACATAAAATAGGTGTCTCTACTTCAACAAAACCTAATTTACTTAAATAATTTCTAGCAATTAAAGTCACTTGACTTCGAACCATTAAATTGTGTTGAATAACCGGTCTTCTTAAATCCAAATAACGGTATTTTAATCTCGTATCTTCCAAAGCCGTTGTATCATCCGTAATTTCAAAAGGAACTTCTTTTGCGGTATTCACAATAGAAAGCTCACTCACTTCTACTTCAATATCTCCGGTTGATAAATGAGGGTTTTTACTTTCTCTTTCAACGATTTTTCCTTTTACCCAAATAATATACTCACTCTTTATACTACTAGCTAGCTCATAGATACTATCTTCGGGGCGAATAACTAATTGGATAATCCCACTACGGTCACGAAGATCGATGAAAATTAAGCCTCCTAAATTTCTCTTTTTTTGAACCCAACCTTCAAGTTCGACAACTTCTCCGACATTCGCAAGATGAAAAACTGTATTTTCATACTTCTTCATATTTCTTCTTACCTCCTAAAAATCTATATCGTCTTCTTCATGATCTGTATGGCAATGATCACAGCCGCAATCACCGCAATCACATTCATCACTATGTCCATCTAAAATAGATATCTCTTCATCCAAATAATAAAGAATATAATCTAGTTCTACTTTTTCTTCCTTTTTTGTTTGATTATTTTTAATCTGAATTCTATTTTCTTTTAAATCTTCGTCATTTAAAATAATGAAAAACTTACTGTGTAAGCGATCAGCCTGTTTAAACTGAGCTTTTAATGATCGATTTAGATAATCAGTTTCTACACTAAACCCACTCATTCTAAGTTCTTGAACTAAGGTAGTCGCATAATCTTTTTCGGTTTCAGATACATACATGACAAACGCATCAATACCCTCTTCGATAGGTAGTTGAATATTTTCTTTTTCGATAGCTAACATCAAGCGCCCAAGCCCCATCGCAAAGCCTACGGCAGGAACTTCCATACCTCCAAGTTCTTTAACTAAATTGTTATAGCGACCACCGCCACCTAAAACATTCTGACTACCGAAGCCCTCTATATCCGCTTCAATTTCAAAAACAGTATGATCATAATAATCAAGACCTCTTACAATACTTGGATTTTCTACATATTCAATATCTAACAAATCTAGATATTTCTTAACTTCTTGAAAATGTTTCTTACTTTTTTCATTTAGATAATCTGTAATCTTAGGAGCTTTTTTCATAATCTCGTTGTCATGATCGATTTTACAATCTAATATCCGAAGAGGATTTTTTTCTAAACGAGTTTGACAATCTTCACAAAATTCACCAATATGAGGTCGAATGTATTCAATTAATGCCTCACGATAACGATCTCTTGATTCTTTATCACCTAAGGTGTTTAAGTTTACTTTAATGCCTTTTAATCCCACTAAACGGTAGATATTAACCGCTAATGAAATAACTTCCGCATCCAACATCGGATCTTCTGAACCAAGTGCCTCAATACCAAATTGTGTAAGTTCTCTATCTCTTCCCGATTGTGGTCGTTCATAACGATACATCGTTCCATTATAATATAATTTAATTGGTTGATTACTATCGCCATACATTTTATTTTCGATATACGCTCTAACGACTCCTGCCGTTCCTTCTGGTCTTAAAGTGATATTTCTATCCCCTTTGTCTTTAAAATCATACATCTCTTTTGTGACAATATCGGTTTGTTCACCAATTCCACGATGATATAATTCACTCGCTTCAAATATTGGTGTACGAATATACTCATAGTGATATTTCTGACATACCGAATCAATTAAATTAGAGATATATTGCCATTTTTTTGCTTCTAAACCATAAATATCGTGACATCCTTTTTGTCTATTAATCATTTTCTTCACCCTTTCTAAAATAAAAAAAGGTACCACCCAAAGGACGTTTAAGTAAACGTGGTGCCACCTTATTTTCTTCTTTATTCCTTTAACGCAGGATTACGTTTCTCTTATGAAAAAGTGTCTTCAGTAACTTTTTATTAGGTATTTCCACCAACATATACCCTCTCTGTAAATAAAACAGCTTACTTACTCTTCTTTTCAAGAATATATGACTAGTTTACACTATTTTTTTTATTTTAGCAAGTAAATTTCTAGTAGACAAAGAAAAAATAGCAATAATGCTATTTTTAGAATAAAATCTTTGGTAGAAGATAAACAACAACGAATGTCGCTACAGCAACTGCCATTAAAAATGTATACCCTTGCTTATTTTCATCGATATCACTAACTTTTTGAATTCCATGATACAAATGACATAAATATAATACACCAGCTAATAGTAATACAATAAAGAAGATCTTAGTTGAAATGTAAAGACAAACAATAGCCAAAATAGTAGTAATTAAGGTTAATGATGCACAAGTACCAACTAAAGAAATACATTTTTTAATACTAGTATTTGCTTTAAATAATAATGCCGCAACAACATAAATCATAAGTGCACTAACAACAAAGCCAACGGCCATAAATAAAGTGACATAAAGCAATGTTTTCATGAAAGGAATTTCTATACTAGTTGCAGCGAAAGAATAAAATCCTGACATATTTGTAAAAGTAGTACCTACTTCATCTAACATGAGATAAGTCATAACCCCAGTAAGTAAAGCATTAAGTACAAGGATAATAATTCCTAAAATAAAATACTCTTCTGTCGCAAACTTTTTGATGGTATCAATCGGTTTGGTAAATATTCCTTTTACCATATCGATAAAAGAATTTACATACCAATTAATATCTGTTGAATTGGTAGTTCCAACTTCTTTCTTTACATTCTCTTCTACTTTTTTTTCTTCACAAGAACAAGGTTTTCCGTCCTCTAATTTTTTACCACATTTTGTACAAAACTTAGCCATTTAAATTCACTCCTTACTTTATTTTATTTTAGTATCTAGAAAAGTATGATACTAATCCATCGATACTAGTCAAATGATAACTTCCATCTTGATAAATATAACCCAATTTTATATAAGAATAATCTTTATCCTCATGAGTTTCAGTTTGTTCGTTAAGACGATCTTGATATTCTACTTGATAACTATAGTTTGCTTTCGCATTAACTACGAGTACTCCCTCATCTAATTCAACAGAACGAATATCAACGGAAGTAAACTCAATTTGTTTTAATGCCGTACTAGCATTATTCATATCTTCTAAAACTTCTGTATATTCTTCTTGAATATTTTCGATGTTTCCACCTTCGAATTCAAAAGAGGCTTTGATCTCGTCAAAATTTTGCTTTTTGATTAAGCCTTCATAAAGTGTCGTAAGCGAAGTTTTTACTTGCTCTTCTAACTGATTAACCGCATCATCAGAAAGATTAGATAAACTAACTTCTACTGTATGACTAGAATAATACTTACTTGGTGTAACCTCTTCTTCTATTTCCATCCCATTTGGTAATGTAGTTTCTACTGTTGTCGTCGCTGCAAAAATTTGTGGAATTCGGTAAAGATCTGTTGCTTCATCAGATGCCTTAGTATCCAAATATTTCTTTTCTAAAGCAATATCGTTTACTACAACTTTAGAATCTTTAGGAACGATAATCTTATAGTCTTTAACAACCAAACTATCAATGTTATTATCTACGGTCCATTGATCGAAGAATAATAGTTTTTTATCCTTTTCTTTACTCAAGTAAACAACATCTGTTTTTTCTTGGCTAGACCCTTCTTCTGTATAATGAACGGTTACTGCAGCACTTAATTTTCCTTCATCATACGTAACTTCACCGATGGTAAAGTTTTTGATTTTGCTTTCTGAGTCATCCATAATCTCTTCGAATATTTCTTTACTCACAAATGTTTTATCTCCATCTATTTTCAAGTAATCGTATAATTGGTCAAAGTCATTATTCGCAAGTGCTTCAACATATTCTTTGGCTACTGTTTTTACACTGAAGTGATTACTTAAAATCTGATAAGTAGCAAATAATAAAACAACAAGAACAATAACTACAATGCCAATAATCTTCGTCTTCTTAGACATTGGTTTACGTGGTTGTCGATTAGAATGATCCTCCTTCTCTCCGTTTTCTTTTGGCTTGTGATTCGTTGGTTTTTCTTTTTTTACAGGAGCGCCACATTCACCGCAAAATACGGCATTTTTTTCTAGTTTTGCTCCACACTCACCACAATACATCTCATCAACTCCTTTTCTATTTAAAGATAACATTTTTTAAAAAATAAAACAAGATATTGTCTTTTTTCTTCCGCTATTTTTTTACCATCTAATGTAAAGTTTCGCCTTAATCAATCTGTGGTTTTTCATTGATAAAGTTCTTGGTATCGATCAACATTTCATGTAGAATCTCTTCATCACTATTTAAATATACTTCTTCGATACGATCAACTCGACATTTTTCAGCTGAAATAATGGATTTTACTTTTTCTACCGATTCTTCTAATTGATCATTAACAATAACATAGTTATATTTGGTCACTTCATTGATCTCACGATAAGCCGTTTGAAAACGTTTCATAATTTTCTCTTTTGTCTCTGTCTTACGATTTTCTAAACGTCTTTTTAACTCTTTCCAAGATGGTGGCATAATAAAAATAAAAATCGCATCATCAATTAACTTCTTAATATGATTAGCTCCATTAATTTCAATCTCTAAAATGACATCTTTTCCCTCTAAACGTTTCTGATTAATAAACTCTTTTGGGGTTCCATAATAATTCCCAACATAATAATTGTACTCTAAGAAATAGCCTTCTTCGATTTTTTGTTTAAACTCATCTTCGCTCACATAATAATAGTTGACCCCTTCTTCTTCACCGGGACGAATCCCTCTACTGGTCATCGATACGGATAACCAACAATTAGGATTTTGTTTTAAAACTTCTTGAATAACTGTTCCTTTTCCCGCACCACTTGGTCCTGAGATAACAATTAAACTACCAATTTCTTTTGACTTAATCAAACTTATTCCTCCTTTTTTCTACTATTATAGTACAATCCAAAGGAAAGCACAATCTATTTACTTTCTAGAGTCGGAAAGCTTCTCTTTAATTTCTAAATGAAAAGATGTCCAAGTACAACGTACAGTCAAATAGATGGGTAATGCCATAATAATTCCTAAAATACCGAAGAAACTACTACAAAAAGCGATGGTTAAAATAGTAAAGATTGGATTAATATGATTAGTTTTTCCATACACATGAGGAGAAATTAGATAACTATCGACATTGGAAAAGACAATAACAACCAAAACCGTTTTCAAACAGACAATAGGACTGATCGCGCTAGCGGAAAGAATAGCGATGATATTCGTTACAATTCCTCCAAAATAAGGAACCACGGTCGTCACACTCGATAAAACACCAAGTAATAGCCAATTAGGATGACCAACCAAATAAAATAATAAAGAATATTCAAAAAATTGAATGATCATACAAAGAGCCAAACCATGTAAATAGTTCGTCATCTCTTGATCGAGTTGGTGAACATAAATATACCACTTTTGACTCTTTCTTTTTCTTAAATAAGTCTTTACTTTCTCCCTTATTTTATCCATACCGATAAAAAAATAAATACTTGTCGCCAAAGTGATCATAAAATCACCAAGAAAATGAATTCCTTTTCCTAAAACAACTATCGTCCCAGTTGAAATATATTCACCCAATTTAGTAATTAATTGTTGTAAGGCTTCTGTAAGATTTTTCTCTAAACCTCCCAGTTCTAAATGGAACTTCAAACTAAGCTGATCCAATACCTTATGAATAGTATTGGTAAAAGAAATCAACTGTTCATAAATAAGTGGTATCGTTAAAGCCAAGAGCCATCCGATAAAAAGAAAAGTAAAAAAAAGCACTAAGAACTTAGAAAAAACAGGAGAAAATCCCCATTTTTCCAAAGTCTTAGTGAAAGGATATAGAACATAACTAATCGCAAACGACAAGATAAATGGTAATAAAACACCAAAAATTTTACTGATTACTCCATGCCAATATTGAAAAGTCACTATTCCAAGATAGAGAATTAACATACTGAGGAAGAGATTAACTAACCGATAATTTACCTTGTCTTTTCCCACACGATCACCTTTCTAAAAGAATCGTTACAGGTCCTTGATTGGTAAAGGTAATTTGCATATCGCTACCAAATATTCCTGTTTTTACAGGAACACTTTCGCTTAAAAGCTGATTGAACTTTTCATATAAGATGTTCGCTTGTTCACCATTTAAGGCTCGAATATAACTTGGTCGATTACCTTTTTTGGTATCTGCATATAAAGTAAATTGAGAAATAGATAAAATCTCGCCTTGAATATCTAATATATTACGGTTCATCACACCATTTTCATCATCAAAGACTCTAAGAAAAAGGATTTTACGTACCATCCAAGCGATCGTCTCTTCGTTATCACCCTCGGTAAATCCCACGAGTAAAACAAACCCTTTTTCTATTTTTCCTGTAATTTTTCCATCCACCGTGCATTGTGCTTGAAGACTACGTTGAACAACGACCCGCATTACTTCATCAACCTCTCTACTCGAGTAACATAAGGAAGTTTTTCAAGCTCAATAAACACTTTTTCTAAGTGATCTAAGTTGCGAACGTATAAATCCGTCTCATAGACAGTATCTTCGCCACGACCAATAGTAACAAAGCGATCGACATGAATATCGAACATACTTAATTTTTGAAGCATCTCTAATAATTTATTGTCCTTTGTATTCGAGTGAATTAAAATCGTAGTTAAATATTTTTCCGTTGTCTTCTTATTCCATTCAACAGGAACTGTTCTATTTTCTAACAACTCCAAGTTATGGCAATTACTGCGGTGGACACTGATTCCATTTCCTTTCGTAATATATCCTATGATTTCATCTTGTGGAATAGGATTACAACAGTTAGCTAAATTCACTTTTACTTTATCGACACCCGCAACAACGATATCTGTATCACTAGTTTTTACAATCACTTTCTTTGGTTTTTCTTTTACTTCTTCCTTCTTGTAAATCATATTGACTACTGTACTAGCCGCATATTTACCATTACCTACCTCTAAATATAAATCATCTAGTTCATGAGAAGTAATTTTTAAATGTTCAAACAAAAAGTTTGTATGTTCGCGATTGAAAAATTCAGTAAAAGAAAGTTTCCGTTTTCGTAGTTCTTTTTCTAAAGCTTCTCTACCACGATCGATATAGATCTCTTTTTCGCTTTTCGTAAAAAAGGCACGGATCTTATTTTTGGTTTGGGTACATTTCGCAATCTTTAACCATTCTTTCGATGGACCATTAGAGTTTTTAGAGGTATTAATCTTGACGATATCATTATTTTGTAAGACATAATCAAGTGGTACAATACTGTTATTGACAATTGCACCAATCATTTGCTCTCCGACTTGCGTATGAACCTTATAAGCAAAATCGATAGGTGTTGCCCCTATTGGTAATTCGATAATATCTCCTTTAGGAGTAAAACAATAAATATTATTATTTAATACTTCGTCTTTAACACTGTTGACAAATTCTTCACTACTCATTTTATCGGCATTTAATTCGACAATCGTCTTAAAAAATTGTAACTTTTGTTCCGTCGTAGTCTGCATCAAAACACTAGCATCTTTTTGTTCTTTATACGCCCAATGGGAAGCAACTCCGTTTTCCGCCACTTCGTCCATTTCATAAGTTCTAATTTGAATTTCAAACAAATAGCCATCAATGCCAAAAACTGTCGTATGAAGAGATTGATACATGTTTGGTTTAGGCATTGCGATATAATCTTTAAATCGTTTAGGAATAGGCTTAAATTTAGAATGGATAATACCTAAAGCAAGATAACATTCTTGTTCTGTACCGACCAAAATTCGTAAAGCAAGTAAGTCATAGATATCGGAAAACTTACGTCCCTTATTTAGTTTATTATAAATACTGTAAATACTTTTAGCTCGACCTTTTATCTCATGAGGAATATTGTGATCAGTTAGTAGATTAGTCACATGTTTTAACATTTCGTTTACTGTTCGTTCACGTTCAACTTTCGTTTTATTTAATCTTTCGGCAATATCATAGAAAACATCTGGTTTTAAATATCGTAGAGCCAAATCTTCTAACTCACTCTTAATCTTATGAATACCCAAATGATCTCCGATTGGTGCTAGAATCTCTAAGGTCTCTTTCGCAATCTTCTTTTGTTTTTCTTCTGGTAATGCCCATAAAGTACGCATATTATGCAAACGATCAGCGAGTTTAACGATAATCACTCGCACGTCTTCACTCATGCCTACAATAATTTTTTTATAATAATCGATCAAATATTCATTCTCTGTCGAAAAATGAATTCGTCCTAGTTTAGAAACCCCATATACTAACTTGCCGACAACTTCCCCAAACTTTTCATCAATTTCTTCTTTTTCACAGTCACAGTCTTCGATTACATCATGTAACAAAGCCGCAATAATCGTCGGTGTATCCGCATAAATCGTCGTTAGAATAATCGCTACATTTAACGGATGAACAATATACTCTTCTCCTGATTTACGAAATTGTCCCTTATGCATTTTTTCCGCATAAAAATAAGCATCTTTTATCTTTTGAATATTCTCCTCTTCTAAAATATAAACACTTGCCATTTCTACTAAATCATTTAACGTATACACTTTCTTCTCAGCCATATATTCATCACCCATTCCTTGAAAAACTATTTTTCTAAAAGATAACTTTTTATTTCTTCCTGATCAAGTTCTAAAATATCATGTACCATTTTAGCTAATGATAATCCCGTCTCTTTTGCCCACTTCTTCTCTTTTAAATAGGACCAAACAAGATACTCTGTCAGTGAAGGTAAAGCTAATTCCCGTACCTTTATACTTAAAGCTGGCCTTATTCGTTGATAAAGTTCCGCTTCATTTCTAAATTGTATTTCCATGATGAGAGATCACCTAACTTCCATTATATATGAAAATGTGCTTAATAAACAAGTTTTTATCGAGATTTTTAATAATTTTAAAGTAGCTTCATAAATTTTATTAGAGAGGGTACTATGAATAAAGAAAAGTTTATCAAAACAACCATTATTTTAATGATCGGTGGAGCTATTACTAAAGTGCTGGGCATGGTAATCAAAATCATTATGACAAGATTAATCGGTTTAGAAGGGCTTGGACTTTACTATTTAATTTTTCCTACTTTTTCCCTATTTATGTGTCTATCTCAGCTAAGTTTACCTGTTGCGATTTCTAAATTAGTGAGTGAAGAAAAACATAATAATAAAAAATTAGTGACCTCTTCTTTACCGATTATTTTTGTGACCAATGCCATCTTGATGCTTTCTATTGTTTTCCTTTCCCCTTTTATTGCCAATCAGCTTCTACACGATGAACGTTGTTATTTACCGATTTTAGCCATCGCTCTCGTATTGCCATTTGAAGCCATTTCCAATATGCTTCGAGGATATTTTTTCGGTAAACAACGAATGTTTCCTCATGTAGTCAGTCACATAATTGAACAACTTGTGCGACTTTCTCTAATCATTCTAGTCATTCCTAGTCTAGTAAAACAAAATATTATCTATGCTGTTGTCTTTTTGATTTTAGTCAATCTAATTAGTGAATTGATCAGTATTTTTGTCCTTCTCTTTTTCCTTCCTAAAAACATAAGAATTCATCGTTCTGATTTTAAACCAGAAAAAAAAGAGATCCGTAATATTTTAGGAATTTCTCTTCCTACTACAGGAAGTCGTCTAGTCGGTAATATCGGTTATTTTTTAGAACCGATCATTATTACTTTTGTTTTAACTAGTCTAAATTACACTAATCAGTTCATCACCCAAGAATATGCGATCATCTCCGGATTTGTGATGCCTTTACTACTTTTACCGAGTTTCTTTACTAATGCGATCAGCCAGGCACTAATTCCTGTAATTTCCAAAAGTTACAGTAACCACGAATATACCTATACCAAGAAAAAATTAAAACAAGGTATCTTCTTCTCACTCGCAGTTGGAATTCCAGCTACCTTGCTTTTTCTTTTCTTTCCTGAATTTTTTCTTAATCTCATCTACCATACTAAGGAAGGAGTTGCTTACATGCGTTTTTTAGCGCCAGTCTTTATTCTTCATTATTTAGAAACACCATTATCAACAACACTACAAGCTATGGGAAAAGCCAAAGCCACCTTCCAGATTTCTGTTCGTATGGTATTTGTCCGTACCATTAGTCTATTCTTACTTCTATTCCTTCATATCGACATGTGGGGCTTTGTCTTATCTCTTACCCTCAGTATCTTTTATTCTAACTATGCCCATATGAAGTACTTAAAAAAGGCTCTTTAACTAAATAGATCTTATTTTCTTTTTAAACGATAAGTTCTTTCCCTAGAAAAAGAATTTAATGCTCGTTCGACACGAAGAGCAGCAACTTTCTTCTTATTCAGTAATCTAATTTTATCATCCATAAGAGAAGTCAAATTCGTTAAATATAGAGGATATAATTTCGTTACAAGGGAAGAAAGAAAATCATCATCTAACCAAGCCTGATTACTCTGCCAATAATATTGAGTAACTTCATCCCTTACCTTTGGATCATTTTTTACTGATTCTTTAAAAGCTTCTAATTGATCAGCTCGTTCTTTAAAAGCTTCTGTCGTTTCTTGATCAACTTTGATCATTCCCCCAACTAAACGTTGACATGGCATCCATACCACCCTAGTATATACCTCGTTAAGAACTAACGCACAATCACGAGGGTGAAAGCTCTTTCTTTCCATATAAAACTTAGCAGGATCATCAGCAGCAACGCGTCTTCTTTCAAAAAGATGACTTTCTAATAAATGATCATAATATCTAGTAAAGGTTTTAGCTTCTTCACTCGATAAAGATAACAAAGCAGCTAAACTGGTATATCCTACTTCTAAAAGTTCACTATCTAAAAAACAAATCGCACTTCTTGCTGATTCATAAGTTTTCTTATCCCATTCGCCACTATACACTTTTTCTTTCATAATTGAATATAGTAAAGTAACGATTTGTTTGTGTTTGTCATTTTCTATATGACCAAGTGAAGCAAACGGATTGGTTGGAATATCCGTGCAAAAATTTTTCTTGTATTTATTTTCCATCTTAGTACTCCCCTCTTACATCAATGTGCTTGTCTATTTTAACAACTTTCGAACTACTTTTCAAGTTTAAATATTATTTTTTTACTTTTCGATAAATATTTTTCTAGTGACAAAATTCCAAACCATAACGATGGCTGTTGCGATTATTTTCGTCAACATGTAATAAATATGTAGAAGATCAGATCCGACGTACATGACAAGTTGATTAATTCCTAAACCGATGACACTTAAAATCACAAAGATGGCAATTTCTTTTGCGGTTTGTTTTTTCGTGACATCGAATACCCACTTAATACTTAAAATATAATTAAAGATGAGAGAGACGGTAAACGAAATGACTGAAGAGATCAAATAGTGAATACCAACAAACTCAGTTAATACGTACAATAAAGCATAATCGATTAAAAAAGCTAAGCCCCCAACGACACCAAACTTCAGTATTTGATCAATTAATTTTTTATGTTTTTGTATTTGCTTCTTCATTATTTTCTCCTTATCTGATTTAAATATAATTCATATAATTGACGATGTTTTTTCACAATAACGCTTAAAATTACCCCAGAAATCCAAAGTAACAAGGCAATCACCAAAGAAATTCCCGCAACAATTAAACTTGGGAAGCGTGGGACAAGTCCTGTTTCAAAGTATTCTAGGAAAACTGGAACACCTAGGATTAAAGAAATAAGTAAAAAAAGCAAAGCAACTAACCCAAAGAACAAGCCTGGCTTGTACTCTTTAAAAAGAGTAGCAATCGTCTTTAATACTTTAAATCCATCCTTATAAGTATTTAATTTAGATACACTTCCAGCTGGACGATCACGATAATTAACCGGAATTTCCACTAGTTTAAAGTTCTTATCTACGGCATGAATCGTCATTTCCGTTTCAATTTCAAAGCCCTTCGATAAAACCGAAAAGCCCTTAACGAATTCATAACTAAATGCGCGGTACCCCGTCATGATATCCTTAATATCATTTTTAAATAACTTATTAATCGAGAATCTGACGATCCTATTTCCGAAGTTATGAAATGGTCTTTTATTCTCAGTAAAATAAGTACTAGATAATCTATCTCCTATTACCATATCTGCTTTACCATTTAAAACAAGTTCACACATTTCTCTAGCATTTTCAGCTGGATAAGTGTCATCCCCATCGATCATTAAATAGCAATCGGCATCAATTTCTCTAAACATCGTCCGAATAACATTTCCTTTACCCTGACGATATTCATAACAAACAATCGCTCCTGCTTTTTTCGCAATCTCATCCGTTTTATCCTTAGAATTGTTATCATAAACATAAATATCTGCTTCTGGTAAAGCTTTTCGATAATCCTTTACTACTTTTTCAATTGTTTTACTTTCATTGTAACACGGAATTAATACCGCTATTTTTTTATTATCCTTATACATGATTTTCTCCTTCTTTTCTTACTTTTAACATTAATAAAACAAGTACTGGCATCACAAATACATATGGCATCGCATAACGGAAATACGTATTAACTGGAGAGGCAACGCAAACAAGTAAAGAAACAAGTAATGGGCTTAAGACGAGAATATATTTCTTTTTCTTTACCTCAAGTAAATATCCAATCATGATAAACATGATCCAAGCACTAAAACCAACGTTTGCCAGTAATCCCAAAACCGGAATATACGGAAAACTTACTCCCCAAGAAGAAAGAACTTGGCGAAGTGGTTCCAACTGATTATAATGATAATCGACTAGATCATTCTGCGTAATTCTATCATCATATTTATAGTAAACATACCATTTCGTAGAATTAGGATAGAAGTAACCATAGACATTATTCATCGTTGCTTGAATATAAGTATCTGGATATTTCATTAATCCCTGTAACCAATAATGAAAATACTGAGATAATTCTTCTTTGGTCGTATTTTTATTGTACATATTTTTTACAGGATCAGCTTTTTCAGGATCATATCGTGTAGCTAAATCATCATAGCCTAAAATTTTATCGTAGAGTTCTCTTTCATCTTTCGTAACTTCTTCTTCATGTTCTTTAACATAACGAGCCGTCTGCTGGAAAGGAATCGACAACACTTCACGAATACTACCTTCACTAATTCCTAATGCTGGAATTAAAACCTTTGAATATACTTGTGTAATCGCTAAAAATAAAACCAAGACAATACCTAAACAATAGCGATTCTTCTTACTCACCAAAAGGACAAACGGTAATGATAAAATAACTACGTAGAGTCCATTGTTTCTAAAGAGGGCGATCAGTGTAATCACAACTAGTAGATATAACGCATATTTTAACGATATCTTCTCATTTTTTCTTACGTGTACTAAATCGAATAAAATCAAAACATACAAGATCATAAATGCCGTATAGTAAGTATCTTTTACCCCAGACATCGCATAAAGAGGAAACATCGGTACTAAGGCATATATCAGTAATAAAAAGAAACGATACTTATCAGGAATTCCTACCTTTTTCGCATAATAAACCGTATAAGAAAGAACCGCAGCTAAAGTAAGCACTTGGAGTAAAGAATAGAGAAATAACCCAAAATTATCATTGAAAATTACTCTACCTAACTGAATACAACACCCCAACAAAGCAGTATGAATAACCGGATGATGAGTGGTCATATTTACTGCTGGATCCCTTTGAATTACCCAATCGATATATTTAGTATGTTCATTAAAGTATTGCTTAATTTGAAACGAAGGATCAGGAGATAAAATAATCGGATAAAAAGCGATAATATAAATTAGCCAACAAAGTAACAAAACAAGAAAAGTAACTAAAAAAGGATGACGATTAAACCAATCGAGAAATTGTCTAAAATACTTATTCCCTACCTTTTTAAAAGGAGTCATCTTCCACTTAGCTAGTTGCTGATCCAAAAGCGAAAAAGCACTTTTAAAAAAGAAAAAGTAACCGATAGCCATAAAGATAGATAATCCAAAAAGAAGAGGACTACCGAAGACCAAATCCCAAGAATCGATCAATAAGTAACTGTTTCCAAACAACATGAAGAAAGTAAATAAAGCACTTAAAATCTTTTTGGGTACAGTGATCTTATGATCCATATACTTCTGATAAAACCAATATAAAAAGAAGAAAACTACACATACAACAAATAACCCTTGAGTAAAAATAGAAGATCCACTAATCTCATTTTGATAAATGCCCTCACTGTTGAGAAAAAAAGCTCCTATTGTACACAAAGTGATAAAAAGTATTTTAATTTTATTTTTCATCATACTGCTCCCTATCTGTATTATTCCATAATTTGAAAATGATTACCAGAATCCAAATATAAAATTCCCTTTTGATCCCCTATTTTTTCTAAGACATCTTCATAATAATTCAACTGTTTAAACTTTGTCAATGTCAAATAAACATAGTTTCCATCACTCATATAGAGTAAAAACCGATCTTTATCTTGTTCATTTGGATCATAAGTAATTTCCGAAATTTGTAAACGAATATTTTCCTGTAATTGACTCATTCCTTTAACAAAAGAGTCGTATTTATTACTCGGTACATGATTACGTAAAATAGGGACCAAATAATCAAAAGCGGTATCTTCTATTTCCACCTGGTTGTCCAATACTACTTTACCGTTTTCTTGTTTACGAAATAAAATATCATGTTCAGAAACCGTAATAACTACTTTACCAAAGAAATCTTTATCGATGTTTACTTGCGCAACAAGTGGGTTTTTCTTGATTCCTTCTTTCATTTTCGCTTTAGAAGTAAGTAAAAAAGAAGGATAATCTTCAATTCCCGCTAACTCGATAAGTTCTTGGTCTGAAAGCATCTGATTACCGACAAGATAAATGTTTCGAATCGGTATCATCGTAATACACTTTCCTACTAGTACCAAGCAAACAATCAAAACAAGTACTAAAATAAAGGGAAGAATTTTGATTCTTATTTTTTTCTTTACCTTTTTATTCTTTTTCTCTTTTTCTTTCATTTTCTACTCCCAATTTTTAAATTCTTGTTCTACCTTCAAGTCAATATGATATTTATCATGTACTTCCTCTTGAATAAATTCAATTAAATCCTTAACATCATCCGCACTAGCATTCTGATAGTTAATAATAAAGTTGGCATGTTTATCGCTAATCTTAGCACCACCCTTAATCAGACCTTTATATCCTAAATCCTCGATTAATTTACCTGCAAACTGACCTTCAGGATTACGAAAAACACTTCCTGCCGAAGGATATTCTAATGGTTGAGACTCTATTCTTCTTTTTTTTCTTTCTCTGACTAGTTCTTCGATTTCCTCTTTATTGCCCGGTTTTAATTTCATGGTCACTTCAAGGCAAATATAACCTGGATGTTCTTTAAAGAAGGATGTTCGATAATGGAAATTTAATTCCTTATTTACCATTTGAATTACTCGTAGTTTAGGAGTTAATACTTTAACCTGTGTAACGATGTAACCCATATCACTTTTATAAGCACCAGCATTCATATAAACAGCCCCACCTACAGTTCCAGGTATACCAGTAGCAAATTCTAAACCCGATAGAGATTTACGAATACTTTGATAAGCCACTTTCATTAAAGAAGCCCCTGCTCCAGCGACAATTTTATTATTTTCGATTCGAATATCGTTAAATTCATCTAGTTTGATAATTACTCCCTCATAAGGTCGATCACTAAATAATACATTAGAACCATTCCCTAGTACCATATAAGGAACATCTAAAGCCTGAAGTTTACGGATCAACTGAACCAACTTGTCGATGTTATCCGGAAAAACCATTATCTTGGCAATTCCTCCTATTTTATAAGTCGTATAGTTTTTTAACGATACATCTGTCAACACTTTACCATAATTTTCTTTTTTTAACTCTTTTGCTAATTCTTCCATGTCTATTCTCCGTCGTCTATTAATTTTCTTAATACTTGATAAATTTTAGTCGCACTATCAGTAACCGCTAAAGAACGAGCATTCTCTCTTAATTGTTGATAATGCTTTTTATCTTTAAATATACCGTCGATTAAGTCGACTAATTTTTGTTTGTCATAATCTTTTTCTTCTAGAATAACACAAGCTTCTTTTTTTTCCAATGCTTCAGCATTTTTTAATTGATGATTATGCGTAACATAAGGACTAGGAATCAAAATACTAGGAATTCCTAATGCGGTTATCTCGGCAATCGTCGAAGCTCCTGCACGTGATACTATTAAATCAGTTTTATGAAGGACACTCAACATATTATTTAAATATGGCACAATTTTAACATTATTTGACACTTTTATCGTTTTATATGTATCATAATAACCCTGTCCTGTCACAAAGATAACTTCATACGATTTATCTTTAAATAAACTGAGGGTTTCTTTTAACTTTTGATTCATCGTCGTAGATCCCAATGAACCCATCACGATTAAAACTAAAGGTTTATTCTCACTTAGTCCTAAACTTTTCTTATCAACTGGACGAGCAGATAATATTTCTTCACTGCGAGGATTACCGGAAAAAAAGACTTTATCCTTAGGAAAATACTTCGTACTCTCCGGTAAAGAAACACCAATCTTATCTGCATAACGAGATAAGAAGCGATTAGAAACACCAGGAATGGAATTTTGTTCGTGAATAAAAGTTTTATAGCCTAACTTTTTGGCACTCGAAATAACTGGAGTTGTAACATACCCCCCTATTCCTAAAACAATATCCGGCCTAAATTCCTCTATTTTTTTCTTAACTAAAGAAACACTCTTTCTATATTCCTTCCATACTTCAATATTACGCCATGGTCTTTTTCGATCTAAACCAGATAACTTAATTCCAAAATAAGGAATACCAGTATCAGGAATAATTTTATGTTCCATTCGATCAGTCGTTCCAATATATAAAAACTCACTGTTTGGCTCTTTTTCCTTTATCTTATGAATAATCGCTAAAGCAGGATAAATATGTCCACCCGTTCCACCAGCACTCACAATTACTCTCATCTTATCACATCCTATATTTGATTATACCATAATTATATGATTTTTAAATTGTTTTTATTAAGAGACAGATTTGTTTTTCATCGCTTTTCTTTTGATTAATACATGTAATCTATAAAAAGTGAGAAAGATAAACAAAAAGAAAAAAATAAGTATAATTAACAATAACTTCTAAAAATTTACCAAAAAAATTTAAAAAATTTGGTACTTGACAAACCTGAAACTAATATGATATTATTGTAATGTTAGTTAAATTTAAGTGTTAATATTGATGAAGTACCCTATTTTAATAGTGTACTTTTTCTTTTTTTCAGTACAAATTATACAGCAATTATATCAACATTTATTAAATTTATCATGAATAAAATTAAAATTATAAGAAAGAGGTGTAGTAATGATAACAATGAAAACTAACAAAGAAAGTTACTCCCGTCTACAAGAAATGAGCGAATTAGAATTATTTTTCCAACTAGAACAAATGAAAGCGAATGAAACACGTTCAGAGTATGTCGTAGCTAAGGAGAAAATCGTCGACGAAATAAAAAGAAGATATCCAAAAGTCGATATGAATGCATGGGTATTAAATTGGAAACACTATCTAGAAGCTTTAAATGGTAATGACTTAGAACAATTAGCGATTTGTAGAAGACAAAATCTAGCCTTAGATTTATTTGTACCTACTACAGCATGGCAATTTTATAGTATTTCTGATGAAACAGAAATTCCTGCTGAACAAAGAAAGAAAATCGAAGACTTTAGTATACAGATGGAAAAATTAAGTGAAGTAGATTTATTCTTTTTAACCCATTATTTTTCTAAAGCTATCGGGGATAAAATGATCGATTATCAAAAAACTTCAAAACAGTTACAAAAAGTATTACGAAATTTTAGTGATCCATTAGAAGCTGAAAATCAAGATGACTTTCAAATAAAAACCGAAAATATAAAAAGAAAGTTCCAAGCTTTTGATCAGTTAGTAACAAAGACAAATAAAGTGGTAGATCGTAATTACTCAGTAATGTCACAAACACAAATCCAAAAAATTAAAGACTGCTATCTAGCTCAAATTGAACAAACAGAAGCAATCAATCAATTATGGGGACCTCTTAATCGTTGTCTATTAGAAACTAGACGTTTTGGTGTTCCTGTTCAAGTAAGAGACCGTATTACCGGAGAATATAATATTTTAGATGAAAATAATACTAACGAAAGTGAGCTTACGGATAAAATTGCGCTTACTACTGAAAATAGTAATACTCTTCTTTGGTATAACAACTGGCGTCAGTATTTCCAACATGCTAATTTCATTACCGATCGTGAAATCGATAGAACTGCTCTTGAACAACTACACTTAGAAAATGAATATCATCAAGAAAATTTAGGAGCAAAACAGAAAAAATTAGTATCATAAAAGCATTAGCCATATAAAGCTAATGCTTTTTTAATTTTCTAAACGAGCAAGACTACTCGCAAGTTTTTCAGCACTATAAATACCATCCATCGCCGCTGTAGTGATTCCTCCAGCATAACCGGAACCTTCTCCACATGGATAAAGTCCTTTGACCGACGAACAGCCACTATTTAAATCCCTTTTAATTCTAACGGGAGAAGAAGTTCTACTTTCCACTCCAGCTAAAATCATATCTTCTTGAGCAAAACCTTTCATTTTATGATCAAAACCAAGAATTCCTTCTTTAAGTGCCTCACAAATATCAGAATTGAACAACTCATTCAAATTAGCAAAGTGATATTGTCCTTTCATAACAGGCGTAACAGTTCCTAACTTTTCAGTTTCACGGTTATTTAAGAAATCACTCCACAATTGAATAGGAATCTTTCCTTGTCCCAATTGATAAGCTTTCTCCTCTAATCGTCTCTGAAATTCAACTCCAGCTAAGACACCACTTCCAAAATCGTTAGGATCAACAGTAACGACCACCGCACTATTGGCATTTTCACTATCTCGATCATGATTACTCATACCATTAACCACCAAATGGCCCTGTTCAGAAGAAGCATTGACGACATACCCACCTGGACACATACAGAAAGTATATACTCCCCTATTCTTCGAAGTAGTATAGGTTAACTTATAACTAGCTGACGGTAAATATTTCGCCCAATCTCCATATTGAAGTTGATTAATCTTCTGTTGACGATGTTGAACCCGAAGTCCCACGGCAAATGATTTAGCTTCCATATCGATCTGATGACGATACAACATAGAAAAAGTATCACGGGCACTATGACCGATAGCTAAAATCAAATGTTGGCACGAAAGAATATCCTGATGATTTATTTCAATTCCCCTTAAAGATCCGTCTTTGACAATAATATCAGTAAGGCATGTCCGATAGCGAAACTCACCGCCCATTTTGATAATCGCTTTTCGCATATTAATCATCACCGTACGTAATAAATCCGTACCGATATGCGGTTTTTGTTCATACATAATTTCCTTTGGTGCACCACAGGCAACTAAAATTTCAAAGACTTTTTTTCCTCGGAAAAATTTATCTTTTGCCAAAGTGTTCAATTTCCCATCAGAAAATGTACCCGCACCACCTTCACCAAATTGTACATTGGATTCTTCATCTAACTTTCCATCTTGCCAAAAATCATCCACTTTCTTAACACGAATTTCTATTGGATCTCCTCGTTCGATAATAATCGGAAAATAATGGTTTTCTGCTAACAAATATGCCGCAAATAATCCTGCCGGACCGCTTCCAACAATAATTGGTCTTGTTTTTGGTGAGAAAGTAGTACTGCGAGGAACAGGAAAATGATATTCTTCAACAGGAGTAGCAAAAAGAAACGGCGATTGATTTCTTTTTAAAATATTCTTCTCGTTTTCAACTTCAATATCTACCTCATAAACATAATAGAATTGTCTCTTATCCCGCGCATCTAATGATTTTCGTAAAATCACTAGTTTCTTAATCTTCGCAGAAGGAATACGCCATTTCTTCTCGATCTGTTTCTTTAATCCTGTTATTTCCTCTTCCAATAAAGGAACTTTTAACTGTCTAATTCTAATCATTTTTCTCCCCCTATCTTTTTACCTGCCATCATTCCCGATAGAAAAGCAAAACCTAAATTATAACCGCCACAATCTCCGTTGACATCGACGATTTCCCCAACAAAATACAAGTTTTCTTTCTTTTTCGATTCCATCGAACGAGGATCAAGTTCCGTTAATGGTACTCCACCACTACAAACTTGCGCTTGATCAAAAGAATGGGTTCCAGTTATTTCTACAGGATGACAAAATAAAAAGCGACTAACGGTATTTTTCTCTTCTAATGTAAGTTGTTGCCACCGTTTATGAAAATCAATGTGATAGTAAGAAAATAAAACATGAACTAACTTATAAGGAAGTACCGTCTCCAACAATTCTTCTAAAGTTCGTTTAGGGAAAAGTTGAGCTCTACTTTGTAGCCATTCTTCCATCTTTTCTATACTTTCTATCCAAGGTAGAAAATGAATATCTACTTCTACTTGTTTACCTTTTTCTAATAACTTAGAAATTTCACTACTGATATTCAACGTACAAATACCACTTAATCCATATTCTGTTAATTGTACTTCTCCTTCTTCTTGTTGAATTTCTCTTCCTTCACACCGTGTAACAAGACGAACATCACAGCGAATTCCTTTCCACTCTTTCAAGTAATTCCCCCGAACTTTTAGTTGTACCAAAGCCGGTAAAACAGGAACCAACGTATGACCAAAAGAAGTAGCTAAATGGTATCCTGAGCCATCTGATCCTGTCTTAGGATAGGCCTTAGACCCAGTCGCAATTACCACAATATCGGCATAAATTTTCTCTTTTTCAGGATTAATGACAAAATGATCCTTTTCCCAGATAATTTCATCCACAAAAACATCCTGTTGAAATTTAACTTGTCGATCCCTTGCTGCCAAAAAAAGAGCTTGTGCTACACTAGTAGCTTGATTAGAAAAAGGATAATAATAGCCATTCTTAATCTTGGGTATAATACCAATAGAGTGAAAAAATGACAAAATTTCTTCTTGCTTATCTGAAGAAATAAAAGAAGATAGTAATTGATCTGCCGATGAATGATAATGAGCTAGCGATTGATCTTGATTCCAATAATTACATCTTCCATTTCCCGTAATGGATACTTTTTTCAAACAACTAGGATTTCTCTCTAAAACCAAAACTTCATTTTCTAAATTAGCTGCATAAATCGATGTGGTTAATCCCGCTGCTCCACCACCAATGATAACTACTTTCTTCACAAAAAACACCTCTTTTTGATTATAACATAATCTATTCTATTCCCGCACTCTTTTTCTAACTCGTTAAAGTAAAATGATGAATAAGTAAGAACCAGACTCCCGATGTATAAATAAAGACGAAAATCATATACTAAAATAGATACGGTTAAGTGTAAAATTATGTATAGTTTTTAATATTCAAAAGCGTTCATTTTATTTATGTAGTATAATTAATTATCGGAAATAGGAGTGATACTATGTTAATGTTAACCAAATCCATGTTCGCGATCATGATTGGTTTTTTAGGTGCAGTAATTCTGGGTTTATTTTTAGTGCCCGCTTTAAAACGATTAAAGGTAGGACAAAGAATCAGTGTTTTTGTTGGAGAAAATCATCGTAAAAAAGAAGGTACTCCTACAATGGGTGGTTTTATCTTTATCATTCCTACCCTTCTCGCTACTTTGTTTTTATTACTGACGGGAAAAATGAATTATACACCCAATTTAGGAATAGTATTAATTGTCTTTATTGGTTATGCCGTGATTGGTTTTCTGGATGATTACTTAAGTATACGGAAAAAAGGCAACGAGGGATTAACAGAATTTCAAAAGTTAATTGCCCAAATTATCATCGCCCTGGTATTTTTCTATATGTATATGAAAAACGGTGGTCAAACCGCATTGGTAGTTTCTACATTAGGCATTCATATTGAAATGGGCTGGGTATATGGTTTGTTTATCCTATTTATCTTAGTTGGTGCTTCAAATGCAGTCAATTTGACCGATGGATTAGACGGACTGGCCGGTGGTTTATCGGCGATTGCCTTTATTGCTTTTAGTTTGATTAGTATGGTCGTCGGTTTTGAAGATATGGGAATTTTTACTTTCATCTTAACTGGCGCTCTACTCGGATTTTTAGTTTATAATACACATCCTGCTAAGATATTCATGGGAGATACTGGTAGTTTAGCTTTAGGTGGAGTCATGGGAGCGATCGCAATTTTAACTCATCGTGAAATTACTTTAGCCGTTGTAGCTGGTGTATTCATTGCTGAGACTCTTGCTGATATTCTACAAGTATTCTGGATCACAGTATTTAAGAAAAAATTATTTCTTATGGCGCCTCTTCACCACCATTTTGAAAAACTCGGTTGGGAAGAAAGAGATATTGTTAAATTATTTTGGGTAGTTGGATTAATCCTTGCTATGGGAGGTATCTTCTTCGGGGTTTGGTTATAAAATAAAGGAGAAATGAGATAAAAATGAAGAAAAATAAGTTTGATTTTGTTCTTTTTATCGCCGTACTACTTCTAATACTATTTGGACTCATAATGATCTACTCAGCTTCTTCAATATGGGCTGAATATAAGTTTCACGATAGCTTTAAATACGTGAAACAACAAGCATTATTTATCGGAATAGGAATATTTCTACTGATCGCAATATCAAAAATTGATTATACACTATATTATAAAAAGACAAATCCAATTTTAATGGTTTGTCTTTTTCTATTAGTGCTTGTCCTTATTCCTGGAATCGGGAGTGTGAGAAACGGTAGTCAAAGTTGGTTTGGGATTGGTTCTTTTGGAATTCAACCAAGTGAATTCGCAAAACTTGGCTTGATTATTTTTACCGCTAAGTATCTATCCAACAATAATAAATTTCTAAAAGATATCAGAAAAGGCGTTATCCCGATTTTACTCGTTTTATTTTTAGTATTTGGTCTAATTATGCTACAACCGGATTTCGGAACCGGAATGATTATCGTCGTCAGTATTTTAGCTATGTTGTTTGTAGCGGGAGTAAACATCAAATTCTTCATCGGACTAGGTGCTGTCGGAGTAATTGGAATTATCGTCTTAATTGCCATAGCCCCTTACCGAATGGATAGAATTACTTCATTTTTAAACCCATGGAGCGATCCTTTAGGAACGGGGTTTCAAATTATTCAAAGTTTATATGCAATAGGCCCCGGTGGATTGTTGGGGCAAGGATTTCTCAATTCAAGGCAAAAACAATTCTATTTACCAGAGCCACAAACGGACTTTATTTTTTCCATTATCAGTGAAGAATTTGGCTTTCTAGGTATCATCATCGTTGCCGGATTATTTCTAATTGTCTTATGGCGAGGAATTGATATTGCCTTAAAAACAGAAAATACCTTTGGGAAATATTTAGCTTTTGGGATGATTTTTCAAATCATGATTCAAACGGTAATGAATCTGATGGTAGTAATTGGACTTATCCCTGTTACCGGAGTTACCCTACCATTTTTATCCTATGGCGGTAGTAGTCTACTAACTACCCTAATTTCAATAGGGATACTTCTAAATATTTCTAGGAAAAGAAACTAATCAAAAAGAAAGCGAAACTTAAAAAAGGCAACTAGAATTTAAAGTTAACTTCACTATTACTTCAAAAAAACTAGTGAATTGAATGAAATCACTAGTTTTAAATTATTCTAAAATATGGAGAATATCCATCTTTTGATATAAAACTCTAACAATAATCACTATTTTTTCATCTTCATTTATCGTATAAAATATAAGAAAATTTTTCACCTTATAACTTCTATATTCATTTTTCAAAAAACCTAATGTCGTATAAATAGAACACCCATAAGGAAATTGTAAAATATAATCAAAGGCCTCCATGAACAAATCGCGAAGTTTTATCGAAGCAGTAATATTTTTCAAATCATGAGAAATATAATAAATAATATCATCCAAATCTTCTTTTGCAGTAGTTAAAAATTCTATTTCGTACATAAACATTACCCAATAATATTATTCATACTTTCTAAAACTTCATTTTTAGAATATCTTTTAGAAGTACTGTTCATTTCTACCTCTGCTTCTTTTAATTTTTTATAAACTGTTTCATCAAAAGTATTTGAACGTATTTCAAATGGTAATTTTTGTTCTCTTAATACTGCTTTTATAAACATATTAACTGCAGTAGATACATTCATTCCAACACTGTTGCAAAATTGTTCAAACCTTTTTTTATCATCAGCATCAACACGAACATTTAAATTTAAAGTTTCCATAATATTCCTCCATTTCTATATTGATTATAGATTTTTTTAATATTTTTGTCAATACAACACTTTACGATAGATATGCATCGTATTACTACTGTTTTATAATATTTTATTCTGCTTTTCTTTATTTATACAGAAAAAAAATCGTGAGATAATTGTTCACGATTTTCTAATTCTACGAATGATCTCTTCTTCTGTCATTCCTAGTTTTTCTAACTCTTGCTTTTTTTCAATAATTTCTTCCAAAAGAGAGTTTTTCTTCTCTTCGATTACGTTAGATATCGCCTCCCGAATAAACGTTCCCTTCGTCGAAATCGTCGTAATAACTTGCTTACTTTCTAACAGAACGTAAGCTTTTTTTACTGTATTGGGATTGATCCCTAGTTGACCGGCTAATTCTCGGATAGAAGGAATTTGATCTTTTGGCTTCAAGATTCCTAAAGCAACATAGCGTTCAATTTCTCTAACAATTTGTTCATAAATAGGAACTCTTGTTTGATAATCTAAATTAATCAACAACATCAGTTTCTGCCTCTACTTCGGTATCTTCTTGAACAATATTATGTTGTTGTAACCAATCTATATAATTTTTATCATCTTTTAAAGACTCTCTTTTTTCTTCTAGTAACTCTAAGAATTCATTGACGCGATTCGTTGTAAAAATATTTTCATTTTCAGTATAGAAATCAAATTCAAGATAATTCTTTTCTGTATCAAATTTTTCATCACTATATTTCTTAATAAATGCTTTGATTTCTTCTTGCATATGGCTAAGTAAATAAGAATAATCTTCTGGTAACGATGAGCTTCCTTCAGTCAAATATGGTGTAATTGTTTCAAATTCTTTTTCATCTAGCTTCTTCGCAAGATTTTTATTTCTAGCTGTTATTTCTTCTTCTAATAGTTCTTCTAGCCTAGGATCTGCATTACTTGGTAACATATAAGTAATGATCTCCCCTTGGTCGTAGAAATAGAAAAGAACATTGGTAAGGTATAAACTAGCATCATTTAATTGATTTTGTATTGCATGATCAAAAGCGTCTTGCATAATTTCTCTGACATCATCATCAGCCTTTTTATTATATCTTGAATTGGTAAAACGATAAGCAAACAATTTATTCTGTTTTAAATCTTTAAATTCAGCATAGTCACTACTCTTCTTAATTTTTTCTAATAGAAGTTCATAACTAGCATCTGGTAAAGCGATTCCATAGTCAAATTCCCTACCATCATCTGCTTTTATTAGTACTCTGGATTGTACGGATATATCTTCTAAATACTCTGTTAAAGTATATTTTAATATCTCATCAATCAAATCTTGATTTTTAATTTGTGGATAATTATTTTCACTCATCGATAATGTATTATCTCGTATTTCTATATATTCAATCTGATCACTTTTTAAGGTTTGAATTTTTTCTGGACCTTTTACTTTTTCTATTAAGAAGAAGCCACAGAATACTACAACTACTGTACATACTAGGTTTCTAGAAGTACGGAGAAAATTTCCAATACTTCGCCGAGTAATTAAATCATATAAGAAGTAATACGCAATGATAATCGTTGTAAATAAGAGGACTTCTAAAGTAGTAATTTGATTACTCAAAACCGAAAAGATAACGAAGAGAACCGGTGTAATTAGTAATCCTTTTATAAAGACATGTAATTTTTCGTTTTTAAATGAGGTTTCATTATTTTCCATCTTTCGATGCGTAAAGAATACATAGCCAACGAAAATACCAGCAATACTGATCAATGCCATTTTAATGAGGGATTTGGTATTGTATAAGTCAAATTCGTAAGGATAAGTAACCATATTTCGTATTGTATTATATGGGAGGGTAAAATTGGTAGGCTTACTAACTGCTGTACTATTAAGAAGATAGCGGTTATCCTCCATATTTTCTAAACATGTACCATCACCATTACAATCATAATAATCAGGGATACACTTATCATTCATACATTCTACTTGAGCAGGTGGTCGTTGATAAGAAGAAGGTGTTTTGTTCGTTGTATAATCTACGATATAAGGAACAACAAAAAGTAAGGTTACTGCTACAATTAAAGCAGTGATACTATTTCCGGCTAAAGAAACACCAATAGTAAATACAACAAAGGAAAATACATAAGTAACCACCCAAATTAGTAAATAATCCAATATCATAGCAAGTGGAATAATATTAGAAGTCACTAATCCTACTAAACCAATCAATATACTGGTAAAGACTAACATGCCTACTAAAAGAAGAATACCAGCTATCATGTTAGTAAAGAAAATAGTCTTTCTCGATATCGGCATCGAACAGATAAAGTCAACGCTTTTCTTTTTAAATATATAGCCAAATAAACAGATAGACACTACAAACGGAACAAAATAAGCACCGAGCATTGTCAAAAAAGATATCAGAGGTAGATCTAAAGGCTCCATACTACTTGAAGCTATACTAAATAACAATAATGTATTAAAGATAGGAATAGCCCCTAGAAAGAAAGCAAGTACACCTTTGGATTTTTTGATATTTTGAAAGGCATACTTTTTATTAAAGTAGTTCTTCAAATGCATAACCTAACGCCTCCATTTCATAGATAAATACTTCCTCTAATGTCAGAGGTAGATAGTCCAAGATCAGTGGATTCATCTTTTCTAAAATATCCCTACTTTCTTGTTTTTCGTCTTTAATAATTAACGTCGCAATACTACCTACTTTTTTGAAACTTAATACTTCGAGGTCTTTAAAATCTTCTTGGTCAAAATCCTCTTTAAGAGAAATTTGTACTTTAAACATGTTGGTTTTAATCGAATCAATATCACTTTCAAAGAGAATCCCCCCGTCATAGAGAAGACCTAAGTTATCACAAATATCTTCTAACTCTCGTAAGTTATGACTGGTCATGATAATCGTCGTTTTATCCTCTTCCATTTGTTTCGCAATTGCTTTTTTAAAGAAATTTCTGATTACGGGATCGATTCCGTCAAAAGTTTCATCAAAAAACATATATTTACTTCTAGTCGCTAGTGCCAAAATCAATGCACATTGTCGTTTCATTCCTTTTGAGAAACTACTTAGTTTTTGATTCGTAGCTAGATGAAGATGATTGGCTAATTTTTTTAAGTATTCCATATCGAACTTATCATACATCGCTTGATAGAAATTTGCCATATCCAGTAATGTATAAGAGGGATAAAAGTATAAGTCATCGGGAATAAACACCATATTCTGCTTAATTTTCTCGTTGTCGAATGTTTTTTCTTTACCGATTTTGATACTTCCTTTATCCGGGATTAAAATACCGTTTATTAACCGTAGTAATGTACTCTTTCCACTTCCATTGGCTCCGACCAAACCGTAGATACAGTTTTCCTTGATCGTACAATTTAAGTTTTGAAGTACATTCTCTTTGTCGTATCTTTTCGATACTCCTTTTATTTCGATCATATGTCATCAAATGATCTATATCGCTAGTTACAAGAGAGCATTGTATTTTTTTCTAGCGATGATAAATCAATACCTCCTTATATTTCTCCCTACTTCATTATATTATTGTACTACTTGTAATAGTACAATTACGTTTTCAGAATAACACACTCTTTAAAAAAAGGCAATAGGTTTTTACTTCTTTTCTTTTTTGATCGTACATAAACTGACTATAGGTGATACTATGTTCTTAAAAAAAATAGATGCTAGAATTAAAGTTGCTTTTTTGATACTGATCTTATTATTTATTTTTATTATCTTGCGTGTTTTCTACATTCAAATATTTGATTATCAAAAACTATCGAGTTTAGCAAGTGATTTATGGAGTCGTGATCTACCAATCGAAGCGAACCGTGGTTTAATCTTAGACCGTAATGGTGTAGTACTAGCGGATAACTTAACCACTACCTCTCTCGTTTTAATTCCTAATCAAATTAAAGATAAGGATGACACTAGTCAAAAATTAGCCGATATTTTAGGAGTAAGTAAAGAAGAGATGGATAAACATGTAAAAAAGAAGACTTCGATTGAAAGAGTCCATCCGGAAGGAAGAAGATTATCCTATGAAGTTGCCGATCAAATTAATGCATTAAAATTACCTGGGGTTTATTTGGTCAAGGAATCAAAAAGATATTATCCGTATGGAACTACCCTATCTCATGTTCTCGGTTATGTTGGTATCGATAATCAAGGATTATCTGGCTTAGAATTAGAATATGATGAATATTTAACCGGTGAAGCTGGCGCAATTAAATACTTTTCGGATGCCAAAGGAAATAAATTAAACTTATCAGATGTCTATTTAGAACCAACAGATGGTATGAATATCCAATTGACGATCGATTATAACATTCAGATGTCTTTAGAACGAGAGTTAGATAATGCCGTTAAAGCTTTCAATCCCGATATGGCATTAGCGATCGTCATGGATCCAAATACAGGAGAAATACTCGGTATGGCTTCTAGACCCAATTATGATCCAAATCACTATTTAGATTATGATATGGAAACATTAAGTAGAAACTTACCAATTTGGGCATCATACGAACCAGGAAGTACTTTTAAAATCTCCACCTTTGCGGCGGCTTTAGAAGAAAATTTAATCGACATGGAAAAAGATCACTTTTATGATTCAGGTAGTGTCACAATTGGTGGAGCTAGAATCGGTTGTTGGAAAGCAGGTGGACATGGCGATCAAACTTATCTACAAGTACTTCAAAATTCCTGTAACCCCGGTTTTGTCAAACTAGGACAAATGTTAGGTAAAGAAAAATTATTTTCTTATCTTGATCTGTTCGGATTCGGAAAAAAGACCGGTATTGATCTAAATGGCGAAGGAGAAGGAATTATCTTCCCTTTAGATAAAGTTGGAGAACTAGAATTAGCAACAACTGCTTTTGGGCAAGGTGTATCCGTTACCCCTATTCAACAAGTAACTGCCGTCTCTTCTATCGTAAATGGTGGTAAGTTATATCAACCATATATTGTAAAAAGCTTTCTAGAACCAGAAACCAATTCTATCATTCAAAGTAATAATCCAAAGTTAGTAAGAAAAACAATCAGTGAAGAAACATCTAGTAAAATGCGATATGCCCTAGAAAGTGTAGTTGCCTTAGGTGGTGGTAAAGCTGCTTATATTGATGGTTATCGTGTAGGTGGTAAAACCGGAACTGCGCAAAAAGTAGAAAACGGAAAATACCTAGTGAATAACTATATTATGAGTTTTATGGCCGTTGTCCCAGCCAATGATCCTCAAGCCGTCTTATACATTGCCCTTGATAATCCTAAAAACACTGCCCTACTCTCCAGTTATACCACAACCCCTATTGCTAGAAGAATTCTCTTAGATATCATCGAAGCCTTAGATATTCCTAAACAAGAAGGACAATTAATCAAAGATTATACATGGGAAGATAAAGTATACTATGAAGTACCTAATGTTGTGGGAAAAACTGTAAAAGAAGCCAAAAAAGAACTCACCAATTTCCAAATAGAATATGTTGGTACTGGTGAGTATGTTATCCATCAGTCCCCTTCCGCAAATGAACGAGCTCCACAGGACTCTACCATTGTTTTACTTTTAGGAGATGGATAATAAAGAAAGATCTCAATCTAACAAAAAAACATAAATTCCAATAATTGTGTAGTTGTCAATGATGTGAGACTAAAAAAGTAAAAATAAAAAATCGATATGATATAGTTAAAATGTTAATT
>CALVVF010000002.1 GCA_944363785.1 uncultured Bacilli bacterium
AACATTTTCACTTGGAACACTTTGGAGGTTAGCTCTTGTACTTGATATAGATATAGCCGAATTATTTAAAGAAGATAAAAAAAATAAGAGTGATAAAGAATAAAATCTTTTATCACTCTTTTAATATGTTTATAAGGCTAAATTTTTCCACATTGATAAAATCTATCTCGTTATATCTTGCTACAAAAGTATTAACTAAATAATCGGCAAACTCTTGTTTTATTTCTGTATCATTATTAAATAGAAAGTCTAAATGTCTTAATGTGTTCTCATCATAATTATTTTTTGTAAAGGGAAAAACTAAACTTATAATAGTATTCTCACAAACACCTAATTTTGATAACTCTATTGTGTTATTAGAGATAAGTAATTTATTCTCATCTTTAGAGTTTAAATTGAAAACAATTTTATTTTCTTTGCCTAACTTAATAAACATAGGTTTTATATATTCATCAACATAATTATTCAAGTTATCTTCATAAGATAATCTTCTTGTTATATAATCACATAATTTGGTTGCTACTTGTTTCTTTATTTTTTTATCTTTGTTTAAAAAACCTATTTCTTCATTAAGCAAAGCATTTTGTAAAAGTTGATGTTCCTCTATATCTTTGAACATATTATTCCCAATTAAGCCTAATATTTTTATCGTATAAATAAGCAAATCTTCAACTTTCTTTGATAAGATAAATGTATCAAAATCGTTAGTAAAGCCATAGGTTATATTATTAGTTGTTTTCTCAAGTAGTGGCTTAACATAATCATCTATGAAACTATAAACTTTTTTCAAATATTCTTCTTTTTCTAAATCTTTATGTAATAATTCTTTTTCTTTTTGTTGTTTTTCTAATATTTTCATAACATTAAATTTATTCATTTTTTCTCCTAACTAACTCTTATATAATAATTTAAGTTATTATCTCGGCTCATAATATTTAGTATTATTTCATTGGCTCTTTTAAAATTATTAAATAATTTATCAAGTCCACTATTTTTTGTTGTAATAATGTTATAAATTTGTTTCAAGTCTAAAATTATTTTTTGTATTCTTTCATCACTAACTGAAAGATTTTTTTTGACTACGAAATTTTCTATTTTATCAAGAAAGTAATACATATCAAAATTATTTATCATATCATTTAGAGATAAGCCTTTTGCTCCGCAAGAATTAGAATAAGTGATAATTACATTCATCATAAAAGCATTAGCATTAAGTGTAAAGAAACTATCATCAATACTAATATTTAAACTATCAAGATAAGCCTTGTAATAGTTGCTAGGGGTTGACCTTTCATTTAAGTTATAGTTTTTATTTGGTTTGTTTGAAAGAACTTTTACTATGCCATTATTAACTTTTGCTACAAGGTTATAAATTAAGGCTATATTAGTCAGTTCATTATCATTTAAGGGAGTTATATGGCTTTCGTTGTATTTAGTACTAAATTCCTCTATAAATTGTTCTTGCTTTGTATTTAAACTGTCAAACTTACTTATATAGATTTTGTAATCACTATCTTTATTTTTTTTATAAGCAATAGAGCCTTTGACCATATCATCAAAGCCTATATTTTCAAGTTTTGTCATTTCTTCTTCAATTTCTTTTATAACATTTTTAGCTATGGGAGAGGTATTTATTTCTTTAGAATCTATATCATCTAATATAACATACCAACCTGTTTCATCATTACTTATTTTTCTATATAGATATGTGCTATATTTATCACTCACACTTTGAATAAATCTAACACTATATTTTTTCTTATCAACTTCGTAATCTTTATAAATGTATTCTTCCATAATATTTATAGCATTTTCTACTTTTTCAAGAAATGATAAGTTGCTATCACTATAAAAACAATTATAAAGTGAAATAAGAGTTTTAAAAGTTTCCAACATAAAATCATATTGACCCTTATATTGAGAATTAGGCTTTTGGCACTCTTTTTTAAAGTCATCACAACCGACTTGTTTATTTACCACCTCTATATATTTACTATTTCTAAAGATAGTATCATTTAAAGTTCTATGTTTTTTTCCCATAATTTCATCTCCTTGGCTATGTATTATATAGTTTGTTGGAACCTCTTGTCTGCCCCTAAAACGAAAAAAGTGATATTTTTTATCACTTTTAAGGAAATATAATACAAAGCAATAAGCATTTATCCTAAATGACTTATTTATAAGTTTAATTAAGTTTATTTGGGTTTGAATAAACTTAAATTAGTTAGCATTGATAATTCTCATATATTTATCGTATTTTATAGTAATAGTTCTACAAATACTATTGATACGATTATCAATACTATTTTTAGATGAATTATTTTCATATTCCATAGTTAAATATTTACAAAATTTATTCAATAGTTCTTCGCTGATTTCTCTTCCTGTGTGTTTCATAATAGAAAGTTTTATGATTTCTAACTTAATTTTATAATCATCTACTACCATCTTTTATTCTCCTTTCATATTTTCAAGAGTTGGTTCCTTGCTCTTGTGATTTCATCTTAACAAAGTTTTTTTAATATTAAAATATGTCTAAAAACTGACTTTCTACTCGAAAAATCGGTTGTAAAAGTACCTTTAGCCCTTATAAAATAAAGGCTTTAATTTTGTAAAAATATAACACTTTATTTTGCTTTTTGTAAAAGAAAGATTTTTTGATTATTGGTATTCTAAAGTTGCTTAAGCAAAGAAAGGATTTAATAAAACAATTTATGTCGGCATAAGTTTAAATAGGTGAATTTATGAAAATAACAAGTACTTTTAATAAAGATGGTAAAGATTTACAAGAAATAATAGAAAAATTTTTACTCGAATATTACTACGAATTTTATGAGTTAGAAATATCACAAAGCCTTTAAAAATAAGGCTAAAAATGGTATAATATATGTGTTAATAAACATATATATTTTACTTTGGATTGGAGGTAAAATGGAACAAGATAAAATATATAATGTTGGTTCTTATATTCGTTTATCAAGAGAAGATGAAGATAAAAATAAAATAGAGAGTGAAAGTATCTCGAATCAAAGAAATATAATACTAGATTACATTAACAAGCAAAAAGAAAACTTTAAAATATATGATGAATATGTAGATGATGGTGTAAGTGGAACTACATTCGATAGACCTTCTTTTAATAGAATGATAAGAGATATAGAAAGTGGAAAAATAAATTGTGTTATCACAAAAGACTATTCTAGACTTGGTAGAGATTACATCAAAGCTGGGGAATATATGGAAAAATACTTTCCACAACATAATGTAAGATATATTGCCATATTAGATGATATAGATACATACCTAGATAGTGTCAGTAATGATATAGCACCATTTAAAGCAGTTTTTAATGACCAATATGCAAAAGACACTTCAAAAAAAGTACGAAGAAGTTTAAGAAGTAAAAAAGAAGAAGGCAAGTTTCTTGGTTGGAAAGCAGTATATGGTTATAAACTAGATGAAAATGATAGATATAAATTAGTTATAGATGAAGAAGTAGCGCCAATAGTTAGAAGAATATTTAAAATGGCTTATGATGGTATGAGTTGTAAAGTGATAGCAGATACTTTATCTAAAGAGGGTATTCCAATACCTAGTGTATATGCTAATTTAAATCGTGGTGTTAAATCTTCTTCTTATGGTTTGTGGTGTTCAAGAACAATAGATGAAATGTTATGTAATCCTACATATATAGGAAATCTATGTCAAGGAAGAAGAAAAACTATTAATTATAAGATAAAAAAAGAAATAAGAACTCCTAAATCTAGTTGGATTGTTATAGAAAATACACATGAGCCTATAATAGATAAAGAAATGTTTGATATAGTACAACAAGTCTATAAAAAGAACAAACATCAGCAAAATAACTCAGCAAATTATTTGTTAAGAGGCTTTTTATATTGTAGTGAATGCGGACACTCTATTTCAATATCAAAAAGAACAGAAGATAGAGCATATACAGGGTGTACATATTATCAAAAGCATAGTAAGTTTAAGGTATGTACTCCTCATACCATGAATTATCAAAAATTGGAAAAAGAAGTATTAAGGGAAATAAGAGAAATGTGTAAGAAGTATGTGGATAGTACTAACTTTGAAAATCTACTAAAAAACGCTTCTAAAAGAAACAAAGTTAAAGAAAAAATAAAAGGAGAAATTAATTCTTGTAATCTAGAAATAGAAAAACTTAATAAAAGAAAAAATAAAATCTACTTTGATAAAATAGATGAGGTAATTACACTTGAAGAATACAAAGACTTTAATAATCAAATAATAAACGATATATTAAGTAATCAATTAAAATTAAAAGAATTAGAAACACAACTTGAGATAATAGAAAACAAAATGAAGCCTAATAATGATTATACAAGTATAGTTAAAGAATTTTTAAGATTAAGAAAACCAAGTAAAAACTTAATTGCTTGTATTATAGATAGTATAATGATTACACAAAATAAAGAAATAACAATAAATTATAAAATTAAAGACCCTAATTTATTAATAAATGAGCTAAGCACCGATTAAGTGCTTAAAAAAATTATCATATAAAAACCGAAGGGCTTTTCTCATCAAAAGTGATAACTAAAAAAATGTTACTACCGATACACCGACCCCCCTTTCTTCCACCAATAACATTTTTTCCTCGTAAATCATCAAGAGTAAAGTTCTCATATTTTTCTCTTGAAACTAAGAAAGAACCATCTTTTTGGGTTAACTGAGCAAATGTTTTCAAGTAATCTTTTTCGCCGGCATTATAAACATAAATACATGCTTCACTACCAGAAAAACCAATTTGAACATCCCCTGATAATACTGCCGCTGTTACTTTATCAGCCCCAGGTGTCAACAATAGTTCAACTTCTAAACCTTCTTCTTCGAAAAATCCCTGACTGATTGCTGCATATTGTGGGGCATAGAAAATTGTATGCGCAACTTCAGCTACGGTTATCTTCTCTAAAGAAGAGTCTTTTTTGTTACCCTTATTTAAGTCTAAAAAGAATAAACTAGCTATCGCTAAGACAATAATAAAGACCAACAAAACATATAAAAATTTTCTCATATATCCTCCTTCACTAGTGTATTATATGAAAACAGTAGCTAAATGCTATCGAAACTACCCACAAAATAATGAAAATCATGCGTAAAAAACGAACTCAAGCAAATATAATCCTTACCTATAACTCACCAAAATAGTAGAAGTAAAAAGTAAAAAATAAAAATAATATGTTATACTAATATAGTAAATAAGGATAGATAGGGTCAGAACACAAAAAAATATGAAACATATGAATATAATAGAGGAGAAGTTAGAAAATGGGAAAAGTTTTAAATGTATGCACTTTTAATGTGAGAAATGATAATTTAATACCTGATTTAACTAAAGAAGATATCGAAAATAACTATCACCAACTATTAATAGACTATGACTTAGATATACTATGTACCCAAGAGATGATCGAAAATACGATGAAAATTATCCGTGAAAAATTTCCTAACTACCATATTATAGGAGATTATCGGTATGGTACTGGAAAATTAGCACAAAAAATTAAAGTATTAAAAAAATATAATGAATCAACTGCGATTATTACCCGTTTTCCTATTTTAAAAACCAAAACAATCAAACTCCCTTGGTTACCCCATAGTCTAAAAGAATTATATAAAGGAATATTTAAATATCGTTCATTAACTCCAAGAATTATTACAGCATCCAAAATAAAAATAGATCAACTTGAAGTCTACACCATCAATACCCATCTAGATTGTCATATAGAAAGTATTAAAATCACGCAATTAAAAAAAATAGAAAATTTACTAAAAAAGAATAAAGGATTAATTATTTTAACTGGAGACTTTAATACCGATAAAGAAGATCCTGAGTTTTTAAAATTTGTTACTACTTTGAAACAACTAGGTCTAAAGAGAGTAGAATATGACCATAAAACCTTTAGTAAATCGAAGAAAGATTTGGCAATTGATCATATCTTTATTCCTGTTTCTTGGCAAGTAAAGGAAATTATGGCTATTAAAAATCAATCTTTAGCTCACTATAGTGATCATTATCCGATCTATGTAAAAGTAGAAATACCAGATAATAATGGATAAGTAGGATAAGTAGAAGTAAAATGTATTAGTTGGAAATTAACAATATTTTTACTTCCAAAAAGAATTTTTTCCTTCTATTATATAGTAAAATAAAATAAAGTTTGTTATAATGAAATCAGCAAGATAGACAGGAGGATATATGGGACTATTTAGTAAAATCAAAAGCATGTTTAAGGGAGAAAGTAAAACCCAAGAACAAGAACAAGTAAAAAAGAATAATGAAATAGAAAATGAAAATATAGAGGAACAAAGTGATGAAATAGAAGAACAGGTTCATCAAGAAACAATCAGTAAAGAGGAATATACAAAAAGTGAGCCATCTTCTTCCACTGAGAAAAAAGAAGAACAAGCAGAAGAAAGCACAACTGATGAAATTCCAACTAAAACAGCGAATAAAGTCTATGAAAAAGGTTTAACCAAAAGTAGAAAAGGTTTTGTTTCCAATCTGATTAATTTAACTTCTAAGTATCGTAGAATAAATGAAGAGTATTTCGAAGAATTAGAGGAAATTCTAATCATGGCTGATATTGGTGTAAATACTGTCATGGAATTTATGGATCGATTAAGAAGTAGAGTACAAAAAGAAAAGATTGAAGATCCAGAAGAATTAAAAGAAGTAATTGTCGATGAATTATTTATTATCTATGTAGATGATAATATCTTAACCAATAAAATTAATTATAATGAGGATGGACCTACCGTTTTATTATTTGTTGGAGTAAACGGTGTTGGTAAGACGACAACGATTGGGAAACTTGCTTGGAAATTAAAAGAAGAAGGCAAAAAGATATTACTAGTCGCCGGAGATACTTTCCGTGCTGGTGCGACAAAACAACTAGAAGAGTGGAGCGAAAAAGTAGGAGTATCTTTTATTGGAAAAGAAGAGGGTGCTGATCCTGCTTCAGTTGTGTTTGACGGTTTGGAAAAAGCTAAACAGGAAAATTATGATGTAGTTTTAATTGATACCGCAGGACGTCTTCAAAATAAAACCAATTTGATGAAAGAATTAGAAAAAATCAATCGAGTAATTCAAAATGCGATACCAAATGCTCCTCATGAGACTTTACTAGTGATCGATGCAACGACAGGTCAAAACGGAATTAGCCAAGCCAAGAGTTTTCAAGAAATTACCAATATTACCGGTATCGTATTAACAAAATTAGATGGTACGGCTAAAGGTGGTATTGTCTTAGCCATCAAAGAAGAAGTAAATATTCCAGTAAAATATATTGGCTTAGGAGAGACCAAAGAAGATCTCCAACCGTTTGACATCGAGCAATACATTTATGGACTATTTAAAGATATGATGTAGGAGTACTTATGGATAAGAAAATTTATTTAAACAATCTATATGATTATTATGGATGTTTATTTACTGAGAAACAACAAGAGTATTTTGAAAATTATTATTTTGAGGATTTATCACTGAGTGAGATTGCTGAAAACAATGGAGTAAGTAGAAATGCTGTACATGGACAGATCAAAATCGTCGAAGAAAAATTACTGTTCTATGAGGAAAAATTGAAACTATATGAAAAAGCACAAAAAATAAGGACACTGATTCAAGATTTAGAGAACGAAACGAAAAATAAAATAGAAGAATTAATATAGAAAGAAAAGGGGTACGTTATGTTTGATAAGATTATCTTTATTGGAGAACAAGATGCACACATTAAATTATTAGATCATGTAAAAGTAGAAACAGATATTATGAATATGCCATTAGTATTAGAAGATCCAGAAAAGTCGATTTTAGCAGAGGTAAAAGATTTACAAGATGGAGCTGTTAAAGTAAGGTTGTTAGGTGAAATAAAAAATGGTAAATTCATCGGAGGTGTTCTTAGAAAACCTAGTTTAAATGCCAATATTCGAGCTTTGGATGTTAATGAATTTACTTTGATTGTAGGAGAAGAGAAACTTGGTGCGTTAGAACTAGGCATCAGTCCTTTCTATGCAGGTAAGAAGATATATGCGGATATGAATGAATTATTCAGTAATCACATGTGTATTTTCGGTAATACTGGTAGTGGTAAAAGTTGTGGAGTGGCTCGTGTCATTCAAAATATTTTTGCTAATCCAAGCTTTGTTCCTTATCGTTCTAACTTTTTAGTTTTCGACTCATCAGGCGAATATTATACAGCTTTTTCTAATTTAACCGAGATTAATCCAAATTATCATTATCGCTTCTTAACTACAAATAGTAATAGTGTTCATCATGGAGAGATCCTTCGTATTCCTTTATGGTTATTGAATGTAGAGGATATGGCACTCCTATTATCCGCAACGACACATACCCAAATTTCCATTATTGAGAAAATGATGAAATTAGTACGTATTTTTTCTCAATCAGATGCCTTAGCCATTCGTTATAAAAATCACCTAATTGCGAATGCGATTATGACTATTATGTATTCTAATCAAGGTTCAGCAAGTAAAAGAGATGAAATTTTCTCAATTTTCAATACTTGTCCAACTAACGAATTCAATTTAAATGCCATCGTACAAGGAATAGGGTATACCAGAAAATTACATGAATGTTTCTTAATTGATTCTACTGACCAATTTTCTGAACGTGTCCTATTAACAGAATATGTAAATAAATTCATTGATCCAGAATTAAATCAAATTGAACCAGATAAACTACATTATTTTACTTTAACGGATCTAGAGAAAGCCTTAAACTTTACCTTGATTAGTGAAGGTTGGCTTAGAAATGAAAACGTCTATGCGGATGCGATTACATTAAAAGTAAAATTACATGATTTAGTCATTGGAAGTAATGCTAAGTTTTTCGATTATAAAGAATTTGTTAGACTTGATCAATATTTAAGTAGCTTAATTATTAACGGTAATCAAAAATATCAGATTATTAATATTAACTTAGAAGATGTTGATGATGCATTTGCCAAATCAATTGTAAAAATTTTCTCTCGTTTATTAATGGATTTTGCCAAAAAAATTGAAAGAGGAAGTATACCGTTTAATATTCTATTAGAAGAAGCTCACCGCTATGTAAAGAAAGATGAAGATGAATTCTTATTCGGATACAATATCTTCGATCGAATTGCTAAAGAAGGAAGAAAATATGGAATTATTCTCTCTTTGATTTCACAAAGACCAGTTGATATCAGTGAAACCGTAATTTCACAATGTTCTAATTTCTTAATCTTTAAAATGAGTCACCCTAGGGATATTGAATATATTACGAAGATGATTCCAAATATTACGGAAGATACGATTGAAAAACAAAAGTCACTCCAAGTAGGAAATTGTCTAGGCTTTGGTTCTGCTTTTAAAATTCCATTGATTGTTCAACTAGATATGCCAAATCCAATGCCACAAAGTAGTAGTTGTGATGTTGTCATGAAATGGACAAGTAGATAAAAAAGGTGCTATACCACACGTTGGGTAGCACTTTTCTATTGGATAATGACTGATTTACTAGTCTTTTTCTTGAATTTACGTTATAATATAAATGCAAAAACAAGGAGGATGAAAAAATGTTTGAAACATTAGGAGATAGACTACAAAATGCCCTTCACAAAATAAAGGGTTACGGAAAGATTACCGAAGAAAATATCAGCGAAATGATGCGAGAAATTCGTCTTGCCTTATTAGAAGCCGATGTTAACTATAAAGTAGTAAAAGAATTTACTAATCATGTTAAAGAAAAAGCATTAGGAGAAGAAGTAAAAAAGAGTATAAAGCCAGGCGATCTATTTGTTAAAATTGTAAAAGATGAGTTAACGGAACTATTAGGTGGCGACGTTGAAGAATTAAATGTAAAGGGAGATCCAGCTATTTTAATGTTAGTTGGTTTACAAGGAAGCGGTAAAACAACGACGATTGGAAAACTAGCTAGTTTTTTACGTAAAAAGCATGCTAAAAAACCATTATTAGTAGCGGGTGATGTCTATCGTCCAGCTGCCATTGATCAATTGAAACAAATTGGTAAACAATTAAATATTGAAGTATACGAAGAAGGAAAAAAAGATCCTGTTGAGATAGCTGAACATGCGCTTAATTATGCCAAAGAAAATCACTATGATTATGTGTTAATCGATACAGCCGGACGTCTTCATATTGATGAAGAGTTAATGGACGAGTTAAAAGAGATCAATCAACACATTCACCCTCAAGAAATTTTATTGGTAATTGATTCTATGATGGGGCAAGATGCCATCAATGTCATCGAAGGCTTTAACGAGAATTTACCATTAACCGGAGTAGTATTAACCAAATTAGATGGTGATACACGTGGTGGTGTCGCTTTATCTGTTCGTCATCTAACGAATGTTCCAATCAAGTTTATTGGTGTTAGCGAAAAAATGGACGGTTTAGATAAATTTGATCCTGAACGTATGGCCGGACGTATCCTAGGGATGGGAGATATTATCTCTCTTGTCGAAAAGGCAACAGAAGAAATCGACGAAGAAGAAGCCCTATCTGCTGCTAAAAAGATGCAATCAGGAAAATTTGATCTAGAAGACTTTTTAAAACAGATGAAACAAATAAAGAAATTAGGTCCATTAGAAAACTTAATCAAATTATTACCAGGTGCTAAAAAAATGGGATTAAATAACGTCAATATTGATCCTAAACAAATGGCCCATGTTGAAGCAATCATCTTATCGATGACTCCTATGGAAAGAAAAAAACCTGAAATCATCAAAGCGAGTCGTAAAACAAGAATCGCCAAAGGCTGTGGTTTATCTGTCCAAGAAGTCAATAAATTATTAAATCAATTTGAACAGATGAAAAAAATGATGAAACAACTTACGAATGGCAATATGAAATTACCTTTTTAATACAAAATAACAATTATATAGGCAAAGAAATTAGTAACGTTTTTCCTATCCGAATATGATAAACTAGATAGGAGGAAAGAATAATGTTTAGAAATTGTTGCTATGATAGACAAAATACAATCAACAATGAGTTTAATGCAGAAAATATGGCTGTAGACTTAGATATCGATATCAATAATAATCAAGCAGGATTCATGCCAGCAGCCAATAATATGATGGGTGGCGTACAAAGACCAATTATCGAACCAATGCAAGAAAGAGTAGTCAATCGTACGATCGTTCATCAAGTTCCACACGTTTGTCCAATGCGTACTAGGGTAGTAAATCATCATATTTTCAAACATACTTACCAGCCATCTTATTCTTGTTGTGAAGAAAATGTATGTAGCGAAGTACAATGTGGCTCTTGTTGTAATTTCAGATAAAAGTCGAAAGACTTTTTTCTTTTACCGGTAAAACTTATCCAAGATAAAAAAATCAATCATTCAAAGTAATATAAGATTTTCTATCATGAATTCAGATATTCCTAATCCTCTTTTCTTAGTGTCAACTTTTGTATAATTTGTGTAAATTACTTGTATTATGGGCAGAATAATTCTATGATAAACATATAGGGAAGGTGATATAGTGATCTATCCATCGATTGACAAAATACTAAATACAGTTGGTTCGAAGTACAAGTTAGTCCACATTATTAGTAAAAGGAGTAAACAGATGGCAGCAACTGGTCATTATCAGATGCCAGAATATAAATACAAGTCAAAAAAGAATTTGGGAAGAGCATTAGAAGAAATTGTTGAAAATTTAATTATTATCAAGAAAGGTTAAGAAATTAACCTTTTTGCATGGTATAATATCGATAAAAGGTGATAACATGAAAATCATTCGTTTTAAAAAGCTAAAAGAAGGAATGGTAGAGTTTGTCCTAGAAAATGGAGAAGAGATTCTAGCTCATGAAGATTTAATTCTAAAATACGAGTTATTAATAAGTAAAGAAATCGATGCCAAGCAATTAGAAAAAATTCAACAAGAAAATGAAATTTATCGTTTATATACAGTTGCCTTAAATTATCTTAAGACGAAAATGCGATGTAAAAAGGAAATAGCTACTTATCTAAGACAAAAACAAGTCGATATCAAAAAAATAGATCAAGTCTTAGAAATTTTAAATCGTCAAGGTTATTTAAATGAAAGTATTTATGCTGAAGCTTTTGTTCATGACCGAATGGTACTTACTATGGATGGTCCCAATAAAATAGCTTCTGATTTAAGAAAAAATGAGATTGATCACTGTGAAATTGAACAGGCATTGTCTATTTTTACCGAAGAAGTGGAACGAGAAAAAATCCAAAACTACATCCAAAAACAATTACGAATGAATAAACGAAAAAGTAGTACAGTACTAAAACAGAAAATAAAAAGTGATCTAGAACGATTAGGATATCATGCCTCAATTTACCAAAGTGAAATTTCCAAAATAACGGTTGATGATGATTCAATATATCAAGAAGAATATCAAAAACTATATCAAAAATTAAGTAAAAAATATCAGGGTAAAGAATTAGAATGGCGTATAAAACAAAAACTATATCAAAAAGGGTTTTCTAAAAACTTATAAAATAGAAAATTTTGCATTTTTAGGAAAAACTATTTACACATTTCTTTTCAAAGATTAGAATTTGAAAAGAAGGGAAATTGATGTATGGTAGTAAATAAAGAATATATTGATCGTTTAATGACAGAAAAAGGAATTACAAGTTATCCTCAATTAGCGAAAGAGTGTAATTTACACTATACGACATTGCGTTATATTTTTAAAGGACATAATCCTGGAGTAACCACTTTGAAGAGTATTGCCGATTATTTTCAAGTGACTGTAGATAGCTTGCTGAATAATTCGTCACAGGATTATCTTTATGTAGTAAATAATCATAAAGTAAGAAAGATAAAAATAAGGAGCTTAGAAAACATTAGGTATCTAATGATTTTTCTTTTATGCCAAGAAGGATAAAAATTTTTAAACAGTTGAGGAAAAACACTGTCATTTGCTTTCTAAAATAGTACTCTTATAGTATAATAATATCAAGGAGTAGAGAACATGATAAATATAGATAGCTTAAATGAAAAACAAAAGGAAGCAGTATTAAAAACAGAAGGGCCATTACTTATTTTGGCTGGAGCAGGTAGTGGTAAAACACGGGTTTTAACCACTAGAATTGCCTATTTAATAGAAGAAAAAGAGGTAGATCCATATCATATATTAGCTATTACTTTTACGAATAAAGCAGCCAAAGAGATGAAGAACCGCTTGATTGATCTTGTAGGTGAAGTCGCTAATATCGTTCAAGTGTCTACCTTTCATTCGTTTGGTTTAAAAATTCTACGTGAAAATTATGATTACTTAGGATATGAAAAGAACTTTTGTATCCTCGATAGTGACGACTCTTTAAGTGTAATTAAGAGAATACTAAAACGTCTAAATCTAGATCCTAAAGAGTATAATCCAAATGCCATCAAAAATAAGATAAGTAGTTGTAAAAATGAGTTAATTACCCCAAATGTATATGAACATCATGCATCGAATGATTTTGAAAAGATAGCTTCTACTGTATTTTATGAATATGAAAAGACCCTAAAAGAAAATAACTCTGTCGATTTTGATGATTTATTGATTTTACCAATAAAATTATTCCGAGAAAATAAAGATATTTTAGAAAAATATCAACAACGTTTTCAATATGTACTAATTGACGAATATCAAGATACCAACGAGGCACAGTATATCTTAACTAAAATGATGAGTGCGAAATTTCGCAATATTTGTGTCGTAGGAGACGAATCACAATCTATTTATTCATTCCGAGGAGCCAATTATCGTAACATCTTGAATTTTGAAAAGGATTATAAAGATACCACAACCATCAAATTGGAACAAAATTATCGTTCGACGTCAACGATTTTAGATGCCGCTAATCAAGTGATAAAACATAATCGCGAACGAAAAGAAAAAAACTTGTGGAGTACCAAGGGAACAGGGGATAAAATCACTTATTACCGAGCTGAAAGTGAAAAAGATGAAGCATCTTACGTGGCTAGTCATATTAAAGAATTATTAGCGAGTGGAACTAATGCGGAAGAGATAGTAATTCTCTATCGGACGAATGCACAATCCCGAACAGTTGAAGAAGAATTGATGAAACAAAGTATTCCTTATCGAATTGTAGGAGGAATGACCTTCTATAATCGTAAAGAAATCAAAGATTTAATTGCCTATTTACGATTAATTTTTAATAGTAAAGATGATGTATCCTTAGAAAGAATCATCAATGTACCTAAAAGAGGAATTGGTCTAAGAACGATAGAAAAATTAACAGAAAAAAAGAATCAAGAACACATTAGTTTATATGAAGCGATCGATTCGGGCAAAGAATTAGAATTTAAGAATTTAATAGAAAAATTAAAAAAAGATGCGGAAAAAAGTACTTTAACTGAATTGATTGACTTAGTTTTAGAAACAACAGGAATGAAAAAAGAACTAGAAGATGAAAAGACTTTAGAAGCCGAAAACCGTCTAGAAAACTTGGAGGAATTTAAAACCGTTACTAAAAGTTTTGAAGATGAATATGGTTTAGTGTCACTAGAAGATTTCTTGTATCAGATCAGTTTAGTTAGTGATCGAGATGATTATCAAGATCCACAGAATAAAGTAAGTCTCATGACTGTCCATTCTGTTAAAGGTTTGGAATTTTACTATGTTTTTGTTATTGGATTAGAAGAAGGAATCTTTCCTCATATCAATTCTTTAATGGATGCGGGAGGAATTGAAGAAGAACGACGATTAGCTTACGTAGCAATTACCCGAGCGAAAGAAAAATTATATCTATTAAATGCCAGAAGAAGGGTATTATTCGGTAGAGATCAAGTAAATCCACCAAGTAGATTTATTAAAGAGATTGAAGAAGATTTAATTGCGACGGAAGGAAAAGTACCATCAAAAGATACAGAGAATGTTCAAGTTAAAATCAATAAAGAAGAAAATTATCATCAAGAAGAAGTTAATTGGCAAGTAGGAGACTTTGCCTACCATGATGTCTTTGGAGCTGGTAGAGTAGTCGAAGTAACGAATACACTAATCAGTATTGCCTTTAAAAGTCCTTATGGAATAAAGAAATTGATGAAAAATCATAAGAGTATTAAGAAAGTGTAGAAGAAAAAATAAATCTAAGGAACATTAAACTAGCACTAACAGAGGGAAAACAATTAATCGTTTCTAAACAGTTTAATGGTGATTAAACACTTGCTGTCTAAAACAGATAAGTTCTTATCAATCAAATAAATGTTTAATAAAAAGGAGATAAAATGGGAAAAGAAAAAATGACGTTATTAGTAATGGCTGCTGGAATGGGAAGCAGATTTGGAGGATTAAAACAAATCGAACCATTCGGCCCAAATGGTGAATTTTTGACGGATTATTCTGTCTATGATGCTTTAAAAGTAGGGTTTACTAAAGTAGTATTTATCATCAAAGAAGAGAACTTACAAGACTTTAAAGATACCATTGGTAAGAGAATTGAACAAATAATACCGGTAGAATATGCTTTTCAAAAGCAAACAGAAATTCCTGAGGGAGTTCCTATCCCATCAGAAAGAAAAAAACCGTGGGGAACTGCGCATGCCATTCTTTGTGCGGAAGACAAAATCAACGAAAATTTCGTATGTATAAATGCAGATGACTTTTATGGTTATGATGCCTTCAAAACCGCTGCAGATTTCTTGAAAAATCATACTTCAAATGCGCAAAATCAATATGCATTAGTAGGCTATAAAACAGAAAATACTCTGACTGAAAATGGTTCAGTAAAAAGAGGAGTTTGTAAAAGTACTAATAATTACTTAACAGAAATAATCGAAAGTAAAGTCGAAAAGAAAAATGGAATCATAGAAGCAACTCCACTAAGTGGAAAACCAAGTTTTACTGTTAGTGAAGATACCTTAGTATCGATGAACATGCTTGTGTTTACCCCTTCAATTTTTCTTTATATTAAAAAGAAGATGGAGATTTTCTTTAAGAAGCATGCCAATGACTTAGAAACATGTGAATTCCTAATTCCAGATGTGTTAAGTAATGCCATTTCGGAAGGTTATGCTACTGTAGAAGTATTACCGACGACAGCCAAATGGATAGGGGTAACCTATAAAGAAGATACTAAGTCAGTCATAGACGCCTTACAAGATATGATTAAAGAAGGAGTGTATCCAGAAAAATTATGGGAAAGAAGTTAGTATTATCTATTATTTTAACCATCTCTCTTATCTTTTTAGCCGGATGTAGCTTATTTTCAACTAGCTGGACCTATACTGATCTTCCTCAAGGATATGAGTTGAAAAAAATTAATGATACCGAAATGGTTATTGGAAAAGAAGTAGATGGAAACTTAGAAATTGAAGTAGAAGGAAAAACAATAGGAATTGAAAAGTATATTGCTGAATTTCAAACAAGTGATAACTATATTGGTCTAAAAGCTTTAGAAAGCAATGAAGAGGGAGTATCGGTACTATTCTATATCATCGATGCCAAAAATGAAGATGTATATGGACCTTATGATACTGAATCTACTTATAATGCAGTAGTAGAAAAAATTGTGGAAGAAGAATTGGGAGAATGGAAAAAAACGATCGATATTAATGAAAAGGGTGAATTAGTCCCAAATAAAGAAGAAACAGAGGAAACTACCAAAGACGAATAAGAAAAGGATGAAGATAAATGAAAGCAAGAATTGATGAGTTAGTAGAAATCTTAAATGAAGCGAACTATAATTACCATGTGTTAGATCAACCGACAATTACCGACCAAGAATTTGACAAATTACTACGTGAACTATTTATTCTCGAAGAGAAATATCCTGAATTTATCCGTGAAGATTCTCCTACTCATCGAGTAGGTGGGACAGTATTAGAAGAATTTCAAAAAGTGACACACACAATTCCTATGATGTCATTAGGTAATGTATTCAGTGAAGAAGAAATTCGTCTTTTCGATCAAAGAATAAAAAAAGAAAACATCATCCCTCAATATGTTTGTGAATTAAAAATAGATGGTCTAAGTGTTTCTCTTCACTATGAGAAAGGAAAATTAATTACGGCAGCAACCCGTGGAGATGGAGCTGTCGGTGAAGATATTACAGCTAATGCTAAGACAATCAAGACAATTCCTTTAACGATAAAACAACCAATTGATATCGAAGTACGTGGGGAAATTTATATGAGTAAGGAAACCCTAAAAAAAATCAACCATGAACGGGAACAAAAAGGACAACCTCTTCTTCAGAATTGTCGTAATGCTGCAGCCGGTTCTATTCGCCAATTAGATTCCAAAATTGCTGCTTCTAGGAAATTGGATTGTTGGATTTATCATCTTCCTAATCCAGAGGACTATGGAATAAAAACCCATTGGGAAGCATTAAAATTTATGAAAGAACTAGGGTTTAAAACTAATCCCAATAACTTGTTGGTAACGGATGTTGAAGGAATACTAAGCTATATCTCAGCCAAAGGAAAAGAAAGAGCTCTTCTTCCTTACGATATTGACGGTGTTGTAATTAAAGTAAACAATATTGAAGAACAAAAACAATTAGGCTTCACTGCCCACCATCCTAAATGGGCAACAGCATACAAATTTCCTGCAGAAGAAGTACTAACCAAATTAACGGATATTATTTTTACAGTAGGAAGAACGGGAAAAATTACTCCTAACGCTGTATTAGAACCGGTTATTGTTGCCGGAAGTACTATCTCTCGTGCTACACTGCACAATGAAGATTATGTGCTTGCCAAAGATTTAAAAATAGGAGATATTGTATCGATTCATAAAGCAGGTGATGTCATCCCTGAAATTGGAGAAGTCAAAAAAGAACGACGAACCGGAAAAGAAAAAGACTTTGAGATGATTAAAACCTGTCCAATGTGTGGAGAATTCATCTATAAAAAAGAAGGACAAGTAGATTATTATTGTATTAACCCTCTTTGTCCAGCAAGACATATTGAAGAATTATGCCACTTTGTTTCTAGAAAAGCGATGAATATAGATGGATTAGGAGAAAAAATTATCGAAGACTTCTATAATTTAAAATATATAGAAAAAATTCCTGATATTTATAAATTATCTCGCTATCGTGATGAACTAACAGAATTAGAAGGCTATGGAACAAAGTCAGTTGATAATTTACTAGAGGCAATCGAAAATAGTAAAAAGAATTCTTTAGAGCGCTTACTATTCGGATTAGGAATACCTAATGTTGGTGAAAAAACTTCTAAGCTTTTAGCTACCCACTATCAGACATTAGACAAGTTGATGTCGGCTAGTCAAGAGGAATTAAATACAATACCAGATATTGGAGAGATCATTGCTAAAAGTATTATGGATTATTTCGACACAGAAAAGAATCAAACGACGATTCATGAATTAAAAGAATTAGGGTTAAATATGACTTATACTGGACCTAAGGTGGAGATCAATGATAATTTCTACAATAAAACTTTTGTTGTGACGGGAACTTTAAAGAAATATACCCGTCAGGAAGTGGAAGCAAAAATTGAATCTCTTGGTGGAAAATGTTCATCTTCAGTAAGTAAGAAAACTAGTGCGGTCATAGCTGGAGAAAATGCAGGAAGTAAATACGATAAAGCGCAAAGCTTAGGTATACCAATTTGGTCAGAAGAAGAACTGGAGGAAAAATTAAATGGATAACTATAAAATTACCTTTATTCATGGGAATCAATTCGAAAATAAGCATCTATTGGATGGTGAAATTGAAAATTGTGGAATATGTGATGAAGACTCTCTTCACATTGTAAATTTAGTAAATTATGCTCAAAAGACATTCCCTGAATTTTCACTGTTTCAGAAATTGACAATTAGACATCAGCCTGAAGTTATCTCTTATTTTCTTACTCGATTAGGGATTATTGTTTTTCTTAATATGACGAGATATGATGAGAAAAACTTACGTACTTATGGTAAGATGGGAACTTTCTTACTTCCTGATGAATTAACAGAAAAACAAGTAGAATCACTAAAGAAATTTGCAGAAAGCATTTCTGACTTTGATGTTTCTATCAACTATAATTTATCTATAGATAGTGGAATATTGGATTCTAAAATGATCCAAAGTCATAACCATGAAACCCCATTGGAACTAGTAGAAATCTATTTAAATAGAACAAAAACTAAATAATTAGTTCTATGTTAGCCTCAATGAATAAATAACAAAATCAAATAGAAGATTTTGTTCTGTAAAGAATTAATAATTGATAAATACGATAAACACATTGCATAAAAATAACAAAAATCAATAATTTCATGATATAATTATACATAGCCAATCGCTATGTATATTTTTTAGGAGGAAAAAATGAACAAACTAACAAAAGAAGAAGTACGACATGTTGCTCATCTCGCACGAATAAAAGTAACAGATGAAGAAATAGAAAAATATCAAATAGATTTAGGTAAACTTTTAGAGGATGTAGATAAAATTAATGACATCGAAGTAGAAACAGATGAATTATTAGTCACTCCCGTAGATCAAGAAGCGATTTTAAGAAATGATCAAGAAACAAGAAGTGTAAATTTTGATGAAATAAAAAAGAATGTACCAGCTGTGACTGGTAATTTTGTAGAGGTTCCGGTGATGATAGGTGAATAATTTAGAGTTAAGTATAAAAGAAATTCACAGTCGATTAGTGAATAAAGAGATAACCCCTCTTGATCTAGTAGAAGAATGTTACGAAAAGATTGAAGCAGGTAATCATTTAAACAGTTTCATTACGTTAAACAAGAGTGAAGCAATGGAGTATGCGAAAGAATTATCAAGTCAAGAAGTAGAAACAGATAACTTACTATGGGGTATTCCTATTGCGATAAAAGACAATATTTCAACAAAAGATATTAGGACAACTTGTGCCTCTAAAATGCTAGAAAATTATATTCCTATTTATGACGCAACTGTAATTGAGAAGATAAAGAAACAAAAGATGATTATCATTGGAAAAACCAATATGGATGAATTTGCCATGGGGTCCACTAGTAGAACAAGTTATTTTGGTTCCCCTAAAAATCCAGTTGATCCAACAAAAATTACTGGTGGTTCATCAGGAGGAAGTGCAGCTTGTGTTGCGGGAGGATTAGTACCTCTATCTTTAGGAAGTGATACTGGTGGTTCTATTCGTCAACCAGCTAGTTATACGGGAATTGTCGGTATGAAACCAACCTATGGTCGTGTATCTAGATATGGACTAATTGCCTTTGGATCAAGCTTAGATCAAATCGGTCCTATGACTAGAAATGTATATGAAAATGCTTTATTATTAAACACACTAGTCGGAAAAGATCATAGAGATTTAACGAGTGCAGAAAAAGAAATCGAGGATTTTACTCGTTTGATTGGCCAAGAAGTAAAAGGAATGAAGATAGCTATTCCTAAATATTTTGTAAGCGATATTGTATCGCCAGTAATTATTGAAAAATTAAATCATGTTGTCGAACTCTTAAAAGCTAACGATAATACTGTAGATTATATCGATATGAAATACTTAGACCAAGCCGTAACGCTTTACCAGATTATTGCGATGGGAGAAGCCAGCAGTAACTTAGCCCGTTTTGATGGTGTAAAATTCGGCTATCGCAGTGAAAGTTCATCAACTGTCGAAGAAATGTATGAAAATACAAGAGGAGAAGGCTTCGGTAAAGAAGTAAAACGAAGAATTATGGTAGGAAGCTATCTATTAAGTGGAGATAATGCCAAAACTTATTACGACAAAGCACTAATGATCAGAAATGCCATGAAGAAAGAATTTGATAAAGTATTTAAAGAATATGACTTTATTCTTGGTCCGACGACCACTACTGTCGCTTATCGTTTAGATGAAAACTTAGACGATCCGACAAAATCCTTTATGGATGATGTATTAGTTATCCCTGTCAATATGGCAGGATTACCTGGAATGAGTATTCCAATGGGAAAAGATCAAGAAAATATGCCAATTGGCTTACATATTATTGGTAATCGTTTTGAAGAAGCCAAGATGTATCAGCTTGCATATGATCTAGAAAATAAATTAAAGTAGGAATAAACATGTTAAAAAGAAAAGAAAATAAAGCAGTAAAATATTTAAAACTAACCAAGAAATTGGAGGTAAAATGATGAATGACTATAAAACAACAGTAGGAATTGAAGTACATTGTGAATTAAAAACCAATGCCAAAATGTTTAGTAATTCTTTGAACAATTATGGTGGGGTAGCCAATGTCAATATTAACGAAATCGATTTTGCTTTGCCCGGTACACTACCGACGATTAACCAATACGGAGTAGAATTAGGAATCAAAGCTGCCTTAGTTTTAAACTGTACAATTAATAAAAAGGTAGTATTTGACCGTAAAAATTATTTTTATCCTGATCTACCTAAAGGCTATCAAATTACACAAGCTAGAAATCCAATTGGTGTAAATGGATACGTAGAAATTGAAGTAGACGGAAAAAAGAAAAAAATAGGGATTCATGATATTCACCTTGAAGAAGATACTTGTAAGAGTACTCATGCCGACACCAAGTCTTACTTAGATTTTAATCGAAATGGCGTACCACTTTTAGAAATCGTATCTGAAGCCGATATGAATAGTCCTGAAGAAGCAATGGCTTATCTAGAAAAACTAAAAGAGCTACTCCTATATGCGAATATTTCTGACTGTAAGATGGAAGAAGGAAGTATGCGTTGTGATGTTAATGTGTCTGTATCTAAAACTGATAAATTAGGTACTAGAACCGAAACCAAGAATATTGGTTCAATCAGTAGCGTAGGTAGAGCAATTACTAGTGAAGCTGCCCGTCAAATTCAAGAATTAGAACAAGAAAATGAGATTCATGAAGAAACAAGAAGATTTGACGAAAAACAAGAACGTACTATCTTAATGCGTGTAAAAGAAACAGGAAATGACTATCGTTATTTTCCCGAACCAGATTTACCACCATACTATATCGATGAAACTTATATCGACGAAGTAAGAAAAACAATCGATGTAATGCCTGATAAAAGACGTTCAATTTATCTAGAAAAAGGAATTTCTTTAGTTAATGCCAATAAATTAATTCAAAATAAACCATTAAGTGATTTCCTACTAGGATTAGAAGATATTGATCTCGTCATTGCTAGTAATCTACTCCTTGGCGATATTTCTTCTTATTTAAATAAAACGGAGAAAAAAATTACAGAAACTTCTCTAACTCAAGCTAAATTAAGAGAAGTTGTGATGTTATTAAAAGAAAACAAAATAACCAATAAAGTATTTAAAGATATTTTAGTAGATCTAATGGAAACAGATCTTGGTATTTCAGAAATTATCGAGAAAAAGGGAATTAAGACAATCAGTGATGAAAGTGCTTTACTTGATGTAATTACTAAAGTAATTGAAGCTAACCCAGAAAGTGTAAAAGACTATCATGAAGGAAAAGATAGAGCGATCAAATATCTTATGGGACAGATCATGAAAGAGACAAAAGGACAAGCCAATCCTGCTTTAGTAAATCAGTTACTTCAACAAGAATTAGCAAAATAAAGAAGAAAGACTTTTAAAAAAGAGTAATTTATTGTATAATCATATATCATATAAAAATAAATATATTAGTAAGGTAATTATTTACCAATAAATACGTGAGGTGTTATAGATGAATATAATCAAAAAAAATAAATTCACGATTATTGCCATTGTTATATTTACCATTTTAGTCTTTGGTTTATATCAGGCAAAACAACTGTTTTTCCCAAATGAAGGAAAGGCAATCTATGGAGATCGTTTAGTGGGCAAAGTTGAAGTAGAAGAAGCTACCTACGATCAAGTAAAAGCGAAAATTCAGGAAAATGAGCGTGTCGAAAGTGTCTCATTACGAGAAAACGGACGAACCATTAATCTAACCATTACCGTAAAAAATGACACGAGTATTGAAGATGCTAAGGCAACAATTAATGGGATGCTAGATTCATTTACCGATAGTCAAAAAGGATATTATGATTTCCAAGTATTTATCGTAAAAACTGATGAAGCAGAGAATAACTTCCCAATTATTGGCTATAAACATCATAATAATTCTGAATTTTCTTGGACAAAAGATAGAGAGAAAACCGATATTAGTACTACAGAAGGTGGAGAATAATGAAAAAGAAATTAATAATTATTATCCCAATTGTCATAGCCTTAGTCGTATTTATCGGATTATATGCCTTCTTAAACTATAAAGATGATAAGACAAATCTAACCGTATTAGAAAAAAATTGGATCAGTAATAATTCAGGCACTAAATACGATTTAGAAATCATGAATGATATACCTATTTTTTCTACTGATGGAACTGGAGTCATCTTTGATTTTATTAGTGATTTTGAAGCCGATACAGAATTAGAGTTCAACAAAATTTCTTACTTAAAAGGAACTGAACCAACGACAACCGGACTTCGCTTTAGAGTATTAAACAACGATACTGCTTTGACAGAAAACGATCTATTATTGATTGAAGATGGATATGTTGCGATCAGCAAAAAAAATGTTCGCTATGATAGTATTGCCGAAATGAAAGAGGAAACAATAGGTGTATTTACAGCCGATGCTGGTGAATTAACCTATTACTTAAAAACCGGACAAAATTTAACATTTAAGACATACGATACTATCGAGACAATGATAGCTGATTTAGAAGCAGGAGGAATTACAATGATGATTATTCCTCAGTTACTTTATCTTGATCATACTTTAAGTAATGAAACCTATTATACAAATTATTACTTTACAGAAATGTCTAAAAAAATAGTATTGACTTTAACAGAAGATAATCAAGAATTAAATAATATTGTCAGAAAATATTTTGAAAAATGGAAACAAGAAAACTATGTTGATATCTATAATAAAGAATATTTAAATTATTATGCGAACGAAAGACAATTAAATGATAAAACCAAAGCGGATCTAATTTCAAAATCCTATGTATATGGATATGTAGAAAATGCCCCATATGAGGTAACTATAGATAATACACCATTAGGTATTGCTGCTGAATATATTGCTCGTATGAAACGTCTTACCAATATTGATTTTACCTATAAAAAATATTCGACAGTAGAAGAGTTAAAACAAGCAATCGATCGTGGTGAAGTAGATATCTACTTTAACTATTTTGGTTATCAAAATAGTGAGTATACAGCTACTTTATCTCCTATGGTAGAAGAGTATGTTGTATTATCAAGATTAGATAACCAAGAAGTGATTAATACCTTTGAAGGATTAAAAAATAAACAAGTCATGATGTTAAAAGATAGTGTTTTAACTTCTTATATTCAAGAAAATAGTAAAGCTAATGTTAAAGAAGTAGAAAATATTGATAGTTTAACGACAGGTAATCATTTAATTATTGTCGATAAAGAAATCTATAATTATTACCGTAATAGTAAGTTTGCTAAATATGAAGTGTTATATGAAGATAAGATGACCAATGATTATCATTTCATGAGTAAAAGTAGTAATCAGGATTTTAACGAATTATTTTCTTACATCATTATGACGAATTCTTATTATAATTACCGTATGACAGGGTTAAATTCATTAGATCTTTCACTCTTAGAAAGAACTAGTTTTGAAGAATTATATCTAATAGTTTTAGGAATTATTCTTCTACCATTATTAATTTTAACCGCCATCTATATTATTTTAAAACGTAAGAAGACCATCAAAGAAGTTAAGAAAGAAGATCGTAGAAAATATACGGATATTCTAACATCACTAAAAAACAGAAATTATTTGAATTTAAATATGAAAGCTTGGGAAGAAAGTAAAATATACCCACAAGCTGTAGTAATTATCGATTTAAATAATGTAAAATACGTAAATGATAACTATGGACATGAAGCAGGTGATCAATTAATTACAAGTGCAGCTTCTATACTAGTGAACACGCAATTAGAAAATAGTGAAATCATTAGAACAGATGGTAATGAATTCTTAGTATATTTAGTTGGATATAGTGAAAAACAAATCGATACATACTGTAAGAAACTAAATAAAGAGTTTAAAGAATTACCACATGGATTTGGAGCAACAACAGGATATAGTATGATTACGGATGACATCAAGACAATTGATGATGCAATCAATGAAGCAACACTAGAAATGAGAACAAATAAAGAAAAAATAAAATAAAAAAAGTGGTGATGCACTTTGAAAAAAAGAATGAAAAGATTTTTAAAACGATTATATAAGATTATACAAAAGCCAGAAATGCGAATATTACCCGGACAACTGGCTTTTTTCTTAGTTTTGTCGATTATTCCTTTAGTAGCCCTAATTGCGACAATTAGTGCTAATTTCTCCTTGTCTATCGAATCACTGATGGAAATAATCAATGATAGTCTTCCTAAAGAAATAGCCCTATTTATTAATGAAGCAATAGATGGAAAGAGTATGAATTTAAATATTGCTATTTTCTATATATCCGCATTTTTATTAGCATCTAATGGTCCCCATTCAATGATTATTGGCGCTAATATGATTTATAAAGTAGAAAGTAAAGACTATATTTCACGTAGAATTAAGGCCATTATTATGACGATTATCTTAGTAATACTATTGTTATTTATGTTAATAGTGCCTGCTTATGGAGATAATCTAATCAACTTATTAGGAGATTTGATTAACAGTGAAGCAATTATGGCACCAATTTCTACTGCGTACTCTATTTTAAAATATCCGCTTTCATTCTTACTTATCTTCTTCTGCTTAAAACTATTATATACAATGGCACCAGATACGACAATTTCTAGTAGGACAACCACAACGGGGGCCTTATTTACGACTGTTGTATGGATTGTTATGACAGAGATTTATTCATTCTATGTCAATACTTTTAATCAATATAACTTACTCTATGGTAGTATTGCTAATTTATTAATTTTATTGATGTGGGTATATTTACTTGCCTATGTATTCGTCTTAGGAATGGCTCTTAATGCTAGTAGAGAAGATATCAATCCAAGTAATAATACAGAAAAAAGTCCGGCAGAAAAAGAACTAAATAGTCAAAAAATAGAGAACGAAGCTTAAGCTAAGCATGACAATATTGTCATGTTTAATTTCTTGAAAAAATTGTGAAATAGAAAAAAAAGTGTTATAATGAAAATCAGGAAGGATCAGTGGAAATGAATAAAATAAAAAAATTTGGAAAAAACTTAGTAAACAATATAAAAAAAGTAGCAATGGCAATTGTAACAAATCCTAAACGTTTTTTTATCTACACTATAAATAGATTAGTAGAGATGATCAAGAATAATATTTTGATGATCACTTTTGTTCTTGTTTCCCTCTTTGCTTCGACCCTATTACGTTATTTGACGGTAAATGATATCTGGAATATTAAACCGATCTTAGCTGATGCAGCAGTAGTTATAGCAATTGGAGGCGTGAGTTATCTACTAAAAGAGAAAAATCGTTTTCCTTACTTATTAACTTGTAGTATTATTTTAAGTGTAATATGCGTAATTAATTCTCTTTATTATACATTCTATACTTCCTTCGTATCTGTTTCCTTACTTGGCACATTAGAATATTTATTCCAAGTTGGAGATGCTGTAACAGAGAATGTATTAAGTATCCAGGACTTTGTCTATCTTCTAGCCCCTGTTGCTCTTGCTATTACTTATTGGAGCCTTAAGAAAAGCAAACGTTTCAAAGCTAGAAATAAAAATAAACGTGATTCTAAGAAAGCGGTTACTGCCTTTATTACTTCTGGTGTTTTAGCATTCCTCTTTATTAGTATGTTAACTTCACTAGAAATAGGTCGTTTTGCTAAACAGTGGAATCGTGAATATATCGTTATGAAATTTGGTATTTATACTTATCATTTAAATGATTTAGTAAAAAGTATTGAGCCAAAATTAACTACGTTATTTGGTTACGATAATGCTTTAAAAATATTCAATGAATATTATGAAAATAGAAGTGATGAACAAACAACAGTAAATGAATATACAGGAATCTTTGAAGGAAAAAATATTATTTCTATTCATGCAGAAAGTATTCAACAAATTGTTATGGAGTTAAGCTTTAATGGTCAAGAATTAACCCCAAATTTAAATAAATTAGCTAGTGAATCCTTATATTTTAGTAACTTCTATTCTCAAGTTAGTGTTGGAACATCAAGTGATTCAGAATTTACTTTTAATACTTCATTAATGCCAACCAATACGGGTACTGCCTTTGTTAGTTATTTTGATCGTGAATATGTAACAATTTCTAAGTTATTAAAAGAGAAGGGGTATTATACGTTCTCGATGCATGCCAATAATGGTTCATATTGGAATCGTGATGTTATGCATAAATCATTAGGATATGATCGTTTCTATAGTAAAAAAGACTATGATATTGATGAAGTAATTGGTCTTGGTTTATCTGATAAATCATTCTTTAGACAATCAGTAGAAAAAATAAAAGAGATTAATGAAAAAGGTCAACCATATTATGGAACGGTTATCATGTTAACGAACCATACACCGTTTGCTGATGTAGATAAATATGGTGAATTTGATGTAGATATTAAAGAAGAACTTAGAGATGAAAATGGTAATGTCGTAATCAATGAAGAAACAGGACAACCAGAAATGATCAGTTATCCATATATGGAAGGAACAAAATTAGGAAACTACTTCAAATCTGTACATTATGCTGATGCTGCTTTAGGTGAATTCTTAACTGCCTTAGAAGAAGAAGGATTAATGGAAAATACGGTCATTGTACTATACGGTGATCATGATGCTCGTCTACCAAAAGCTGATTTTAATCGCTTATTCAATTATGACAAAGAAACAGATGATGTTATTTCTTCTGATGATCCAGCATATAGGAAAGTAGATAGTTATCAATATGAATTACTAAGAAAAGTACCATTCTTAATTTATAGTAAAGAAACAAAAGAATCTCTTCATAAAGAAATTACTACAGTTATGGGAATGTATGATGTTATGCCAACCTTAGGTAACATGTTTGGTTTTTATAATAAATATCAATTAGGAAAAGATATTTTTAACACAACAGATGATAATATTGTTGTATTCCCAAATGGTAACTGGATGACAAATAAAGTGTATTATAATACCCAAAAAGGGGAATACTTAACATTGAAAGAGGAAGAAGTTATTTCGGATGAATATATTACGAATTGTCAACAATATGCCGAAGACTTACTAAATGCTTCCAATTCACTGATTGTTTTTGACTTAATAAAGAAAGAAGAGGAACGAATCAATTCAGAATCTGATTATATAGAAGAAAAGGTTGCGGAATAATGAAAAAGGTAAAAAGACGAGTAAAGAAGAGAGCAGTTATTTTAGTATTGATTCCTGTAGTGTTGATTGTAGCGATTGCGGTTGTAAATGTTAAAAATATGTTAGAGAAACCTTCAGTCGTAAAAGTAGTAAATACAATCGATGACTATAATTATTATCTAGAAAATACGGATAGTAGAATCTATAAAAAATATTATAAGGAATTAGCTAGTGAACTAGAAGATCAAAAAATAGATGAAGAAAATTATGTTTCTTTACTAGCCCAACTCTTTACGATCGATTTTTACACATTAAGTAACAAAATGACAAATCAAGATATCGGGGGAATTCAATTTGTCCACGAATCACAAAAAGAATCGTTTAAAGCTGAAGCAACCAATAATATGTATAAATATGTAAAAAGTAATTTGACAGGTAAGAGAAAACAAGAATTACCAGAGATAAAAAATGCCACGGTAGAAGAAGTAAAGCAAATTGCTTACGAAAATGAAGAAGCTAATCTTGAAGATAATAGTGCTTATCAAACCAAAGTAAAACTAGAATATGTCAAAGATTTAGACTACCCAACCGAAGTGACTCTTACTTGGATTCATGAAGGAATGAAATTATCATTAGTAGAAGTCGAGTAATAGGAATGAAATATGCTATAGCAAAAATAAAGTTATTGTATTTCATTGCAAGTTATTTTGTAACAAACAAAAACAAATAGGAGATTTTTCCTATTTGTTTTACACTATAATTAAATAATTACATATCTAAAAGTGTCCAGACTTTACTGACACCGCCCATTTTATCATATTTAGAACGAACTGAACTGGCAAAATCAATAACCTCACCCAAGCCGTTTTTGTTAATGGAATAATTTTTAGACTCAGCAAGGGATACATCAGATTGAGCGTGTTGATAACTACCATATGCTTTAAATGGGTCAGCTCCACTTAGAAAAACCACGGTTAAAGAATTTTCTAATGAGTATTGAGTTGCGTCCACAATATTCATAGAGATTCCTATTCCCCCTTGACCTTGACTTAGCATACTATTAATGATTTTCGTATTGTCGCTATTTTTATCATAAGTTATCATATTGCCATCCCATTTTTGATAGCCACTAATCATATTGTTGGTGATATTGATAGTAGCACTTAAACTTCCAGGTCGAATTGCGATAACATCAAACGATCTAGTTTTTGGAAGCGATAGCCAAGTATTCGTTAAAGTAACTGTTTTTGCCGAAATGGAACCTACTGAAATAGAAATAGTTAATCTTTTCATAGAAGTTTGATGAACAGGATTTTCCTCAGCATGGAGTACGACCTCAGATTTCTTAGCTTCAACAAAAGCATTTGCTTGTTCTTCTGATACTTCAGTTTCAGTTGTTTTAATAATGTTTCCATTATCATCATAATACTCATCTACTTGAATATATTTAGTTTCTTCCGTAGAAGTTAATGATGGATCATTCTTTAACAAATTTACAGTATCAACTGTCATTGTTGCAATTGTATCCTCATCAAAAGCTCTTTTAAGATTATCATATTGTTGTTTGGTCATAGTTGCTCCATTTAAATTTGTATAGTATGGAACAGCATTGTCATAAATAGTTAAAGCTGAAACAAAAGTTGGTAAAATTAATGACAGAGTCAAAATAGCTAAAAATAACTTTTTCATATAAACCTCCTTTTTCTTAGCTAATTTAGTGAATAAAATTTTTTCTTTCACCTCCTAACCATATAAAAAAGGGCAAGTAAAGACCTAATATCTAGCGATATTAATAAAGTCTATACAAGCCCTTTATTATATAATCCTATTCTATCATAAACTTATGCAATATTCTACAATTTTTTCTATTTCTTTTTTAAATGAAAAGTAATAGAACTTGTGACGTGTTTATATTCTGCGGTTACCCGAATATGGTAACGGCCTCCTTCCTGGACATATTTAGTAATGTTTTGAATCATTGGTCCATCATACATAACCGTTTCTTTTCTATCTTCTCTTCTAATATATAAATGAGTGTACTTAACATCTGTAGCTTCTATTTTACGCAAATTCTTTTTAGCTGCATTACAACTTAATTGAACTTGATAGTCATCGGCCATACATTTATAGGAAACCAAACTTAAAAGTATTTTATCGTCATCTTCTTTTACTTCATATTGTAAATGTCCTCCATCATAATCATAGGACTGTGCATTAATCGCATCAAAAGATACAAGATATGGAATAATGGGCAAATGATAGTGATCAAAAACTTCTACATTAATTAACTCATCATTAATATAAGCTTGATAAAGGCGATTCTGTTTGTAAATGAAAGGACTCATAATATGAATAGTACCAAAGCATACTTTAATAAAAATAACAACAATAGCAATAATAGAAATTACTTTTATAATCAGTTTTTTACGTGATTCTTTTGTTTTTTCAACGGTAGCTACATAATTTTGTTCAGCTTCTTTTCTTTCTTCTTGTAAGTCTTGTACCATTTCTTCCTTGGTACGATAGAATTTCTTCATATACTCCTCCGACAAGTATTATCGTTTATAACATTATACCACATTCTGTTACATGAAAAGATTAAAATAAAATACATTGTTTTTAGATATAAATGTAGAAAAAACTTATAATTTAAAGGGTAAGATTAAGCCTTAATTTTTCTATTTCTTTTCTAAATGAAAAGTAATAGAACTTGTGACGTGTTTATATTCTGCAATTACTCGAATAAAATAAGTTTCTTCTTCTTGAACATATTTAGTAATATCTTGAACCATTGGTCCATCATAGACAACAGTTAGATTTCTATCATTTCTTCTAATATATAGATGAGTGTACTTAACATCTGTAGCTTCTACTTTACGCAAATTCTTTTTGGCAGCATTACAACTTAATTGAACTTGATAGTCATCGGCCATACATTTATAGGAAATAATATCCAAAAGAATTTTATCATCATCCTCTTTTACTTCATATTGTAAATGTCCTCCATCATAATCATAGGACTGTGCATTAATCGCATCAAAAGATACAAGATATGGAATAATGGGCAAATGATAGTGATCAAAAACTTCTACATTAATTAACTCATCATTAATATAGGCTTGATAAAGACGATTCTGTTTGTAAATGAAAGGGCTCATGATATGAATAGTACCAAAGCATACTTTAATAAAAATAACAACAATAGCAATAATAGAAATTACTTTTATGATCAGTTTTTTCCGTGATTTTTTTGCTTGTTCAACAGTGGTTGCATAATTTTGTTCAGCTTCTTTCTTTTCCCCTTGTAAATCTTGTACCATTTCTTCTTTGGTACGATAGAATTTCTTCATATACTCCTCCGACAAGTATTATCGTTTATAACATTATACCATGGGTTTTATACTATCTAAGAACTAACGAGTAAAATATTTAGTTTTTCAATCACTTGAATGATTCCTTAAAAGAAACAAAAAAGACACATACCAAAAAGGCATATGTCTAACTTGGACTAAAGGTAAAATCTTTAATCATTACCGGTTCTTCTTGTTCTAGATTGATTTTCATCTCTCTACTTACTTCTTCGATACTATCTTCATCTAAAATATAATTCCATAAATTCTGTTTTAAGTTTGGATAATAAATCATTTTTCCTCTTCCTTCTACTCGAAGTTGATTGATAAAGAAAACATCTCCTCCTTGATAGTTTGTAGTGGTAATAATATCCTTAAAAATATTATAGAACGATAAAATTTCATCGGTAGTTAGATTAGTATCTAAGTTTTTGGAAACTGTTTCCAAAATAGATAATAGTTGATTAACATCACGAATCGTAGTCATTTTTTGTAACATAGCTTTAATGATTAATTGCTGATTATATCCACGATCAATATCACCTTGGGCTAAATCATAGCGATTTCTAGCTAAAACTAAAGCTTGTTCACCGTTCAATGTTTGATAACCCTTATCAATACAGATTTCTCCGGTGCGGTCGGAGTTATCTGTACATAAGTGTTTAGGAACTTCTACTTCGATTCCTCCTAAAGCATTGACTAAATTTACCACACCTTTAAAATTAACTTTGACATAATATTGAATGTCGACATCGAAAGTATTTTCAATTGTTTCAATCATACAATCTGTTCCGTACCACCCAGCATGAGTTAATTTATTTTTTTGATTATTTCGACAACTGATCGGTAAATAACTATCCCTAGGAATAGACATCATCGTCGCACTTAACGTATGAGGATTGAAAGTAACTAAAATTAAGGAATCCCCATTAGCATAGGCATTACGTTGTAAGTTATCTTTTTCAGAATCAACACCCATTAATAGTATAGTAAATGGTTTAGTAACAGAAGCAGAATCTGAAGTAGATGAATATTCTTCTTTCTTAATTTCTTTATCTTTATGAATAATTTCTCGTACTTCACTTCGAATATTTTCAAATCCAGTCGTCTGTTGAAACATAACAGGATAATTACTAGAAATAAATAAAGAATCAATTTCTCCTTCATACAAATCAGTAAGCATTTCTGAAATATCTTGATAAGGAATAATTTCATTATCATGATCTAACTTATTTTCTTCGATCATCTCTTGTGCGATTACATAATTATCAATCGAAAGAGTATCATTAGTAATTCCTATTTTCAAGTTTGTCACATCATCGATTGTTTTTATTTCACTATCATTCATAACAATCAAACTAGAAGAGTAAGCAATTTCACTTTTATTGATTGAATCAATACTATCATAAACTTTTCCAATAAAATTAGCACCCACTATATTAAATACTGTAAATAGAATCATAAAAAAAATAGCTGGTCCCTGTTTTAATTTTCTTTTCTTATAAAAGAAATAAAAATCGATAATCAGTAATAGAGCAATTAAAACTGTTCTTAAGACCGGTTCGATAGGTCCTAACTGACTAATTCGATAAATTAAATAAAAATTAGTAATAATTCCAATAAAAATAAAGAGTACATGTAATTGAAAAGTTTTTTTCTTTTTTACTTTCTTTTTGACTTTTGTTTTTTCCATATCTACATCATCCCTATTATCATTATAACCAAATAACAGAATTTATACAAAAATAAAAAGAATAATTGATAAATTTGACAGTTTTTAAATGGGAAAAATGTAAAGAAAAAGAAATAAAAGATCGAGATATAGAAGTTCTTAGTTTTGTTTGGTATAATGTATATATAAAACTAGGATAAGGAGGAAGAATATGAAAAAGTCAAAAATTTTGTTTATCTTTTCTTTAACTGTTTTCTGCTTTCTTACGACTAGTGTTAATGCTTTAACGGCTGCGGAAGTAGCAGCAAGACCGACAGATTGTGCAAATTATGAATTAGCTAGTGCTGAACCGGATGGATCACTAAATAAAGTAGCTTGTTATAATACGTATGAAGAAGCAAAACAAGTGATGAATTCTACAGCCAATGATAATTTAGTTATCGTAGGTAATCGAAGAATTGTCGATGCTAAATATGCTATGATCGATTATGATCAATCTACTGAAACAGGATATACTAGTGTGTATTCCGATAAGTATTTAAGTAGTGAAATCACTTATATTAGAGGTGGAAATAGTGATGATGCGGTATTTTTAGAGTTGGATGCCGCAACAGGAAGAATTAAAATCAAAGTATCAGGTACTGTCGGTTGGATTAAAAGATATGAAAATGAGTCGGCGATGAGTTATCCATTATATGATATTGTACCTTTATCATGGGTAAAGAGTCCAAGTTATTATCAAGTAACAGGTAGTGATTTAATCCATCACTTACCACGTAACGTTTATAATACTAAAGGAGAAAATCAATTAGTTATCGGAAAGAAACCTTCTATGTTAAATGAGGGAACTTACTATAGTTATGATGGTAACTACTTCTATACTGATTTAAAACAGATGATTAATGATTATAAACAGGGGACTTATCAGAATGCCGTGAATAAGAATAATCCGTTTTATAACTATTATCAATATCTTTCATTTCGTACAAAGACAAATTATAATGCGGAAAATATCAATCAATTTATCGATGCTAGAACCAGTAATCCTAATTCGAAATTAAAGAATACCGGTCAATATTTTATTGAAAATCAAAATAATTATGGAATCAATGCTATTTTAATGTTAGCGATTGGTATCAATGAATCTGGATATGGAACCAGTAATATTGCCCAAACTAAAAATAATTTATTTGGTCTAAATGCAATCGACAAAACCCCAGGTCAATCAGCAGATTATTTTGCTTCTGTAGCTGACTGTATTGGTGAATTTGCTTATGTATGGTTAGATTATGGTTTTGTTCAACCAGGTGATTATCGTTTCAGGGGAGCCAATCTTGGAAACAAAGGAGTAGGTTTAAATATTAAATATGCATCTGATCCATATTGGGGAGAAAAAGCAGCCCAATATTATTACGATTTGGATAAATATTACGGTTTTCAGGACTATGAAGCCTATGCGATTGCGGTATTAAACAACAACTATAATAATACAGTTTATCCTAAGAAAACCCCAGGTGGTTTAAATGTATCTAGTAGTTTCTATCAATATAAAGTAGCCGGTAGCCCAGTCGTTGTTTTAGAAGAAGTAACGGGACCTAATGTAAATGGAAATACAACTTGGTATAAGATTATGAGTGATCCAACTTTAGATGGCGACTTAGAATACATTGGTGATTCTAAAAGTAATCCTAGGGTGACTTATCCATGGGATACGATGCATGTATATGTACCTGCTAGTTATTTTTATAAAGTAAATAGTGGAGAAGGAGTACCACCAACACCAGAAGAACCAACAGATCCTGAAGTACCACCAGAAGTTCCTGAAACTCCAGAAGAACCACAACATAAACCAATATCATCAATCGTTCAAGAAGCTAGTTATGCTTATGAAAATGGAATAATCTCTAAGATACAACCAGGTACAAGTATAGAAACAATAAAAGGTAATTTAACAAATGCCGGTGGGGTAGTCACAGTTACTGATCCAAATGGGAATACTGTAGAAAGTGGACAAATAGGAACCGGATATCAAGTACATATTACCTCAGGAACAACGGAAGTATTAACGGTTTTGATCTATGGAGATACTGATGGTAATGGTGCCATTTCGGCAGTAGATTATGTACGAGTAAAAAATAAAATTATGGATGGTGGCGGATTACAAGGTGCTTATGAAAAAGCCGCTGACGTAAATAAAGATGGTACAATATCAGCTGTTGACTATGTAAATATTAAAAACTACATCATGGGTACAGACAATGTAATAAGTAATTAGAAAAGGGGATGAAGATGAAAAAGAAGTTTCTATATTTACTGATATTAGCCATTAGTTTTTTTGGATTTACTACAAATGGATATGCAGCTTCCTTAGGAATTAGTTCCAGTAGCCGTAGTGTCGTTAAAGGGGGAAGTGTTAAAGTTACAGTCAATGCTAATGGTTTAATTGGTAAATTTTCAATTACGAGTTCCAATGGGGGTGTTCTTTCAGGTGGAACAGGTAGCGTATGGTTAGAAAATGAAAGTAAGACATATACATTTAAAGCTAACTCAACAGGTAGTGCTACAATTACAGTAAAAGCTTTAGATGTATCAGATACCAGTGGAAATTCTTACTCTGGCAGTCGCTCGGTATCGATTAACGTCGTCAATCCCCGTGAAAAATCAACCAACAACAACTTAAAATCTTTGAGTGTAGAAGGATATACCTTGTCTCCAGAATTCAACAAAGACACTTTAGAATACACAGTAGAACTAGATGCAAGTGTTGAAAAGATTAAAGTTAATGCTGAAAAAGCAGACTCTTATGCCAGTTTATCTGGTGGAGGAGAAATCGCTGTTTCTGAGGGAGATAATCGAATCGAAATTAAAGTAACTTCAGAAACAGGTAAAGAAAAAACTTACGTGATTAATGCTATTGTAAAAGATAATAATCCTATTACTGTAGAAGTAGATGATAAAAAGTTAACGGTTGTTAAAAAAGCAAGTTTACTATCCAAACCGGATCAATTCGAAGAAATCAACACAGTAATTGGAGAAATTGGCGTTCCTTCTTTCTACAATAAAACAACTGATACTACTCTTGTAGGACTACGAGATGAGGAAGGAAAAATAGAATTATATATCTATGATGAAAAACAAAATAGTTATCGAAAGTATCTGTCACTAGCAAGTACAGGGCTTCATTTAATCGAAAGAGAAGCAAAAAATATTCCAGAAGGTTATCAAAAAATAACGAAGAAAATTGATGATGTAGAGTATACAGCTTATCAGAAAGATAAGAGTGAATTCTTATTATTATATGGAATCATTTTAGAAAATGGTAATGAAGGATGGTACTCTTATGATACAAAAGAAAAAACTTTCCAGCGCTATAATGTAGAAGAAATTAAGAATATGGAAAATGAATACCAAGAGAAAAATAGTACTGATAAAAAAGTAATTATTGGTTTAGGTATTCTATCGGCATTTTTAGCACTTACCACAATAGCTCTTGCTTTAAAGAAGCCAAAAGTTTATAAACAGGCACTTAAAAATCAAAATGAAACAAAAGAAAAAAAACAAATAAGCAAGAAAAAACAACAAGAAGAAGAGAAAAAAGAGAATAAAAAGAAAAAATAATCATATTAGATAACAGAAAGGAAAAACAGTATGAAAGAAGCCCAAACTTTTGTTCTCGATGAAAGTGGAATTCTCCACACGTATCAGAATGAATGGCACACAGACAATCATTATGATCACATCGAAAAAAATTGTAAAAATTTAGTAGTTAATGAATATATACCTATTTTATTAGCTAGAAATGGAAACTGTGTTTTAGATCTTAGTGAAAGTAGAAAATTATGTGAAGTTTACTTACCACAATCTATCACAGAAAAGCAAAAAGAATGGTTATTAGGAAAAGAAAAACATCTACAAGAATTTCATTTAGGAATTTACAGTATCCATACATCAGAAGAAAGCTGGATTAGAGAATGGGAACAATTTGAAACATTAAAAGAAGAAATCAATCGTAAGAAAGTTAAAGAAAAAAAGATTTAATAGTGTCTTGTAGAAGTAAAAAACATTCTATAAAGTTCAGAAACGATATCAAGATAAAAGAAAAAGGACCTAACTTGTGTGGTTAGATCCTTTTATTTGCCGGAACTTAAAGTAATTGTAATCGTCGTATTCTTTGGTACTTGACTATCTTTTTTCATGGATTGTTTAATCACAGTATCTTTTGTTTCATTACTACTAGCCGTAGTAAACGAACAAATCAAATCAGCTTCTTCACAAAGTGTTTGTGCTTCTGCTTTAGTCTTTCCCATAAAATTAGGAACTGTCGTTCTGCCGCCTTGGGAAATTACTAAACTGATTGTATCAGTATTTTTAATTAAATCGCCTTCTTTATGGGAAGAAGAAATTAATTTCCCACTTTCAACACTAGAATCAAAAGAATAATCTATATGATATGATATCTCATTTTCTTCAGCCCATTTTTTAAAATCATCGACATTCGTAAACTTAATCATTCGAATTTGTCCTTTAGAAATAACTACTCTAATCGTATCATTTACTTGAGCAACATCACCTTTAATTTTACTACTACGAATTACTTTTCCTTCTTCAATAGAATCATCAAACTCTTCTTTAAATTCCACTTTCAAATGATTGTCCGTTGCCCAACTGGTAATTTCACTAGCACTCATTTTAGAAAAGTCTGGTATTGTAATATCTTTTTTTCGCGCAATAGTAATTACTACTTCTTTGGTTCGCTCTTTATCGATTATTTTCCCTTTAGTAATACTTTGTTTAATAATTGTACCTTCTTCATATTCTTCACTATAACCATATTCAACAGTATAGGAAATTGCATTTCGCTTTAACCAAAGACTTCCCTGAAAGAGATCTTTTCCGACTAAATTAATCATGGCGATTGACTCTAAATCCTCTTCTTTACCGAGAGATGCTTTAAGAGTAATTTTACTATTTCTTTTCATTTCCTCGTCATTTTCATTTTCCTGTTCGAAGATAACATCTTTTTTGACATCATCACGAAATTCAAAATTAACTTCCACATTGGTTAAAAAATTTTCTTCTACAAAATCACTAACTTCATCTACTGTCCATCCAACCATATCAGGAATCGCCGTTTCTTTTTCTTGATTAGGTCCATCTGAAACAGTAACTACTATTTTCTCAATATCCTTAACCAATGTACCTGGAGTTATATCTTGACTCATCACCTTATACATTTCTAAACTATCACTATTTTCATATATCTGTTCCACTAAAACATCATGTTTTTCTGCCCATTCGATAACCTCAGTAATATCTTTTCCATAAAAGTTGAGTACATAACTTTGGTTAGGTAACTTTATCCAATCAGCAGCAACTAAAAGTTGAAAACCACTATATAAAGATAACAACAGACTCGCTATAATGACATAAATACGTCCTTTAGGATTATCTGCAAACAAACTAATAATCATAAAAAACAATGTAAATAAAGCTAAAATAGAAACACCAATAATCGTAGATAATTGTTCGATGATATCTTGACTAGTAATTACTGTATAAATAAAGTAAGTAACCATTAAAACAAAAGCAAGAGCTAAACAAAAATAAGTAATATATTTCACCCATCGATTCTTCGCATTCATTTCATCAATTCCCATTTGTGAAACTGTTTTTACCTTTACTTTTCCCAAATCCATCACCTCTATTAATATTATTATATAATAAAAATAAAAGTCCTCAAGATAAACTTGACTACAAACTGTAAACTAAAGTGTGAAATAAAAGTATAAAACTTTAAGTCGAAAAAAGAAAATACGTGATATAATAACAGTACTAGGGGGAAAATATGACAAAACTGGACAAACGATTACACACTTTTTATATCTATCTAAAAGATCATTATCGATCTATCTCCTATAGTTTACTCATATTAGTAGGAATAGTTTTTTCACTATTACTACCAGATATTATTTTAAGAAGTAAAATAGGGATAGAAATTAACTCATTATTAAGCCCACTATTATTTACATTAAGTTGGATTTTTCTACTCATTGGGATAATGATACTTTTAAAGAAAAGAACGAGAATGATTTTGTATGGAGTAGTTGTTGTATTAACTAATATAACGGTTATCCTACAAGATTTGTTTTTAAACGGTCAAGGAAAAATGTCTCAAGTAGAAGATTTTTTAACTGTCTTTAGCCTAAAAGAATTTACGGTTCATACGGATGTAGTTATAGCTATCTTTATCTCTTTAATCCTTATGATTATAACTATTTGGCTATTAAAAAAACAAGAAGAATATCCCCTTGACCACTATCAAAAAATTTATGTTATATTAACGACAATTATTTTAGTTGGTTTCTGTAAAGGGAGTGCGACAACTTTACTAGGACCAGAAATGATTAGTAAAACAAATAAAGTAGTCGATCCTAATCTTTATGAAAAAAATACATATCTAGCTCGTCAAGACATAACGAAAATGATGAACATTTCAGGGGTATATGAAGAAACTTATCAGAGTATCTGTGAGTGGTTAAGAAAAGAGTATGAAAAGAGAAATTTGGAAGAATAGAAAGGGTAAGAAATATGAATAGATGGCTCCAAAAAAACATTAGTTTAATTATTTTAGTTTTTTTATATGCGCAACCAATTATCGATCTTTTAACTTCGTTTTGTATTCATGTTTTAGAAATAAGGATTACAATCGGTATAATTATTCGGGTGTTATTTCTATTATTTCTATTTTATTACTATTTGTTTGTATTACCGAAGCAAGATAAGAAAAAGGGATGGTATGTTTGGTTAATAATTGGATATCTAGTCCTTTTTATTGGACAAGTTTATCTATTAAAGGATAGTAGTGTATTATTTTATGAGTTATCTAATACCGTAAGAGCTTTCTATTTTCCTATTCTATTAGTACTACTATGGACGATTTCTAAAGAACAAAAGATCATGATCGAAAAAAAATATTTTGTTTATATTTCCTTGATTTATGTTTTCTTTATCATTGTTCCTACGATCTTTGGATTACAATTAAATGGATACACAGAAGGAAAAATAGGCAATATTGGTTGGTTTAATTCTTCAAATGAAATTAGTGCCATTCTATCTATAGCTCTTCCTTTTATTGTCTATTATTTAATTAAGAGTAAGGGAATAGTAAAAAAAGTTTTGATTTCCCTAGCTTGTCTTTACGTAATCTTTAACTTAGGAAGTAAAATTGTGATTTTAAGTTTAGGAATAACTTTATTTGTTTTCTTCCTTCTTTTGATAAAAAAACAATTAGAAAAAAAGAATATTAAAATAATTGCCTTATTTCTATCTTTGATTATTGTGATCAGTAGTATCGGAATAGTACTTATTCCTAGAACGAATTTCTATCAGAATATAAGAATTCACCTCGAGTTTTTAGGAGTAGAGAATATTAGTGAAATATTCACAGATTATCAGTTATTTGATCACTTTATCTTTAGTAGTAGACTATCTTTCTTAGAAGAAACTGCTTCTAACTATCATCAAGCACCACTTACAGAAAAATTACTAGGAATAGGGTATGTAGAAAATTACGGAACGTTAACAGAAAATCGAAAAACGATCGAAATTGATCCCTTTGATATCTTATTTAGACATGGAATAATAGGTTTTCTCATTTATATGATCCCTTTTGTTTATCTTATCGTTTTGAGTATAAAGTCGAGAAAAAAAGAAAACTTTGTTTATTTTCTTGCATTGGGCATAAGTATTTTATTAATGTGCTTATCCGGACATGTTTTAACTTCACCAGCTGTCAGTATATTTGTAGCGATGATTTTAATTACTATGATAGATAAGAATAATCAAAATAGAAAGGAAATAGAATGAAAACAGGAATAATTATTGTAAATTATAATGATTTTACTTCTACCGAAAAGTTAATCAACAACATCAAAGATTACCGGATAATCGATAAAATTGTCGTTGTGGATAATCATTCGAGTGATGACTCTCCTCAGAAGTTAAACAAGTTAAAACTACCCAAATTAAAAGTGATCATTAACGAAGAAAATAAAGGCTATTCCTATGCGATTAATACCGGCGCTAAATATTTAATTGCCGAGTATAAAGAGTGTAATATCATCATTTCTAACGCAGATGTCATTATCGAAAAAGAAGAAGATATTGAAACGTTAATTAAATTACTTCATCGTAAAAATGTAGGAATAGTCGCTCCAACTATTTTAGAAAGAGGAACTAAAAATAGAGGGTGGAAAAATCCTACTCCTAAACAAGAAATCGTTCTCAATTTAGCGTACATTCATCGCTTTTTTAGAAAGAAATATCTCTATTATGACGATGATTATTATCAAGGAGATTTCAGTATTGTCGATGTTTTATCTGGCTGTTTCTTTTTGATCCAATCAAAAACACTACAGGCAGTAAATTACTTAGATGATCATGTTTTTCTTTATTATGAAGAAAATATCTTAGCGAAGAAATTACAAGTAAAGAAAAAAATAAATTTGATCAGCAACAAAGTAACGATTATCCATAATCATTCGGTAACGATTGATAAAAGCTTAAAAAGAATAAAAAAATATAAAGCCCAAAAGAAAAGTCAATATTACTTTGAAGTCGAGTATAATAATGCTTCGTTGTTAGAGAGAATGTTGTTAAAACTAACGGCATGGTTATCACAAATTATTCTTTCTATTGGCTATTTTATTCAAGACTTGTTAAGAAAATAAGAAAGGATGTAGTAATGAAGAAAAATAAAGAGACAATACAAGAAATTATTAGCTATCTAATTGAAGGAATAACTTCCTTCTTTTTAGGAATCTTTATTTTTCGTTATGGATGTCAACCCAATTTATGGATGGATGGCATCTTTATTTTCGTTTTCAGTTGTTTTTTACTAATAGAAATATTTGTTCTGTATCGAAGAGAAAAGAAACACTTAGAAAAAGTTTTTCTTCTATTAGGAATTCCTATTTGTTTTCTTTATACATTATGTTTAGGACCATACCGAATTATGGATGAAACTGCTCATCTTGTGAAATCTCTCGATTTATCCTATGGGAATATCATTACGGTTAAAGATGAAGAGGATAAAGGAATAGTTTATGTCCCTGAAGGGGTAAATGAAATTGATGATAAAAAAATAACGAACTTTTCTTCACTTAGTAAAGCATTAACGGAAAAAACAGCTTATGAAAATTTAGTGAGAATGAATCCCTTTTTTACCTATACAGTTTTAAATTCACCGACTCCTTATCTATTATCCGCTAGTGGCTTTGCGTTCGGTAGACTACTAAATTTAAATCTTTATATATCAATGTATTTAGCTAAATTTTTCCAGTTAATTTTTTTCTTGATTGCGGGATACTTCATCATTAAATTTCTACCTGTTGGAAAGTTATTTGGCATGATTTATCTGTTTAATCCTATGGTCCTACAACAGATGTCATCGATTGGAGCCGATAATTTTACCAATTTAACTTGTTTACTCTTGATCAGTTATCTATTAAAACTGAAATTTCAAAAAGAAGATATCACTTTAAAACAGGTTAGTTTACTAAGTATATTTATGATTTTAGTCTCCAGTAGTAAATTTATCTATTTTCCACTCATCGGTTTAGTATTATTACTTAGAAAGAAAATAAAAACGAAAAGAGAAAAAATTATCCTTATCATAGCAACGATTTTCTCTTTAGTATTAGCTTTATTATTTATTAAGATTGGATTAGGGTACGATAACGAATTTGCGTTATTTGTTTCCGAAAATGAAATTGATGCGATGAAACAATTAGAACACGTCATCAAGAATCCTTTTAAATTCTTAGTTGTCTGTTTATCTACACTATTTACTAATTTTAATCTCTATGTAGAAGGTTTATTTGGAAGACAATTGGGAAATACAGATATCTCATTATTTTATCCAAGTTATATAGCTTATATTCTTCTATTCTTCTTTGTTCTCTTCTGGGAAAAAGAAAAACAACGATTAGACAGATCAACTAAACTTCCTTTTTTAATTGTAGGAATCATCTTAAGTTTCTGTGTGTTTGGGGTAGAGTATCTAACGTGGAGTGGAGTAGGAAGTGATCTTGTAGATGGGGTTCAAGGCAGATACTTTTTACCGTTCTTTATCCTCTTTATGTTATGTTTAAAAAGAAAACCAAGACCTAGAAATCTAAAATATGTTCAAGAAATTTCTGTGTTATGCTTGCTCGTTATCGAAATAAGTGATATTTTTATATTAAGTACAAGCTATATGTAGAGAATAAGAAAGGAATAATTAAAATGGGAGAAAATAAATTAAAGAAGGCATATAGAAATATTTGTCTAACAGAGTGGGTTGATAAAAAGTTGCAGCAAATAGAATTATCTAATAAAGAACGTGATGAGAAGCTTTCAGAAATTAATGTCAGAAGACTTAGAATTCTTATGTCATATTTTAAAGGGATCTAATATTAGAAGACCATGTTATATTGACGTCAAAGTAAGAATGTATTATAATAATATAACAAATTACAAATAATCTTGAAGGTAGACATTCTATGAATAATATCAAGATGGAGGACATATGAAGTATCTAGATAAAGTACTAATCACTATATTATCATTTTTATTTGCCTTATCCATGACATGGAATGTTGATGGAAATACAAACTTAATAAATTTTTTAGTTTGTTTCATTGTATTTTTAATCATCAGTAATCTTATCTATCCTAAAATATGCAAATATGAATTAAAGAAAAAAGAATCAAAAAGCATAAATAAAAAAGAGTTTTGGATCTTTGGATTATTGATCGCATTTTCTCTGATCGTTGCTTTTCTTGCTTATTATCCAGGTTATGCAACACCCGATTCATTGAATCAATGGAAACAAGTACAAACTGGTATTTATTCAGATTGGCATCCGTTAATCCAGACTTTATTTTTTATGAAATTGCCATCACTATTTTATAACAATATCGTTTCTTGTACCATTTTTCAAATGATATTTATTTTTTCAATATTGATGTATTTGTGTTACTTTTTTAGGAAAAATTTCTTAACCTTTAAACAGACGTTAATAGTATTATCCTTTATTATATTCAATCCATTATTTTTTAGATTGTCTGTTACTTTATGGAAAGATATAGGATATTCGTGGGCGCTATTTTTGGGAACAATTTTATTAATAGAAATTGTAATTAGTAATGGAAATTGGATTAAGAAAAATCGAAATAAAATCTTATTAATTCTCACAAGCTTAGGAATTTTATTTTTTAGACATAATGGTATTATCTGTTTTATATTAATGTTTTTAGGATTAGCTATTTTCTATAAGGATTCTAGGAAATTCTACCTAATTACAATGATTACCATACTCATTATGAGAAGTATTCTGACTGGTCCAGTATATCAATATTTTGAAATCGATAAAAACGGTGGACGAGCAGAAATGCTAGGTGAAATTATGGGACAGATTGCTTATTACTATAATCATGGCGTAGAATTTTCTGAAGAAGAATATGAGCTTTTAAATGAATTGGCTCCATTAGAATTATGGGAAGAAAACTATCGTCCAACAAGCTTTAATGACATAAAATTCAATTCATCAACATATTTAGAGGTCGCAGATGAAAGATTTTCTGATATAATAAAAATGTACTTAAATAAGAGTATAAGTCATCCGAAAATGGCAGTGGTTTCTTATCTAAATATGACTAGCCCAATTTGGAAATACCAGAGAAATATTATTGAAACTGATTATGGAGAAAGACTAGAAACTCATTATGAGGGGGATGTCACTAAGGAAAATACTCTATTGAAAGAAGAAAGCGATTTTGTCTATCCGTATTTAACCGCATATAACAATTTAATTGTAGAAACACCATTGAGAATATTGTTTTTAGACATCGGACAAGCATTATTCGTCATCCTTACTGCTTTAGCAATTACGATAAGTAGATGGAAAAAAGATTTTAAAAAATATTTACCATTTATCTTAGTACTATCTAATACAGCAGTTATTATGTTATTAATTACAGGAGAAGAATCAAGATTTGTATATGCACAAGCTTTATGTGCAATTCCACTTTGCATATATGCTTTTATCTCATACAAAGAAAAAAAAGAAAGGAAGAAAAAAGACATGGCAAAGACTGATACATTTTTTCATCGCCTCTTTATTGAAAAGACAGACAATAGTTTAATTCAATTTATTCGATATTTCTTTGTAGGAGGAGTAGCAGCAATAGTTAATATAGGTATGTTGTATATTTTTACGGACATATGTCATATCTATTATTTAATTTCTAATGTTCTATCGTTTACGATGGGATTAATAGTAAACTATATTTTAAGTAAAAAATTTGTCTTCCAAGAAGAAACAAAATTAAACAAGACCAAAGAATTCTTAATATATGCAATTATTGGTATATTAGGATTGGGAATAGATACTCTACTAATGGGAATATTTACATCTGTGTTATCCATTTACTACATGATAAGTAAGATTATATCGACAATGTTAGTGTTTATTTGGAACTTTGGTGCTAGAAAGGTATTATATAAAATAATAAAGTAGGTGGGGGAAGTATGAAAAAACAAAAAGTAGTAATTATAGGTGCAGGTCCAGCAGGTTTAACTGCAGGATACGAATTATTAAAACAAAGTAAAAAATATGAAGTAACTATTTTAGAGGAAACTAAAGAAATTGGTGGTATTTCTAGAACAGTAAGATACAAAGGAAATAGAATGGATATTGGTGGACATCGTTTCTTTTCTAAAGATCAAGATGTTATGAATTTCTGGACGGAAATTATGCCATTACAAGGAAAACCTTCTTATGATGACAAAAAGTTACATAGAGAAAAACCATTAAAAGAAGGTGGGCCAGATCCTGAAAAAGAAGATAGAGTAATGCTAATTAGACATCGTGTATCTAGAATTTATTATCTAAAGAAATTCTTTGATTACCCAATCAGTATGAAAAAAGAAACTTTTCAGAATATGGGATTAAAGAGAACTTTTGTTAGTGGATGCAGTTATCTAAAGAGTATGGCTGTTAAGAAAAAAGAAGATTCTTTAGAGAACTTTTATATTAATCGTTTTGGTAAAAAACTATATAGTATGTTCTTCGAAGGCTATACAGAAAAATTATGGGGAAGACATCCTAGTGAAATATCAGCAGATTGGGGAGCGCAACGTGTAAAAGGATTATCGATTACTGCCGTCTTAAAAGATATGTTACATCTAAATAAAGGAAAAAAGGAAACATCTTTAATCGAAGAATTTATTTATCCAAAATATGGACCTGGGCAATTATGGGAAACTGTTGCCGAAGAATTTGAAAAAATGGGTGGTACTCTAGAAAAAAATCACAAAGTAATTAAAATCAACTTTAAAGATAATAAAATTACTTCTGTAATATGTGATGTAAATGGAGAAGAAAAAATTATAAAAGGAGATATTTTCATTTCTTCAATGCCATTAAAAGATTTAGTAGAAGATTTAAATGGCGAAGTACCGAAAAAAATCAAGCAAATCGCTACAGGTCTTCCTTACCGTGATTTTGTAACGGTAGGTTTATTGGTTAAAAAGTTAGACTTGAAAAATGAAACTAAAATTAAAACATTAAGTAACATTGTTCCAGATTGTTGGATTTATGTCCAAGAACCAGATGTGAAATTAGGAAGAATACAAATTTTTAATAACTGGAGTCCATATATGGTAAATAAACCTGAAGATACTGTATGGATTGGATTAGAGTACTTCTGTAATGAAAATGATAATTTCTGGAATATGAGCGATAAAGAATGTATTAATTTTGCTACTAAAGAATTAGTTTCTATGGGTATTATTAAAGAGAAAGATGTATTAGATTCACATCGTGAAAAAGTAAAGAAAGCATACCCTGCTTATTTTGATACTTATAGCGAAATTGATAAGTTAGTCAAATATTTAAATAAATTTGATAATTTATATTGCGTAGGTAGAAATGGTCAACATAGATATAATAATATGGATCATTCGATGGTAACATCATTCGAAACAGTAAAAAATATATTATCTGGTACTAAAAACAAAGATAATATTTGGAATGTTAATACCGATAAAGAATATCATGAAGAGAAAAAAGAAACAAACTAATTTCTAAAAGAAAAGTATTTGAACTGGGAAATTGCCTTCAAATACTTTTTTCTATTGCTAAAATCTGGTATACTAAAACAAGTAAGATTATGCTTAAGTAGAAAGGAAGAATATGAAAAAGATATTAGTTTATACAGTGATTACAGGTGGTTTTGATCAATTATGCTCTATAAAATACCCAGAAAAAAATGTTGATTATTATTGTTTTTCTGACAATAAAGAATTAACATCATTCGAATGGAAAATTAAATATATTGAGAATAAAGAAAATGTAAATTCGCGCCTTCTCTCTAAACAATATAAATTGATGGGAGATTCAGAACTAGAAAAAAAATACGATATAGTAGTTTACATAGATGGAAACATTCAGCTTGAATGTCCAATTACCAAAATCATTAATGAATTTTGTGATTTTAGTAAAAATTCTATATTCTTTTTGCCTCATACTGAAAGAAATTGTACTTATCAAGAAAAAGAAGAAATTATTCATTTAAATCTTGATAACCCACGAGTCGTAAAAAATCAGTTAAAAATATATGAACAAGAGGGATTCCCTAAAAATTACGGTCTAGTTTGCAGTGGATTCATCGCAAGAAACGCAAAAGATAAAAAAGTAAAAGAAATGTTAAAATTCTGGTACAAACAAGTGGAGAAATACAGTAAACGAGATCAATTATCTATTATGTATAGTCTATGGAAAAATAAATTATCGATCGGATGGATTAATTTAAATTACTATAATAATTCTTACTTTTCTGTAGAAATGCATCAAAAAGCTAGAAAACAGCCAATCCTTTGTGCCTTTGGAAGTGGTTTAACTAACTTACTAGGAGAAAAAGAGGAAGAAAATAAATATGAGCCAGAAAAAGAAAACTATCACTGTAATATAGAAGATAAGAATGATAGTCATAGTAGCATTGCTAGAAGAGTAAAATCTCATTCTACGGTATTAGATGTAGGATGTGGTGTAGGGGTAATTGGAAGATTACTAAAAGAAAATAGAGACTGTAAATGCTATGGAATAGAAATTGATCCTGTATCTTTTGAAAAAGCGCAAAAAAGTGGTCACTATCAAGAAGTATTCTCATTTTCCATCGAAGAAAAAGAAAAGTTAAAAATATTAGAACAGAAAAAATTACAATTTGATTATATTATTTTAGCCGATGTTCTAGAACATACTTTAGAGCCTTGGGAAGTTCTAAATCAGTTAGGAAAGTATTTAACTCCCCATGGTAAAGTATTAATCAGTATTCCGAATGTTGCTTATATTGATATTATTAGAGCATTGATCAATCGCAATTTCAATTATCAAAAAACAGGGATATTAGACAGTACTCATTTTCGCTTTTTTACAAAGAGTTCCTTTGTAGAAATGATAGATAATTTTAACGATCGCTATGATATAAAATTTGATGTAGAGTGGTTCGACTCAACCGTAGTGAAGCCAGAATATGAGAAAGAAAAATTAGCAGAGTTATTAGATAGAGATCATCGTGGTATGATTGTACAAGAGATTTTTGAATTAACCAGATTATCCAAAACAGAGACTCCTGATAACTTAATAAAATTATTACAAGAAGAACCACAAGATAATTTTGATGCGATTAATCAAATGCTAATCGCAATGGAAAAAGAAAATCAAGAATTACAACAAAGAATTATTGAAAACAGTCAACAGTATGAACTAGAAAAACAAAATTTACAAAATAGGATAAATGAACAGGATGAAGAAATTACTAAAATGCAAACAGAAATTTCTAATATTTTAACGAGTAAGAGTTGGAAAGTAACAAAACCATTACGTGATATAAAAAGAGTAATTAAAAAATAACTCTGAATAGAGAACACTAACAAAAATGTTCAAACTATGCTATACTAGATAAAGAAAGATTGGTGTAATATATGAAAACAGCAAAATCGAAAAAGAAAAAACAAAAGCAAGAAAGTTATGCAATTGAAGTTAAAAATCTGACAAAATACTTTAAACTTTATTATGATAAGCCAAATACTTTAAAAGAAAGATTAGTATTTTGGAACAAAAGTAAAGTAGAAAAGAAAGTAGTACTAAAGAATATAAATCTAAAGATAAAAAAAGGAGAAACAGTTGCACTAATAGGTGTTAATGGTAGCGGTAAGAGTACATTGCTAAAAATGATGTCAAAGATTATCTATCCTAATGAAGGAAAAATTGAAATCAATGGAAAATTAACGTCTCTACTAGAATTAGGAGCAGGATTTCATCCGGATTTTACAGGAAGAGAGAATATTTATTTTAATGCCTCAATTTTTGGACTTACAGCCGCAGAAATTGATGCTAGAGTACTAGATATTATTAATTTTTCTGAACTAGGAGAGTTGATTGATACTCCGGTTAGAACTTACTCTTCAGGAATGTACATGCGTCTTGCTTTTTCAGTAGCAATCAACGTAGACGCAGAAATTCTTCTAATCGATGAAATTTTAGCCGTAGGTGATCAACATTTTCAAGATAAATGTTTTGCTAAATTAAGAGAACTAAAAGATTCTGGCAAAACAATAGTCATTGTTAGTCACAGTTTAGGCTATGTACAAAAGTTATGTGATCGTGCTGTGTGGATCTATAATGGTGAAGTTAAGATGGATGGAAAAACGGAAAAAGTCATCGAAGAATATCTAAAGGTGTGTGGTTAAAATGTTTAAAGAATTATATAATTATAGACAACTATTAAAGAGTAATATCAAAAAAGATATACGTGGTAAATACAAAGGTTCTTTTTTAGGTGTTTTGTGGTCATTCGTCAATCCATTATTGATGACCTTAGTATATGCTATTGTATTTCCTTATATTTTAAAAGATACCGGAGATAATTATGTTACATTCTTAGTAATAGGAATTTTACCGTGGACTTTTTTCACTACAGTAATTAGTCAAGGAACTTATTGTATACTGGCTAATGCTGGAATTATAAAAAAGGTATATTTTCCAAGAGAAATACTACCAATATCGATTGCAACTAGTGGTCTTATTAATTTCTTAATTTCCTGTTTAATTATATTCATTTTCTTAATTTTCAGCGGCGTTGGCTTTAGTATTCAAATATTATGGTTACCATTAATCATTTTAACTCAATACCTATTTTCACTCGCATTAATATTTATTACTAGTGCAGTTAATGTTTATATCAGAGATGCGGAATATATTATTAACTTTATTGTCAGCATGCTATTTTATGCAACACCAATTTTATATAAAGCAGAAACTTTTGCAGGGTCAGCTATAGAATGGATAATTAAATTGAATCCAATGGCAACCATAATTACTTGTTATCGTGATGTTTTATTCTATCAATCATTACCACATATAAAATCATTATTGGTTGTATTACTAGGAAGTATTATTTTACTTTGGTTAGGCTATAAAATATTTAAGAAACTAGAAAAAGGATTTGCAGAGGAGGTCTAAGAATGGACAAATGTGATATTATTATTCCTGTATATAACGCTCCTGATTATACAAAAATGTGTGTTTATACTTTATTCAAAAATACAGAAGAAAAAACCATTAACAAAGTATATTTATTAAATGATAATTCTAATCAAGCAACTCATGATCTATTAGAAAATCTAGCTAAAAAGTATGGAGATAAAATCGTTTTGATTCATAATAAAGAAAATCTTGGGTTCATTAAAAATGTTAATCAAGGTATGAAACTATGTGAGTCAGAGTATGTTTTGTTATTAAATACGGATTGTTTTATTGGAAAAAATACAATTGAAAAATTAATTTCACACATGAAACAAAATAAGAAAATTGGTCTTATTTGTCCACTCTGCTCCAATGCAGCTAATTTAACTTTACCTATGTTCCCTGGATTTAATTACATGATGATGGACAAACTGTTAGATAAGAAATTTAAAGGGATTAATTTTGATGCTTGTACAGTAGTAGGAAACTGCTTGATGATTAGTAAAGAATGTATAAAAAAGGTTGGCCTCTTTGATGAGATCTATGGAATGGGATATGGTGATGAAACAGATTATCAATTTAAAGCAATGAAAAAAGGTTTTCAAGCGAAAGTTGCAATCGATTGCTATGTTTTCCACAAAGCTGAGATGTCTTTCAATACAACCAACCAAACTAGAAATGAGCGATTAGAGAAAAATAGAAAAATCTTTTTTGATAGATGGGGAGATGATTACTATCAATTATTAGCCGAATATGAAAAAAATGATCCAATTGAATATGTAAAAAGTAATTTAACTGAAAAAGATAAAGAAATTCATTACGATTTTATGTTTGTAATGGAAGGAATAGGAAACGGTGTAGGGGGAGCTTCAATCATTTTTAATTTGGTTAATTATTTAAGTATACTAGGATTAAATATTGGAATTCTGAACTTGCGTGGTGGAAATTATCACGGAATCATGAATTTTAATGTACTAACAGCAGAAGACATTGATAAAGTACATGCAAAATTTTTGATCTCTACAATTTTTAGAAGTGTTTTCTTTACTAGAAAATTAGCAGAAAAATTAGATGCTCAAATGATTTATTTCTCTCAAGGATATGAATTCTTATTCGAAAATGGTAAATTTTATGGTGAAGTAGAGTCATCGTTTAAGTTAGCCGACTATGTGATTACAATATCTGACTATCTAAAGAATCAATATCAAAAAATGTTTGGGATTGATGCGATTAAAATAGAAAATGGAATAGATACCGATCAACTAATAGGAAAAAGAATATCACAGGAGAGAAAACAGATTACGATGGTTATTCGTCCAGAAGCATTAAAAGCTTGTTGTATTATGGTAGATATTGTGAAACATATTACACTGAATTTTGAAAACTTAGATATCAATTTAATTATAAATGATGACAGTTATTCTTTAGGTGTGAATAATAATCCAACCATAAATATTCATCAATATAAAGGGCCAATTCCAAGTACTAAAATGGCAGAGATTCTAAAATCGACGGATATTTTAATTGATACTTCGATGAGTGAAGGATTTGGGTTAGTTCCATTAGAGGCAATGGCATCAGGTGCTGTACCGATCGTTGCTAATGCTTTTGGTAATTTAGCTTATTGTAAAAATGAAAAGAATTGTATTGTCATTAATGAGATAAACAATACCGAATGCTATATTCAAGCATTAAAAAAATTACTTGATGATGAAGCTCTATTAAAGAAATATCAAAAAGAAGCAATCAAGACAGCACAAAATTTTGATTTTGATAACGTAATAGAGAAGTATTATCAAGTATTAACTGGTATATCTAATCATCAATACGAGAAGATTGAGCAGAATATAACTTTAAAAGAAGTAGAAAAAATATCGAATTATGCATATAGTGACCAACAGTTTAAAGATGAAATCACAATGTGTAAAAAAGTAGTAAGCAAAGCTAACGAAGAAAGTTTGCCAAGAAAAAAACAGTCAAGGCTACAAAAACTATATATAATTTTAAAAGAATTTATCAAAGTCAATTTATATTTACTAAAACTTTTGATCAGAACAATAATAAAAAATGACTTTGAAATTTAAAATAGCAGGAGGTACTATTCATGAAAGCATGTACAATTATTATGCCGATTTACAATGCCTATGATGCAACGAAAGCAGCTATTGAATCGGTAATTCAACATACAGATTTAAAAACAAATAAATTATTGTTAATTAATGATAAAAGTACAGACGAAAGAATAGGTGAACTTCTTTCTAGTTATCAAGGCCCTAATATTATTGTCCAACATAATCAGGAAAATTTAGGGTTTGTAAAAACAGTTAATATTGGAATGAAATTTGATAAAAATGACGTACTATTACTAAATTCTGATACAGAAGTAACAGCTAATTGGTTAGAAAAAATGAAAACCTGTGCTTACCAAGATGATAATATTGCAACAGTTACTCCACTATCCAATAACGCTACTTTAGCTTCTGTTCCAAAGGCCTTTGTACCAAGTGTATTACCTGAAGGATATTCATTAGATAAAATGGCAGAACTAGTTGAAAGTTGCTCTTACAAAGAATATCCAGAAATTCCAACTGGACATGGGTTCTGCCTATTTATTAAAAGAGAAGTTTTAAATAAAGTAGGATATTTTGATGAAGAATCCTTTGGAAAAGGATATGGTGAAGAAAGTGATTTTTGTTATCGCTGCTTTAATTATGGATACCGACATGTTCTTTGCGATGATACTTATATTTATCACAAAGAATCCCAATCATTTACAGATAGTAAAATCGAAAGAATAAAAAAAGCTGGCGAAATTATTGAAAAGAGATATCCTTCATATTTGAGTCGCTTGAACTCATGGTGCCAAAGAAAACCTCATCGCTATATTGGAGATAATATAGGTTTGCATTTAGGAGCAGTAGAATCACAACCTAATATCTTGTTTATTATTCACGATTGGGATAAAAATAATTTGGGCGGAACTACTTTACATGCTGATGATATTGTTCAAACACTAAGAAATAAATATAATTTTCATATTTTCACTAAGAATAGAATTGGTTACGCAGTTTATTCATATTATGAACAAACAGAAACAAAGATTCAACTACCAGATATTGAAGAATTTAAAGATTTGCGCTATTACAATAGTGAATATCAAAAACTATTAGAAAAGGTAATTGATATGTTTCAAATTTCAATCGTTCATATTCACCATTTAAAGGGACATTATTTCAATATAAAAAATATAATCAATAAATATAAATTATATACTGTTATTAGTCTTCATGACTATTATAGTATTTGCCCGCAAATTACGAAATTATATAAGAACGAACAATATTGTGGATGTACTCCAAACAAGGAAAAGTGTGCGGAATGTTTACGCTACTTGTTCAAAAATGATCTGGATATAAACGGTTGGCGGCATGAATGGCATTCATTACTAAAGAGTGCAAACAAAATTATTGTACCTAGTGAGAGTACCAAAAAAGAGATCAATCAAATTTATCAAGATTTAGATCTAACAGTAATAGAACATGGAATAAATTTAAAGAAGGAAACTTCAAAATTACAAATTGATACTAATAAAGACTTTAATGTAGCTTTTGTTGGTGCTATTGGTATTCATAAGGGAAGTAAAATACTAGAAGAGTTTATCAAGAGAAAAGATTGGAAAAATATCAAATTGCATTTGTTTGGTATATTAGATAGTCCTCTTCAGAAAAATACTAAATTTTATATTAACCACGGACGTTATAAACGCGAAGAATTAAAAGAAAAGCTAAAGAAAAACAATATTCAATTAATCTGCTTACTTTCTACTGTACCGGAAACCTATTCGTATTCTTTAAGTGAAAGTATTGCTTGTGGAATCCCTGTTTTAGCTTTCAATATTGGTGCTCTTGGTGAACGCGTGAAAAAGAGTCAAGTAGGTTGGTTAATAGATGCTAATTCTACTTGTGATCAAATTATCCAGAAAATTCATGAAATTGCGAATAATCCTGAACAATATGCTAAAATAGTAGATAATATCAATAAAACAACGATAAAAACAGTAAGTCAGATGGCAAATGACTATCAAAAATTATATAAAACTCACGCCAAAGAAACAGTAGTAAAAACAGATATCATCAAGGAATATTTACGAACTAGTCGATATTATCATGAAACATCATCACTTGTCGACAGTAGTGCATGGGTATTTAGTACTTTGAAATGGAAAATTATTTCTAAGTTAAAAATACCAAAACCAGTTAAAAAAATAGGAAAAACAATAATCAATAAAGCAAAAAGTTAGGTGAAAGAATGAAAGTAGCAGGAATTGTAACATTATATTATCCTGATGGGGATGTATTAGAAAATATAGAGTCATATCTATCGGAGATTGATCAATTATATGTAATCGATAATACTCCAGACAAAGAGAATAAAGAAGTTTTGCCTAACGATAAACGAATAGTTTATTTACCTAATCATGAGAATGTAGGTGTTGCTAAAGCTTTAAACATTGGAGCAAAAGAAGCGATTAAAGCTGGATATTCTTGGTTATTAACAATGGATCAAGATAGTAGATTTAAAAAAGGTTCCGTAACTAAAATGATCAATTATTTAAAAAAGAATAAGAATAGAAAAGATATAGGGCTAATCACACCATGGCATGTTATCAATACAGGTGTAAAAAAGCCTAAAGAAAAAATTGATCACCCTTTAGAAGTAATGACATCAGGAAATATGATTAATTTAGAAGCTTATCAAAAGATAAATGGGTTTAAAGATTGGTATTTTATTGATGCTATTGACATTGAATATTGTATGAATCTCAATAGACACGGCTATAAGATTGATCGGTTAAATGAAGTAGAATTAAAGCATGATTTAGGAGACATTGAAGTAAAACATGTTCTAAATAGAAATTTTGTCTGTAGTAATCATAATGCCTTTAGAAGATATTTTATGGTAAGGAATACCTTTTATCTCTGTCAAGAATATGAAAAAGATTTTCCAGAATATTGCCATTTTCTAAAAAGAGGCTTGCGTGGTCAATTACAGAATATTGTTTTATTTGAAAAAAACAAGATAAAGAAAATAAGAAATATGTATAGAGGATATCGTGACTTCAAAAGAAATAGAAAAGGAGAGTACCCATATCATTAGTATAAAAATAGGGGGGGAAAATAAAAATGCAAAGTATTCTAGTAACCGGTGGTATGGGCTATATTGGTAGTCATACGGTAGTAGAATTATTAGAAAATAATTATGAAGTAATTATTGTTGATAATTTAATCAATTCTAAATTAGAAGTATTGGATAATATTGAAAAGATAACTGGGAAACGTCCTAAGTTTTATCAGTATGACTTGTGTAATCAAAATGATTTAGAACAAGTATTTAAAGAAAATAAAATTGATGCTGTTATCCATTTTGCTGGGTTGAAAGCAGTAGGAGAGTCAGTACAAAAACCACTTCTATATTATCAAAACAACTTAGTATCCACTTTGAATTTACTAGAGGTAATGACTAAGTATAATTGTAAAAAACTAGTATTTTCTTCAAGTGCGACAGTTTATGGTACTCCGAAATCTTTACCAATTAAAGAAGATTTCCCATTATCAACCACCAATCCTTATGGTTCAACCAAGTTATTCATCGAATATATGTTAAAAGATTTATACAAGTCTGATCCTACTTGGAGTATAGCTATCCTTCGTTACTTTAATCCAATTAGTGCTCATTCATCTTACTTATTAGGAGAAGACCCTAATGGAATTCCTAATAATTTAATGCCTTATATTGTGAAAGTAGCCACTAAAGAACTTGATCATTTAAATATTTTTGGCAATGATTATGACACAAAGGATGGTACAGGAGTAAGAGATTATATTCATGTAGTAGATTTGGCTAAAGGACATATAAAAGCAATCGAAAAAATTATGAAAAGTAACCAAGTAGACTGCTATAATTTAGGAACTGGACATGGTTACAGTGTTTTAGAAATTGTAAATACATTTGAGCGAATAAATAAGGTTAAAGTTCCTTATCAAATTACCAAAAGAAGAGATGGAGACATTGCTGAATGTTATGCCGATCCATCTTATGCTAAACAGGAATTAAATTTTACTTGTACGAAAACGTTAGAAGATATGGTAAGAGATAGTTACCAATATAGAGTAAAAAAATAAAATAGAAAATAAAAAGGTATGATTAACAATAAAATTAATCATACCTTTTTTGATAATCTTTCAATAATAGAATCAATTTTCCTTTTTAATTCTTCTTCATCGATTGGTAAAACTAATCGGTGATTTTTCATCAATATTTCCCCATTGATCATTGTCGTATCTACATGCTTACTTTCCGTATTATGAACGATCTGGGTAATTAAATCGACGGTTGGATATGACTCGATATCGGAATAGTCAAGAATGATAATATCGGCTAGTTTTCCTACTTCAATGGAACCAATTTTATCTTCTAATCCCAAAGCCTTAGCTCCATTTACTGTCGCGAGTTTTAAAACGTCGTAAGAACTAAAAACAGTAGGATCTTGATAGAGGGCTTTTTGGAGTTGATCAGTAATCGACATATGATAGAACAAGTTAAGGTTATTCCCACTTCCTTGTCCATCTGTACCTAAACAAACATTAATTCCATGTTTCCTATAGCTACTAATATCGGCAATTCCACATCCTAAATTAAGATTACTAATCGGATTAGTTACAATTGAGACATCTTTTCCACTTAAAATCTCTTGTTCTTTTTGAGAAATAAAGGTTCCATGTGCAAGAATTAATTTATTCTCTAAAAAGCCAAGTTCCTCTAAAGCTTCAACTGGTAATTTTTGATAATCTTGTTCAATACCTTGTGCTTCTTCCTTATTTTCACAAAAATGCATATGAATCGGCAAGTGTAAATCGTCTGCCAATTGTTTACACTTCTTTAAATACTCTTTACTACAAGTATACATCGCATGAGGTGTCAAACTAAAACTAAGAAGAGGTGAGTCTTTATGGCTATGATAAAGCTCCATAAAGTCTTGGACTCTTTCCATCGAAGCCTCATCACCGTTACCCATTAAACATCTAGAATACATACATCTAACTTTAGCTTCTTCCAAAGCGCGAATACTTCCTCGCCAACCAAAATACATATCATTAGCAGTTGTCGTTCCTGTTTTGATCATCTCAATACAAGATAATAAAGTCGTATAGTAAAGATCATCATCGGTCATATTATCTTCGATTGGCCAAATTTTTTTGTTTAACCAATCTTGTAAATTTAAATTATCATTCGTTGCCCGAAAAATACTCATCCCTAAATGGGTATGGCCATTAATTAAACCAGGCATTACAATTTTTCCTGTCGCATCGATTACTTCATCGCATTCTCCCTTATAATCTTTACATATCGCACGGATATATTGATCCTCAATAACAATATCTACTTGTTCAACTATTTCACGACCACTATCCATCGTGATTACTGTTCCATTTTTAATTACTTTTTTCATAACATCCTCCGTACTTATTATACAATAATTTAAAAAATTTGAATATAAAGTGAGATTTTCTTTTCTCGACTTAGAATAATAGAAGTAGAGGAGAGATAAAATGAAAAAAATATGTACATTAGTTGTATTACTTCTATCGTTAAGTTTAATAGAAGTAACAGAAGTAAAAGCATTAACCGATAGTTTTTATGAAGCAGAATACGTTGAAGGTGCTTACATTAAGAAGTTTAAACCAGGTGCATCTACAGGAAGATACCAACAAATGCGAGTATTTAGAAGAACTTCTGATCATCATGAAGCTTATTGTATTGAAATATGGAAAGAATTATTAGATGGAAAGCCAATAATTGGTTATCAAGAAGATTTTTTAAATCATACTAATTTATCCGAAGAGGTATGGGAAAGAATAGAATTATTAGCCTATTATGGGTATAGATATCAAAATCATACTTCCCTAGATTGGTATGCGGTTACTCAATATTTAATTTGGAAAACGATCGAACCAGATAGTACGATTTATTTTACCGATAAACTAAATGGTAATCGAATTGATAAATATCAAACCGAAATTGCAGAACTAGAGCGTTTAGTAGAAAAACATAATCAATTACCCAGTTTTGTTAATCAGAAATATACGCTTTCTTATAACGAAGAATATGTTTTAACTGATACCAATCAAGTCCTTGAGAACTTTACTGTTCAAAACGAGGAAAATTTAATCGTAACGAAAACAGGTAACGAGTTACGGCTTAAAACTAAACATCTAGGAAAGAGTAAACTGACATTAACGAGAAAATCCAGTGAAAAAACAACTGTTTATATCGACTTAGAAAGTCAGAGTCTAATTATCCGAGGAGGTTTTAGTGAAGTATCAGGTGAAATAGAAGTGGAATTGCCATATGGAACTTTCCAAATTAGAAAAAGAGACAAAGAAACAGGAAGTTCAACTCCACAAGGAGAAGCTAGTTTTACTGGGACTACCTTTGAATTAGAGAGTAGCGATAAAACTATAGTTAAACAATTAGTTATTCAAGAAAATGGTTATTCTAATATCGTAGAATTACCGTATGGCAATTATCGAATTAGAGAAATTAAATCAGGATTAGGTTATCAATTAGATTTGAAGGAACGATATTTAGAAATAGATGGTACTCCACAATTATTGATTTGGGATTGGGATAATGAAGTATACAAAGGAAAAATAATCTTACAAAAATATTATGGTAGTAGTGAAAAAGGAGAATATCATGAAGAGTTTGGTGCTGAATTTGAAATTTACGATAGTAAAAATAAATTAGTTGACACAGTAACGACTAATGAACAAGGACAAGCCATAATTACTTTACCTTATGGAACGTACCGAGTCATACAAACCAAAGGAAAAGATAATTATGAACTAAGTGAGCCATTTACGATAACTATCGATGAGAAGAGTGAGAAAGAAAAAACGATAACCCTAAAAAATGAAGAAATTGGCTATCGTGTTAAGGTACTGAAAATTGATGCTAGTAGTAAATTACCAATCAAAGATAACATTAAGTTTAGAATTAAAAATAAGAAAACAGGAAAGTATCTTATTCGTCATCTAACAACCCCTGTTCCCCATGAAACTACTATCTTTGAAACCAATAGTGAGGGATACTTTATCACTGACATGTGTTTATTATCAGGAACTTATCTACTAGAAGAAGTAGCCGCACCAGATGGTTATCAATTACACAGTGACCCCATTGAATTTACAGTATCTGAAGACTCTCCAACTACAAGTGAAGGACTATATGAAAAAGTAATTGTTGTCGAAGTAGAAAACCAGAGGGCATACGGAACGATCGAAATCGAAAAAAAAGGAGAAATCGTAACGACAACAGGTGGTCTTTCTTTTTCCTTTGCTCCCTTAGAGGGGGTAGAGTTTTCAATCTATGCTGCTGAAGAAATAAAAACTAAAGATGGTAGTCTTCTTTATCGAAAAGATGAATTAGTAGAAGTGATCACGACAAATCATAAAGGAATCGCCAAAAGTAAAAAAATACCTTTAGGCAAATATTATGTGATAGAAAGTAAAAATTTAAAACCATATAATGAAAACACTCAAAAATATTTTGTCGACTTAACGACACCTAATCAAGCTTTAAAAATGAACTTCGAAAATATTTTGAAAAAAAGTGATATTGAGATTATCAAAATTGATCGTGACACAAAGGAAAGAATAAGAAATGCCAAATTTTCTTTGTATAATGAAAACCATGAATGGTTAGCTAGTACATATACAGATCAAACAGGTCGTGCTCACTTTTATGACATACCCTTAGGTAAATATTATATAGTAGAAGAAATCAGTCCGATAGGATATGAATTAGACAAAACTCCTCACAGTGTAGAATTAGTAGACGCATATACAACTTATACCTTAACTATTCCTAACCAAAAGAGAATAATCCCACCTAAAACAGGAATCGAAGCTCCTCATAATAATCAATCTTTAATGCCGATGGTGTTGATAGGACTAGGAGGCAGTAGCCTTTATTATTTAAGAAAAAGAAAAAATAGGATCTGAACCGGATAAGGTTCTTTTTCTTTACTTAAAAGTCAATCTATTCTATAATGTATACAGGTGAAAGTATGAAAAAAGTAAGTATTCTATCACTTCATTTAGGATATGGTGGTATTGAAAAAAGCGTAGTTAATTTAGCTAATTTATTAGTCAATGATTTTGAAGTAGAAATCATTTCAACATATAAATTAGATCATTCTCCTGCGTTTGAAATCAATCCTCAAGTAAAATTAACCTATTTAATCGAAAAGTATAAACCTAATCGTGAAGAATGGAAACAATCACTAAAGAAAATAAAGCCAATTACATTTATCAAAGAAACATATAAAGCTCTTGTCGTATTATTTTTAAGACGTTCTAAAACAATAAAAGCGATTAAAAACTGTAATAGTGAAATTATCATTTCAACGAGAGATCTTTTTAATAAATGGTTAGGGGAATATGGAAAAAAGAAAACTTATAAAATTGGTTGGGAACATAATCATCATCATCAAGATATATCTTATATCAATAAAGTAGTAACCTCATGTAAACAGCTAGATACTTTAGTTTTAGTATCTGATTCCCTAAGAAGTTTCTATAAGAAAGAAATGAAAAAAAGAAATTACAAGTGTAAATGTGTATATATTCCCAATATGTTAGATCGAATGCCCCAACAATCTTCTTCTTTGTCAGAAAAACGATTGATTTCAATTGGACGATTATCACGAGAAAAAGGATTTACAGACTTAATTGAAGTTTTTTATCTTCTTCATCAGAAAAAGCCGGATTGGCATCTAGACATCGTTGGCGATGGAGCAGAGAAAAATAAAATAGTGGATATGATCTATAGATATCAGTTAGATAAAGTAGTTACCGTTCATGGATATTTAAATCGTGATCAAATTGATGAGTTATTATCTCACTCTTCACTCTATGTGATGACTTCTTATACAGAATCATTTGGTATAGTTTTAATTGAAGCCATGTCCTATGGTATACCTTGTCTTGCCTATACTTCAGCCGAAGGAGCCAATGACTTAATTGTCAATGACCAAAATGGCTATTTAATCGAAGATAGAGATCCTAATAAAATGGTAGAAAAATTAGTTGAATTAATAGATGATAAAAAGAAACGTCAAGAACTAGGAAAAAATGGTAAAAAAACAAGTATGAATTATACTCCTGATCGTATTAAAGATAGTTGGCATAAATTATTGAAAAAGAAAGGATAAAACCGATGAAGAAAAAAGTAATGTTTATCTCTAGTGCCGGTGGCCATTTATCGGAATTACTACAGCTATCGCCACTATTTTCTAAATATGATTATACACTAATTACAGAAAAGTGTTCCGCAACAACTTATTTAAGTAAAAAATATCCCCAAAAAGTTTCCTATTTATTTTATGGAACTAAAGATCATTTACTTACTTATCCATTTAAGTTATTAGCGAACTGTTTTAAGAGCTTGTATTTATATTTAAAAATTCGTCCTGAATTTATCGTGACGACCGGTACCCACACAGCTGGTCCAATGTGTTGCCTTGGCAAAATATTCGGTAGTAAAATCATCTATATCGAAACATTTGCGAATATAGAAACCAAAACAGCAACTGGAAGATTAATCTATTTATTTGCAGATTTATTCATCGTTCAATGGCCTAATATGTTAAAACTATACAAAAAAGCACAGTATGGTGGCTGGATCTATTAAGGAGAATTAAAATATGATTTTAGTAACATTAGGAACCCAAGATAAAAGTTTTGAAAGACTTCTAAAAAAACTAGACCAACTAATCGAAAAAAAAGTAATTCAAGATGAAGTCGTCGTCCAAGCGGGGTATACTCAATATGAAAGTAAAAACATGAAAATTTTCTCTTATCTTCCTAAAGAAGAATTAGAAAAACTAATCGAAAAATGTGATCTATTAATTACCCATGCTGGCGTTGGATCGATTATGGATGGTATAAAGAAAAAAAAGAAAGTCATCGCAGTTCCACGTCTTTCCAAATATCAAGAACACACGAACGATCATCAACTTCAAATCGCAAAAGAGTTTGAAAAAGAAGGGTATATACTTAGTGTAATAGAGTTGAAAGATTTGCCTAAAACATTAAAAAAGGTAGAAAAATTTAAACCTAAAAAATATCGAGGCAACAATCAAAAAATGTTAAATTTAATCGATAACTATATTGAAAATAATCACAAAGATAGTCGTCTTCCTTTCTATTTAATCTTATTGTTCATTATTTTTCTTATCTTATTCTTTATTTTATTGTGATAAAAATAGTAAACTAGACACAATTTAAATATAGAATGTTGGTAAATAAGACAATTTGTTTTATAATAGATAAAGAAAGGAAGTAATCATGAAGAAAGTATCAATTGTAGTACCGTGTTATAATGAAGAAGAATCTCTTCCTATATTTTATAAAACGATTCATGAAATTACGGAAGAATTAAAAAGTAAAGTAAGTTTTGAATTTATTTTAGTAGATGATGGTAGTCAAGATAAAACATTATCTTTATTGAAAGAACTAGCGAAGAAAGATAAAAGAGTCCGCTATATCTCTTTTTCTAGAAATTTTGGAAAAGAAGCGGCAATGTTAGCGGGGTTAGAACATGCAGAAGGGGATTATATTACCATTATGGATGCTGATTTACAGGATCCACCATCTTTATTAAAAGAAATGATCGAGACATTAGAAAGTGGAGAATATGATTGTGTAGCTACGAAAAGCACAAATCGTAAGGGATATTCATTTTTAAGAAAAACGTTTACTAAATGGTTCTATAGTATTATTAGTAAATTATCGAATATTGAATTAGTACCAGGAGCTAGAGACTTTAGATTAATGACTAGACAGATGGTAAATGCGATTATTTCTATGAAAGAGTACAATCGCTATTCTAAAGGACTATTTAGCTTTGTTGGGTTTAAAACTAAATGGATTGATTTTGAAATTGAAGAGAGAGTAGCAGGAACAACTAAGTGGAATTTTTGGAAATTATTTTCTTACGCAGTAGAAGGAATTGTTGCCTTTTCGACTACGCCTTTAGTGTTTGCTGCTTTAGTTGGTTTAATATTCTGTTTGATTTCATTTATCTTAATTGTTGTGATAATTGCCAAAACATTAATATGGGGAGATCCTGTTGGTGGCTGGCCTAGTATGACTTGTATTATGTTCTTTGTCGGTGGTATTCAATTATTCTGTACTGGAATTATCGGTGAATATTTAGCTAAAGCTTATTTAGAAACAAAGAAAAGACCAATTTATATTATTAGAGAAACCGAAAAAGGAAAAGATGAATAATCAAAAAGTAGCTTTGCATAAAAACTGTAAAGCTACTTTTTATATAGATAATTTTTTGACGAGAAACAGAAAACAAAGTATAATATAACTAGAAAAGAAATGGGGAATGAAGAATGGTCGAGAAAAATATTCAAAATATTTTAGAATTTTGGAAAAACAATCCTGATGTTGATGTCAACGCAGAAGAAGCAGTAAGAATGTTTGTTGATGCGAATAATGAAATAAAAACATGTACTCCAGAACAAAAACAACAACTATTAAAAAGTGTAGAAGATTATTATAATGAAGTAAAAAATAAACTACTAAACAGAAATCTAGACATAACAGAAAGTACACCATTATTTCAATTGTTCGATCAATTAGTGAAAATGATTAAAGCTGAAAATGAAAGTATAGATAGCGAAACAAGAGACTATCTACGTACTTTAGCTTCCGCGTCTTTAAATATTTATCAAAATGATCGTAGTCGCCGTTTAGGGGATACAAGTGTTCAAAGACTTCATGCCAATGATACAGAAGTAAGTTTCTTGAATGAATTAAAAGAAAAAGTGTCGAAAAAGAACTTAAATAGTGAACTCCTAAAGACTACAGAATTTTTATTTTCCCAAATCAGAGTTGCGAATAAATTTGATCAATTAGTAACCCCTGATCCTTCAATGGATTATGCTGAAGCATTTAAACTTATAAGTTCTAGCCTTCAAGAAAATGATAATACTAGAAGACTATTAAAAGATAGAGTAATCAACTTAAATCGTTATTTAACCGAACATCAAGATGTTGATATTAATGCTCGTGAAGTAACCGAAATTCTATTAGACAGTGCCAAAGTAATCCAAAAGGATCCAACTCACGAAAACAAAGATACCGTAGAAATTATTAATGGTATCGTCGATTTAACAAATACAGCGATAGCCAGATTAACTACTCGTGATCTCTTACTCCAAGAAAAAATGTCATTATGCTATTTGCTCAATCAACTTGCTTCAAGTGCTATTTCAGGAACTCCAGCTGTAGATGAACAAGATGAAAAGTACATTAAAGATTTAGCAACGATCTCTTTGTACATTAGACAAGAAGATAGAGAAAATCGTAGTAAATTAAATACTGGGCATAAAATTTACGACAACGAGAGTGAATATCAAACATTAAAATCTGAACGAGAACAATATAAAAAGAACCATGATAAAGGGGTAATTGCGACTGTTACCGATTCCTTGTTTGCAGAAATTACCGTAGCCAAAAAAGAAAACAAAATTTATGGATTCAACCTACCATTTCTTAAACCTGAATTAAAAAAAGTAGAAGTGACTAAAACAGATAATGTAGTTAATCACGAAGAGCAATCAGAAAAAGAAGAAGTAGAAAATAATCCCCCAAAAGAGGAAGAAAATAGTCAGAAACTTGATAAAAAAGAATTGAAAAAATTAATCAATGAATTAAAAGCAGAAACTTCTTTTATAAAAGAACACCCCGAAATTATTGATGTTGAGGTTATGGCAGGCTTACTCATCGATGTAGCCAAAGTAGAAAATAAGAATGTAGAGTTAAATGTTAGACTAAATCAATTGTGGGGAAAATTTTTCTCAAGTCTATCTGAAAATAATTTAGAAGAAACTACATTAGCGGATACTTTAACGCATTTATTTAAAGGTGCCCGTTCAAAGAAACCAGTTGTTGCTTCAACTCAAGAAAAGGAATGTTTAACAGATTTACTCGCAACCAATTTAAAGATCCAAGAACAGGCTAAAGAACGTGAAGAAGAGCAACAATTACACTTATATAATAATGAAGAAGAGTTCAATGAATTACAAGCAAAATATCAAAAAACTAACTTTTCTACCCCTAATACTCAAACACTAGCCGATCGCTTATTCAAAGAAATCGAAGTCGCTTACACTAAAGATTTAAGTGAAAGCGTAATTGATGGTGAAAAAGAACCAGAACGAGAAAAAACTGATCAGCCGAACAAAGTTAATCAAGAAGAAATTAACTCATTAATTGGTCGCTTCAATGGTGTCACTAACTTTTTAAATGATCATCCTGAAGAAAACATCAATGCAGTTGAATTAGCAGAATTATTCATGGAAACAGCAAAGATAAACAAGGAAGAACCAGATCAAAACTTACAGAACGCAACTGAACAACTATGGAAGATTGCTTATCCACGTCTAGAAAAGAAAGAAATGGATCAAACAATCGTTGCCGATGTACTCACGACACTTGCCAAAGATGCCATCAATCCTGAAACAAAACTAACTAAAGAAGAAGAGGATTGCCTAAAACGGTTAATCGGAGTAAACTTTTTCATTCAAGGACAAATCAAAAAACGAGAAAATGGCGAAGATTTACGATTATATGATAATGAAGCTGAGTTCAATGAATTAACCACACTTTATGAAAATACTAGCTTCAGTGATCCTAATGCGGCAATTTATGCAACGAAAATGTTTGAGGAAATCCATAGTGCCTATGAAGACGGACTTAATCAAAAATTATCACAAGAAGTAGAAACTGAAACCAAAGAACTCACACCAGAACAACAAAGAATAATTGACTATATTGTTAATCTAATGATTACTGAAGCTGCTCAAGAGATCTATGAAGAAGAACAACAACAAGAAGAAGAACAACAACAAAAACAACAAAAAACATTAAAATAAAAGTAAGAAAAAATACGATAGATAAAAGAAAAATCGTATTTTTTTTCTTGTACGTGAATACAAGTGTACACGTTTAAGTGAAAAAAATTGACATAGTAACCAAAAAACACTATAATATGGGCCATATTCATTTAAAAGGGGGAAAAATAAAATGAATAATGAAAAAATATTAGCTAGTTATATGGAAAATCTAGACAAATTGAGAATGTTTGGATTTTCAATTGCTTATTGTGGAGAGTAGGAACCATTTATTGTCATGTTGAACGAAGAAAAGGCTACATTGTGTTCAGCACAAATTATAAAAGGACTTGATCAATGCAACATTAAATATACATTAGTAAGTCCATATTGTGAAGATACAAAGATTTTTTATGACAATGTAAATGAAGTAATTGCGACAGTAAAAGGTATGCCATTATCACCTGTTAAAGATCTTTCTATAAAAGATTTACCAATTATATCAGATGATGAAGCTTCAAAAATAAAACCAGGTAAAAGCATTTATCAATATTTCAGAATGGACAATCAAGAAAGTACTAAATTTGAAGGACAGCGAAAAATCTATTATGGAACTTCAGGACTAGAAACGGAGTTTGATATAGGTAGTATGGAAGCAGAATATAGAGCTTATCAAATGAGTGATTTAGCCCAAAAGATTTACAGTAAAAAAGTAGAGAGATTAAGCGAAATGCCTAAAGAAGTAAAAATGCTTGTCTTTGATGAATATGAACAAGGAACTTTAGAAAGCAGAATGGAACAATATAAGAAATTCATGAATAGATAATATCTATTATGATAAAAAACATTAAATTTCATGGTATTTTTATATTTCGAATAACATCAAAAAAAAGAGAAATTTGACAAAAATTCTCTTTTTTGCTAGAATAGTAAACTGTCCCGTGTATAAGAGGTGTTTTATATGTTTTATGATGTCGATAAGGCAATGAGGGCAGTTGAAGAAGAACCGTCCCTGATTTTTGAACTTATCAAAGAAGGTCACATCGATCTTGTAGATAGGTTGCTAAAGAGAAAGAAAGTAGACATAAACACTTGCGATGATGCAGGTAACAGTGTTTTAGTAAGATTACTAAGACATGGAGACTATGATGTAGTACTTAACCATATGGGAAATAAAGACTGGGATGTAAACCATCAAAACTTAGATGGAAATACATTCGCCCATTACTTAGTTTCCATTAATTATGTCAATGTCATAGAAATAATCAAAAAATTAAAGAAAAATAAAGAATTTATGCCTAATATTAAAAATAATAAAGGGCAAACAATTTTAGATAAGTCAATCAATGATAATTATATCTATACAACAGTTAAAATTCTAGAAGACGATAGATTTGATAACATTGATATCGTATCGTTTAAACATTTATATGATACGTATATTAAAAGTAATAAATACGGGAAATATTCAAAAATTAATAATCTAGAAGTCATCTTAGATAGTTTAACTGAAAAGAATTTATTGCCTAGGATGGAAAAAGTAGTAAGCTTTATTCAAAATAATTTGGATAAAATTAAAGAAGAAGTGTTAACTAGTCAAAAATCCGTTTGTATGGATAATATGATTAATCATGTATTGAAAGAAGATAATGCGTAATTGCATTATCTTTTTTCTAGAAAAGAAAATAAATCATTCTATTTAGACAGTAGATGTGGTATGATTATTACCAGTAAGTAAACAAGTATTAATGAAAAGAGGGGAGTAAATATGCAATTACCAAATTATAAAGAAGCAAGTAAGAGAAGTAGAGAAAAAGTAGAAAAAGAACAATATCATTTACCTGTAGAAGATAAAAATATAGGGAATAATAAGACGTATTATTTAAAAACTTATGGTTGCCAAATGAACGAACACGATAGTGAAAATATAAAAGCTATTTTAGAAGAGATGGGATTTCAGGAAATCGATAACTACGAGCATGCGGATTTAGTTTTATTAAATACTTGTTCTATTCGTGAAAATGCTCATAATAAAGCATTTGGTATGTTAGGTAGATTAAAACACTTAAAACAAGAAAGACCAGATATAGTCATTGGACTATGTGGATGCATGGCTCAAGAAGAGGGCGTAGTTGCAGAAATCTTAGAACGTTATCCTCAAGTTAATTTTGTTTTTGGTACCCATAATCTTCATCGTTTACCGATCATTTTGAAAAAATATCTCGATACGCATAAACAAGAGATTGAAGTCTTTAGTAAAGAAGGAAATTTGATAGAGGGAATGCCAGTTAAACGAATGAGTGCGTATAAAGCCTATGTGAATATCATCTATGGTTGTGATAAATTCTGTACGTACTGTATTGTTCCCTACACCCGTGGTAAGCAACGTAGTAGAAGAAAAGAAGATATTATTAAAGAAGTAGAAACATTAGTAAAAGAAGGGTATCAAGAAGTAACTTTACTAGGACAAAATGTAAATGCCTATGGAAAAGATTTAGAAGAAGAATATGGAATGGAAAATCTTCTTGAAGATATCGCTAAAACCAATATTCCACGTATTCGTTTCATGACTAGTCATCCTTGGGACTTTACTGACAAAATGATCGAAGTGATTGCCAAATATCCTAATATTATGAAAGCCATTCATTTACCTGTTCAATCTGGAAGTAGTCGTATCTTAAGAAAAATGGGACGAAGATATACTAAAGAAAGTTATTTAGAACTATTTGATAAGATAAAAAGGACAATTCCTGATGTCAGTATTTCTACAGATATTATCGTTGGTTTTCCTGGAGAAACAGAAGAAGATTTTATGGATACCTTAGATCTAGTTAAACATTGTCGTTTTGATAATGCCTTTACCTTTATTTATTCCCCTCGTGAAAATACTCCAGCTAGCCGTTTAGTAGATAATACTTCACTTGAAGAAAAAGAAGATCGTCTCCAACGACTAAATCAAATAGTAAATCAATATTTCTTAGAAAATAATCAAAAGAAAGTTGGAACAGTAGAACGAGTATTAGTAGAAGACCATAATGAAAATGGAAAAACAGATCTATTTGGTTATACAGAAAGCAATAAATTAATCAATTTTAATGGTTCAGCAGATTATATTGGAAAAATTATTCCAGTTAAAGTAACTGAAACTAAAACCTGGAGCTTGGATGACGAAATCTATAAATAAAGAAATATTAAAAAAAATAGATGAATTAATAGAAGAGATAAAAAATAGTACTGAATTTCAAGACTATAGACAATTAACTCAAAAAATAGAGAAAAATCAAAAAATTAAAGATAAAATAAAACGACTCAAACAAATTCAAAAAGAATTAGTAAAAAGAGAGTCAGAGCATAAAGAAACAAAAGAATATTTAAATGAATGGAATCAAATAAGACAAGAATTAAATGAAATTCCCCTATATCATGATTGGAAAGAAATACAAGAAAAACTGAATGATGATTGTGAAATGATTAAAAAAAGATTACAAGCTTGTCTGGATCAAAATTAATAGAATAAAAAAGAATCTTATCATACAAGATTCTTTTTCTGTTTAAGAATTAATCTAAATATTCTTCTTTTACTTGTTCATCGATATCTTTCTCAGCTTTTTTTACTTCTTCTTCGGTATTGTCATCGTCGATAATATCCCATGGATCTTCTTCTTCATCATAAGCGATTTTTACTTTAGTATCGCCAACAACTTCAATGCCAAGCTCTTTTTCTACCGTATATTCAATTCTATTATCGACAATTTCTGCTCTTGTACAGGTAGGCTGTTTTAAACTTCTAATGATGACCTCTTCATTGGTAATATCTCCCTCAGATCGTTTCGGAACTACTACACTTTCTAAATAAGTAGTACTTTTTTTGACTACTTCAGTTTTTGTATCGTTCATACAGGAATACCAAATATTGATATCGTAGTTTCCTTCTATATTGATCTTATCCCCATTTTTATATCCTTTAAAATTGTGATTAATCACCCAACAGCCAAGAATAGTAGTAGGAACTATTTCTGGAGTAATTGCTTCTGTCGTCGTAAAAGTTTTCTTTCCTTTGCCTAGAATAGCTTTTGTTACTATTTCTTTGTAATTAGCCATAATATTCCTCCTCTAGTTTAATGTATGCGAGAAATAGATATTTGTTGATAGAAAAGGAAAAGACTAAGTTCAAAGAAATAAAAGAAGATGACTTTTAAGATAATCGTTAATTTCTTAGATAAAATTACTAATTATTGATATATATTAATAGGATAAAAATGATGAGATTGATTGAAGAAAACTCACTACTAACTAGTTTAAACCCACTAATTATTCTAAAAAAAGTAACTGTTAACAAAAAAAGGTTGACACCATTTAAAAATAGGGTTATAATGAACTTGTAAATGGAAATGGAGGGAAACATTATGGCAGTAAAATTAAGACTTACAAGAATGGGTGCTAAGAAAAGACCTACTTACCGTATCGTAGCTAGTGATTCTAGAGTAAAACGCGATGGTCAATACCTTGAACTAATTGGAACCTATAATCCTATCGCTAAAGAAACAAAAATAAATGAAGAAGTAGCTTTAAAATGGTTAAGAACTGGTGCACAACCTTCTGACACAGTAAGAAATTTATTATCAAAAGCAGGAGTCATGAAGAAATTTGCCGAAGAAAAACAAGGGAAATAGAACATGAATGTAGTAGAATTAACCGAATTTATAGTAAAGTCATTAGTAAAGAATACTGAAAATGTCTCAGTAAAAGAATTTGAAAGTGACGATGAAAATACTATTTTAATTCAAGTTTTAATTGATCAAGAAGATATGGGAAGAGTAATTGGTAAAGGCGGTAAGATTGCCAATAGTCTAAGAACCCTAGTACAAGCTAGTAGTTATCTTCAAGAAAATAAGAAAATAAGAATCGATATTGACAATTTCTAAATCGATTCTTTTTTTATGCCCTAGGAGTCCTTTTTAGTAAAAAATCTACAACCGTGCTTTTTCCTAAATTAAGTTCCTAGGAGAATAAGCCGATCTTATCTTTGGACACAACCACTAACAATAGTTTTATGAAATGATCCGATAATTAATCGTTAAAAGGATATCAAGAATAAATAAACCTAGTAGAATATAGATAATAAAATTCGGAATTTTTTTTATAACCAACTCAGTAATTGGCTTTAAAAGATAAATAATAACAATACTAGCAATTCCCCAAACAAGAGCCATATCCAAAGAAGTATAAAGCCCAATAGGAAAATGATGATCTTGATAATTCCAAAATACACGGTGGAAAATAAGTTGAATCAAATAACCACCAATAAACTCGATACTAGCTAAGATAATCGCACTAGTAAAAAATAATAAAATAGGCATCAAATACTTATTGGGATGAAACCACTTTTTTAAAGAAGAATAAATAAAAATAATTAAACATACACCTACACCATAGATAGGTGTCCAATAACCATATAAAATTCCACTTTCATATTCAACTGCGATAAATGATTCGATAAAATGCCCTAAAATAGAATACAAAAAGAAAATCTTCAAATAATACATAGTTAACTCACCGTTATTAGTATGGAAAAAAATTTTTTAATTATGATAAATTTGTTGTAGTTAAATACTAGTTGTATTATAATAATAAAGTATAGGATGGAAAGTATTGAAACAATATTTACATGAATAAAAATATAGGACAATGAAGTAAAAGTTGGAGGTATGATCATGAAAAAAAGAATATTAGGGGCAATTATTATTTTGGCAGTTGTTTTGCCTATATTAATCAAGGGTGGAATCTTTTTCGCGCTATTATCATTGATTTTAGGTCTACTGGCATTCAAAGAGCTATATGATATTAAATATAAAGATGGGGAGAAGAAAATTCCTTTTCTATTACAGTTATTATCGTATCTATGTGTAGCCTTTTTAATCATGAATAATTATGATTCTAAAGAAATGTTGATTACATTGGATTATCGTGTACTCAGTTTATTCCTGATTACCTATATCTTGCCTGTTGTCATAATGGATAATCAAAAAAAATATAATATAGAAGATGCCATGTATTTATTAGCTAGTAGTATTTTTATTGGTTTAGCATTTAATCTTTTGATTCTGATAAGAAATTACTCGCTACTACACATTCTTTATCTCTTTATTATTACTGTCATGACAGACACTTTTGCCTTATTTACTGGCATGTTAGTTGGAAAACATCCATTAGCTAAAAAAATATCACCAAAGAAGACAATAGAAGGATTGGTTGGTGGTACGATAATGGGCGTATTTACCGCTTGTACTTTTTATCTAACCGTAATTAATCCCGATATAAATATTGCTTATTTAATCATCATAACATTGACATTATCCCTCATGGGACAATTGGGAGACTTAGTATTTTCATCAATTAAAAGACATTATGGTAAAAAGGATTTTTCTAATCTAATACCAGGTCATGGAGGAATATTAGATCGTTTTGATAGTATCATCTTTGTCGTTATTACAACGATATTATTTATAGCAGTTATATAAGGAGGCCTCATGTTAACTATAATCTATTTTATTATTATCTTAGGAGTTATTGTATTAATTCATGAATCTGGACATTTTATATTTGCTAAACTGTGTGGCATATATGTCTATGAGTTTTCCATTGGAATGGGTCCTAAGTTATTTAGTAAAAAAAGTAAAAATGGAGAAACCGTTTACTCGATTAGAGCTATTCCTATAGGAGGATATTGTTCTCTAGCTGGAGAAGGAACAGAAGAAGACGAAAAAATACCAAAAGATAGATTACTACAATCAAAAAGTGTTTGGCAAAGATTTCTAGTTATGTTCTTTGGAGCAGGGTTCAATTTTATATCGGCGGTTTTACTTCTTTTCTTGTTGGGATTAATTTGGGGAGCTAGAACGACAGAACCAGTTATTTCATCCGTAATAGCAGGAAATCCGGCTGATGAAGCAGGGCTACGTGCTGGAGATAAAGTACTAGAAATTAATAATCATAAAGTAAAAACTTCTGATGATATTTCTATCTATCTTCAAGTAGAGGATAAATCAAAGCCAATTACCTTTACGATCGAACGAGATGGTGAGAAATTCGATGTTGAAGTAAAACCAGAAGAAGTAGAAATAAATGGAAGTAAAGTCTATCAAATTGGTGTAACTTCAGTAGGAAAAGTAGAACATGGTTTTATCCCCGCCGTTAAATATGCCGCTGTAAAAACCGACTCTTTGTTCCGTCAAATGGTCATTACATTAAAAGGATTATTTACCGGTAACCTATCGGTTAATCAACTATCTGGACCGGTTGGAATTTATAGTGTAGTAGGAGAACAAGCAAAAGCAGGAATTGAAAATATTGTTTATTTAATAGCTTTATTAAGTATCAATGTTGGTTTCATTAACTTACTACCGTTCCCAGCTTTTGATGGCGGTAGAATCTTATTCTTGATTATCGAAAAAATCAAAGGTAAACCAGTCAAAGCAGAAACAGAAAACCTAATTCATACTATCGGGTTCTTCGTCTTAATGGCATTTATGCTTTACATTACCTTTAATGATATATTAAAATTATTTTAAAAACGTGGAAATTCTATCTCATTATCCTAAAGGGTAGAATTTTTTCGTCTTTCAAGACGGAAGAAAGGAGTAATCATGATCGCAGAAGTATTAGTAGAATTAGGAGCTAGAAATATAGATAGAACATTTGATTATTTAGTACCACCTCTTCTTAAAGATGAGATAAAAGTCGGGATTCGGGTACTTGTTCCTTTTGCTCATCAAGAAGTAGAGGGCTTTGTCCTAGCCTTAAAAGATGAGACTATTCACGAAGAATTAAAAGAAATTATTCGTTTAGTTGATCAGGAAGTAATCATCAATAAAGAACTACAACAGTTAGGCAAATATATCAGTGAAACCACTTTATCCACATTAATTTCTTCTTATCAAGTGATGTTACCTAAGGCAGTTAAAGCAAGTAAAAAAACAACAATTAATAAAAAGGAAACCACTTATTTTTCCTTGGCTAAATCATTAGAACTTGATCAAGAAAAGATAACTCCTTCCCAAGAAAAAATCTTAACTTATTTGAAAACTCATCCCAAAGCCGAAAAAAAAGAGTTAGTCTCTATCTCAGCAAGTAGTGTAAAAACTTTACTAAAAAATGGCTTAATTATCGAAAATAAAGAAGAAAAATATCGCTTGGCTTCTACTTATTCCCTTGAAGAGAAGAAACCTCTTACTAAACGTCAACAAGAAGTAGTAGAAGAAATTCTTTCCTTCCGTAACCAAAATGAAGTCTTCTTACTCCATGGGGTAACAGGAAGTGGGAAAACTGAAGTCTACATGGAATTGATTGAGAAGATGAAAGAAGAGGGAAAAAGTAGTATTGTCTTAGTTCCTGAAATATCACTAACAGAACAGATTGTTTCTCGTTTTCGTAGTCGCTTTGGGGAAGATATTGCGATTTTACACAGTCGTTTAAGTGATGGCGAAAAATACGATGAGTGGCGAAAGATTAATCGACAAGAAGTAAGTATCGTGATTGGAGCGAGAAGTGCGATCTTTGCTCCCTTAAAAAATATTGGGATTATCATCATTGATGAAGAACATACTACGACTTATAAACAAGAAAATACCCCCAAATATCATGCTTTAGATATTGCCAAATGGCGTAGTATCTACCACAAATGTCCGGTTGTCTTAGGTAGTGCGACCCCAAGTTTAGAAAGTTATGCTAGGGCATTAAAAGGACTCTATCATCTAATCGAGATGAAGGAAAGAGTTAATCAAAAACCCTTACCCCAAGTTAAGATTATTGACTTAAACGTCGAAAAGAAAAAGAAAACAGAAAACAGTTACTTTTCTAATGAATTGTGGAGTGAGATGACCAAACGAATCGAAAATAAGGAACAGATTATGCTACTACTAAATCGAAGAGGATATTCATCGATTGTCTCTTGTCAAAACTGTGGTTATGTGGAAAAATGTCCCCATTGCGATATCAGTTTGACCTATCATAAAACGAGTGGTATGTTACGTTGCCACTATTGTGGTTATGCTAAGCGCTTAGAAGCAATCTGCCCTGAATGTAAGGAAGAAGCCATGAAGAACTTAGGTGTTGGAACTGAACGTATTGAAGAAGAAATCAAAAAATATCTTCCTACAGCTCGAGTCATTAGAATGGACATGGACACGACTTCTAGAAAAGGTGCCCACGAAAAAATTATCACGGCTTTTCAAAATCACGAATACGATATTTTATTAGGAACCCAAATGATTGCGAAAGGATTAGACTTTAAAGAAGTTACCTTAGTTGGTGTGATCAATGCGGATACTAGTCTAAATATTCCAGATTTTAGAAGTAGTGAATATACTTTTCAATTACTAAGTCAAACTTCTGGTAGAAGTGGTAGAGGAGATAAAGAAGGAAAAGTTTATATTCAGACCTTTAATCCCGATCATTATGCTATTTCTTGTAGTAAAAATCATGATTACTTATCCTTCTATCACCAAGAGATGAAAATTCGTCATACTTTAGGATATCCCCCATATTATTATTTAGTATTAATAAAAATAATCAGTAACGATTATACTAAAGGTCAAAAAGAAAGTGCTAAAATAGGAGATTACTTAAAAAGAAATCTATCAGAATTAACCATCCTAGGACCAAGTATGGCTAATATTTTTAGAGTGAATAACCAATATCGTTTTCAAATAGTATTAAAATATAAAAAATGCGAAAAACTCTATCCCGTATTAAAAGAGCTACTCACGCATTATCAAAACGATCGTCAATTAAAAGTCGATATTGATTTTAATCCTGTTCATTTTTAAACCTCTTATATTTTCTTAAAAAAAGGAAATACTATAACTGGTGATAAAAGTGATAACAGGATACGAAATAAAAAAAGATAACTCTGAAGAAGTACTCATTTTACATATTAATTATGATGAAGAATTCTCATTGGAATTTTTCCGAGGAAAGAGGAGAAAGAATACGAAAGAATGGGTAACGGAGTACATAAAAGATGAAAAAATTAATTGGAATGGAAATAAAATTGTTTTAATGATCGGTGGGGTTGCCTTAGGAACTTTAGTGATGTTAGGAACACCAAGTCATCCCGATCAACCTAATTATACGTATGTTAGTGATATTGCCATTCCTTTAGTAGAAGAAAAAGCAGTACCTGAAAAAGAGAATACGGAAATAGAAAAGGTAAATAAAGAAGAGTCATCCTTTTCTAATCACAAAGTAGAAAAAAATGTTGTAAATGAAAAAGATTCCAAACATCAAGCCTACAGTCAAGAAACGAATAATTTATCTTCTACTATAGAAGAGACTAATTCCCAAAATACTTCTTTACCAACCGAAAAAGAAGTTACCCTACACCGCAAGGATGGAAGTATTTTAACATTAGCGATGAATGATTATTTAATTGGTGTTGTCGCTAGTGAAATGCCAGCTTCCTTTCCCTTAGAAGCACTAAAAGCACAGAGTGTTGTCGCTAGAACTTATGCCCTAAAAAGAATCGAAAATGGACAACAACTAACAGATACCGTCTCTACTCAAGTCTATAAAGATAATAATCAATTAAGAGAAGAGTGGCAGGAAAACTTTGATATCTACTACAACAAAATAAAGTTAGCCGTCACTTCTACTGATCATATCACAATAAAATATCAAGGAGATTATATTGATGCTGTATACCACTCAACCAGTAATGGAAAAACCGAAGATGCCGTTCATGTTTGGGGAAACAGTATTCCTTATTTAAAGAGTGTAGAAAGTAATTGGGACAAAAATTCTTCTTCCTATTTAAGAACCGAAGAGAAAGAACTGAATATAATATTAGATCTACTAGGAATTGATCTACAAAATGAAAATAATATAGAAATCCTCTCTAGAAATGAGAGTGGAAGAGTCTTAGCCGTCAAAATAGGAAATCAAAATTATAGTGGTGTTGAACTTAGAAACTTACTTGGTCTTCGTTCAACTGATTTTGATATAGAAGTCCAAGATAATAAAGTTATTTTCACTACCAGAGGATATGGACATGGAGTTGGGATGAGTCAATATGGAGCAAAAGGAATGGCTGAAAATGGCTACAATTACCAACAGATTTTAAGACATTATTATCAAGGAATTAGTATTTCAACAGAATAAAAGATAAGTAAGAAAGTATTCTATTACTAGAAAAATATAGAGTACTTTTTTTTCACCCAGAAAAATTTAATTAAATTGTTTAGCAAAAAATTTCTAGCTATAATTTTAAATAAGTTGTATACTATATATAGATAAAAATAGAGGAGAGGAGGAACTACGATTAATAAACCAACACTAATCGTCAGTTTATTAATCGTGGCGGGTACTTTAATATTAATGGGGGCAAGTTATGCCTATTTTACCGCAATAGCGAATTCAGAAGAACAGGTGGTACAAAGTGGTGTGTTAGAACTAACGTATTTAACAGGACAAGATATTACATTAGAAGGTATTTTCCCATCAGAGGAGACAGAAGCAGTACTCGATAATATTCAGAGTATTTATGTAACTAGTCCTACAGGAATTGATTTCTCACAGATTTCAAGTGATACGAATGGTAAAGGATTATACACTTTACATGGAACAGAAAGTAACACTAATCCAATTATGTATTATCGAGGAGCAGTAGAGAATAATAATGTTAAATTTGCGAACTTTTGTTGGAAGATCGTTAGAACAACGGAAACAGGTGGAGTAAAACTAATCTATAATGGAGAGCCAAACGCAAGTGGACAATGTATAGCTAAAGGAAGATCAACAGTGTTATCAGATAGTGCTTTTAATGAAAGTCGGAATGATAATGCCTTTGTAGGATATATGTATGGAGAAACAGGTTCATCCACTTATGAAGAAACGCATAGAAATACAAACGATTCAACGATTAAAACAGTAATCGATACTTGGTATGAAGAAAATATGACAGAGTATACAGATCAGCTAGAAGATACGGTATGGTGTAATGACCGAAGTATAGTACAAGATGGTAGTTATCCAGGAACAGGAGTAGGAAAAGAAACAACAATGTATGGACCTAAGAATAGATTGGATGTAAATAAGACACCAAGTTTAGCCTGTGTAAATGAAAACGATCGCTTTACCGTAAGTGAAGAAAATGGAAATGGGGCATTAACGTATCCAGTAGCTTTATTAACAGCAGATGAGATCGCGTATGCGGGGGCAGTAGAGGATTATAATCAAAGCAACAGAAGTTATTATTTATATAATAATTATTCCTGGTGGTCTTTGTCGCCTTTCGACTTCTATGTCAGTACCGCTTATACGCTCTACGTGAGCTCGGAGGGTTACCTGTACGGCAACTACGCCGCCACTAACGGTGTGCGTCCTTCGGTTTCACTAAAACCTGGAGTAAAGGTACAAAGTGGAACGGACGGGACTAAAGAAAATCCGTATGTGGTGGTATAGGTAGGTACTTAAGACTCCATATTCATGACTTTGTCCTCCCCAAGAAAACCCTTTCGTGAGGGATAGAAAATTAAGAAAAAATCGGCGCCATGTTTAAGTGGTGTCGATTTTGTGATTTATTAAATATTTATTTAGCGAAAGGTGGAACTCCTATAATACTATTTACAGCTAACTTTCCCAATTACTTCACAACTTTTATTGATTTTGAAGAAAGATTGTCATGAATAGTATTTTATATCAAAATAATTAAATCTTTTTTCTTTACTCTGTTACAGTATAATGAAAGGATAAGTCTTTTCCATAATAAAAATTCATGATATACTATTGATGAAAAATGGGTGTAGTAAATGAAGAAAAAATGGATTTTAATAACAATACTGATTATCGTATTACTTTTGATGATCAGCATAGTAATCATATTCACTAGTGATGAGGTTCGTTTCAAATTTGAATATGGTATTTACAATTTTGTTCCTTATGAAAATGGTGAAAAAATAGAGATTGATATTCCACTGAATAATGGAATAAAATATTTAAGTGGCAAAGAAGTTATCGATACATTTACCCAAGAAACAGGAATTGTTTATCTTGGATATAGTAGTTGTCCTTGGTGTCGTAATATCATTGAACCTCTATTTGAAGTGGCTAAGGAAAACAAAATAGAAACAATTTACTATGTCAATGTTCATGATCCTAAGTTAGACGAAGTAAATGATGAATTAAAAGAGATATTAGGTGACTATTTACGAGTTGATCCTGAGACAAACAAAAAAGTAATAGCTACCCCAGATGTCTATTTTATTAAAGATGGTGAAATAAAAGCTCATCATATTAGTACTGTAGAAAGCTATCATAATCCTTATCGGGGAATGAACGATGAACAAAAGAAAGAGTTAAAAGCAATCTATCAAAAAGGAATCGAGGAGATCAAATAATGGATAAAATCAAAGTTATTTTTATGGGAACCCCTGAATTTAGTGTTAATGTGTTAAAGGCATTAATCGAAAATTATCAAGTAGTGGGAGTAGTGACCCAACCGGATAAAGAAGTTGGTCGTCATCATGAAATAAAACCGACACCGGTAAAAGAAGTAGCCCAAGAGAACAATATTCTTGTTTTACAACCAGAAAATATCAGAAAAGATTATCAAGATATTCTAGCCTTAGATCCTGATTTAATTGTAACTTGTGCCTATGGACAATTTATTCCTAAAGAAGTTTTAGAGTATCCAAAATATGGTTGTATCAATGTACATGCCTCACTATTACCTAAATTACGTGGTGGTGCCCCAATTCATCGAGCAATTATCAATAATGAAGTAAGAACGGGAGTTACTATTATGTACATGGTAGAAAAGATGGATGCTGGAGATATTATCAGTCAAGCAGAAACTCCAATTTATAAAGAAGACAATGTGGGAATTCTTCATGACCGTCTAAGTAAAATGGGCGCTAAATTATTGATAGAGACTCTTCCTGATTTATTAAAGGGTAAAATTACACCAATCCCCCAAAAGGAAGAAGAAGTAACTTATGCTTACAATATCAAAAGAGAAGAAGAACTTATCGATTTTAACAAACGAACAATCGACATTTATAACCAAATTAGAGGACTTAATCCTTGGCCAGGAGGATATGCCTTGTTAGATGGAAAAATCATGAAGATCTATGAAGCTAGAATTAGTGATAGTTTCTTTACTACGAAAAAGAATGGGGAAATTGGTAAAGTTTATGATGATGGTATCGGAGTAAGTACTATGGATGGAGAAATTATCATCACCAAACTACAGCCCTCTGGTAAACGTAAAATGACAGTAAAGGAATATCTAAATGGTACACCTAAAGAATCATTACTAGGAAAAATATTTAATGAGGAGTAAACGTAATGAATAAAGTGGATTGGAAAGCCTTATTAAAAAAATGTTTCGGTAAAGAAAAAGATGAGCGACTTCATGCGATTGCGATGCTTATTCTATGGGGAATTTTTATTGCGATTATCGTGATCATGATTAGATTAAGTCCAAGTACCCCACCAGAAGATACTAAACAGGGAAATAATAATCAAAATAACAATCAAATCCAAGGAGAAAATCCCCCATTAGAAAATAATACCGAAGAGAATAATGAAGACACTAGTGAAATATATGAAATTAACTATAGTTATATCTATACCGTAACCAATAATGGAGAAGAAGAAGTAATTACTGGAAAAAAACTAGATGAAAAAGAAATATTTACCATCATTACTAAAGAGGGAAGTGAAAGCTATGCCAAACTAAGTGATAACTACCTCCAAAAAGAAAATGGTGAATATCATATCGTTGAAAGTCCTAGTTCAAATTTGATTTATTGCGATGTTGAAGATATCTCTTATTTAACGGAAATGGGAAAACTAACAAGAAATGGGGATATCTATACCTATCAAATTCCTACTTATCAAATAATTAAATTATACAATCCTACTTTTGATACGACAAATATAGATAAAAATATGATGGATACTATTACCTTAACACTAGAAAATGGTACTTTGAAAAAAATTAATGCCAATTATAACCAATACCTAACAACAGTAAGTGGTAGACTATCGACATTAACGATAGCAATGGAATTTACCCAAGTAGGAACAACCGAAGATTTTGAAATAACATTAGGGGAATAACGATTATCTTTACATTTTACTGACAATTAAAAAAGATTATCTTTAAAGGTAGTCTTTTTCTATGCTATAATGTATAGTGTGGAAGTGGATATATGGAAAGTATTTATAACAAAACATTAAATGAACTAGAAACTTACTTTTTAGAAAAAAAAGATAAAAAATATCGTGCAACTCAAGTATTTGAATGGCTTTATCAAAAAAAAGTATCATCATTTACACAAATGTCCAATTTAAAGAAAGAAGTAATTGAAGAGTTGAATCAAGATTTTTGTATCGAAACGATGACAGTAGAAAAAGTAGAAAAAGATATCGATGTAAGCAAATATCTTTTTCGACTAAAAGACAACGAAAAAATTGAAGCGGTATTGATGAATCATCATTATGGAAACAGTCTATGTATATCTACCCAAGTTGGTTGTAACATGGGATGTAAATTCTGTGAGAGTGGTCGCCTGAAGAAAGTACGTAACTTGGAAACATCGGAATTAGTTGAACAGATCCTACAAATTGAACACTTATGTCAAACAAGAATCAGTCATGTAGTGGTGATGGGTATAGGAGAACCGTTTGATAACTATGATCATTTAGTTAAATTTATTGAGATTATTAATCATCCTAAAGGGTTAGCCTTAGGTAGTAGACATATTACCGTATCTACTTGTGGAATAATTCCTAAGATCAAAGAATTTATGACTCTTCCTTATCAAGTTAACCTTGCGATTAGTCTACACGCACCAAATAATGAAATTCGAAATAGTATTATGCCCATCAATAAGGTATATAATATAAATGAATTAATCAAAACATTAAAAGAATATGTCGATAAGACCAATCGTCGTGTTACTTTCGAATACATATTATTAAAAGGAATTAATGATAGAGAACAAGATGCGATCGAATTAGCGAATTTAGTACGAGATTTAACTTGTTATATTAATCTAATTCCTTATAATGAAACCAATAATTTACAATTTAAACGAAGTGATTATGAGTCGATTACTAAGTTTTATGATATACTAAAAAAGAATAAGATAAATGCTACGATCAGAAGAGAGTTTGGTTCTAAAATCAGCGCAGCTTGTGGTCAGCTAAGGAGTAAAAAGGAGGACTAATATGAAATCATTTTGTCTAACAGATACTGGGAAAGTAAGGGATCACAATGAAGATAGTGTGATCATCGTCAGGAATAAAAATAATGATTATCTATTAGCAGTATCAGATGGGATGGGAGGACACTCAGCAGGAGAAGTTGCCTCGTCGATTGCGATTAGTTATTTAGGTAAACATTTTCAAGAAACATTTTTAAATATGAATAAAGAACAAGCAATCGAATGGTTAAGAACGAGTGCAACGGAGATTAACCACTTAATTTTTAGCTATGCTGATGATCATCCAGAAAGTAAAGGAATGGGCGCAACTTTAGTCGTTGCGATCAATACAAAAGACTACATTTTATATGGTAATATTGGAGACTCCAGTGGGTTTGTAATGAAAGATGGAAAACTTCATAAGATTACTTATGATCATACCCTAGTAAATTTATTAGTAACTGCTGGTGAATTAACGAAAGAAGAAGCTAAAGATCATCCTAAGAAAAATGTCTTAATGAAAGCATTAGGGGCCACCAAGAATATCGATATCGATATATTCGATTGTGATACTTCTATTAGTGGGTTATTTCTATGTAGTGATGGCTTAACCAATATGTTAGAAGAAGAACAAATCGAAAGAGTATTACTAAGTGATTTAACGATCGAAGATAAATTAATTAAACTCGTACACAAAGCGAATAATCGAGGAGGGACAGACAATATATCAATCGCATATCTAATTAGAGAAGATAATGAGGAAGGTGAAGTATAATGATAGAAAAGGGGCAAAAAATTAATGATCGTTATGAGATCATTAAAAGTATTGGTGAAGGTGGTATGGCTAATGTTTATTTAGCCTATGATACAATTTTAGATAGAAGAGTAGCGATAAAGGTCTTACGAGGTGACTTATCAGGAGATGAAAAGTTTGTCAGACGTTTTCAAAGAGAAGCTTTATCCGCATCATCTTTATCTCATCCTAATATTGTGGAAATGTATGATGTAGGTGAAGACGATGGGTTATATTACATAGTAATGGAATATATCGAAGGAAAGACACTTAAACAATTAATCAAAAAACGTGGAAGTTTAACTTTAAGTGAAGCAATTGATATTATGCTTCAACTTACCGATGGAATTTCTCATGCCCATGATAGCTATATCATTCACCGTGATTTAAAACCTCAAAATATTATGATCCGTGAAGATGGATCAATAAAAATTACTGATTTTGGAATTGCTATGGCATTGAATTCTACTCAGTTAACACAGACAAATTCTGTAATGGGATCGGTTCATTATCTTCCTCCGGAACAAGCAAGTGGTAAAGGGTCAACTATTCGTAGTGATATCTATTCGATGGGAATTTTATTCTATGAATTATTAACGGGACAATTACCATTTAAAGGAGATAATGCTGTAGAGATTGCTTTAAAACAGATGCGAGATGATATACCTAGTATTAGAAAAAAGAATCCCGCAATTCCTCAGAGTGTAGAAAATGTTATCTTAAAAGCTACAGCTAAAAATCCTAAAAATCGTTATGCAGATGCCAAAGAGATGCATGCAGATCTTTTAACGGTATTAAATGATGAACGAATGGATGAAGAAAAAATTGTCTTCAAATATCCTGAACATGAAATTGAAGAGAATACGAAAACTATCACAGTAGTAAAAAAGAAAACTGAAGAGAAAATCCAAGAAGTAAAAGAAGAACAAGAAGTACCACCAGAAGAAGAGAAGGAAGAAGAAGTAGAGGAAGATAAAACACTAAAGCGAACCAATCGGATTGTTTGGATTTTAGCCTCTTTATTTACACTAATTGTTATTGGAGTAGTAACGGTATTTCTAATTATTCCTTATTTTTCTAGAACACCGGATATTGAAATACCAGATGTATCTAACATGAGTGTAGTAGAAGCAGAACGTAAATTAAAAGAAGAAGGTTTTGAAGTGGCAGTAGAAACCAAAAAAGAAGAAAATGCCACAATCGAATCAGGAAAAGTCATTAAAACTTCTCCTGCTGCTGGAAGAACCGTTAAAGAAGGAACGGTAATTACTATTTACGAATCCCTTGGTCAAGAAAAATATGAAGTAGCAGATTTAACGGGAGAGAATGCTGAGGCGCAAAAAGAAATTCTAGAAACGATGTATGGATTAAAAGTAACGATTGAAAAACGAGCTGTCGATAATCCTGATGATTATGACGAAGGAGAAATTATTGATCAGAGTGTACAACCAGGTAATACGTTAGTAAAAGGGGATTCTATTATCCTTTATGTAGCGGATATTGAAGATGTTTATCCTAACATGGTAGAAGATGGCTGGACAGTTGATGATGTTAAGGCATTCTGTGAAAAATATAATATTAAGTTAACGATTGATTATCAGGCAACTTCTCAATATACAGAAGGAACTTTAATTAGCCAATCTCGTTCACCAAAAACACCAATCGTCTCTGGTTCGACATTAAAGATCGTAGTAGCAGAAGCTCCAAATGAAAATTCAAGTGGAGAACCAACTGATCCTGATGCAGAACCTTCACCAACACCAACACCGACACCATCATCTTCGCCAACACCATCACCTACACCAGAACAATAACAGGGGGAATAAATGAAAGGTCAAATTGTAAAAATAGTAAGTAATTTATGCACTGTCGAGTGTGAAGATGGAATATACGAGTGTACACCTCGTGGTAAATTTCGTAATCAAAAGATCAGCCCAGTCGTTGGCGATTATGTAGAATTTGATGAAAAAAATAACTACCTATTAGAAATTTTGCCACGAAAAAATCATCTCGAAAGACCACTTGTTAGTAATATCGATCAAGGACTTTTAGTAACTAGTGTTAAAAGTCCTGATTTTTCGACGAATCTATTAGATAAGTTATTAGCTGTGATGGAATATCATCATATCACACCGATTATTTGTATCACAAAATGGGACTTATTAAATAGAAAAGAAAAAAAAGAAATAAAAAAGATACTAAAATACTATCAAAAAATAGGATACAAAGTAGTCTATAACCATAAATTATGGCAGGTTAGAAAAATATTTAAAAATAAAACAACAGTTTTGACTGGTCAAACAGGTGCTGGGAAATCGACATTAATTAACAAACTAGATAGTAAGTTTCAGTTGGAAACCAATGAAATTTCAAAAGCTTTAGGAAGAGGAAAACATACGACTAGACACGTAGAACTTCTCCATTTATTAAAAGGTAAAGTTTTAGATACCCCAGGTTTTTCTCAACTTGATTTTCAAGAAGTCCCTGATCACGAATTAAGAGATGCTTTTATTGAATTTCAGAAATATCCTTGTCCATATAAAGACTGCATGCATTTATCAGAAAAAGAATGCCAGGTTAAAGCGAATGTCGAAAAGAAAAATATCTTAGCTAGTCGTTATGAAAATTATCAAAAGCTGATGAAGAAGAGTAGGTGGTAAAATGAAAATATCTGCTTCTTTTCTTTCTTGTCGGAAAATAGAAAAAGCGATAGAAAAATTATCGCTTACCGATGTCGACTATATTCATGTGGATTTTGTCGATAATACATTCTGTCAAGGAAAGAAAATTCCAATGAGAAAGCTAAAAAAAATATATCGTTATACAGCTAAGCGGTTAGACGTGCATCTTATGGTAAAAAAACCAAAAAAATATATTAAACAGTTTGTCAAACTAAATACTGAAATGATTACCTTCCCGATCGAGATTGAAAAAGACATCGAGAAGAACTTAAATTTGATAAAAAAATACGGTCTAAAATGTGGATTATCCATTAACCCTGATACCAATCTACATCTATTAGAAAAATGGTTAGATAAAATTGATATGATCCTTATCATGGGAGTAAATCCAGGATATGGTGGTCAAGAATTTATCCCCGAAGTAAAAAATAGAGTGGAGATCGTAAGAAAAATGATCACTGAACATCAGGCTAAGACCCTTTTAAGTATAGATGGTGGTATCGACCAAGAAATAGCGAAAGAAGTTACCCCATTTGTCGATATTATAGTAAGTGGTTCCTATATCACCAACAGTGATGATTATCAATTAACGATCGATCGTCTACGAGGAAAAATAGGACCAGAAAAAGAGGCAGATACACCTAATATCTAGCCTTTTTTTCACAAAAAAATAAGTGATTACTCACTTACTTCTTCGATCTTTTCATTTTTTCTAGAAGTTTTAATTTCTCTTGCACTAAGTCTTACTCTAGTACCATCTTCTAATCTAACTGTTTGAAGATTAACTCCTTGTTTTTTTCTACTAGCATTTAATGCATGAGAACGTTTATTTCCAAATAAAGGCTTTTTATTCGTAACTTTAACTGCCATAGTTCTCTTCCTCCTTTAATACTTGATTTAACTTGCGCTTATAACTTTATCATAGATTTATCCATAAGTCAAATAAAACAAGCGAAAAAATTATGCCTTTACGTTCTTTTTTCTAATTTTATTGCTTTTTTTCAAAAAAAATATATAATAAGGACAATATAAAGTTAAGGAGGGGTTTTATGTGGCCAGAAATTCAACGTAAAAATCATGTAGGAGTGAATTTTAAACCAAATTTTTGGAAGATATGGGGACCAACTTATATGGTTTACTTTCATCCTGATTTATTTTCTAAGGACAAAAAGATAAACAGTATTTATTGCTTTTGGCAACCGTTTACTACTGTTGAGTTCAACAAAGAAGATATCGCTATGGTACTTGAATATGGTTGTGGAGACTTTGGTAACCATTGTATCTTTTTTTCGTACAAAGATGTTCCTGATATCGAGCATTCAAGATATGTAAATTATTATGTTTTACCTACTTTTGAAACCTTAGAAGAAGATGTACTCAATATATATAATGGAATATTAATGAAAAAGAATAATGAAGAGTTATATGTTACTTATCTAGAAGATCATCTTTTTACTCTTCAAGCTTTATCTTCTGGTCAAAGAAAACAATTACAAGATAAGTTAGGATTTCAATTAGAAGAGTACCGAGATTACTTAGAAAAAGCCATCGCTCTTGTTTCACAAATTCCTATGGAGAGTCGAACCCCCATAATAAAAAAACTATATGATTTTTCTAACTTACCTACAGTTATTTCATGTCTAGAAACTGAGTATCCTGAAACGGAAAAAAAGTCATTAAGAGATCAATTTGAAAAAAATTATGAAAGCTACCATAGTCCTTTCATGAATTATCCAAATGATCTAAATTCCATCTTTCAGCACGCTAGAGATCAGCATTTAGATTGCGTTATGCTGTATATAGAGAAAGAAGTACCAGAAATTACTTATGATCCGATTACTAACAAATTAGTTCAAACAGAAAAAACGACTACCGTTTTTGAAACTATCTATGGATCAGTTAGTTTAGAAAATGATGTTGCCACTTTTAAAGAGAAAAAAAGGGACTATTCCAAGTTAAAATAACCTAGTAGAAAAGTCTATAACAAAGCAGTTGAACCCTAAAAAAGTTAACTGTTTTATTTCGGTTAGAGAATTAAAGAGAAAAGGAGCAGATAAATTGGCGAAAAGTAGAACAGCCAATACTTTTATGGTAAAATAAGAATAGATTGGGGGAGATACTATGTACGTACCATTATATATAAAAACAAATTATTCTTTATTATCGAGTGTAATTAAAATAGATCAATTATTAGAGTGTGCGAAAAAGCATCATATTTCTTCCCTAGCTATAACCGATAATAATATGTTCGCTACTATGGAGTTCTACCACAAATGTAGACAAGCAGAAATTAATCCAATAATCGGTTTAGAAGTAGAATTAGAAAACGATATTTTATTATTATATGCTAAAAATTATCGTGGCTATCAAACTTTAATTAAACTATCGACAATACAGAGTGAGAGAAAAATTAGCCAATTAGATATAGAAAATAATCATGAAGAAGTAATCGCTATCGTTCCTTTTTCTAGTAGACATATATTAACAACTATTCAGAATATAATTCCTGATTGTTATTTAGGATACCAAAATAAACAAGAAGAAATAGAAGCCAAAAAAATAAGTCAGAATATCGTCTATGTCAATCAAACCCTATACTTAGATGCCTCAGAAAGTGAATACTTAAAATATCTATATATGATACGTGATGGTAAGACAATAGCGGATACTACTTTCTATGATCTAAATGATCACGAACTACGGTTAGAAAATATCTATGAATATTCAACCAATACAGGTTTATGGACAACCGAAGTAATTGCTAATCAATGTAGAGTGGAGTTTCCAGAGACACAGTTGTTGTTACCCATCTTTGAAACAGGAAAAAATGTAACTTCTGATCAATATCTAGAAAATCTTGCTAAAGCAGGACTTGCGAGAAGATTAAATAATCAAGTACCAGCATCTTATGCTAACCGTTTAAATTATGAACTTAGTATCATCGAAAAAATGGGTTTTTCCAATTACTTTTTAGTTGTGTATGACTTTATTAAATATGCAAAGAAAAATAAAATCCTAGTAGGTCCTGGACGTGGTAGTGGTGCCGGTTCTTTAGTTTGTTATTCTATCGGGATAACCGATATCGATCCGATTCAATATGATTTATTATTTGAACGTTTTTTAAATCCGGAAAGAATCAGTATGCCTGATATTGATACTGATTTTCCAGATATTTATCGTGATCAAGTAATTCAATATGTCATCCAAAAATATGGTCAAAAAAGAGTAAGTGGTATCGTAACCTTTGGAACCTTAGCTGCCAAACAAGCACTACGAGATGTAGCTAGAGTACTAAATGTTCCTAGCTATCAAATTGATTTGATCACTAAACGAATTCCTAACGTAACAAAACAGAAATTACCAGATTTCTATCATACAGATAAAGAATTAAAAAATATCATCGATAGTGAAAAGAAACTTCAATTAATGTTTAAAATTGCCTGTCATATCGAGGGCTTTCCTAGACATACTTCTTCCCATGCTGCCGGAATCGTCATGTGTAAAAAAGATTTAGATGAAGTAATTCCGTTAACGAAAAGTGATACCATGTATTTAAGTGGATTTTCTATGGAATACTTAGAACCATTAGGACTATTAAAAATGGATTTCCTAGGATTAAGAACTCTAACGACGATTATGCATATTATGGAAGAAATTACAAAAAAAGAAAATATAACTATCGATTTTAATCGTATTCCTCTTGATGACAAAAAAGTATTAGCTTTATTTCAAAAAGCCGATACAACCGGTATTTTTCAATTTGAATCAGAAGGAATGAAAAACTTTTTAAGAAACCTAGAACCAAACAGTTTTGAAGATATCTTTGCTGCCATTGCTTTGTTCAGACCGGGTCCAGCTAGTAACATTGATTCTTATATTAGAAGAAAAAAAGGACAAGAAGAAATTACTTACCTAGATCCATGCCTAGAACCAATCTTAAAGAGTACAAAAGGAATTATCATCTATCAAGAACAAATTATGCAGATTGCTAATCAATTAGCTGGATATTCTTTAGGAGAAGCAGATATTTTAAGAAAAGCAATGAGTAAAAAGAAAAGTGATGTCTTAAAAAATGAAGAAGAAAAATTTATAAGACAGAGTGTAGAAAGAGGACATACTCAAGAAATAGCTAAGCAGATTTTTGACTTGATTTTGAATTTTGCAAATTTTGGATTCAATCGTTCACATTCAGTAGCTTACTCATTGATTGCGTATAAGATGGCTTATTTAAAAGTGTATTTTCCCAAATACTTTTATAGTAGTTTATTAAGTTCAGTAATTGGAAGTGATTCTAAAACCAAAGAATATACCAATGAAATTAAGGCTAAGAAAATAAAAATAAAAAAACCATGTATCAATCAAAGTGGCAAAGAATATATCGTAGAACCAGATGGAATCAGATATCCATTAACAGGAATAAAAAATGTAGGATTAGTCTCAGTAGAAGCAATTCTTGCTAATCGTCAAGAACCATATACAGATATCTTTGATTTTGTTCGTAAAAATGCCGATCGCGGAATAAATAGTAAAGTATTTGAATCTTTAATTGATGCCGGATGTTTTGATCTCTTTGGCTATAACCATCATACTCTTCATCATAATTTAGACAGTATCTTGAATTATGCTGAACTAGTAAAAGACTTAGATAGCGAATATGTATTAAAACCAGAGATTGAAGTAGTAGAAGAATATAGTAAAGAATATCTAATAAATAAAGAAAAAGAATTATTTGGTATCTATTTAAGTAATCATCCAGTTACTTTCTATAAAGCCAAATATTCTGATATTGTTTCTTTAGATCAGATAAAAGATAATTATAATCGCAAAGTAAAAGTAATTGTATTAATTGACAAAGTACGAACGATAAAAACTAAAAACGGTGATGATATGATGTTTTTATGGGGAAGTGATGAATATCAAGCAATGGATTTTACACTCTTTCCTAAGACATATCAACGTTATTTAAATATGTCACTCCAAAGTAATATGATTGTAAAAATAGAAGGAAAAGTAGAAAGAAGATATGATAAGTTTCAAGTGATAGTCGATCAAATTGAATGGCTAAATCAGAAAGAAAATTAAAGAAAGAGGGGGATTAAATGATTAGAACAACAGAAGAAGAGTACCGTTTAGCTTTAGAGAAATGGAAAAAAGAAAATCCGGATAAAGCATACAGGGATATACCAAGTAAAGCAGTTGTTGAAGTAAATGGAAAAACCATTAATATCGGAGAAAGAATAGGTAGAATAAAAGGTGGAAAAGTCAAACTAAAATCTGAAGATCGAAAATATTGGGAAGAAAGAGGAGTACTAACTTCCAAGCGAATCACCGAGGAAGAATACCATTTAGCTTTAGAGAAATGGAAAAGGGAAAATCCGGATAAAGAGTATAAGGATATTCTAACTAAAACAGTAGTCGAAATAAATGGTAAGCAAGTAAATATAGGGATAAGAATAAATAATATAAAAAGTGGTCGTGTCAAACTAAAACCTGAAGATCGAAAATATTGGGAAGAAAAAGGTATTCTGAAAAGAAAAAAGGAAAGACCAAGTGAAGAAGAATATCAAAAAGCTTTAGAAATATGGGAAGAAAATAATCCCGATAAAGAATGTAGGAATATAACTAGGAATACTGTTGTAGAAGTAAATGGAAAAATGATCAATTTAGGACTAAGAATAAACAGTATAAAAAGTGGTCATGTTAAATTAAGCATGGAAGATAGAAATTTTTGGCAACAAAAAGGTATATTAGATAGTAAACAAATAACGGAAGAAGAATACCGTTTAGCTTTAGAAAAATGGAAAATAGAAAATCCCGATAAAGAATATAGGGATATTCCAAGTAAAATCATAATTGAAGTAAATGGAAAAACAATTAACTTAGGTGGACGAATAACTAGAATGAAAAAGAACCCTGATATATTGACAGAAGAAGAAAAAAAATATTGGAAAGAAAGGGGAGTATTAGAAGCAAAATACTTAAAAGATAAAGACTATCAGCGAGCCTTAGAAAAATGGAAAGAAGAACATCCCGATCAAGAATATAAAGATATTCCCAGTAATGCTACAGTTGAATTAGATGGAAGAATAGTTCGTCTAGGAGCTAAAATAAGTAACATGAAAAACATGCTGCTTCTTTGCCAGAGGAAATAAGAAAATATTGGGAAGAAAAGGGTGTATTAGAGAGTAAGCAGATAACGATGAAAGAATACCAACTAGCTTTAGAAAAATGGAAAAGCGAAAACCCTGATAAAGAGTATAAGGATATTTCACAAAGAACAGTAGTCGAAATAAATGGAAAAAGAATCAATCTAGGAGATAAGATAAACCTCATAAGAAATAACCAAGTCAAACTAACTCTTGAAGATCAAAAATACTGGGAAAAAAAGGAATATTAGAACCAAAACGAATAACAGAAGAAGAATATCGCTTAGCTTTAGAAAAGTGGAAAGAGGAAAACCCAGATAAAGAGTATAGTGATATTTCAAAAAAAACAACAGTCGAAATAAATGGCAAGAAAATCCACCTAGGTACAAGAATATCCAATATAAGAAATGGACGTATCAAATTAACTCCTGAAAATAGAAAGTATTGGCAAGAAAAAGGTATATTGGATGTAAAGATATGTGAAAATTCAACTTCACAAGAATTTTCCTCTACTTTGGGAAAATATGCTCTTCTTTTTCATGGTGATTTAGAAAAAACTAGTCGAGTAGCTTATTGTTTGACTGATCTAAGAGAAAAACGAAAGAAAATCAAAAAGAAAAAAACATCTGTATGGAACTATGAAAAAGATGCCTATTTACTAAACTATATATTACTAGAATTACAATTAGATAGTAATCAAATCTTACAGGATATGAGTAACCAAAGAATTACTATAGAAGAAGCAATCCGCCATCAGATATTTTTACAAACAAGTGAAAAAAGAGAAAATGGCTGGCTGGAAGAGTTATATAATTATTTAATTGATGAGATAAATATCAAAAAGAATGAACAACAGGCAGTAGAAGATATTATTGGACAATATGAGTCAATGATGGTAAAATATCATCTTACTTTAGAAGAACAACAAATCATTAATAAAGCTTTCTCTAAATATTTAAAAGTAATGAAAGAATATCAAATCTTAGATGTCGGACTAGAAACCGATGAAGAGAAAAAACTAGAAAAAATCAAAAACTATAACTTAGATCAAGAAGACATCGAAGAGAGCTATTTCGTTCCACTAGAATTTGATCAAGGAACACTTTTAGAAAGAAAAAGTAAACTTTATCAAAGAAGACAACTACTACGTCAATATATTATGATTGGGACTATTATTCAGAGCAAGAAAAACAAGAAACAGTCATGAATAATCATTTCACACTAGATGAAATCAATTACATAAACATTACTAGAGAACAAATAAATAAAATGCTAAAGAAAAGTAGATAAGTAGGTGATAACAATGAAAATAGTAACAGAAGAAGAATATCGCTTAGCTTTAGAAAAGTGGAAAGAGGAAAACCCCGATAAAGAATACAGCGATGTTCCAGTAAAAACAGTAATTGAAATAAATGGAAAAACAATTAATTTAGGTACAAGAATAAGCTATATGAGACAGTATCCATACAAGCTTTCTGAAGAAATAAGGAATTATTGGAAAAAAAAAGGGATTCTAAATAGAAAAATAGAAAGACCAACCGAAGAAGAATATCGTTTGGCTTTAGAAAAATGGAAAGAAGAACATCCCGATAAAAAATATACAGATATTCCTCAAAGTGCTGTAATAGAAATAAATGGTAAACAAATTAGTATAGGAAATAGAATCCGAAATATCAAACATGAGAAAGTGCAATTAAGCAATAAAGATATAGCATATTATTGTGAAAAGGGAATACTTGCCTCAAACCATATAAAAGAAGAAGAATATCACTTAGCCTTGGAAAAATGGAAAAGTGAAAACCCTGATAAAGAATACCAAGATATTCCTTTCACTACAATAGTAGAAATAAATGGCAAACAGATCTCTATAGGGGAAAGAATATTAAAATTAAAAACAGGTAGTATCGCTTTAAACCCAAAACAAAAGAGTTATTGGCAAGAAAAAGGGATATTAGAAAAAGCAAATTTAACTATAGCAGAAGAAGAATATTGTCAAGCCTTAGAAAAATGGAAACAAGAAAATCACGATAAAGAATACCAAGATATTCCATCAACTACAGTAGTAGAGTTAAATGGTAAAACTATTCATTTAGGTATGAGAATTACTAAAATGAGATGTGGTGACTATCAATTAACGGAAGAGATGAAAAAATATTGGGGAGAAAAAGGACTATTGACAAGAAAAAATAAATGTCCATCAAAAGAAGAATACCGCTTAGCTTTAGAAAAATGGAAACAAGAAAATCCCGATAAAGAATATAGTGATATCCCGGTAAAAGCAGTAGTCGAAATAAATGGAAAAACAATTAGTATAGGTAGAAGAATATCTAGTATGAGAAATGGATGTATCCAATTAACAGAAGAAGAGAAAAAATACTGGGGAGAAAAAGGTTTACTGACGAGAAAAAATGAACATCAACCGGAAGAACTATACCGTTTAGCCTTAGAAAAATGGAAAGCTGAAAATCCCGATAAAAAATATCAGAATATCACTCAAAATACGGTAGTCGAAATAAATGGAAAAACAATTCGCATAGGTAAAAGAATATCTGCTATAAGAAATGGGTTTATCAAATTAAATGAAGAACAAAGAAACTATTGGCAGAAAAAAGGAATAGTTATTCAAAAGAACAGTAGACCAACCGAAGAAGAATACCGCTTAGCTTTAGAAAAATGGAAAAGTGAAAATCCCGATAAAGAATATCAAGATCTTCCATCAACTGTGATTGTCGAATTAAATGGTAAACAAATTCATCTAGGAGCAAGAATATCCGCTGTAAAAGGGGGAAATATTCATTTAACGCAGGACCAAAAAAAATATTGGGAAGATAAAGGTGTCTTAAAAAGAAAAAAGGAAAGGCCAACCGAGGAAGAATACCGTTTAGCTTTAGAAAAATGGAAAAAAGAACATCCCAATAAAAAATATACGGATATTCCTCAAAGTACTGTAGTTGAAATAAATGGAAAATCTATTTATATAGGTAGAAGAGTTGATAAAATAAAAAAAGGAAAAATTAAGTTGCCACAAGACCAAAAAAAATACTGGGAAGAAAAATGTTTATTTGGAATGACAGATCAAGGAGAAAAAAATAATTCCTCATGGAGCGAAGAAAAATATGTAAAACAAATGGAAGTCATTCTTGAACAATTAGGCTTAGATAGTAAAGAAATCTTAAAAGAGATGGATAAAGACATAATTTCATTAGAAGAAGCAATTGCTAATCAAACATTTTCTCAGATAGATGAAAAGAAACAGCCTGAATGGATAAAAGAATTATATATTGGTCTAATTAAAAGAATAAAAGTAGAATGTAGTGAGGAACAATTTATCACTGAAGTGGCTAATATGTGTATCGATCTAAAAAAAGAATTTTTACTTAGTGAATTAGAAATACAATTCATTAAAGAAAAGGCAATAAGATATTTCAAGTTGATGAAGCAATATCAAATTTTAGAAGTAGGGTTAGAAATAAACGAAAGAGAAAAGCGAAGTAAGATTAGAAGATATAATCTAGACGCAGAAGAAATTGAAGAAAGTTATTTGATCCCTTTAGAATTTGAAAATGGTATACCATTAGAGACAAAGAGTAAAATGTATCTAAGAGGACAACTATTACGTCAATATATCATCGATTGGGATTATTATTCTGATCAAGAAAAGAAAACAGCAATCGAGAAATGGACTTTTACAGACGAAGAAGTTAATTGTATTAATGCCACTAGAAATAAAATTAATGGTATGATGAAAAAACTAAATATAAGATAAATGAATGGATCAAAATATAGGATAAAATAATATAGAAAAAAGAGTAAAAAAGAATAGAAGATAACTTTCCAAAAAAAAGATAGTATGTTATATTTATATATGATGAGGATGTGGGTATATGAAATTAACATTTGAAACGAACGACTATCTGCTAACTTGGAATCTGTTATATGGAGCTTCTATTTCACCAAAGATTCATGCTTCGAAGCAAAAATTATGGGCAACTTACAAAAAACAATACAATGCTGGTATGAAAGATAAAGATGAAATGCTCCAAGATATCAAAAACTATATTCCTGATGATGATACTTTATATAATTTAATATTTGAAACGGAAATGTTTGAGGACTTAAAAAAAAGTGCAGAGAAGTATCGGTTAGCACTAATGAAATTTTGGGATGAAAAGAAAAAAGAAATTAATCAATATATAAAAGAAATTATTCGCTTTCCTTTAGCTGAAAACTATCATGTACTTGTACTTTGTCCGGCTATGGATACCGCTTTAGTCTCTAAAACGACAAAAACAAGTATTGGCTGGGGATTTAAAAAAGATTTAGAGGATATGTGTATGGCAATTTCTAATATTTTATATGCCCTAATTAAAAATGAAATGGGTGATTTTGAAAAAGAGTATAAAGAAATTGTCCAAGCGATTCTAGAATTAGCTATTCATAATGAACTATATACAAGACTTTCTCAAAAATCAAATTACTTAGAAGGAGATCATACTTTGACATTTTTAAAACGTCAGATCTATCCATATTGGTTGATGTATCTAGGTTGTGATCGAGAAGATATGACTCACTATATGATGCGGGATAAAATTGCTTTTGATATTGATAACTATACTATGGAAACAGCATTAAAGAAAGTAGATCTATATGAATTTATTCGTTTTTGTATAAAAAATCAAAAACATATTATTCGTATTAATAATTTAGAAATAATATAGATTTCATTCATAGTGAAATCTATTTTAATAGGGGGAAAATATGACAGAGGATAAAATAACAATTCTATTTGAACAACTTCAATTAACAGAAGAAGAGAAAAGCAACTTACCAGGATTATCACTAGAAAAAGTAATGGTAAATCCTAAAACTAACTGTTGGACTTTCCTCCTTCATAGTAAAAGTATTCTACCTTTAAAAGATTATCAACTTTTAAGAGAAAAAGGAGAGAAAGCTTTTCGCCAAATTAAACAGGTCTTTTTTAAGATTAATCCGGAAGAACAAAGCTTTGAATACTTACCTGATTATTATAAACAAGGATTAAAAGAAGTGAGAGATATTTTAATTTTCTCTTCTATTTTTGATGAAAATCTAGTTTTACAAGATGGAGAATATAAAATAGAAGTAACTAGTTTAGAAGAAGAAAAACAAGTAAAAACTTTCTTACCCAAATTAAATTATTTTTTAAAGATGGCAGGTTTTTCTTTAGAGCTTACTACTTATATTAATGAAGAGAAAAAAGAGTTAGTTCGTCAAGAGATTAAAGAAGAATTAAAAGAAGCAATGACTACTGTACCACCCATTGTAGAAGAAAATAAACCTATGGTTGAAAAGAAAACGTATAGTGATAACGGAGAAAAGAAAGCTTATCGTCGTCCAGCTAAGAAAGAGGATGATCCTAATGTAATATTGGGTCGTAAAATTGGGGATAAACCAATATCGATGAAAAGTATTGTTGGAGAAAGCGATAATATTACCGTAGAAGGATATGTTTTTGGGGTTGATTATTTTGAGTCAAGTAAAACTGATTTTAAAATTATCACATTAAAATTAACGGATTATAGCGATAGTATTTATGCTAAAGTGTTTATTCGTGGTGATGAAGAATATGCTCGACTTTCCAAAGAGTTAAAGACTGGTAAATGGTTTGCTTTACGTGGCTATACAAAAAATGATCAATTCTCTAAAGAACTAGTTTTAAATGTACGTGATATTTGTGTTTTAGAACGCCAAGTAGAAGAAGTAAAAGATACTTATCCAGAAAAAAGAGTAGAGTTACATGCCCATACGATGATGAGTCAAATGGATGGTGTAGACGATGAAATTAAGTTAGTAAAACAAGCAATGAAGTGGGGACATCGAGGGATTGCGATTACGGATCATAATGGCTGTCAGGCTTTTCCTCATGTCTATAATACAGTAACCGATTATAATAAAGGAAAAGAAGAACAAGATAAATTTAAAGCGATCTATGGAACGGAACTTACCTTAATTGATGATAGTGTCGATATCGTTATTCGTGGAGATGACCGAGATCTACTCACAACTACTTACGTTGTTTTCGACTTTGAAACGACTGGATTTAATGCCGGTGGAGAAGATACGATTATCGAAATTGGTGCGGTAAAGATAAAAAATGGTGAGATTATCGAACGTTTTGATGAACTCGTTAATCCTAGTAAACCATTAAGTGCCAAAATTACCGAAGTTACCAATATTACGGATCAAATGTTAATTGGTAAAGATAACGAAGAAAATGCTGTTCGTCGTTTTATTGAATGGTACGGGGACTTACCTATGGTTGCGCATAATGCGAAGTTTGATACTTCTTTCCTAGAAATGGCGATTAAAAAATATGGATTTAAAAAATTGACCAATCCTATCATCGATACTCTTGAACTCTCTAGAACATTAGATACCAATTATGCCCGTCATAGTTTGAGTGCCTTGGTTAAACGATACGATGTACCATGGGACGAAGATGCCCATCACCGTGCGGATTACGATGCTGAAGGAACTGCCTTAGTTTTTCACAAAATGTTAAAGAAGTTAAGCGACAGAAACTTTGAAACTATCGCCGAGTTAAATAATCTAGTATCTAAAGAAGAAATCCATAAATATGGACGTAGTTATCATGTAAATCTACTAGCGAAAAATAAAACGGGACTAAAAAACTTGTTTAAAATTATCAGTCTAGCCAATACAAAATATCTCTATAAAACGCCAAGAATCTTACGTAGTGAAATCGAAAATCATCGCGAAGGACTACTAGTAGGAAGTGGCTGTTATGAAAGTGAAGTATTTAGAGAAGCAAGAAGTAAAGCTGATGAAGAGTTAACCAACATTATCAATTTTTACGATTATGTCGAAGTTCAACCACCAGAGTGTTATGATCATCTAATACAAATGCATGATTTTGATAATGAGGAACAATTATTAGAAAATATAAAGAAAGTAATTCGAGTAACTAAAGATAGTGGTAAGTTAATCGTCGCAACAGGGGATGTTCACCACTTAAAACGAGAAGACAAAATATATCGTGAAATTATCGTCAATCAAAAAGTACCAGGTGGAGGTAGACATCCACTAGCGAAAAGTGATATTACTGAAATTCCAAGTAATCATTTCCGAACGACCGATGAAATGATGGAAGATTTTGCTTTTCTAGATGAAGAAGTAAGAAAAGAGATTATAATTACGAATCCAAATAAAATCTTGGATATGGTAGAAGAAATCGAAGTAATTATCGATACTGGTGGTATTCCTTTTTCTCCTGCTATTGATCGAAGTGTAGAAACAGTAACAGAACTAGTATATACAAAGGCTTCTTCTTGGTATGGCGATCCATTACCATTCAATATCGAAGAGCGAATTGCGAAAGAATTGTATGGTGATCTATTAATTGATGTCATCAAAAAAGAAGTAGCGAAGAAAGACCTCAGTGAAGAAGAAGCAGAAAAAGAATTGTATCGCCGTCTACATGAAGTAATTCTAACTGGATTCGATCAAGTAAAAGATCTTGTTTGGAAAGATTTAAAAGAAAATGATCCAGAATTAACCGATGCCGATCGGGAAAAAACATTAAAAAAGAAATTAGGTGGTGTCATCGGTGGAGGTTTCGATGTTATCTATCTGATTGCCCAAAAATTAGTTAAACATTCCAATGATGATGGTTATCTTGTTGGTTCACGTGGTTCGGTAGGATCAAGCTTCGTAGCTACAATGATGGGAATTACTGAAGTTAACCCGCTTCCTGCCCATTATTTATGCCGTAACGAAGAATGTAAATATTCTGAATTTATCAACGAAGAGGGAGAAGCTTATGGTAAAGAATATTCAAGTGGATACGACTTACCAGATAAAATTTGTCCTAAATGTGGTAAACCACTAGGAAAAGAAGGACAAGACATGCCATTTGCGACCTTCCTTGGGTTCAATGCCGATAAAGTTCCCGATATTGACTTAAACTTCTCTGGGGAATATCAATGGAAAGCACATGAGTATACGAAAGTATTATTTGGTGTCGATAATGTATATCGAGCAGGAACAATTGGTACTGTTGCCGAAAAAACAGCCTTTGGTTATGTAAAAGGATATCTCGAAGAACATGGAATTACTAATATGCGTACCGCAGAAATCGAGCGCTTAGCCTTAGGTTGTACAGGAGTAAAAAGAACGACCGGCCAACATCCAGGTGGTATTGTCGTTATTCCAGGATATATGGATGTCTTTGATTTTACTCCATTCCAGTATCCGGCCGATGATCCGACAAGTTTATGGCGGACGACGCACTTCGATTACCATGCCATCGATCAAGATGTCTTAAAACTAGATATACTCGGACACGATGATCCGACCGTATTAAGAATGCTTCAAGACTTATCAGGAATCGATGTGACCACGCTACCAATCAGTGATGAAAAAGTACTAAGCCTACTTCGTAGTCCTGAAGCATTAGGCGTAACCGAAGAACAAATTATGTGTCCGACTGGAACATTAGGTCTACCAGAAATGGGAACAAAATTCGTTATTAACATGTTAGTAGAGACCAAACCAAAAACCTTCTCTGAATTAGTGAAAATATCCGGTCTATCACACGGAACTGATGTTTGGGCAGGAAATGCTAGCGAACTAATTGAAAATAATGTTGTCCCATTTAAGGACGTTATCGGTTGTCGTGACGATATCATGGTCAACTTAATGAACTGGGGAATGGAACCAAAACGAGCTTTTAAAATCATGGAATTTGTTCGTAAAGGAAAAGCCAGTAAAGATCCTGAGACATGGAAGGGAATGGCTGAAGACATGAAAAAAGCTAATGTTCCCGATTGGTATATTGAGTCATGTCGTAAAATCAAATACATGTTCCCGAAAGCCCATGCTTGTGCTTATGTTATGTCAGCCTTACGAATCGCTTGGTTCAAAGTCTATCAACCTAACCGCTATTATGCCGCTTATTTTTCAGTAAGAGAAAGTGACTTTGACATCGAATGCATGATGAAAGGGTATAACTCAATTAGAAAGAGAATTGAAGATTTGACAGAAAAAGGATTCGAAGCCTCTAATAAAGAAACCAATATTTTGGAATGCTTAAAGAATGCCTTAGAGGCAAGTGCTCGAGGAATAAAATTTGGTTCTATCGATATTTATAAAAGCGATGCCGAACGATTTAAAATCGATGAAGAAGATGAAATGACCTTGATCCCACCATTTCGGTGTATTGATGGATTAGGAGGAGCAGTAGCTAGTAGTATCGTAAAAGAAAGAGAAGAAAAAGCCTTCTTGAGTATCGAAGACTTACAAAAACGCGCCAAAGTATCCGCAACATTGATCGACAAAATGAAAATGATGGGAATATTAAATGATTTACCAGAATCTAGTCAGATGACATTATTTTAAAAGCAACATACAATAAATCAAAATCAAAGTAGGTGAAGAATATGGATAATCGCCCAATTGGTATTTTCGACTCTGGAATTGGTGGAGTAACAATACTTCAACATCTTATCGCTAAGTTACCAAATGAAGAGTATATTTATTATAGTGACTCTAAACATAATCCTTATGGTGAAAAAACCAAAGAAGAAGTCATCCATTTTGTCGATGGGATCATACATTATTTTATCGCTAAAGATTGTAAGGCAATCGTTTTTGCCTGCAATACCGCAACCGCATTAGCAATCGATGAAATGCGAAAAAAATATCCCAATTTACTCTTGATTGGCACAGAACCTGCTTATAAGATGATCCATGATTATGCCCCTAATAGTAAAACCATAGTCATGGCAACGCCTGCTACAATCGAAAGTGAACGGTTTCAAAAACTATACCACCATTATGATAATCAAAAATCTTATCTACTAGCTTGCCCTAATTTAGCTCATTTAATCGAAGAGGGGGAGGAAGAAAAACTAACTAGTTATCTTCAAAACCTATTAGGACCATTTCAAAAAGAAAATATCGAGTCAGTCGTATTAGGATGTACACATTATCCATTAATCTCTAAAAAAATAGAAACTGTCCTAAGAAAAGTAAAATTCTATGATGGTGGAGAAGGAATTGCCAATCATTTATTTCATCTTTTAGAAACGAATCATCAATTAAATTTAAACAAAGCCAAAAAGGAAGTTTATTTCGAAGATTCTAGCTATAATAAACAAAAAAAAGAACGTTTCTTTACACTTCTAACCGAATTACAAAAATAGAAAATTTTGCATAAAGTTAACGAATAGTTGACTCATAAAAAGTACGTGTGGTAACCTTTATTTAAAGGATAGCATACAATGAAAAAAGTAGAAGTAGAGTGGAAACAATTAATCAGTTGTTATAAAGAATTATTTTCTTTAGAAGCACCGAACATTTATTATGATACAAACCGAAACATCTTTACCAAGACCAAAGATGTTTCTTCTTTATGCCTAGATTTTCCCCTTCGTGTCAAAAAGAAAATTATTTATAACTATAGTAAGATTTTACCGAGCAAAAAAGATAAAAAAATAATTAAACAGATTTTAGATAATTCCAAACACCCGATGGAAGACAGTTTTCATTATCTCAACAAAACAAATTTAAATTGGTTTTTCTATCTCGAACCATTTTTAGAAGTGGAAATAGAATACCTTGCGTTAAAATGGTGTATTAGACATAAAATAACTATAAAAAAATAAAAATTATAGGAAGTAGTTTATCCTGTAATTTTTTTATATAAATATTTTATTATGAAAAAACTAATACTATTTTAAAATCTTCTTAATCACTTACCATTTATTTTAATATCTCTCCTATATCAAAATACAACTAGCAATATTTCGATCATCTACTTTATTCTTAATCTTTTTTCATTATAATCGACTATTTCATTTATAAACTACACTTATATTTTATTTCCATTTACCAGTCGCTATGAAACGATAATCATTTAAAAAAACTACTATTATAAGTACTAAAAAAATGCTATAATAAAAATGGTGGTATAATGACAATAAATATTAGAGATTTAAATATCAATTACATACAATATGGTAGTGGTAAGGATATCGTATTATTGCACGGTTGGGGTCAAAATATTGCAATGATGCAACCACTTGCCAAAGAGTTTCCAAACCATCGGATTACCATTATCGATTTTCCTGGATTTGGACAAAGTGACGATTTAAAAGTTGCTTGGTCAGTCGAAGAATACGAAGAATGCATAGCTGAATTTCTAGAACGTGTGAATGTAAAAAAACCAATTCTAATTGGTCATTCATTCGGAGGAAGAGTGGCTATCATCTATGCCAGTAGGCACGAAGTAGAAAAATTAGTATTATTTGGTAGTCCTTGTGTTCGTGAACAAAAAACATCCCAAAAAGAAAAATTATTAAAAGCAATAAAGAAATTGCCAGGTATGAACAAAATAGGAGAACTTGCCAAAAATTATATTGGCTCAGAAGATTATAAAAAAGCATCTCCCATTCTTAGAGATTCATTTGTGAAAATCGTTAATCAAGATCTAAGTGAATACGCGAAAAAAATTACTTGTCCCACTTTATTAATTTGGGGAACTAATGATGAAGCAGCCCCATTAGAAGATGCTAGAAAGTTAGAAAAATTACTGAAAGATGGAGCTTTAATCGAATTAGAAGGGTATACTCACTATGCGTATTTAGAAGCATTACCACGTGTTGTAAGTATATTAAATGAATTTTTTAAAGAGGTGAAATCATGAATATTTATACAATAACTTTTATCGTCATCCTTGTTTTTAACATCATAAAAAATAAAAAATCACTTCATATGTTACAACAAAATCTGTATAATGAAAATAATCGTTATCTAAAATGGTTAAAACGAAATAGTAAACAAGTCTTTCTTTCTTTAGATCTTTTATCTTTACTATTGATTATTATTGCTTATTATTTGAATAATGATAGCTCAGTGATTTTTGCTGTTTTAGCTATTTTCGCCTATATTGGAGAATCCCTTCGTTTACTTTCTTTATATAAATCAGAAAAAACAAAGAAGCCACTTGTTATTACCAAAAGGGTGAAAAGATTAATAGTGACATTGACGATTTTATTTTTCATCCCGCTTATTTTCTATTTAGTGGATTATCGAAACGGTTACTTGATGTTACTACTATCAGCTATTCTTGCTTATTTTAGTTATCTTGTTGTTTTCTTAGCTAAAATCATCAATACCCCAATTGAAAAGTTTGTCTATAAATATTATGAAACTAAAGCAAAGAAAAAATTACGTAGCATGAATCACTTAAAAGTCATTGGGATTACAGGAAGTTATGGAAAAACAAGTAGTAAGAATATATTGAATGATATCTTAAATATCAAATATATTACAAGACCAACCCCAAAGAACTTAAATACTGAATATGGTTTAATGATTACAATTAACAATTACTTAGATAAATTTGATGAAATATTTATTGCCGAAATGGGTGCTTATAAAAGAGGAGAAATAAAAAAATTATGTGATATGGTTCATCCTAAATATGGAATTTTAACTCGTATTGGACTTGCTCACTTAGAAACATTTGGTAGTGCCGAAAATATTATGAAGACGAAATTTGAACTTATCGACAGTCTACCAGATGATGGAGTTGCGGTATTAAATGGCGATGATCCCAAGCAATTATCTTATCCCGTTCAAAGTAAATGTAAAAAAATATGGATTGGAATCGATAATAAAGATGTCGATATCTATGCGGAAAATATAAAATGTAATTATAAAGGTAGTAAGTTTGAAGTTGTTTTCAAAAAAGAAGGGAAGCGCCATACTTTTGAAACTAAACTCTTAGGTAATCATAATATCTATAATATCTTGGCAGGAATTGCCTTAGGTAAAGAGTTTGGAATGTCAATTAGTGAACTGGAAAAGGGAGTAAAAAAAGTTAAACCGATTGAAAGCCGATTAGAACTTAGAAATTATGGTTACATGTATCAAATAAATGATGCCTATAATTCTAATCCGATAGGAGCTAAAGTTGCCTTAGATGTTTTAGCGATGATGCCAGGACAAAAAGTAGTCGTAACCCCAGGTATGACCGAATTAGGAGAAAAAGAAGAAGAACTAAATCAAATCTTTGGTAATCAAATTGCTAAGGTTGCTGATTATGTCATTTTAGTTGGAGAAAAAAGAACGAAACCAATTTTCAAAGGTATTACTGAAGGAAAATTTGATAAAGAAAAAATATATGTCGTAAATAGTGTCTATGATGCTTATACCTTATTACAGACAATGAGTACAGATAAGGCTCTTTATGCTTTATTTGAAAATGATCTACCAGATCTTTATAATGAATAGGAGTGAAGAAAATGAAAATTAAGTTAGGCGTTATATTTGGCGGAGAAAGTGTAGAACATGAAGTAAGTATTATCTCTGCTATTCAAGCAATGAATAAAATGGATAGTGAAAAGTATGAAATTATTCCTATCTATATAGCCAAAAATCGTGAATGGTATACTGGGGAAATTCTCAAGGATATTGATACTTTTCAAGACTTAGATCTTTTAAAAAGATATTGTAAAAACGTAGTTTTATATGCCAAAAATGGACGTTTTATTCTCCAAAACAAAAAAGGACTTTTTAAAAGAATAGTTAAAGAAGTAGATATTGTGTTCCCAATTGTCCATGGAACCAATGTCGAAGATGGTACTCTACAAGGGTATTTACAATCAATTGGTGTTCCTTATGTTGGTGGAGATGTTTATGCTTCTGTAGTTGGTCAAGATAAGATTTATATGAAACAAATTTTTACTGCTGAAAATCTACCAGTTGCTGATTATATATGGTTCTATGATTCTGAATATCAAGATGATAGTGAAGAAGTAATCAAGAAAATAGAACACTTAAAATATCCAGTAATTGTTAAACCTTGTTTATTAGGAAGTAGTGTTGGTATCAGTGTAGCTAAAGATAGAGAAGAATTAAAAGAAGCAATCGATACTGCCATTAGCTATGATAATCGTATTGTCGTAGAAAAAGTAGTAGAAAACTTAATGGAAGTAAATATCAGTGTATTAGGTAATTATGAAAATTATCAATTAAGTGCGATCGAACAAGTAATTCCAAAAAGTGCTTTCTTAACCTATGAAGATAAATATATCGGTGGTGGAAAAACTAAAGGTAAAAATGGAGTTAAATACAAAAGCTCTAAAGGAATGGTTTCAACAGATCGAATTATTCCAGCCCCATTAGAAGATAACTTAAAAGAAAAAGTAGAAGAGATTGCCATTAATGCTTGTAAAGCACTAAAAACATCAGGTGTAGTTAGAATCGATTTCCTAGTTGATACCAAAACGAATAAACCATATATTAATGAGATTAATAATATACCAGGATCGTTATCTTTCTATTTATGGGAACCTACTGGTAAAGAATATTCAGAACTACTTGATGATTTAGTAAATATTGGTATTAGAGATTATAAACATAGAATTGCTAAAACACACTCTTTCGATACGAATATTTTAAAAGGATTTAGTGAGTTCGGTAGTAAGGGAAGTAAAGGCGTAAAATCACTTCGTAAATAGTTTACCAAGAAAAGGTATCCAAAAAGATATCTTTTTTCTTGCCTTTAAAAATAGGCTTGTGCTAAGATATATCATTAGGTGAGAGAGATGAAAGAAAAGAAAATAATTGGTATAATCGAAGGAAAAATTTTAGGCAAGAATCAGCTTAGTTTAGTAATGCCTGTTTATTATGATGGTGAGGGCTATTATTTAAAACATATGTCTAAAGATTTTGGTGAGCTATTAAAACTATTAGTTGGTTTATCAGAAAAAGAACAAGAAGAAGAAATTGATGCGTATATCAATAGAGAAAACAGCTTATACAAGGAGAAGTTGTTCCGCTATAACTGTGAATCTAATTTTTATTATAAACGGTATGACGAAAGATTATTAGAGAATTTAGATTTCTATTCTATTTCGGAATTTGTCCAAGTAAAAAAACAAGAAGTGATGGAAAACTATCAAGATTATACTTATGGAATTATGGACGGAAGAAATAGATTAATTGTGGGAAATATGGACTTCGTAGAAAAGAATCTCTCCAATAACGAGAAAAAACAATTTATAAATTTAAAAATAATCGATGAGCTAATTCGTAAGATCAACAATCGAGCAACTAAATTAAAACAAAGCTTAGCTTAGTATAAAAAAACTCCTCTCTAAATAAAGAGAAGAGTTTTTTCTATATTCAAATTTTTAATTATCCAGATAAATTATTTACAAGTATATCCTTGATCTTCGAAAGTTTCTTTCAAAGCATCATAAGAATTTTCATCAGGGTCAGAGAAGCCATTATCTTCTTTTTCTTCGTCACTCATTTTACTGACATAGTATTCTGTTACTTGTGATAAAGTGTTTCCGTTTCTTTTATAAGACATTTTTAAATTTTCTTCCTTATTTTCTTCGACGGTTTCTTTAACCATTTCTTCATATTCGTCCATTTGATCAGCATAATCATCTTCTGCCTCAATAGTTGAAGTGACTTTTACATGAGAGATAGTTTCTTCCTTATTAAAAGAAACGACTACCTCTTGAGAAAGTTTAGCGCCTTCTTCATTTGCCTCATTTGTACACGTTAACTTTTTACCATCATCACATCCTGTAGCACTAATCAAGATGGCTCCCATAACAACCCCTAAAATTATTTTGTTTTTCATTTTATTTTACCTCCATCGTTTTTTAAGTGTTTAATATATAAAAGAATTCTTTTTTTGATCAAACCTCCCTAATATAGATTTGATATAAAACTTCTAGTGCTATTGATACTTGTGCTGAAATCCATGAAATATATCATAACTAAATTATATCAGTAATTATGCAGAAAGAAAATAAGTAAATATAAACAAAAATAAAAAGACCATTAATCGGTCTTTAAAAACAAATTATGGTGGGCTGTTAGGGATTCGAACCCTAGACCCACTGATTAAGAGTCAGTTGCTCTACCAACTGAGCTAACAGCCCATAAATTTGATTACTCATATACTATAGCACATAACGAGAAAAAAGAAAAGTATTTTTTTTATGAAAGAATAAATTTTATCACCAAATTTCAGTGTACAAAAGTAAAAGTAGAAAAATACAATTAGGCTAAAGAAATACCAGATTAATTGAATTATAGGAATTTCTACATATTTTAAATATTGATATTAGCTCTTGTATTTTCTATGGAAATAGTAAATAAAGAATTTCTTCATTCTGCAAACTATGATAAAATGAATATAAGATAAGAAAGTAGTAGGGTGGGAGTATGCAGCTTATTAAAGAAATGATACGTGATTTCCGAGTGGTTCCAGCAAAAAGAAATTGCTAACTTTAGCCAGGTTTTTAAGCTGTATATTGGGTTATATTATCAAAGTTTATTGCTTAATATGAGTATTTATGATAGTTTAAGTTTAGTAGCTAGGAACACTTCTCATCAACAAGAGGTATGTCAAAGCCTTGGAATTGAAGAAGAAATTCTAGCTTTACCACAAGGGTATCAGACAATTATTGAAGAAGCGGATGGGACAGTAGAAAGTCTCCAAAATGATCCGTATTATCTGGATTTAAAAAATAGTAAAAGCATAGAGCTAGAAAGGAAAAGAAAATGAAATCAAGAATAGATTTACACATACATACTACCTGTTCAGATGGAAGTTTGTCACCACGGGAAGTAATCGATGAAGCTGTTCGCTTAGAGGTTAATTGTATTGCGATAGCGGATCATGATACAGTAGAAGCTTATCAAGAAAAATTAATTCAATATGCTCATGAAAAAGGCATAACGTTAATTCCGGCAGTAGAAATATCTACCAAGATAAAAAAGTGTGGTATTCATGTTTTAGGATACAATGTGGATGTCAAAAATCCTACTTTCTTAAACGAATTAAGTACACTAAGAAATGCTAGACAAATTTATTTAAAACAGGTAACAAAAAAACTAGAAGCATTAGGCTATCAAGTAGATATCGATAAATTAAGCAAGTTAGAAACAGTAACCAAAGCGCATATTGCGAAGGATATAATTACTAAAGAACAAAACAGAAATCAACTAGAACACTATTTTGGCCATCTTCCTAATCAGGGAGAATTTATCGAAACAATAATGAACGAAGGTTGTCCTGCTTATGTCGAAAAAAAGACAGTTACACCTAAGGAAGCCGCCAAGATGATTAGAAAAGCCGGAGGAAAAGTAGTATTAGCGCATCCAGTAAGTTATCGTTATGAGGATAATCTTAGTTCCCAAGAAATTCTTGAAATTATTCAAGAAATAGAAGCAGATGGAATAGAAAGTAATTATGTCTATATCGATAGACATCAACAAAAAATAAATGAAAGTGATTTTTGGAATCAGTTTGCCCAAACATATCACCTAAAAACAACAATCGGTTCTGACTTCCACTGTAAGGATAATCTACATCCTGAAATTGGATTAATCAAAGAAAATATTCATTTGTCAGAAGCAGAAATCAAAAATATGTTAGAATTTTTAGAAAAATAATGTGTACTTATTTCTGGTTTGATATTAAAATATAAGTAGGTAGGCAGGAAAGAGGAAAACATATGCAAGAAGAACAATACGAATGGATATCTTTACAGTACTATGATGAGGAAAGTGATCTCGATCAAGAAGATATGAGCGATATTTTTTGTGATCAAGTGTTAAGTGAAATGCAACAGGAGTTTCCTTATGGAAAGCTAGCATATTTTATTAAAAAAAATTATGAAAAAAAAGAAAATGGTAAAACAATTTACTTCCGGGATAAAAAAATTGGCTTTATTCTCCTCCTACAAATGAAAAAAGGACCATTAGAACTCAGATGGGGCCTTGTAGAAGAAGCTAGAAATCACAAATATATACTTCAGGCATTAAATCAATTAAGAGAAATAATTATCGGTAATGAAAAAGTATTGGACTATAGAGAAAAATTTCGTACAGTTGAAAAGAAATTACCAAATTACTATATTTTTACAAAAGCACATATTGCAGATGAGCAAATTAACCATATTGCGGAAAAAACAGGAAAATATGATTATCGAGATGGGGAGTATAATATCTATGGATTTAATCCCAATAAATCTGCCGAAGAAGCAATAAAGATCTTAGGTCGAGGAAATTTCTAGAAAAGACCCAGCATGTAGTTTATTTATTCCAATTGAACAATAAGTAAGATTTACAAAAGTATATTGACTAAGTCGCAATATTTCATGTATAATAACAATTGTTATCAATGCCGACTTAGCTCAGCTGGTAGAGCAACGCACTCGTAACGCGTAGGTCGTAGGTTCGATCCCTATAGTCGGCACCACGTTGTAAATCTGTTCGAATTTTTTCGAATTTTAAATATAATTCAGTCTGAAATATGACTGATTTTTCTATTGTATAAATCTCTATAAATAATCATGATACTTATACCAAGACCCTTAGGTGATTAAATATTTTGCTGCAACAAAATACAATTATGGATTATAAATAAAAATATGATATTATGTGTTATAATATTTGAAACAAGAGATGATTTTGATGAGAAAAGAACCTACTGATAATTATATTAATTTTGCATTATTAGGAAACAATATTTATGACATAAATTTTATGAAATATTTATTTTTATCACAAAATGTTAATTCATATTATTGCGATAAATATCAAATAGAAGATGAAGAAAAAGAAATCATATTAAGAAACATTGCATATTTTTTTGGTACAAAAGGTCCTATATTAATTGATGATATAGAATTAAGAAGAATATTTGATGATAATGGAATACCCAAAAAATCTATTTTACCTAATTTATCTTCAGAAGATATAATTAATCAGATAGATAACTGTTTAAAAAGTGATGCGGTTTATGTTTGTAATTCGAATGGTAATTTAGATAAATATACAATGTTTATATTAGGTTATTTAATGGCAATCGAGCAAGAAATTTTCTTCTGGAACGATATTGATGAATCAGAGTGGTTAATGTCATGTATTTCTAAAAAGAATAGTAATGGTTATAAAGAAGTTGTACAATTTCCTTTAGAAATAATTAGAAATTTTGCATATCCGTATTTATTTAAAAAGGAAAAATTAAAAATGCAACCAGGAAAATATGGTGAAATAATAGTTGATGATAAAGGAAATATAGGTATTGAGAGAAATATAGAATTTAATTTGCAAGTAGAAAATCAAGAAAGCAAAAAAAATACAATTTCATTGTTAGGAAGTTTGAGGAAACAAATAGAATCTATTAAAGAAAAAACATTACAATTAGAAGAAAGTGGGTATGAAATTTTGGTACCTAAATTATCCAATGTAAAAACAGATGAAAATGGTTTTATAATCTTTGAAGATGATGTAAGTGATAATCCTATTATAATAGAATCAGATTTTATTGAAAATTGTTTAAAATCAGAAAGTGTTGTTGTTTGTGATAAAGATGGATATGTTGGAAATACTGTTATGTTTGAAATAGGGTATTTATTAGCAAAAAAGAAAAATATTAAATTTATTCAAAAACCAAGTGAAATTTGGTTAACAGATGTAGTAGATTATTTTTCAAAGTTAAACGATATAAAAATATTATCAAAATATAAAAAATGTTAGTTGAAAATAATAAAATATTATCTCTTTCTTTGATTGTTAAGATAATTATAGTTATTGATTCATATATCAATTATTTTATGAAAAGTTGTAGATAACTTTCTCCACCGCACCACTTTGTAAATCTATTCAAATTTTAAATATTATGTTATGATAATATATAAAAATATATGTTTAATTTTATTAAAGGAGATGGTTACATGAAACTATCTGAAATAACTAAAGAAACACTAACTGATGACGATATTCAAAAAATAGTATATGAAAATATTAATGACAATGGCAAAAGAACTATCTATGGCTTAGTTTTTGGTAATAGCATGTTAATAAATGAAAGAGTCAGAACCGCTGTTGACGCATATAGAAACAATAGAATTAAAAAAATTATATTTAGCGGTGGTAGTAACGGAATTAGCAATCAAGATAATGACACGATTCCAGAAGCAGTAAAAATGAAAAATTTAGCTATTGAATTAGGGGTAAATGAAGAAGATATTTTGATTGATGATACATCTAATAATAGCTTTGAAAATGTAGAAAATTCATTTAACTTAATTGGTAATGAAAATATTTCTTCGATTGCAATTATTACAAGTGAATTTCATCTAAAAAGGTGTATGGCAATCATAAAAAAGCAATTTCCTAATTTAGAAATTATATTAATTCCGTCTAAAGATGGATTTTCAGATAGTAATAATTGGTTTTTATCTGACAATAGCTGGAATTCAGGAAGAAGTTTAGCGACATATGAAGCTAATCTTTTAATCCGATATGCTAAAGAAAATAAAATTGCGGATATAGATATTTTAGATTTTGAGAATGAAACACAAAAATTAAAAAAATAACGTGAACAAAAGTTACACCATCTATGTTATCCGCCCATAGAAAAATTAGTCGAACTAGTCGGATTAAAAAAAGATAAGGTTAATTTCAGTTAACCTTTTTATATGTTTAAAAAGAATATGGTAGTTATCAGACGATAAGTAAAAAATTAAATGTTAATAAGTGGTAAAAAACGAATTAAAACCTGCATCGAATGGATAAAAACTAATTTATAAAGATTAGTATTAAAAGAAGTAAAACAGTGCTATAATAATCATCAATATGAAAATTAAAATGACTAATATGAATCATATCCGGAGGAAAAATTTATGGATTATTATAATTCTAAAGGCGAATTAATAAATTATAATTTAACTGTGCCCAAGCATCAAGGAAAAAGTTCGAGAATTTTTCAATTAGAAGATAGCTATTACTTAAAACAATACTTTTCATATTCCACTAGCCCTGTAAGAATGGATTTAGAATTATTTAATATTTTAAAAAAACTCAATCATCCTAATACAAATAAAGTATTAGAACTTTATTATGAGAAGAACAAAATAAAAAGTGTAGAATATTTAATTAGTCATATTCAAGATATAGAAGTCGATGCCTATAGATATTTGTATATAGAGGATAGTTATAGGAATATAATTAAAGAACCAACGGAATATTTATTATATAATTTACAAGAATTAGAAAAATTAGCTCATATTTTTACAGAGTTAGGAATATGGATGAAAGATTTAAAAAGAGAAAATACCGTTTATTCTAAAGATAGAATTATTTTAATCGACTTAGATTGTTGTAAATTAGCAAAGAAAAGTAGTCATTATGACATTCATAGAAACAATATGTGTTGCTTACAAAATTTATTCATAGATCTGTTTGAAAAATGTAAAAGTTATTCTTATAGATATGAAGATGAAGTTGATGAGTTATTTTTCTTGGACGAAGATAATTTCCTAACTTCCAGTGTCTCTAAAAAATTAAGTAAGTGTAAAACACCATTAGATTATATTAAAAAGCAGTGCTGAACATAAAAGATCTTTAATAAAGAAATATGAACGATAAATAATAGAAAAAAAGAAGGTATTTGAATGAATAAAAATATACTTATTGAAAAGGAAAATAAAAAAGTAATTCCTCATCCAAACCAAACTAAAGAAAATAGAGTAGAAATATATATATGTACTTATCTTTCGCCGTTAGGAAAGATAATCTTAGAAAGTGATGGTACTCATCTTCTTAGTCTACAACTAGAAAACAGTCGTTACTATGTTCCGAAAAAAGCAATTCTGAAAGAAGAACTACCCATTTTTCAAAAAGCAAAAGAATGGCTAGATGCATATTTTAAGCAGAAAAATCCTAGCTACGAACAACTAAATTTGCTTCCTCAAGGAACCACTTTTCAAAAACAAGTATGGGAAACTTTACTTACAATTCCCTATGGTACAACCGTTAGTTATCGTGATATAGCCAAAGTAATGGCGAAGAAATGTCATAAAAATTCTATGTCTAGTCAAGCAGTCGGTAATGCCATTAGTCATAATCCACTAATGATCATTATCCCCTGTCACCGAGTAGTAGGTACAACTGGTAATTTAACCGGTTATGCGGGTGGTTTAGAAGCAAAAATAAAATTATTAGAGTTAGAAGGTGTCGATATGAACAAATTATATTTACCTAAAGAAAAAAATGAACCTAAGGCAATAAAAACGATCAATCGCTGTAGATGGTGTAATTTAGACAATCATCTCTATGTTAAGTATCATGATGAAGAATGGGGTGTTCCTAACTTTGATGACCATTACTTATTTGAAATGCTAATCCTAGAATCTTTTCAAGCCGGTCTATCTTGGGAATGTGTACTAAATAAAAGAGAAAATTTCCGTCAAGCTTTCGATCAATTCGATTTAGAAAAAATTTGCCATTATCCAGAAGAAAAAATAGAATCCCTAATGGCAAATTCAGGAATTATTCGTAATCGTAGAAAAATCACAGCCACCATCACCAATGCGCAAATATTTAAGAAAATCACTCAAGAGTTCGGTAGCTTTTATCAATATCTACTTACTTTTACTAAGGGAAAAACTTTCTATGAAACTGACAGGACTCACTCAGAACTATCCGACCAAATTTCTAAAGACTTAAATCAAAGGGGAATGAAATTTGTGGGAACAACCATTATTTATTCCTATCTCCAGGCAATTGGTATCATTAATTCCCATGAAGAAAATTGTTTCTTATATTCCCATTTAAATACGAATAAAGGAAAATAATATTCTTGAAAAGGGTACTAAAAAAGTGATCGTAATCTCTAAATAAGCAGAAATTCTGTTGAAATAATGTCTAGATATCCATTGAGAAAATAAAAAAACACTTACTTTTTCGTATTAAAAAATGATATAATAGCCACATAAACAAAGCACTTATCAAGAATATGCTAAGTTCAAAGGAGTTGGATAAAATGATAAAAACAATACCCAAAGGAAACACCTTTCTTTTTTTTCTCAACCATAGCACTCTTCACAAGACAAAAAAACGATATTCCCACGTTCAATAACTAGGTAGCTTATGGTAAAACTAAAAGATCAAATTGAAAGTTTAGGCCTAGAAAAAGAAACCGTTGCTGATCTTCATCGCTTAAATATTTATACAGTGAGAGAATTGTGGGAGTGCCAAAAGAAAACATTGAAGCAAAATGGTTTTTCGACTTCAAAAATTGCGCAAATAAAAATAAAATTGCAGTTAGAAAGTCTAGATTTAAATAAGAAAAAATATAAGCATTAAAACAGAGTTCTAGAAAAAGAAAACTGTTTTTCTTTTTGGAAAATAAAAATATATGGTATAATCATAATAGAATGATAAAGGGGAGCGATGATGATGATTAGTTTTTATCGAGATTTCTTAGATGGAACAGTTTATTCAGTTGTAGCACTAATTTCAGTAATTTTTATCATTGCCATCATAGGGTTTATGATGGAAAAAATAAAAGCTTATAAAGAAGAACAAGCAAAAATTGCCTATATAAAAACAAAAGAAGACGAACAACGAGGAGGAACAATTATCTTTGATTCTAAAACAGATATGGTCAAAACAAAAGTAACATCTCCTCAAGAAGAAAATACAGAATTAAAACCAAATACTCCACCAGAAGAAGAGATAGAGGATACTGTCAATCGACGAGATGAAGTAATGACAATAGATAGTTCTACCTTAGATGTACCAGAAATCATCGAAGAGTCTACCGAAAATCAAGATATAAATCCAGAAGAGAAAGTAGAAGACTTGACTAAAGTCATTGATTTTGGCTCTACAGATGATGTCAAAATTGACGAATTATAGGCAACAGAAAGGTGTCAACTTTACCAAAGCTGACCTTTTTGTTATAATAGAAAGTATAGGGAAGGAAGAAAAAAAATGACATTAGATAGTATAATTGTAATTATAAAGAAAATAATAGATATCTCTTTAGTATGGTTTATCTTTTATTACATTTTGAAAAATATTCGAAATAATGTAAAATTAACCTTACTATTTAAGGGAGTAGCTATTTTATTAATTTTAAAAGTAGTTAGTGAGGTTTTAGAACTAACCACTATTGGTCTATTACTAGAATATGTAATGATGTGGGGACCATTAGCCCTAATTATCATTTTTCAACCAGAAATTAGAAATGTCTTAGAACAATTGGGAAGAACCCAACTTTTAGGAAGGCATAAAGTACTTACTGTCGACGAAAGAGAAAGATTAGTATATGAAATTGTCCAAGCTGTAGACTATTTAAGAAAAGCAAGAATTGGTGCTTTAATTGTGCTTGAACGAGATACAAGTTTAGCTAACTATATAGATAAAGCAAAAAAAATATATGCTGATTTATCTAGTGATTTATTGATTTCGATCTTTTTCCCAAATAATCCCCTTCATGATGGAGGAGTAATTATTCAAGGAGATAGAATCAGTTGTGCTGGCGCTGTTTTCCCAACAAGCAACAGTTCAAAAGTAAACAAAAAATTTGGAACTAGACATCGTGCAGCTTTAGGAATAGTCGAAGAAAGCGATGCAATTAGTGTTGTAGTCAGTGAAGAAACAGGTAGATTATCGATCGCCGTAAAAGGAGAATTATTCTACAATCTATCATTAGATGATGTAAGAATGATGTTAATCGATGAACTACGTCCAAAACAAGAAGATGAGGCATTAGAAGAATTAGATGAGGAAGATTTATATGAAGAAAATATGTAAAATATTTAAGAAAATTTTATTATTCTTTGATAAATGGTTAATTACACCGATTACCAAAGGAATTTTGACGATTACTGATTTTACCAAAAATAATGGTAAAGAACTAGAAAAATTTATCAATAAAAAACAAACATTGATAGTATTATCTTTAATCTTTGCTTTTATTTTCTTTTTCATCATCGATCAAAATTCAAATACAATTATTAATAAACAAGCAGAAATATTATATAATAAACCGGTCATTGCCGAATATAATTCTGAAGCATACGTAATAGAAGGCTTACCAACAACTGCCGATATTACCTTAATCGGTCGTAAAGCGGATCTATACTTAGCTAAACAATATCCTGCAGATAGTGTTTCTGTCGATTTAAGAGGATTAAAACCAGGTAGTCATAAAGTCGATTTAAAATACAATCAACGACTATCATCGATCGATTATAAAATTGATCCTTCTAGTGCGACGATTGTTATTTATGAAAAAGTATCAGAAACCAGAGAATTAGATTACGATATTCTTCACCGTGATAATCTAGATAAAAAATTAATCATCGAGAACATTGATCTAAATCGAAATGATGTCATTATCAAAGGTGCAGAATATAAATTAAAACAAGTAGCAACAGTAAAAGCCTTGATTGAAGTAGATAACATCACTGATAAATCGGTCGGAACTACAGTTTTAAATGATATTCCTCTAATTGCTTATGATGAAAAAGGTCAACCAGTCGATGTAGAAATCGTACCAGAAAAAATTGATGCTTCGATTACAATTGCCTCACCAAGTAAAGAAGTAAGCTTAGAAATCATTCCAACAGGAGAACTTGCCTTCGGTAAAGCCATTAAAGAATTTACCTCTTCAATCGATAAAGTGACAATTTATGGAGATGAAGAAGTATTAGATGGAATTGACTCTATTCCAGTAGAAATAGATGTTGAAGGTCTATCTGAGGATAAAGAATACAATATCAATCTAAAAAAACCGTCAGGAATTCGTGATATTAGTTCCAAAACGGTCAATGTTAAAGTAACAGTAGATGATAGTATTACAAGGGAAATCAGTAACATTCGAGTTAAACCAATCAACTTATCGTCAGATCTAAAAGTTAATGCCGCAGCCGAAGGTGACGATATTGTAACCGTTATTGTAAAAGGTAGTGCCTCAGTAATTGAAGCATTAGATCCATCGACTATTACAGCAACGATTGATTTAGCAAACTATACCCCAGGAGATTATGAGGTTGAAGTTTCGATTTCCGGTACAGATATGCGGTTAAGCTATGAAGCTAAAAACAAAAAAATAAATATAAAGATATTAGAAAAATAGAGAACTTCAAAGTAAGTTCTCTTTTATTTGTCAAAATCTTCGAATAACAATCCTATATTGACGATACCAGCAATGCCTACCAAAACATAAACGATTCTGGTAATTACATTATCAGTACCAAATAAGGTATCAACAAGATTGAAATCGAACAATCCGATAAGTCCCCAGTTAATCGCGCCGATGATAACCAAAACTAAGCATACTTTTTGTAATGTTTTCATCTTTTTCCTCCTTTTTAAATTTCTAATATTAGGATAGGCAGAAAAACTTAAATTATTCATGAATAAAGAAAAAACTTATCCATATAATTAATTGAAAGATAATTGAGGTGGAAAATGAAAAAAAAGATATTATTATTACTCTTCATGATGTGCTTTCTATTAACAGGATGTTTTGGCAAAGATAGTAAAGATATTGTCAAAGAACTAGATAAAAAATATAATAATTTAAAATCATACAAATTAACTGGAGATTTGGAAATTATAAATAATGATGATGTGTATAATTATGATGTAGAAGTAATTTATCAAAAAAAGGATAAATTCAATGTGAATTTAAAAAATAAGGCCAATAATCATGAACAAATTATTTTAAAAAATGAAGAAGGTGTCTATGTACTAACACCAAGTTTAAATAAAAGTTTTAAATTTCAAAGCGATTGGCCATATAATAATTCACAAGTATATCTCTTACAATCAATTATAGAAGATATGTTAGACGATGAAAAAAGAGAAATTGTAGAGAATGAAAATGGTTATGAAATTACATCGGAAGTAAATTATCCTAATAATCGTAAACTAGTAAAACAGGTTGTAAAAGTAGACAAAGATAAAAATTTAAAAGAAGTAAAAGTAGTAGATGAAAATAATGTTGAACAGATGAAAATGACTTTTAGGACAATTGAAACTAATCAAACGGTTGAGGCAGATAGTTTTAATTTAGATAAGATCATGGAAAACACTGCAGGAAATAATCTGAATGAGAATGCTGAAAATAATCAGAATAATAACAATAATAACAACAATAACTCAACAGATCAGAATAATAATCAAAACAACAGTAGTGCGACATCTGAAGAAGAAATGAATGTACTAGAAAATACAGTTTATCCATTATATATTCCAAATGGTACAGTATTAGCATCAGAAGAAAAAATTAAAAAGTCTGATGGTGAGAGAGTAATCATGACTTTTGAAGGAGAAAAACCATTTCTATTAGTAGAAGAAACCGCAAGCATTGAAGAAGAATTTTCAATCATCCCAACATACGGTGAACCATATTTACTAATTGATACAGTTGGTGCTTTAACCGAAAATTCTGTTACTTGGAGTAGTAATGGAATTGATTATTATATCGTATCCGATGTAATGAGCCAGGATGAATTAGTAGATATTGCTAGAAGTGTCAATGTTGTGCCAAATATGAAATAGAGACTTACACTTAAGTTGTCTCTTTTTTAATTTATCCATATTTTTAAGAAAATAACGGCTATCTTTTGACTTTTTAAAAGATAACGTGTTATAATCTGAATGTGGTGATAAAGCATGAACAAGAAGAAAAAACAAAGAAAAATAACAACTAGCAATTCTAGTTACAATAACGAGGCAGTTAAAACAATCATTATTTTGGTTTCTGTTGTACTTGTGATGGTAGTTACTTATTTTATTGCTGGTTTGATGACTGGTGAGATCAAATTAGGTTCGCCAGAAGAAAAAGAAAAAGCGCCTGCAGAGATTCAATATGAAGAAATTATTATGGGTGAAATATGGAATCAGCCTGGTGATGAATACTATGTAATGTTATTTGATTTTACTAGTAATTATGCATCTAGCTATATAACCTATAAAGATGTATTTGAAAGTGATTCTGAAAATCCTAAAGTTTATCTAGTAGATATGGAAAAAGGATTTAATAAGGGATTCTTAGCTGCAGATGGGGAAGAATATGAATTATATCCAGATAATTTGGACAATTTAAAAGTAAAAAATCCGTCATTATTAAAGATTTCTAACCATAAGGTAATCGAAAGAATCGAAGGTAAAGATGCAATTGAAGAATTCTTCTCCCAAGAAGAGGAAGAAGAATAAATTTGATCATAATTAAATGATAGCTAGATGAATATATCAAAAAAATTATATATAGCTATTTAACTATTGAAAAGCACTGTCCTAGGTGCTTTTTATTTTTTTAATCGCTAGAAAATACTATTTTAACGTTAGGACTATAAAGACATAAATAATTAAAAATTTCATTTTTAAGTTGATGCTTTGAGTATTTTTATAAATAGGCTGCCTTTTTTGTGGGAAAGACTGCAAAAAATAAGAAAGATTAACGAAAAGATATTGACGAGGTAGTAAATTTATTATATAATGAAAACGTTCTTGTGAAATTTGATGAAAAAATAAGAAAAAAAGCTTGCACAAGAGTACAAAGTTATTGTAAAATAATAACAGTTAACAATTTTTAAATGGGCTTGTAGCTCAGGTGGTTAGAGCGCACGCCTGATAAGCGTGAGGTCGATGGTTCAAGTCCATTCAGGCCCACCATTTAAAAATTCCCCTTGATTAAGGGTTCAATGATACCTAGGAATAGGTATTTTTATTTTTTTACAAACAGTAAAAAATTGACGGAAGAAAAACATTTCCGATTCGTATAAAAAATATGAATTGACATAGAATATAAAAAATGTTATATTTCTTACAACGACAGAGATGAAGAAAAGTAGTATTGTCCTTTTTATCAAGCGAGTTAGGTATGGTGGAAGCTAACATAAAAAACAATACGAAGAACCCTTCGGAGTCACTTATGCAAAATGAAAAAAGTAGTGTAAGTCGGTAGTAACCCGTTATCTTGTTACTAGATTTAATAGAATCAAGAGAGATCATAATCAAATAAAATATTATGATAAATTGGGTGGCACCGCGGAAGACTAGTTTCGTCCCATAGTACAGGGATACGAGACTAGTCTTTTATTATTAAAGAAAGGGTGTAGAATTAGATGCGAGAAATAAAAATAGATGGTTATTATCGACATTTCAAGGGAACAATGCACAAAGTAATAGCGATTGCTAAACATAGTGAGACGTTGGAAGACTTGGTCATTTATACCCATGAGAACACAGATGAGATATGGGCTAGACCATATTCATCATTTGTTTCGTTAGTCGATAAGGAAAAATATCCAGATGTAGAGCAGAAATATCGCTTTGAGGAGGTAGAGTAGAATGACATTAAAAGAATTATACGATAGCATAGAACAATACTTAGATAAAGAAATAGAAATCAAAGGATGGATCAGAAGACATCGTAAACAGAAAGAATTTGGATTTATTGATTTTTCTGATGGTACTTGCTTTTCTCATATTCAAATTGTATATGACCGGGAAAACAGTTGTAATTATGAACAGATAGAGGCATTAAAACATGGTAGTGCAATTCGTGTTGTCGGTAAATTAGTAAAATCAGAAGGCAAGGGTCAATTATATGAGATCAAAGCCAAAGAAATTACATTAGAAGGTGATTGTAGTGATGACTATCCACTACAACCAAAACAACATTCACGAGAATTTTTACGTGAAATCGGTTATCTTCGTCCTAGAGCTAATTTGTTTCAAGCCGTATTTAGAATTAGAAGTATAGCGGCGATGGCAATTCATACATACTTTCAACAAAAGGGTTTTGTTTATTTGCATGCACCATTAATTACTGCTAGTGATTGTGAAGGGGCAGGAGAAATGTTTCAAGTAACAACCTTGGATTTAGAAAAAATTGCTAAAACAGGAAAAGTAGATTACAGCAAAGATTTTTTTGGAAAGCCAACTTCACTTACTGTTTCAGGACAATTACAAGGAGAATCATTTGCCCTTGCTTTTAGAAATATCTATACTTTTGGTCCAACTTTTAGAGCTGAAAATTCTAATACGAAAACACATGCTAGTGAATTTTGGATGATCGAACCAGAAATGGCCTTTTGTGATCTTGAAGAGTTAATGGATGTTGAAGAAGATATGTTAAAGTTTATTGTAAAATATGTCCTAGATCATGCTAAAGAAGAAATAAAATTTTGTGATCAGTTTGTAGAAAAAGGATTATTAGATAAACTCACTAAGTTAATAAATAGTAAATTTACAAGAATACGTCATGAAGATGTTATTACAATTCTAAAGCAAGCAAATGTTAAATGGGAATTTGCTCCTGAATATGGTGAAGACATTGCCAAAGAGCACGAAAAGTATATTACGGAATATTTTGATGGTCCTGTTTTTATAACAGATTGGCCTAAAGATATAAAAGCTTTCTACATGAAACAAAATCCAGACGGGAAAACAGTGGCTGCAGTTGACCTAGAAGTTCCAGGTGCTGGTGAACTAATGGGAGGAAGCCAAAGAGAAGAAAACTATGAGAAATTAGTTGCCCGAATGAAAGAGATGAATATCTCAACAGAAGGAATGGAATGGTATTTAAATTTAAGAAGATTTGGTGGTTGTGTTCATTCAGGCTTCGGAATGGGATTTGAGCGTTTATTAATTTACTTAACTGGAGTAGAAAACATTCGTGATGTAATTCCTTATCCAAGAACACCTGGAAATTGTGATTTTTAAGAGATTAAAAAAGTAGAGAAAATTGGAGTAAGATTTCTCTATTTTTTTTATTATTTTAGAGATATTATTTTATGAATTGGAAGAAGAACTGGTAAAATTGCAATAAAAATAAAAAAATTTAATAAAAATATAAAAAAAATTTAAAAAAAGTATTGCCAAAGTAAAAATTGTATTATATAATGAAATGGCTTTATGAAATTATTCATGTGCCTGATTAGCTCAGTTGGTAGAGCACTCGGCTGTTAACCGATAGGTCGTAGGTCCGAGTCCTACATCAGGCGCCATAATTTTGGTAGTAATGATTATTGCCTGATTAGCTCAGTTGGTAGAGCACTCGGCTGTTAACCGATAGGTCGTAGGTCCGAGTCCTACATCAGGCGCCATCTTTTGGCCAGTTGGTGAAGTGGCTTAACACACCGCCCTTTCACGGCGGCATTCACGGGTCCGAATCCCGTACTGGTCACCATATGTTATTTAACCCTTATTTGATAAGGGTTTTTATTTTTGGAAATTTTAACTAATAACTCAAAACATAATTATCTCTCTATCTATAAATAGGCAATTTTTCAATCATCGTTAACGGATCAGTCGATAAAAAATAAATTATCTTACATTCTTACTTATAAACGTACGATGATATAATTTCATTAAAAAAGTAAACCCAACGATTAAATATTAAGTTAATCACAAGGAAAAATACTCCCTTTATCAAGTGACAAATATTAGAAATGGTACGATAAATAAAATTAAATGCACAAAAAACAAAAAATGATGAACTAAAACAGTAAAAGATGTGATACTATAATAATAAAGAATAAAAAATAGGAGTAGGAGTGGATAGAATGTTGATATTAGATACTTTATATAATGATTTTCCCACAACTTATGAAACACAAATAAACGAATTTATCGTACCGATTACGATCGCTATGGGAATAGTAGCAATTTTATTTGTCGTTACTTTAATTGCCTTAATGAATATTTTTAAAAAGGCTAATCGTTCTGGCATAGCAGCTTATATTCCTTTTTACAATCTCTGGGTATTATTAGAAATAGTAAATAAGCCGAAAATATATATTTTAGGTTTTCTTATTCCTATTATAAACCTAATCTGCTATTTTCAAATAATTATTGCCTTAGGGAAAGCATTTCGCAAATCATCTCTTTTCACTATTGGCATGTTATTTTTACCATTAATTTTTATTCCAATACTTGGCTTTGGAAATAGTGACTATATTGGAATTAATTCAGAAGCAATGACCGGTAAATCCATAGCTAAAGATCTCCCAATTATCGAAGATAAACCAGCTGATCCAATTAATAAACCTGCCCAACCTCTTCAGGAAAGAAGAAAAGTGGAAATGTCTATTGGAGGAGGCGTCTATCAAAAAGATTATCAAAAAACTTTGATTAACATTGAAGATAAGAAAAAGATTCAAAAACCTAATTTAGCAGATTTTCGAGTCGATACGTCAAGTCAGCAAGTAGGATCCAACATTTCTTCAGCCGGGGGTAAAGATCTTTTTAGTGTAGATTTTATCGAGACGAATCCGCAAAACTCTTCCTCAGCTTCCGCTACACCAGCACCAGACGCTACAGTGGGTTCTGAATTACCAAAAGAAGATACAACGCCGGTTAGTACGAACGAATCCAATTTAAATACTTCATCTACTATTCCAGAAGTAGTCATGCCTAATAATCCGTCAGTCAATGCAGAAAGGGAAGAAACACAAGAATCACCAATGACGATCAATATACCAGATATCAATATTCCAGTGATTAATCAAAATCAACCGATGGAAAACCAGACTAACGATACTACAGTATCTACTCCTGAAAAAGCAATGAATGAAAATTTAGAGACAATCATCCCAATTGAGCCAATTACCATTCAAGAAAATAAAATTCCAGAAGACAACCCTGTTACAATTGAAAATTCCAATTTAACACCAACTACACCTGAATCTCAGGTAGCTGAATCTGTTCAACCAGAGAGTGAGCCTAAAACATCAACGGTAAACAGTGAACATCAACAAGAACAAACGGAATATATCACATGTCCTCATTGTGGAGCCAAAATGAAAAATGGTGCCTCTAAATGTTTTATGTGTGGTAAACCGTTATAAAATAAATATTCCTCCCTACAGCAGGAATTGAAATAAGTAAAGAAAACCAGTTGACAATACGAACAGAATACGGTATCATTATAACTACGGATGCAATGAACCGTTTCTTTAATGGAGACATACTCAAGAGGCTGAAGAGGCGCCCCTGCTAAGGGTGTAGGTCGGGCAACTGGCGCGAGGGTTCAAATCCCTCTGTCTCCGCCATAAAAGCAATTACCCCATAGGGGGGTTAAAAAGTACTGTTTAACGCAGTACTTTTTCTTTTGCCTATATTCCAAGAAAAAAAGACATATCTCTATGCCTTTATCCATTATCGAAAGCTTATTCTTCCTTTATTAATAATTTTATAAACCCCATAACTACCAAAATATTCATAAATTTCTTTCATGATAATTTCTCCTTATTCTTTTTAAAAAAAATGCAACCCACGACTTCACTATAATATAATTTAAATAATAAAGTCAATGAAAATTTACAAAAAAGAAATAATTATTTTCATCCAAAATTTAGAAAATAAGAATAGTTATAATCATTACATGTAAATCAGTCAAATATAACTTTACCATTAAGAATACATTAGATTTTAATCCGACCCAAAAAGAAACTCCATGAAAAAGAAAAAAGTATGAAAAAGAAAATCCACGAAAAAGAAAAAAGTATGAAAAAGAAAATCTACGAAAAGGAAAAAACATAAAAAGAAAACCCACGAAAAGAATAAAAAGCATAAAATAAAAATTTGCAAACTGTTGAAAATGTTATATAATGAATATAAAGTAAGATAGGTTAAGATAGGTGATAAGATGAAAAAATTAAATAATAGAGGATTTGCTGCTTCTGTTGTTTTATATGGAGCTTCGACAATCATTATTTTAATCATGATTCTAATTTTATCTATCCTATCAACAGGAGAAAACAATGTCAGTAGAATGGTAGATACAATCAAAAAAGAGGCAAGCGGGGTTACAGGTACTACTTACCAACTCCGTAATCTGGTTTCAAATGGTAGTTTTGAAAGAGGCGCATCTTCTTGGCGGAGAGACATGATAACGACTGTTGATGGTTTAGAAAATGAAATTAGTTCTGACGACTATAAGTCAGGAAGTCAAAGTCTATATATCTATCCTCGTGGTTGGCAATATCAACGGTTAAATGGTGCGATTTCCCCAGGAGATAAAATTTATATTGGGGCATCAGTAAATTTAAAATTAGTTGCCGAAGGAACTTTAAACGCCGGGCTAAGCACTAATGGAAGTAAAGCAGAAGGAAAAACCAATGGAATAAAATTAGAAGAAGTAGAAGGCAGTTACAGTACTAGCACAGTAACCGATGGATTTGTTAAGCATGGAGCGATAGGACTAGTAAAAGATGATAGCGAAGTATTTGCTCAAGTAGGAGTAAGTGGTAGTTCCACAATAGAAGGCTATGTAGATAATATCGTTGCTGTCAATTTAACACAGGTATTTGGTGCTGGTAATGAGCCATCTCTTGCTTGGTGTAATGAAAATATCGATTATTTTGAAGGTACACTTTCAATTACCGTATATGAAGATGAATAGAAATCTCTCTTTCGTGTCAATATGAATACGAAAGGAGATTTTTTTATATGGCACGTCACAAAGTAGAAATAAGTGGCGTGAATACAGCGAATATGAAAGTATTAAGCAGTGAAGAGACAGAAGAACTTTTCCGAAGAATGAAGGAAAATGATCCTCTTGCTCGTGAGCAGTTAATCGAGGGTAACTTGAAATTAGTCCTGAGTCTTCTAAAACGATTTAATCATCGTAATGAGAATTTGGACGACTTATTTCAAGTAGGATGTATCGGATTAGTGAAAGCAATAGATAATTTCGATATATCTCATGGTGTAAAACTATCCACCTATGCCGTACCTATGATACTAGGAGAAGTGAAAAGACACCTTCGAGACAACAATAGTGTTCGAGTAAGTCGCTCATTAAAAGACCTAGCTTATAATACATTGAAAGAAAAAGAACGACTAACTTTAGAACAAGGTCGAGAAGTCACCATAGAAGAAGTAGCACAATCGTTAGGGGTAAAAGACTATGAAGTAATTGCTGCCCTTGATTCAATGAAGAATCCGGTTAGTATTTTTGAACCAATCTATAATGATGGGGGAGATACTATTTATCTCTGTGATCAAATCGAAGATAAAAAAGTAGCCAAAAATGATTTAGACATTAACTTAGCCATCGATAACGCCATTCAAGACCTAGAAGAAAGAGAACGCTTTATTATCGATGAAAGATACGTCATGGGAAAGACACAGATGGAAATTGCTAATGAACTGGGAATTAGTCAAGCCCAAATTTCCCGATTAGAAAAAAATGCTATTAATACCCTAAAAAAAGTGTTAAAATAATGAGTATTAGCATGTCAAAGTAGGTGAAGAGACAATGAGTAAAGATTGGTTAGAGGAAATTAGACAAGAAATTAACCATATTCCTATTCGATCTGAACAACTATGCTTATTAAATCGTTATCATCAGTTTCTAAATGACTTAGATAAAGATAGTAAAAATGAAGAGATCGTTCATCAAAAAATAGAAGCATTTATGAAAGAAATTTACACTTCTATTGAACACTTTGAACTAGAAAATAGATCTAACTATTCCTTTCCCAATCATTTAGTCAAATTCTATCCTGCTATAAGGGAAGAAAAATGTGCAAAAGAAATAACTTGTTGCTTTTCGAATGGTAGAATAAGAAAAGGAGAGTTATATTGCTATTATCGCCCTTTCTTTTGGGATCTAACCACTCAAAAAAGCTATGTATTAAAAAGAACAATTAAGGCAGAAACCGCCTATATCGATTTTCTACCGGTCAGTATAAGTGAATTTGATATTTTTAGAGAAAAAGTAGAAAACTATTGGAATTACCCAGGAGAGATATTAGATTATGAAAGAATCAATTATAATCTAAAAGGGGATCTTGCCATCCAACTTCTAAAAACAAGAACCAGATAAAGAGACATGATTAGAGTCTCTTTTTCATATACTTTGTTAGGTGGTAGTATGAGATTATCCGACTTACAGAGTAAAGATATTGTGAATATTACAGATGGTAGAAATGTAGGAAATATAATCGATGTAAAAATAGATGAAGAAACAGGAAATATTGTTTCCTTTATCATTGAACCAAACAAAAATTTTTTCCATTTTTTTAACCGTGGTAATGCTAGTGATACAGAAATCAAGTGGCATAGTATTACCAAGATAGGTGAAGATGTTATTTTAGTGAACATAGCTTCCCCATAAAAATAACGATTGAAGAAGTGATAAATAACTCCGCCCTAAAGAAAGAAATATCTATTTTGTCCTATTCGTGTTATAATAAGCAAAGAAAAACTGTTGACGAAAGAAATACTAATGAAGAAAAGAAGGGTAGGATGTTATGCAAAAGAAGGAATTGCTCTCTCCAGCAGGAGATTTTGAAACGTTAAAACAAGCTATACATAATGGTTGTGATGCCGTTTATTTAAGTGGAAAAAAATTTGGAGCTAGAAAGTTTGCCAAGAACTTTGATGAAGAAGAATTAAAAGAAGCGATTGCTTATAGTCATCTATATGGTGTAAAAGTTTATGTTACGGTAAATACATTGATTTACGAACGTGAAATAGAGGAAGTACTAAATTATATTGAATTTCTTCATCGAAATGGTGTCGATGCCGTAATCATGCAAGATTTAGGATTAATTAGTTGCGTCCATGATCGTTTTCCTAATCTAGAAATTCATGCTTCTACTCAGATGCACAATCACGATGCCAATGGCTTAAAACTATTAAAAGAATTAGGGGTAACTCGTGTTGTTTTAGCACGAGAACTATCTTTAGAAGAAATCAATAATTTAGCCCAAACAACAGACCTCGAACTAGAAGTTTTCATCCATGGCGCCCTATGTATTTGCTATTCTGGTCAATGCTTATTTAGTAGTTTGTTATTGGATCGAAGTGGAAATCGTGGTGAGTGTGCGGGAATTTGTCGTCTACCATTTTCTTTATATGAAGAAGAAAATAAAGTACCAACTTCCGGTAAATATCTATTAAGTCCTAAAGAATTAAATGAATTAACTAATATGGAGGCACTAATGCATTCTTCCATTACAAGTTTTAAAATTGAGGGTAGAATGAAAAGTCCGACGACGATTGGCTATATCACTAGATTATATCGAAAGATGATAAATCAAATAGAAAATGGCGAAAAACCAATATTGAGCGCCCAAGAAAATAAAAATTTACATACTCTATTTAATCGTGAATTTACATCAGGATACTTATTTCAAGAAAAAGACCAGCAACTAATCAATAGTAAAAGCCCCAACCACTATGGAATTCCATTAGGACAAGTCATAGCCGTTACCAAAAAGAAAATAAAAATTAAACTACAAGAGGATTTAAATCAAGAAGATGGAATTCGTTTTCTACCAGAAAATAAAGGGATGATTGTCAATTATATTTACGATCAAAAGGGATTATGGCAAAAAGAAGCGAAAGCACATACGATAATCGAAGTGGATAATAAAATTGGCTTAGAAAAAGCTGGAGGTACTGTACGTAAGACCATTGATCATCAGTTAGAAGAAGAATTAAAACAATATACTCCAAAAAAGATTCCGGTTATTTTAACGGTATCTGCTTCTAAAGAAAGTAAGAAAATAAAAGTAAGTCTTTCCGATGGAAAAAATTTGGTTGAGAAAGAAGAACAAGTAGTAGAACCAGCTACGACTAATCCTACTACAGCTTCTCGCATCATTCAACAGCTTCAAAAAATGGGATCGACACCATTTGTCGTTATGGATATAAAACAGTCGATCGATGAGGATATTTTTATTCCAATCAAAGTTCTAAATGAAATAAGAAGAAGCCTAACACAAGAATTAGAAGATTGTCGTCGAAATCAAAAGCCAGAAATAGTGATCAATAAAAAAGACACCAAACTTCCTTCTTTTTCCTCACCCTTAGATAAGCCCAGTCTTACAGCTTTAGTCAGAAATGGAGACCAACTTAAGATCTGTTTAGAAGAAAATTTAAAAGCAATTTACATAACTGAGGAATCACTATTTCAAAAATATCAACACCTCCCTAATGTGTATCTTCGCTTAAGCCGTTTAAATTCTCCACTTGATTTTTCCCCAAGTAGAGTACTGTTAGGAGAACTATCCTCACTCATCCCTTACCAGAAGGCATCTTCTAAAGTCACCGACTACTATTTAAATGTAACCAATAGTCAAACGGTATCCTATCTACGTTCTCATCAAGTAGAAAGAGTCACTTTATCCGTAGAATGTAAAGATGAAGATATAGAAGCAATCATCAAAGCGGGAACTAATCCCAACGGATTAGAAGTCATAGTCTATGGAAGATTAGAAGCAATGATTATGAAATACCGTCCACTTACCTTATTTAATACCAACAATACAGAGTGTAGTCATACCTTAGTAGATCGAAACCAAGAAAAGTATCCCATCCTAGAAGAAAAAGATGGTACCCATCTCCTATACTATAAACCCTTAGATCGTAATCTAGAAACGTTACTAGAAATGGGAATAAGCACCTTCAGATTAGAATTTTTTGATGAAGATAAAACAACAACCCGTAATATCATAAAAAAATACCAAAATCGTCTTATCAAATTAGATGAAATATGGTAAAATAATAAAACAAGGATAGGTGAAAATATGAAAAGAAAAACAAAGTCTAAAATGAAAAAAGAAAAAGATTATGTAGGGGGCTATATTAAAGTGATTTTACTTTTTATAGTAACAATTTTTATTATTCTTTTACTTAGAAATTGGTATTTAAGTGGTGTTAACTATCAATTAAATACACCGATAATTGGCGATGTGTTAGTACGAGAAATTAATACTGAAGAAGTATATAATTATATTCGTGAAAATGAAAATGCGATTCTTTATGTCGGTGTTGTTCACGATGAAAATTGTCGCAAATTAGAAGAGAAATTCAAAAGTGTGATTGAAGAGAAAGGCTTAGAAAATAGTATTACCTATCTAAATTTAACTAAAGAGTCTAATGTAGAAAAGTTTGTTGAAGAGTTCAATAAATTCTATAATACTAATCTATTAGGATATCCATCACTCATCGTCTTTGAAAATGGTAAAGTAAAAGATCTATTAACGGTTAAAGTAGGGGAAGAGTTAACCAAAGAAGAAGTCGTGGAGTTCTTAGATAATCATCAAACGCAATTAATGGATGTGAATTAAAATGCTTCATGTTGTACTATATGAACCAGAAATACCAACCAATACGGGAAATATTATGAGAACCTGTGTGGCGACAAATACAAAATTACATTTGATTAAACCCTTAGGATTTCAATTGGATGATGCTCATCTAAAAAGAGCAGGAGTCAACTATATTGATAAATTAAACTATCAGGTTTATGAGAATTTTGCTGAGTTTAAAGCCAAAAATCAAGGAGATTATTACTATTTTACTCGTTATGGTCATAAACCGCATACTAGTTTTGACTATTCTGATTCTGAAAAAGAAATTTATTTAATCTTTGGTAAAGAATCAACTGGTATTCCTAAAGAAATATTAAAAACAGATTTAGAACATTGTATGAGAATTCCGATGACTGCCGGTACTAGGGCTTTAAATCTATCCAACTGTGTAGCAATCTGTGTCTATGAAGTATTGCGCCAACAAGATTTTAGGGATCTACTACGGGAAGAACCATCTATATATAAAGGAAATGATTTTTTAGAACGAGACGAATAAAGGGCTAATCACTAGCTCTTTTTTAGGAGGATTTACTAATATGAAAAGGAAGTTTTTTTCATTGCCCACTAAATATAGCTATCTCTATTTCTTTATTCCTTTTATCTTATCTATTTTAGTTAGCACCCATTACGATAATGACATCTGGTTTCTTCTTAATCAAGGAAGATATATCATAGAAAATGGTTTTCCCCATATCGATCCTTTTATGATTCATGAAAATTTGACATTTGTCGTCCAGCAATGGCTATCAGCATCGCTCTTCTACAGTATCTATCACTTCTTTGGCGCAATCGGTTTATCTCTTCTGATGATTGGTATTAATCTTTTAATTTTGTATTTTTTGTATAAACTTTGTTTGCTGATCAGCAACAATCGAGCTCATCTTGCTATCTTTTTTACGATCTTAGTAGATATCTTATTGTTGATGAATTTTATTCAGATTCGTCCACAAATATTTACCTACCTAATCCTATTGATCCTAATGTACGTACTAGAAAAGTATCAGCGCGAAAGAAAAAGACTATATCTCTTATTTTTACCACTATTATCGCTTTTAGAAATCAATCTCCATGCTTCGATGTGGTTCATGTTATTTCTTTTCTTACTACCTTATGTTATAGAAATAGTCATTCATGATTATCAAAGAAAAGGCTTAAAAGATTCCTATCCGTTATTGATCAGTATTGGTATTATGTTACTAGTTGGTCTCATTAATCCTTATGGAATCGATGCAATTACCTATATTTTTACTTCCTATGGAAACAGTAGTATCAACGAATTTGTCCAAGAAATGCAAGTGCCTCAACTGACCACAAGTATAGGCTTAATTATCTATATAACAATCTTTAGTGTCTATTTCATCTATCTAATATCGAAAAAGAGAACAATAAAAATAAAATATTTGTGCTTAACCATAGGGACAACGTATCTAGCCCTTACTTCCCATAAAAGCTTTGCCTTTTTCCTTCTAGGAGGGGTATTACCATTAGTTTGTGGTGTGAAGGAATATTTTTCTGTAACTGAAACACCAAAAATAAAAAAAACACCTTATCAACAAGGTGCCATCGTATTCCTTTTACTCGTCTCCTCAGTAGTCTTTATCTCTTTACCACATCAATTAACAAATCCGTTAGAGCCACATATTGATTATTTACTTTCTGATTATGAGGAAGAATCCATTATATTATATACTGGGTTTACAGAAGGGGGATATGCTGAATATCGTGGTCTAAAAACTTATATTGATCCTAGGGCGGAAATCTTCTTAAAAGCCAATAATCATCAAAAAGATATCTTTCAGGAGTATTATGATCTTCAAAAAGGAAAATTGCTTCCTGAAAAATTTATTTCCACATATTCTTTTACTCATCTTATTGTTAACTGGCAGGATGCTTTATACCCATATTTACAACAAGAGAAAGAGAAATTCAACCTCTTATTTAGTTCAGGTGAATATTATCTCTTTGAAAATATATCAGTAAAAAATAGTAAATAGTTGTATCACTCATTTAGAAAGAACAAAATGAAAAATAAACTTTTCATGTCCCAGTCGTTACCTCCTGGGTTTTCTGCTTCATAGATAAAGTAACCTTTATTCTCCACAGACTTAACATCCGATAGTCGCTACCGTAGTTTTTTGTTC
>CALVVF010000003.1 GCA_944363785.1 uncultured Bacilli bacterium
TGTTATTAATGATTTAGAAAAGGAGGATGTTGAGATTTACTTCAATTAGTTAGTGCCAACTGCAACACTCCTCCAGGTGACTGGTAAATCGTATCTGTGATTGTACGATTGTTCTTGAAAGTCAAGCAATCAGCAATAGTACGGTTCACTACTACATTACCTACCATGAGCATGCCGAGATCCCCCTCACCTAATGCTTCTGCTCTCATTAGTCTAGCTAATAAGTCTAATTCCTTAGGCGTATATTGTACTATCATAAGATCACCTACTATAAGATATGAAAAAAACAATAAAAGTGTTCTTGAATATTGAAAACAAATATGATATAATTTATGTCATCGAAGAAAATTTATAGGGGATTAGTTAAATGGCATAATAATGGTCTCCAAAACCACTGTTGGGAGTTCGATTCTCTCATCCCCTGCCATTAGAAATTTAAGCAGCAATAGTGCTGCTTTTTATATTGTTTATGCAGGTGATGAGTTTTAACAGGACCTATTGCCACCTCTAGTAGTCCTATCTAAAACATTTTTTTATTAGTTTCTTTTAATGACTGTCTTGTTATTTTAAATATACAATGAATTATGTTTACGACGTGAAATGGAATTTTTGTACAACAAATAATTCTGCTAAAACAATTAACTATATTACATAAAAATGGTACAACTATAATGCTGGAGATGATTATGTCTATGATTCTATAGATAATAAAAGCTATGTTCAAATAAAATATACTGGGCCATTATATTCAGTGGCATGTACTGGCGTAAATGAAGCATAACAAAATTTTATAATTGCGGTTATAAAAGATCAAAATTATCAGAAATTATAATTGAATATGCAGGTGGTACTACTTAAAGAATGTATGCCTCTGGTATGCTTTATTATTCAGGTTTATATTGAATAATGTATAAAATGCGTGCCAAAAAAGAATTATTTGATGATAATTTACGATTTTTTTATTCTATTCAAATTATAAATTAATAAATTGATATTAGTTTACCAAAAAAAGAAAATAGGCTATAATGGAATTCATATTATTAGTGAATGTACAAATTATTTAAGTTTATTTACATGTGAAAGGTGGCAGTCATTATATGACTTCGAATGAAAAAATATATAAAGCATTAGATAATAGTAGCAAAGAAAAAATTATAATGTATTTAACGGCTAGACAATTTAAAAACGCAGTTTTAATCGAAGAAATGATTATTATACCAGCAAAAAAAAAATAACCTTCCTGAAAATACAGCATTGTGTTTAGGAAATGGTCTAATAAAACTTACTGCTAGAGGTGATAAAATAATATCAAAGCATTATCCTTTTTTGGTAAATAAGGCATTTGCTTGTGAAGTATATCTAAAATTTATACTTTTAGAATATAATATTGGTTTTAAGGATCTAAAAGGGAAAAATGGACATAATCTTTTAAAATTGTATGAAAAAATACCTTTAGATTTCAAGAACTCACTACTCAAATATGTTAGTAGCAGAGGTACATTAACTAATGAGTCATTAATCAGAAAATTAGAAAATGTGTCCGAGGTATTTACTGAATGGCGTTATATTTATGAAAAATTTGATGGCATCTCAACTGATTTTGGTTTTCTAGATACTTTTTGCAATTTTCTGGATGAAAGTTGTAAAAAAGAAATATTAAAGAAATATAATTATAATGTTGATCTAGATATTCGATAAAACGAAAAGATATCGCATTTCATTATAATAAAATGATTATTTAAAGGCGAAGCCCGCGATTTTTGACCTTTTCGCGCTCAAAGGTCATTGTGAAAAAATATATACAAAATATTTTATTGATTGTGGAAAATCTTTTTAGTATAATAAAGATGTAATTTATATAACTGATCATTATTCCAATAATGATATATTGATTGAAATTAATAACAATGGGACTAAGGGATTTAAGACCCGAACTCCAAAATCACTGTTGGGAGTTCGATTCTCTCATCCCCTGCCAGATGTAGATAAAGTCCAAATTTTTATTTGGACTTTTTATATAAAGCAAGATGGAAATATATGAAAGAAAATAGAAACATATTACTAGAAATGTACGAGAATTCTTTAAAAGAATTTTGCCAAAGTGGTTATCATCCACACCCAGCTAATTTGCTCGCCATGTTACTGTTACCTGAAAAAGATAAATTCGAACCATTACATACTTCCGAAGGCAATTTTTATAGAAAATACCAATCTCAAATTGATTCTAAAATTTCCCAAGTTATCACTGATTTTAAAATTAGTGACGAGGAAATTCAAGCATTTATAGAGGCAAATGGAATTTTAATGACTAATTTTGAATCTGACAAGATATGGTTTGTTTTTGCAGGTGGCTTTGGTATCAGGCATGGTGAAATGATGTATAGACCAAATCAAACAGATTATCAAATATATAGCCGAATGGACAATAAGTCTAAATGGTATAAAATGACTGAAAATGGATTAGAAGAATATCGTCCAAAAAATAAAATATTAAATAAAAGAACTTTAGTTTGATAGAACCCCGTTTCTAAGCATAGGAATGGGGTTTTGTTTTAATGATCATTATTTTGTTTTAAATATTCAAAATTTTATTATCTTTCCATTATTTCTTTTTTCCTTCTTCACATGTTGATTATTTTTCTAAATACTAGTTATTTACCCTATTCACACAACCATATATCTCCATATAATACATTAGGTGAAGATTATGGGATTCTTAAAGGAACAATATGAGATGGTAAAAAAACGAGATCCAGCTATCAGACATTTTAGAGAACTTTTTTTATATCCTTATTTTCGGGCTCTTCTACACTATAAAATCTCTCATTCTCTCTATCAAAAGCGTCATTTTTTCTGGGCGCGCTATTTTTCAGAACGAGCGAAACGAAAAACAGGAATTGAAATTCATCCTGGCGCAGTGATTGGAAAGAATTTTTTCATTGATCACGGTACAGGAGTAGTCATAGGAGAAACGACAGTTATCGGTGATGATGTTACTTTATATCACGGTGTCACCTTAGGTGGTACTGGTAAAGAAAAGGGCAAGCGTCATCCGACAATCGAAAACTCTGTTACTATTGGTTGTGGAGCTAAAGTCTTAGGCAATATTACTATTCATGAACATGCCAAAATTGGGGCTAATGCTGTTGTTTTAGAAGATGTTCCCCCTTATGCGACAGTCGTAGGAATTCCTGCAAAAATCATTCAAAAAAAGAAACAGTTGGACGAATAAAATCATCCCTGTTTCTTTTTAAATAGAGTCTTCACGAATCGTTTCAATAATATTTTGTTTGCCTATTTTCTTCGTCGAATACCCTATCGTTAGGATAATGACTACGGCAATCACTAGTAAGCTAGTCAATAGATAATCATAAGGGAAAATAAATACTTCATTTTCAGAAATAGGATAGAATGTTTTTATCAACATGACGATGATTAAAGAAATCGGTATTCCCCATAGATAAGTTTTAAGTGCTAAATAAATGCCTTCCCACATTACCATTTTTCTAAGTCCCCTATTAGATAATCCCATACTTTTTAAGACCGCTATTTCTCTACTTCTTAAAATCATATTGGTATGAATCGTATTTATCATATTAGTAATCGCGACAAGACCGATTAGGAAAGTAATACTGTAAAGAACGATTTTTACCGCTAAGATTACGATATGGATTTGATAGTTTTCCATATTGATATTTTCGTAAGTAATATTTATTCGTTCTTCAGCTGGTAAACTACCTAAGATATCTTTGATTTCGTTATCTAACTTCTTATAACTATCCGTTTTGATAAAAAGATGTTTTATAGTTGCTTCTTCTTGAATCCGAGAGGGCTGGGTATGGATAAACTCTTGATATTGTTCTTCATTCAAGATAATGGAGTTCCAACTAATTGCGTTATCCTCAGTATAGTTTTCTTCTACAGAAGGAAGTTTCTCAGTCATGAAGACATTATCAAATGTAATTGGGAATAAGTCACTATCAATTTCTGGAAATGGATATATATATCGACTAAGATTTATAGTGGATGTTGTTGAATCTGGATAAATAGGATCAAAGCGAACGAATTCATCGATTCTTTTCTCTTCATTATAACGATAAATTGGCTTCCTATTGACAAAAATGATTTTATCCTCAGTTAATCCTAACTCTTTTTTATATGCCTCATATACTTTGTCTTCCACTTGAACTATCCCAATTCGATTTCCTTTTTCTTTTTCCTCAGGATCTATCTGATCATCGTAATAAAAAACTTTTTGTTTTTGATAGATATCATCTATTTCTTCTAAGTGGCTTATTTGATTAAGAATACTTTCTTGATGTTTAGAGTATGGTAGAAATAGATAAATTTGATATCCTGGGGTTCTTTCCTGGTTATCTAGTTCATTGATTAGTTGTTTAATAATGGTTCCAAAAGTCATAAACAAAATTAAGCTAATACAAAGTGAAACTATCGTTACTTTATATTTTTTTTGATCCCGTTTAAAGTTTTTAAAAGCTAAATTTCCCAATACTCCAAATAATGGCCGTTTTTTGGTTTTATTTTTTCTTAATTTATGTTTCTTTTTTATTTTAATATCTGAAGTTTGTCTTAGTAATTCAATGGGAGAGCGTTTAACTGTTTTATAAACTGGAGCCATAGCGGATATATAAAGTGTTGCCCAAATAAAGAATAAAGAGATAATAATGAATAATGGATAAATAGCTACTTTAAATGGAGAAACACCAATTTCATGAACTACTTTGTTTAGGATGAAAAGAACTGTCCCAACTAGTCCTAAACTAAGAACAAAGGCGATGGATATAGCGATGATACCGATAACCAATACTTCTAGACGAGTAGCTCTTACTAATTGTTTATAGGATACACCTTCACTTTTTAAAACACCATATATCTTTTTTCTTTCCACAGTAGATATCGAGAAAGAATTATAGATGACTACATAGCAACAAATCGCAAAAATACTTAAAACAATAATTAGTAAACATACCATCATAGCTATTTTAGAAGAATCACGGATACTTCCATACAACCTCAAAAGATTACTATTGATGCTTACGCCTTCATATTGTTTCTCTCCCATCACCATCTCGTAAGGTAATTCTAACTTGGCTGCTACCTTGTCGATTTCTTGATAAGCATCTTTAGGATCTTGGTAAATAATGGCTACTGTTCTTGGGCCTGATAGTTCTTGATACGTATAGAAAAATTCTCGTTGGTTATTTTCTTTTTCTTCGTAATAAAAAATTTTACTTTCTTTATATACACCAACTACTTGATAAAAGCGTCCATTTTCCAGTTCCATCACACTTCCTACAGGAAGATGATTTTTCTTCTGATACCCGCTAGAAATTAAAATTTCTTTTTCTTTCTTTGGAAGACGACCACTCAATAATTCAAAACTACCAGCTGGTACATCTTCGATCGCAATCAAATTCGCGATACCATTAATGGTTTCTATTGTTTCTAAAGTTTGATATTCCACTAGCCAGTCGATTTTATCTGAAGGAAAGGCCGTCATCTTCTCTGGTGTCATATTGGCAAAAGTAACATGTTGATAGCCACCACTTCTTCTAGCTTCCACTAGCAAGTTTTCTCGCATTGTCGAAAATATTAAACCAATTCCAAACATTAATATACTGGATAAAATTACACCAAGTATGGTAACAAAAGTTCTTTTTTTATTATATTTTAAAATGCGAAGGGTTGTTTTATACAGCGTTTTCATCAGTTAATTTTCCTTTATCTTGATTTAAAGAGAGACTTTCATTACCATTATTATTCTTTTTTTCATCGGCGACTATTTTTCCATCTTTGATTGTGATTATTCTACTCGCATATCGGGCTAGTTCTAAATCATGAGTAACCATAAGAATCGTCTGTTGATACTTTTGGTTAGTAAGAGTTAATAATTCTAATATTTGGTGAGTTGACTTACTGTCCAAGTTTCCAGTTGCTTCATCGGCTAACAGTAAATTTGGTTTGATTAATAGTGCTCGGGCAATAGCGACTCGTTGCTGTTCACCTCCTGATAATTCATTGGGTAAATGGCTAGTTCTATTTTGAAGATTCAGTACTTCAATTAACTCATTTAAGAATTCTTCGTCTACCTTTTTTCCATCTATTAGCACGGGAAACTCAATATTTTCTCTTATATTTAACACGGGAATCAAGTTATAAAATTGATAGATAATACTTGTTTTTTCTCGCCGATATTTGGCTAGCTCTTCTTCTTTTAACGAGGTGATATCCACACCGTCAACGATGATTTTTCCACTTGTTGGTTTATCTACTCCACCAATTAAATGAAGTAAAGTACTTTTTCCACTACCTGATGCGCCAACGATCGCAACAAATTCCCCTTTTTCCACAGAAAAAGTGATTTCATCAAGCGCTTTTACTAACTGTTCATTTTTTCCATAATGTTTAGATAAGTTTTCTACTTGTAAAATTGACATGGCCCCTCCTACTAAAAAAAGATGGATGATTATCCACCTTTTGGCTATGATAATTATCTTACCCTTATCATAACATACATTTTTATTATTTAAACTTTTATTTTTTGTTTTGGTGCGTTTTGAGTCAAGTATTCTCTTATTTCAACAGGAAAATATTCTTGTCTAAAGAAAATATGTTGTTTTAACTTTGTTAAAAATGGGTTTTCTCCTCGATGATATGGATTATAATCTCCGTACTCTACAATCATCATCTGGTTTACTTTTCTATCTAGATATTCACTATTCGTACGTATAGAACAATTATTTCCCTTTAAGTCAAAATCAAGTTCAAAATAGAAATTATCTCTTGCTAATATCGGATGTTGGATTTGAAGAGATAGATATCGATATTCTCTTAAAGAGATAAGATGTAGTTGAAATAATCCCCTACTATCCGGAATCGGATAATCGAAAAAGAGATTACAGTTTTTCTCCAATCCTTCTAGTATTTGTTCTAAAGAAAAATAATGATCGGTATTTTGTTCTTGACTGATTAATACTTCTCTTAATTCTAATAAACAAGATTTAGCTAGCTTGTTTTTTCCTAGTTCCATCTTTATTAGACTCCTCTCTATTTGTCTTCCTTATCATAATCATCTAAAAAATTATACTCAAAATCTTTTCGATGGTAACCAATAATCGTATCGAGGTTCACATTAAAAGCACTTTTAAAAATATTATTTTCGATGTATGGATTATCTTTTTTTAATTCAGCGATTAAATGTTTAATCACTAAGCGTTTACTGTTTAAATTCTGATCATTATTTTCGGCCGTAAATTTACAGGCACAATTTAAAAATTCTAACTGATGATATTTGGCAAAAGAAATAATGTCTTTTTCTCGGACATAATATAATGGTCGAATCAGCTCCATCCCTTTAAAATTCGTACTGTGTAGTTTAGGCATCATCGTTTTAAATTCTCCCCCATAAATGGTACTAAGAAGGATAGTTTCCATGACATCATCATAATGATGACCTAAAGCGATTTTATTACAGCCTAGTTCTTGAGCTTTACTATACAATGTACCTCTACGCATCCTTGCACATAAATAACAAGGAGACTGTTCTATTTTTTCTACTGCTTGAAAAATATCGCTCTCTACTATGGTAATAGGAATGGCTAAAGTTTTCGCATTCTCTTCAATTTTTCTTCTGTTTTCTTTAGTATAACCAGGATCCATGACTAAAAAAACTAGCTCAAACTTTATTTTGCCATGTCTTTGAATTTCTTGCATACATTTAGCTAGTATATAAGAGTCTTTTCCCCCTGACATACAGACGGCAATTTTGTCATTTTCTTGGATCATTTCGAACTCTTTTACCCCTTTGACAAACTTTGCCCAGATATCTTTTCTATATTTGGTAATTAAACTATTTTCAATTACTTGATATTTTTCCATATTTACTCCCTTTTCGCCTTTTTATTTTAACATTTTTTAGTTAGAAAAGAAAGCACTTTTTATAACACAAAAAACCAACTTTTTTTCGGTTAAATCTCGTTTCTTAAGAAACTGTTTAATCTTTATAGTTGGTTTTCTTTTTTCCTATTTTTATTCTTCTACTTTAGTCAAAGTAACATCTGCAGTTCTTACTTTACCATCACGATTATAAGTAAGTTGGACCGTATCTCCTACTTCATATTGATATAACTGGTAACGTAAATAAGCAGCATTACTAACTGATTTTCCATTTACGGCAGTAATGACATCCCCTACACGTAATCCAGCTTTATCAGCTCCACTACCTGAAGTAATTCCGACAATAACTACTCCTTCTTCGATATCAGAGTCTATTCTAATATTATATTGATACAAACGATAACTATCTGTTACATTTAACATACTAATTCCAATTAATGGACGTTCGATTGCTTTACCTGATTCTAATTCATCGACATATTTCATTGCATATTCGATAGGAATAGCGAATCCCATACCTTCGATTTCATCTTCTACTAATTTTAAAGAATTGATTCCGATTACTTCGCCATTAACATTAACTAGTGGTCCACCACTATTTCCTGGGTTGATTGCGGCATCTACTTGTAAAACATTCATTACCCAATCACTTGTTGAATCAACACTGACAGTTACCATACGATTTTTACCTGATAAAGTTCCTTTGGTTACTGTACCACGATATTCATAACCAATTGGAGTACCAACAGTAAATACGGTATCTCCTACATTAGATTCTTCACTATTTCCGATTTTAGCTACTTGTTTTACTAACTCGCCATCAATTCTAACAACGGCTAAATCCATATAACGATCGCTACCTAATACTGTACCTTTTACTTGATCATCACTAGATAATGTAACAAGTAATTCATCTGCACCGTCAACTACGTGATGATTAGTTAGAATATAAGCATACTTACTATCTTCATCTTTCTTATAGATAAACCCACTTCCTGAAGAAGTTAATCTTCCATTTTGGTAATTCTGTAATGTTACTGTAGCATCGTATATTTCTCCTACGGCAGGAGCAATTCCCGTCTCATCAATAGTAATATCTGAATTACACTTTACAACACCCGTTGTATTGGTTGTTTGATTACTAATCATATTACTTTCCTTAATCTCATCCTGCATAAAATAATACGTTGTGAACCCTCCGGCACCACCGGCTACAGCTACTACTAAAAGAACACTTAAAAACTTTACTAATTTTTCTCTCATTCTTCCACCTTCTTTGTTATATTTGCTAATTCTTGCCAATTGACAGGAAAGCCCATTCTTGTTAATACTTTATCCACTGTAATCGTTTTTAGATTGTATTCTAAATTTTCTAAAATATGTTTGATTTCTTCAGTTAGATTTTTAAATTCCGTTTCTGTTAATAACTGTTTAATAATTATCACAAGGGCAAAGATGTCATTTATACCTTGTACATACTCACCTTCTACCTTTTCTAGTTTTAATAACTTATGGTAGACGGTTTCCTCTAGATGTCGTTGAGTCCTATTTTCGAATACAATATCCTCATGTGCACACAAATTACGATAATTGGCTAAGATTGGTAAATAATTCTGTAGTGTCTCTGCATCGATCCCATAGACTTCAGCAATACTGTCTTGATCTTCTCGCTTTAGAACTGAATAGAGTTCACCAACAATCCCAAAAGACAACACTTTAACTAAAACCCATAGGGGAATATAACCATAATTATTTACATAGTGCATAGTAGCTGCATGCTGAGGAGCATTTATCCGAACCTGACGTTTCATTTTTTTTATTAAGTCATTCACTTGTCTGGATTTTTGAGGTATATGAGTGAAATTTCTTGCTTTTAGATAATCACTTTCTTTATAACCATATTTTTTAGATAATTGGTAAGCGATAATCGATTTTATACTATTCTCAATAATTAATAAATTCTTAAAAATAATATTACGAAATGCTCGATCGAATAAAAATAAACTATATACTTCTTCAAACGTAGTTCCTTCTATAAATCTTTTCTCATTTGCCGATTTTAGAAATAAGTGACGATAACCGTTTAGAAAAAAATAGTTTTCTCGTAGTAAAACTCTTTTGGCATAAGTCTTATCTTCGATCTTTAAGCCTTTATATTCTAAGATCGTAATTTGCTCATCTAATGTTTTAAAATTCTTATCAAAAGCCATACCACTCATCACCTACCATAAATTATACCACACAAATTATGTAAATTGTATGAAAAAATTGTGAAAAAATATGGGGAAAAATGGGAAAGAATAACTAAGAAATTTAGCTAGTATTTTTCATACTAATTTTGTTCTTGTTTTACATATATTATAATAAATGATATAATTTTTTTGGATGTGATGTTATGGCTAGCAGTATTACCCATGCCTATTTTGCAATGGATGTTTATGATCGATTAAGTATTAAAAGTAAAGAACTATTAGTAGAACATAAAGAACTATTTAAAACCGCAGCTCAAAGTATGGATGTCTTATTTTTTTATAATCTTACCAATTTAAAAAAGGGTAAAAAGATGCGTGATTTTGGTTCTTATTTTCATCGTCATAAAAGTTATGACTTTTTTTCTACCTTAGTCAATTATATTAAATATAATCACTATCAATATCATCCCGAAGTTATTGCTTTTCTCTATGGTATGTTAAGTCACTATGTATTAGATTCAACGATACATCCTTATGTTATTTATCGAACGGGAGAATATAATAAACAGGATAAATCCACATATCGTTATAATCAATTACATGGGGAAATGGAATCTTACTTTGACAACTATTTGGTTATGATTAGAGAGCATATGAGGCCATATAAGTTCAAGTGTCATGAATTCTGTTTCAATGTCAATACACTTAGTCCTGAACTTATCGAAGTAATGGATTTTACTTATCGAGAAGTATTTGGAATAGATAAATTTCATACTTATTATTTAAAAGCTATCTCTCAAATGCGCTTTTTTTTCCGAGTATTTCGTTATGATCCAACGGGATGGAAACGATTAAGTTTTTCATTAATTGATTTAGTTTGTCCTAAAAGTTTACTTCGTAAAGCTCCCCTTTCTTATCATATGAAAATGGGAAACTATAAATGGTTTTTAAATCTAGAACATAAAAAATGGTATAATCCAACAGATAAGAGAACAAGTAGTAGTAAATCTTTATTAGAATTATATAGTGAAAGTTTAGCTAAAACAACAGAGATGATCAATGAGATCAATCAGTTCTTTTATTACGATAAGAAAATAAACTTGAAAAAAGTTTTATCTAATCGCAGTTATGTTACTGGAAAAGATTGTAGTAAAAATAAAGAATTAAAATACTTTGAGTTTTAAAGTTTTAATTCTTTTTTGTTTAATCTGTATGTTTTTTTTAAATCATCTAATACTAGTATTAGGTGATGATATGTTTTATAAATATTTAATGGTTAATGTAGAAGGTAAAGATGTTTTATATTTATATTTAAATAATAAAGAAGAGTATGCCAGTGAATTTATTTTTCAACGTCATGAGAGGGAACCAGTTGAATTATACCGGAAGATTTCTCACTATGTGGATAATATGGGAATTGATTTTTCTGGGAATATGATCTATGTCGTCGTTAATGATATTGTGGTAGTCTCTTTAGATTTAAGTAATTATGATAAAAGAAATGATCGGTTAGTAGAGATCATTGGGGTTGAGAGTGGGTTAAGTAATAAGTTCATCGATTTAGATCGAAGTAGTGGTATCATCGAACGTTTAAAAATGGATGATTATATTTTTGGAGTAGTCTCTGGGGAAATGCCCGCTGTATTTCATGATGAAACATTAAAAGCACAGGCTGTAATTGCTAGAACTTATGCTTCTAAACGATTGAGTAAAGGTTTAAAAATCAAAGACTATAATGCAGTACAAATCTATCGTGATAAAAATTATTTAAAAGAAATTTGGGGAAATCATTATGATGAATATACTCAGAAAATAAAAAAGGCAATTAAAGATACTGAAAACGAGGTTCTTATGTTTGATGGAGATTATATTGATGTCTACTATCATTTATCTAGTAATGGTAAAACTGAGGATTCTAGTAATGTTTTGAAACTTGCTTATCCTTATTTAGTCAGCGTATCTAGTTTTTTTGATACTGATCGTAATTCAGTGAGTAGAAGAATTGTACCTAACGACTATCTTAGTAAATTATTACAAGTTGAGATCACTAAAGATACTCCTGTTGAAATCTTAGTAAAAACAATTGGTCATCGAGTAAAATATATTAAATTTCAAGATAAAGTGTTTGATGGATTAATTTTAGCTAGAAGACTTGGATTAAACTCTAATGACTTTAGTATTAGTATTGAAGATGATTATACAACTTTTACTACTCGTGGACATGGACATGGATTAGGTCTTAGTAAATATGGAGCTGAGGGAATGGCTAAAGCAGGCTACTCTTATCGGCAAATTTTAGAACACTATTATCCAAATACCTATTTACAAAAAGAAGTGAAATAGCATTAATGGTTAGTGTTTTTCTTTGGTTATTATTTTGGAAACAAATAAATAAGTAGTATGCTTACTTTAACATACTACTCATTGGTTTATTCTATACTTTTCTTAGAGGAAGAATAGTGAATGATCATTATTCTTTTTTATTTTGAAATTACTTCACAGACTAGATTACTAATTTCAGTTGGATTTGTAATTGGAAGTCCTTCAATTAATCTAGCTTGAGCATATAATATTTTTGTATAATTTTCTAGTTCTTCTTTATTATTTTGATATAAATCTTTTAACTTTTCAGCAATTGGGTGATTAGCATTAATTTCCATCACTGTAGTTGCTTTTACTTTTTCATCAGTTGGCATTGCATTGATTACTTTTTCCATCTCTAAAGAAATTGCTCCTTCTGATGTTAAGCATACTGGATGGTTCTTTAGACGGTTGGTAAATCTGACATCTTGGATTTCTGTTTTTAAGGCTTCTTTCATACTTGCAAACATATCTTTAGCTTCTTCATTTTGTTTTTTCAAACTTTCTTTTTCTTCTTCAGTATCTAAATCTAGGTTATCTGTACTGACATTGACAAATTTTTTATTGTCGTATTCCGTTAATGTTTGCATAACGAATTCATCTACATAATCCGTTAGGTATAGAATTTCATAACCTTTATCTTTTACTTTTTCTACTTGTGGAAGATCATCGATCTTATCTACAGTTTCTCCACAAGCATAATAAATTTTATCTTGGTTTTCTTTCATTCTAGAAATATATTCTTTAAAAGTAACCATTTTCTTTTCTGTTGAAGAATAGAAAATCATTAAATCCTTTAATTTATCTTTATCTAATCCATAATTGTTGTAAATACCAAATTTCAATTGCATACCGAAAGCTTTAAAGAATTTTTCATAATTGTCACGATCATTTTCTAGTAGATCAACTAACTCACTTTTAATTTTCTTTTCTATTGTTTTGGCAATTAATTGTAGTTTACGATCTTGTTGAAGCATTTCTCGAGAAATATTTAAAGATAAATCATCGCTATCTACTAAACCTTTTACAAAGCTAAAATAATCAGGTAATAGATCTCCACATTTTTCCATGATCATTACTCCGTTTGCGTAAAGAGTTAAGCCTTTTTCAAATTCTTTAGAGTAATAGTCATAAGAAGCATGACTAGGTATATAGAGTAAGGCATGGTAACTGCATTGTCCTTCAACAAAAGTATGAATGGTACGAAGTGGTTCTTCATAATCAAAGAATTTTTCTTGATAGAAACGGTTATAATCTTCTTGTTTTAAATCCTTTTTATTTTTCTTCCAAATAGGAATCATACTGTTTAAAGTTTCTTCTTCGATATGAGACTCATATTCATCTTTAGATCCTTCTTTTAAATGGCGATGTTCAATATCCATTTTAATTGGATAACGAATATAGTCTGAATATTTTTTGACAATTCCTTGAATACGGTATGTCTCTAGAAACTCACTATATTTTTCTTCTTCGGTATCTTCTTTTATTTTTAGGATAATTGTAGTTCCTACTTCTTCTTTTTCACATTCTTCTATTGTATATCCATCTGCACCTTTAGATACCCAACAGTAGGCTTTATCACTATCTATTGATTTACTAATTACACTAACTTGTTCACTAACCATAAATGCTGAGTAGAATCCGACACCGAATTGACCAATAATATCGATATCTTTTTTCTTTTCTGCTGTTTCTTTAAAAGCAAGTGATCCACTTTGGGCGATGGTACCTAGGTTATTTTCTAATTCTTCTAAGGTCATACCACAACCATTATCACTGATTGAAAGTTCTCTCTTTTCTTTATCAAGAGCTAACTTTATTTCTAAAGAATCTCTTTTTACTTTGATCTTTTTATCTGTTAAAGATCGATAATATAATTTATCAATCGCATCACTAGCATTAGATATTAATTCTCGTAAGAAAATTTCTTTATTTGTATAAATCGAATGAATCATTAAATCTAAAAGTTTCTTGGATTCCGCTTTAAATTGTTTCTTTTTCATTTCTATTCCCTCTTTCTTATTTTCAATTCGATTGGTTTTATCTTACTACTCATATTAGCAAATGTCAATATAGAGTGCTAAAAAAATAGAAATAATTTCTTCGCTTCGTTATTATCTATCATTTTTATCTAATTCGTTTATTAACAAAAGAAATTTACTTTTACAGTATAAATACTAATCCATAGTATGATAATATTCAATTACACTATTGGTAATAATTTTAGCTAATTGTTCTTGGTATTCATCTGTTTGTAATAAATAACGTTCATTGGCATTGGACATGAAACCACATTCAATTAATACACCTAAAACTGTAGTATTTTTATACATATAAAGATCTGTTTTCTTTAAAGATCTTTTCGTTTTTAGTTCTGTTTTAAAATTTTTCATTAATATTTCCCCAAGTACTTTATTCTGGGGATTGATTTCATTGTAAAGTACTTCAGCCCCATTCCAACTAGGATTACGGTAGTGATTAATGTGAATAGATAGATACATTTCTGCATGATATTTCTTATACATCAATATGCGACGATAGAGATCTCCCCGCTTTTTTCTATCATCCCATTCACTAGATAAATCCGTATCTGTTTCTCTTGTCATATAGACAATTGCCCCTTTTTCGCTAAGCTTATTTCTTAGCTTTTTGGATATCTCTAAAGTTATATCTTTTTCCAGTATTTTTCCATACATCGTTCCAGGATCTCTGCCTCCATGTCCAGGATCTACAAATATTATTTTTCCTAATAAGGGTAATTCTTCACTTATCGCACTAGCTTTGGGATAAAAACCGAGAAGAAGTACTAAAATTAAGGTTAGAATTGCTGCAAAAACTAATCTTTTCTTCATCTTCTAGATCACCTAATAAAGTATATGTTTTTTTATTTAAAGTAAGATAATCTTTTTTTTATCAATAGCTATACGTGAATTTGTTTATTAAAGATTACCATTAATCAAAATTATGGTTTTATAGTTTTAGCAGCAAATACCTATTTTATATGAACTACCTTTCTTGGATTTTTCTATCATTTATCTTATACTATCTATTCTCTATATTTTTTCTATTTTTTCTTATTTTCATCCTTTAACTAAGCAAATTCCTAGTATATAAAAAAGTAACATACCTTTTTGGATATGCTACTTTGAATTATACATTGAATTTTAATCTCCACCAAAAATATCAAATATCTCTCCTAGAAAAGACTCTCTTTTTCTTCCACCTTCTCGATAATTATCTTTGTCTTTCTTACTTTTTTGTGGAGTTGTTTCTTCTCTTTCTTCATGGTTCATTAGCTTTTCTAATTCACCACGATCTAACCAAATTCCTCTACATTCTGGGCAATAGTCAATTTCAACACCACGTTTTTCAGACATTAATAATGTTACATCTTTACATACTGGACATTTCATATTTTTCCTCCTCTGTTGTATTATATCATATTCTTTATTTTTAAGTAATTTTCTTTCCAATCTTCTATCATTTTTTTCCTATTCATTCTAAATTATAAACTATCTTTCTAATAAGTAGGTATCTACTAAAAAGGAGAACAACTTTTAATATTCGTTTTTCGCATAAAAACAAGTATGCATGATTGGCATACTATAGAATATTGAATGGTGATAATGATGCAAAGACTTCGTGATTTACGGGAAGATAAAGACCTAAAACAAAAAGATTTAGCTAATTTTTTACACTGTTCGCAAACTACTTATTCTAGATATGAGAATGGTAAACTTAGTGTACCAATCGATGTATTAAAAAAGTTGGCTACCTTTTATCATGTTAGTATTGATTACCTAACTGAATTTACTGACGTTAAGAAACCTTATGCTAGAAAGAATGTCGATAAAGATATTTAATTATATCTTTATTTTTTTATACTTAATTCTTCTTCTAGTATTTGATTTAATTTTTCATAGTAATAGAATAGTAATTTTTCCATTTTAAGCAAATACTGTTCATCTTTTTTCTTCGAGAGATAGAAGCGTTTCTGATATATTTTCAGCTTTATCTCTTTTATTTTTTCTTCTAATGGGCAAATAACGTATTTCATATATAATGTGGCATATTTCATAGTTTTCCCCCTATTCAATTTTATTTTATGCTTATTTGGCATATATGTCAATATGCGACATTGGTATATTATAGAATGAAAATGGTGATATTATGAAGAGATTACGTGATTTGAGAGAAGATCATGATTTACCGCAACGTAGTATTGCCAAAATGATCAACTGTTCTCAAACTACTTATTCTAGATATGAAAATGGTAATCTAAATGTACCAATCGAAGTTTTAAAAAAATTAGCACTCTTCTATCATGTCAGTATCGATTATCTAACTGAATTTACTGATGATAAGAGACCTTATACTAAAGCTACTAATAGAAAGTAGCTTTTTATATTGTGAGTTTATCATCTTCTCTTTAGTCAGGCAAGGAAATTACAAAATTTTCTATTGTCAAAAATTGTAATTTTTAGCACTCACTATTGACAACTGCTAAAATAAGTGGTAATATGGAATCATGAAAGGAAGGATGATATATGAATTTAATCCCAAGAAAGTATTATTTAGATGACATTTTTGATAATTTCTTAAGTGTACCTGAGGAAAGTAACATGAAATGTGATATTTATGAGAAAGATGGTATTTATCATATTGAAATGGACATTCCTGGATTTAATAAGAAAGACATTAAAGTAGAATGTGATAAAGGCTACTTAACAATAACTGCTGAAAAGCAAGAAGAAAATGAGGAACACAAAGACAAGAATTATATTCGTCGTGAAAGAAGATACGGTTCTTATAAACGTGAATTTTATCTTGGAGAGTTAGACAGTGAAAAAATCAATGCCGAATTTAAGGATGGTGTTCTTACTGTAACTGTTCCTAAAAAAGAAGAAGTCGATACTAAAACTGTAATCGAAATTAAATAATTCACTATAGATATTACCTGCTAAATTAGCAGGTTTTTTTGTTTTTAGATATATTATGATCAGTGATATTCTTTGGAAAACAGGGCTATCGATTTTGTTTATTTACTTTTACCAAGAAATTTAATGTTTTAGAGAGAGTTTTATTATTCATTTGCTTTATTACCATATTAGTATATTGCTTATGATTACTCTAAAGAAAGTCTATTTTGTTTACATAATTTTTTTAATTTGATATACTGAAGAAGATAGGAAGCGTTTATATGATTTATTTTATTATTTATGAAGATGTTTGTTTATCTTCTTCGATTTATCAGTCAGTTATTCATCAATTCTTGGGGAGCAATAAAAGAAAAAATTATTGTATTTTTACCTGTAAAGATTATAGTGAATTTAAGAAACTACATATTGATCAACTAGATGGAATTAAAATTTTTATTTTTGATGTTGAAGTTCCTGGAAAAAATGGACTTGATTTAGCTAGAGAGATTCGTCTACGTGGTGATGTCTTTAGTCAGATTATTTTATTGTCTGACTTTGATCATTATCAACATAGTCAGTTTACCAAACGAACATTTGCATTAGATTTTCTTTCTAAGAAAGCGGATGATTTTAAATCTTTACTTCTAGAAACACTCAATACCGCTTATTCCTATTCAACTGAACATTATTGTTTTTCTTTTTTGTCCGATGGAGATATATTACAAGTACCTTATCGAAATATTTTATATTTTGAAAAAAGATCAAATGATAATGTAACTATTCTTCATACGACAGGTCATCATTCTTATCCTATTTGTAGTAGTTTAATTACGATTGAGAAGAAACTACAACAAGATCCTAGATTTTTTAGAAGTCATCGTAGTTGTATTGTTAATCTTTTTAATATTGATACAGTAAATTTCCGTACAAATACAATTTTATTTAAAACTAGTCAAGAGTCTATTCATCAATTAATCGCCCGTGATAGACGACATGCCTTAAAAGAAAAGTTAACTAATAATAAAATTCTATCTTAGATTGATTACCGAAAATCGATGAAAAACTACATTTTATCACTTTTTTCTAACTTTGCCTACTTTTTATGATACGATAGTATTACTTAAGTTTTAGTGAATTCACAAGTAGAATAGAAGGAGGAAATATGATGATAGGACGTATTAAATGGTTTAATAATGAACGTGGATATGGCTTTATTGAATATAATGATTATGAAGATATATTTGTTCATTATTCTAATATTTTACAAGATGGTTATCGAACTTTAGAACAAGGGCAATTAGTTCAATTCAAATTATTAGAAACGGCTAAGGGTTTTCAAGCATTAGAGATTGTTACTTTACCAGAAACAAATATACAAAAGTAAACTTCGCTTCAGAAGTTTTTCTTTTTCGCTAATTTATCTATCGAAAAGTAATAACTAAAATAAGCCAATTCAGGTTATTGGTGCTAGGTAATAACCTATTTTAGATTGTGATCTAGTAGAAAAAAATTCCTATGCTAAAATGCAAATAGGTGGTACAAATATGTCTAGATTACGTGACTTGAGAGAAGACAAAGATTTATTTCAACGGGATATTGCCAAAGTATTAGGCATGAGTCAAACAGGATATTCTAAATATGAAGTTGGTACCAATGATATTCCAACTGATGTCTTGATTAAATTAGCCTTTTTTTATAATACGAGTGTCGATTATATTTTGGGAATTACCAACGAAAAAGAACCATATCCAAAAATATCACGTGAAAAAATAGGAATTTAAAGAGCTACTAAACAGTTTAGTAGCTCTTTTATACTTTTTCCTTTATGATATCCTCAGGAGTTAAACAACCAGTCAGTAAACTGGAAGTTGGATCATGTTGGTTTATGTTTTTTAATACTTGGCTTTCATCATAATTTGCATAGCAGTAACGACAAAAATGGTGACAAATATTATAACAGCCAATATCGACCATATCAATACAGTTACAGTTTTCTCTTGTTTTATTGGGCTTATATTTCTTTTGATTATGAAGTAAATTTTGAATATTTTTTTCAGATGTGCATGGTATTTTTTCAAAACCAAACTTTTCTAAATCTATATTTTCTGCACAAGTAGAAATCATAAGATGATATTTCTTGGCAGTTTTACCCATAAAGGAAGCCAATTCTTCTATTTTTTCTTTGGTTAGCGCTTCCATGTTTAATATTTTTCTATTTTTTAGGGTATTTCTTTTTAGATCAATAAAACTGATAATTATACGATTTGTATAGTCACTTAATTCGTTACATAGACGTTCAAACATTTTTTTGTGATATTCAATATTATATTTTTGACTGATAAAGATTGGATCATAACGAATAATTACTCTGTCTTTACCAATTATCTGGGAGATCTTCTTAACAATTTCGATTGTTTTTCTTTTCTCTGGAACGTATGGTTCTATGTCTTTCAAATATGGAGTTATAGTGACATGAAGAATATAAGGGTATGGAATATCATTCATTCGTTTATATAATGGTTCTGGATTTTTGGTGCAGAATACGATCGCTTCTATGTGATCTTTATCCAGAATAATTCCACTTACTTGTTTGGGATAAAAAGGATTTCTAACATCGATATACCCTGCTTTTAAACGATCACAAAACCAATCCATGTAAAAAGCAACTATATCACATCTTTCACTTACACTTAATATCATGTCTACCTCATTTCTGAAATTGAAAAAGTCAAGAATATTATCTTGACTTTTATAATCATCTTCTAACGTTTTGAGAATTGTGGAGCACGACGAGCTTTCTTTAAACCTGGTTTCTTACGTTCTTTCTTACGAGCATCTCTAGTAATGAATCCAGCTGGTTTTAGAATTTTACGGAAACTATTTTCTGAATCCTTAGCTGTTGTTTCATCATATTGTAATAATGCTCTTGTAATTCCTAAACGGATAGCTCCAGTTTGTCCTGAGAATCCGCCACCTGATACAGAAACTTCAACATCAAATATATCTTTTGTATTCGTTGCAACTAGTGGTTGTTGTAAATCCATGATTAACGTTTCATAAGGTAAATAATCATGTACATCTCTTCCATTAACGGTAATTTTTCCATTTCCTGATACTAATCTTACTCTAGCTACACTAGTTTTTCTTCTTCCAGTACCAGTATAAATTTTATTCTTTGCCATAACTTATCCTCCTTATTAAAGTTCAATCACAGTAGGCTTTTGGGCCATATGTGGATGATTTTCTCCCTCATATACAAATAATTTTTTATACATTTGACGTCCTAATCTGTTATGTGGAAGCATTCCCTTTACAGCTCTTTCCATCATTTCAACAGGATATTTTTCTTTCATTTCTTTAGCTGTTCTTTCTCTTAATCCACCTGGATACATAGAGTGATTGTAATACATTTTCTTGTCTAACTTATTTCCTGTTAATTTGGTCTCTTTTGCGTTAATAATGATGATATAGTCACCACAGTCAATATGTGGTGTGTAAGTAGGTTTATGTTTACCTCTTAACATATGTGCAGCTTTAGCTGCTACTCTTCCTAGTGGTTGATCTTTGGCATCAATAACATACCATTTTCTAGCCACCGTTTCTTTTGTTTGCATGAAACTTGTCATATATATTCTCCTTTTACTTTTCCCTTCCCACTTATATTTTCCCAGGATATAAGCAAGAAATTGGAATATATAAAATGTACCAGTTAAAATTATATTATAAAAGGGTGTCAAAGTCAATAAAATGTTTACTTTTCTCTTTGTTTTATCTGACTTTTTACACTTTTTTTACTTTTTCACTAGTAATAATAAGCTATCTATCCAGTCGGCATTTATCAGACGTTCATTAATTAGTAATTTTGGATAATCTCATTTCATTAAACAATTCCAGTTGTCCACTTCAAGTGATCTGTTCTGTTCTCCTATTTTCTTGTATTTTCCCTCTTAATACCATACTTTCTTTAAATATAACCCTGCTGCAGGAGCAGTTTTAACCGCTCTTTGACGACTTTTCGCTTGTAATAAGACATTTACATCCTCTACTTCTTTTTTACCACTACCAATCGCTAATAATAGCCCTACCATGTTTCTTACTTGATATTTCATAAAGCCATCGGCTTGAAAATGAATTTCGATGATCTTTCCTTTTTGATTAAGCGACGTTTTATAAATCGTCCTCGTCTTATTTTCACGAGTATCTTCACTTGAGACAAAAGAGGTAAAGTCATGAGTCCCTTCAAATAGTTTTAGTGCTTTCTTCATTTCTTCTACTTTTAATTCTCGATTGTATTGATAGACGTAATTTCTTTCTAATGGATTATATTCTCCTATATTAATTCTATAGACATATTCTTTCTTCTTCGCTAAAAAACGTGCATGGAAATCACTACTTACTTTCTTTACACTGATGATATGGATATCTGATGGTAAATTAGAGTTTAATCCTCTTTTTATCTTATCTACTGGTATTTCGATATCTAAATCAAAATGAGCTACTTGCGCTAAAGCATGTACTCCTTTATCTGTACGTCCAGATGATGTGATTCCTGTTCTTTGTTTTCTATTTAAATAACTAACGGCATCTTCTATACATTCTTGAACGGTTCTAAGTCCCGGTTGAATCTGATAACCATTAAAATTAGTTCCATCATAGGAAAAAATAATTTTATATCTCATTTTATCCTCCGTAAATTATCATAAATACAAGTACCGCAATATGAAATAAAAGATAGTTCGTATCCCACTTTTCCCAAGTTGGTTTTTCAATATAAGTTCGTTTACTTGTATAATTATAGAATCTAAGTTGGTTAATTTCCATTAGATCACGAATTTCATGTTTAGTCTTTGCATAAGCTTTCTTCAATGAAAAACGAATATAAAAGAAATCTTTTTCAATTGCATAATCTTCTCGTAAATTATCAAGAAGTCGCATATTCTTTTTTAAATAACGGAAGAAATAGATGATATAAAGAATATGGTAAGTAATTTTTTTACTTTGAAATTTATATAAGGTTACTTCTAATATATACCGTAGTTCTGAAGAATCCGTTACTTTCTTAATTAACATGATATATTCCATAAAGATAATGAATTTAGTTATCCCCATAAACTGTGGATAAAAAGTAGTTAAAATAGAAAGAAGTACTCCAAATATCCCCACTTTGGAAATAAATTTAAATTCTAAAGATAAGAAGCATAAAACAACACTAATCAATACAATTAAAGCTGAAGAATGTAGAAATAGTAAAGAGACAATAACTAAAAGTGATGAGATTAGTTTACTAATAATATTTACTTCATAAAGAAGAGAATCTTTCTTAAACATGTTTATACACATCCTTTATTAAGTCCCTAATATCTTTATGAAAAGATAGTTTTACATTTTTTTCTCGAGCTTTAGCTGTAAAAGCAATTAGATCAGGAATTTCTATATCGTTATATTCTAGAAAGTCAACATCTTGATATATTTTTACTGTCTCATCAGCTGCTATTACTCTTGTCTTTTTTATGATTACTAAATCATCTGTTAATTCATATAAAATATTACTATCATTACTAACTATTAAAATTGTCTTTTGATAACGTTCTTTTAATAATTTAATTAATTTGATTAGTTTCTTTTTATTTGTATAGTCTAATTCAACAAATGGTTCATCAAAGATGACGATATTAGGATTGTATAATAGACTTATCGCTACTTGAATTAGTTTTTGTTCTCCTGTTGATAATTTAAAAATTTCTTTTTCTAGATAGCTTTCGTTTAATCCTACAATTTGAAGAGAATCTTTCATTTTTTTTATGATATTTTTACTCTTATAGTTTAGACGCCCCACTAAAAATTCCATTTCTTCTTTTACTGTAGCTGTAAAAAATTGTTCCTCTGGATTTTGTCTAATTAAACATACAGTTCTTCTTAACTCAATTAAATTATCATCATTAATTTCTTTACTTCCGATTCTGATTTCTCCATAACTAGGGAAAGCTACAGAATTAATTAATTCGATTAATAAAGTTTTATTATCTCCAGTTATTCCTGTAATTCTATTATTTCTGATCTTTAGATTGACTTTTTCTAGAATTTTTCTATTTTTATAACGGTATCCTACATTTTTGAAAATTATTTCCATAATGTATTCACCATCCTATCCATATCTGTAATCTCATCATCTAATAATTCATAGAATTCTAATTTTAGAGATAAATCAATCATAAACGGAAGTTCTAAGCCAATACGATTTAATATTTTTTCTTCTCGTAAAATACTTTTTGGTTTTCCTTCCATGATAATTTCGCCATTATTTAATACATAAGTATAATCACTCGATATGATTTCATTTAAATTTGTGGTAGTTAGAATCACAGTTAACTTTTCTTTTTCAATTTTTTCCTTTAAAATCTTCTGGATTTTTTCTTTCGTTTTTTTATTCATCATAGAAAATGCATTATCTAATAATAAAACTTTAGGTTCATGTAGGAGGGCAATCGCAATCAATAGTTCTTGTTTTTCAGAATTAGTTAAATCTTCAATTTTTCGATCTAACAATTTTGTGATCCCGAATTCTTTAGCTATTTGAAGAATTTTTTCTTCGATTTGGGGAATAGGGGTATTTAAATTTTCTAAAGGGAAGGCCATTTCTTTGTAAACATTATCAAATAAGAATTTATTATCTACACCAGAAAATACCACCCCAAAAAATCTAGAATTATCGTGAATTCTAGCATGGTTTACATAAGCATATCCAGCAACTATTGATTCTTTACTGTTTAGAATACCACATATTAGTTTGATCAATGTTGTTTTACCACTTTTGTTATTACCTATGATGGTGATGAATTGTCCTTCTTCTATTTGTAGCGATAATCCACGGAATAACGGTTTTTCTGGATAGCTGAATGTAAGATTGTTAATTTCTAATATCTTAGACATTAGCCCCACCTCAATCGCCTTACTATTATACTAAATATGCATTAAAAATTCAAGAAAAATTACTATTCCTGTTTTCTTTCTATTTTTAGTTTAAATAATCCCTTTTTTATTGATATAACTTTCTAGTATATAAAAATACTTACCATATAACCATAAGTTTTGGTAAGTATTTAGTATAAACTATTTATTTTTCTTTTTCTTTTGAATACGATAAGCAAAAGCCATTAATTGTTTATCCGATAAGAATCTTCCAAAAAATTTTACACATTTCATTTTGAAACCTGGAATAATCAACATTTTGTTCTTTAGCATACTATCGATTGCATATTTAGCAACGAATTCTGCCGGTTGCGGTTTAACGGAAAAAGATACACCCGCAACTTGATTAAAATTGGTATCACCGACTGGTCCTGGACATAGACAAGAAATGTGGACATTGGATTTTTCTTGTTTTAATTCATAGTAAATTGCTTCAGTCAAATGTAATACATAAGCCTTTGTACTATAATAAGTGGCCATTAATGGACCTGGTTGAAAAGCTGCTGATGAGGCAACATTAAGAATATACCCTTTGTTCTTTTTTTTCATATCCTTCAAAAACATTTTAGTTAACATATGTACTGTTTTTATATTTAGATCAATCATCTCTAATTCTGTAGTTAGTTCTGTCTCAGTAAAAGTACCAAAAGCACCAAAACCAGCATTATTAATTAAAATATCGATATTTTCATTCTTTGTTAGGACATAAAGGGATTTAATGTTTGACTCTAACATCAAGTCCATTACAATAATTTTTGGTTTTTTGTTCAATGTAGCCGCTAGTTGTTCTAATTTTTCTTTATCTCTGGCAACAATAATCAACTCATACCCTAAGTGATCTAAATACTTTGCCATTTCTCTGCCAATTCCCGAAGATGCTCCTGTAACTAATGCCTTCATATTATACCACCTATTTTTATTATATCACTGATTTATGTATTTTTGAAACAGTTTTTATATAGAAAATTAGTCTTCTTTTTGTAGTAATCGTTTGCTTAAAAATTTGGCAATTCCATCTTCATTATTCGTTAAGGTGATTTCTTTGGATACTTTTTTTACTTCGGGTAAGGCATTTCCCATAGCGACACTATACACATTTGAGTTCATTACTTCTAAATCGTTAAGCCCATCTCCAAAATAGAGAATTTGCTGTTCGTTTATTCCTTTTTGTGTAGCATAATCTAACAATGTCGTAAATTTACTTATCCCTTTGGGATTAATCACGAGCCACCCTGATTTATCTTCAGAACCTTGCATGAGAAAGCAATTTAGATCAGGATGATTCTTCTTTATCTTATCTCGGTATTTTTCTAACTTAGTATTCTCTGGGAAGTAGATATTTATCCTCATAATCGGCTCTTTTATTTCGGATAAAGAGTCAATATCGATAATGAATGGTTTATTAGCATTACTTTTTTGTTTGTAAATATAGTAAGCATTATTCGTACAGAAATCTATTCTCTCACAAAACGGTTCTACCTCTTTTTTTATTTCTTGTACAAGTGGTAGAGAAATCTCTCCTTTGATTTGAGTAGATGCGGTTTCACAATGATAAATACAACCTCCATTGTTTAAAATAATGTCATCAAATAATTCTACTGAACAAGCATCTTCCATACTAGTTAATATTCTAGCGGTTACTGCCACTACTTTATAGCCCAATTCTCTACACTTCTGTAACACTTCCTTAGTCGTTGATGTTACTTTTTTCTCATCTGTTAGTAGTGTCCCATCTAAATCCATAGCGATTATTTTAATATCCATTTTCTATCCCACCATTTCACTATCTATCTTACCATATTTTTAGCCAAAAAAAAAGTTCTTCAAGAACTCTTAAAGAACTTATTATTTTACTAATTCTAAAATTACCATTAAGGCGTCGTCGCCTCTTCTTTCAGTCAATTTAACGATTCTTGTATATCCACCGTTTCTTTCTTGATAACGAGGAGCTAATTCGTCAAATATTTTCTTGACTGCTTCAGTATCGTTATGAAGAAATGCTAATGCCTTTCTTCTAGCTACTAAGCTACCATCTTTTCCATAGGAGATCATTTTATCTACAAATTTACGTACTTCTTTTGCTCTTGTTTCGGTTGTTGTGATCTTCTCATTCATGATAACATCTTTTGTTTGGTTAGCTAATAAACTTCTTCTATGCTTGTTATCACGACCTAGTTTTCGGTATGCCATAATCTATCCTCCTTACTAATTAGTCATTATCACGAAGTATTAATCCTAAATCTCTTACTTTATCTAATACTTCTTTTAGGGATTTCTTTCCTAAATTACGGATTTTCATCATATCAGCTTCTGACTTGTTAACTAAATCTTGAAGTGTATGAATACCAGCTCGTTTTAAGCAATTATAAGCACGAACTGAGAAGTCTAAATCTTCTATTGTCGTTTCTAATGCTTTTACTTTTGGATCTTCTGTTTTTTCGATCATTAGTCCTGTTACATCAGCAATATTGCTTAAATCAGTTAATAATTGGAAATGTTCGATTAAGATACGTGAAGCTAAGGCAATTGCTTCTTCTGGCTTCATAGAACCATTTGTCCATACTTCTAGAACTAATTTGTCATAGCTTTCATCTTGTCCTACTCTAGCAGGTTGTACTTCATAGGATACTCTTTCGATTGGAGAATATAGTGAATCAATTGCGATGGTACCAACTTTCTTATCTGTTAAAAGTTTTTTGTTATCATCACTCTTTACATATCCTCTACCATTTCCTACTGTCATTTCCATTACTAAACTTCCGCCCTTAGCGATATTAGCAATTACTTTGTCAGGATTTAGAATTTCGATATCAGCATCTTTTTCAAAATCTCCAGCTGTAACTGGTCCTTCTTTACTTACATTTAAGTGAAGAACTTTATTTTCTTTTGTATGATTTTTGATAACGATATCTTTTAAATTCAATACAATCAAGGAAACATCTTCAATTACACCATCGATCGTTTGGAATTCGTGTGAAACACCTTCGATTTTTACACTTGTGATCGCACTACCTGGTAGTGAAGATAACATTACTCTACGTAAAGCATTACCAAGTGTAGTTCCAAATCCTCTCTCTAATGGTTCTAGTTCAAATTTTCCATAAAAATTACTTTCTACATAATCCGTAATTTTATATACTGGTTTTTCAAATTGTAACATGAAACTCTCCTCCTTTTTCATTACCCACGTGGGCGTTTTGGTGGACGACATCCGTTATGTGGAATTGGTGTTACATCTGAAATTGAAGTAACCTCTAATCCAGCTGTCTGTAATGAACGAATAGCTGTTTCACGTCCAGGACCCATACCCTTTACGAAAATCTCTACTTTACGCATTCCGATATCGTAAGCAGCTTTTCCTGCAGCTTCTGCTGCCATACCAGCAGCAAATGGTGTAGATTTTTTACTACCTTTAAATCCGATAGCTCCACTACTAGCCCAACTAATTGCATTACCATCTTTATCTGTAATCGTTACGATTGTATTATTGAATGTGGAATGAATATGAGCTATTCCTTCGGGTACATTCTTTTTGACTTTTCTTTTTCTCGTTTTATATGCCATAAGTCTGACCTCCATTTCTAACTATTTTATTTCTTTTTATTTGCGATTGTCTTTGGTTTTCCTTTACGAGTACGTGCATTTCTGTTTGTTCTTTGTCCTCTTACTGGTAATCCTTTTTTATGCATTCTACCTTGGTAAGAATTAATTTCCATTTTTGTTTTGATATTCATGTTTACTTCACGACGAAGATCACCTTCTGTCGTATACTTATTTACTTCATCACGTAAACGTGCCAATTCATCATTATCTAAGTCTTTAGCCTTTTTAGTTGGTTCTACTTTAGCATCCTTACAAATCGTACTAGCTAAGTTTCTTCCAATTCCATAAATACTTGTCAATGCGATTGATACGTGTTTCTCATTAGGTAGATCGATTCCTTTAATACGTGCCATACATACACCTCCTATTTATTATCCTTGTTTTTGCTTGTGCTTTGGATTTTCACAGATAATCATAACTTTACCTTTTCTTCTGATTACTCTGCACTTTGCACACATTGGTTTTACAGATGCTTTGACTTTCATTATAATCCCTCCTACTTTCTATAGGTTATCCGTCCATGTTTTGGGTCGTAAGGCGATAATTCGACTACTACGGTGTCACCTGGTAAAATGCGAATGTAGTTCATTCGGATTTTACCAGAAACATGGGCTTCTACAATGTGACCATTTTCTATTTGTACTTTAAACTTGCCACCTGGTATGATTTCTAGAACTTTTCCTTCTACTTCTATAATATCATCTTTAGCCATTCCATTCTCACTCTCCCGTCAAAATTTGATATCCATCTTCGGTTACTGCTACTGTATGCTCATAATGAGCTGAAGGTTTGCCATCTGCTGTTTCAATTGTCCAGTCATCATCTAACATATAGATATCCGCTGTTCCTAAATTCAACATTGGCTCAACAGCAATTACCATACCTTTTTTTAATAATGGCCCTGTTCCTCGTTTACCATAATTAGGAACTTCTGGGTCCTCATGGACATTAGTTCCAACACCATGTCCCACTAATTCTTTTACAACACCAAGATTGTGTTTTAAAGCATATTGTTCAATTGCATATCCAATATCGCCAACTCTATTACCTGGTTTAACTTGTTTTAAACCTTCGAATAGTGCCTTTTCTGTATGCTCCATTAGATATTGTTTCTCCTCATCTACTTCACCTATAGCATAGGTCCAAGCAGAATCACCATGAAAACCTTTATAGCAAGCACCGATATCTACTGATATGATATCACCATTTTTTAATTTTGTCTTCCCAGGAATACCATGTACTACTTGATTATTAATACTAGTACAAACACTACCTGGAAAACCACCATATCCCTTAAAAGAAGGTGTTGCTTCTTTACTACGAATAAAATCTTCGGCTAGTTTATCTATTTCCTCAGTTGTGATTCCTTCTTTTAAGAATGGTTTCAAGTATTGATGAGTCTGATAAACAATATTACCAGCTTGCTTCATCAATTCTATTTCTCTATTACTTTTTATTGTAATCATCTAACTCATCTCTTTTTCTATGATAGATGTGATCTTATGGAAGACTTCTTCTTTCTTTCCCATACTATCGACAATATATAGTTTATTTTGTTTCTGATAGTATTCAATCAGAGGTTCAGTTTGTTTTTTGTATTCACGATATCTTATTCCAAAAGATTTTTCATTATCATCTTCTCTTTGATATAACTCATGTCCACACTTATCACAAATAGACTCATTTTCAGGTTTTAACGAGGGTTCTGTAACATTGTAAATTGCACCGCAATTTTTACATAGTCTTCTGCCTGTTATTCTTTTTTTCAAGCATTCTTCTGTTGCTTCTAGTAAAAGAACATAATCAATTTTATCTTCTTTTTCGGCTAATATTTTATCGAGTTCTTGTGCTTGAAAAATATTTCTTGGGAACCCATCTAGTAAGAAATTATGATTGCTAGCTTCCTGCATATAACTGTCGATTAATTGGAAGATAATTTCATCGCTAACTAAATTTCCACTCGATAAGGTTTCTTGAATTCTCCTACCTAAATCGTTATCTTCACGGGCTACTTTCCTAAGAAGATCACCCGTAGATAAGTGATTTAAGTGATATTTTTTTTCTAATAATTCAGCTTGTGTCCCCTTCCCGGCAGCGGGAGGAGCTAGTAAAATAATATTCATTTATTATTTTCTCCTATAGCCTTTTCGATAACTTCTAGTAACTAAACTTCCTTCTAATTGCTTGTAGGTTTCTAACGCTACACCAACTACGATTAGAAGTCCAGTACCACCAATTGTTACACTAGTAGGTAACGAAATCTTATCTGATAGATTAACTAATGCTGTAAATACGATTGGTAAGCCGGCTATGATAATTAAGAAGATAGATCCGACTACTGTTAATCTAGATAAAACTTTGCTGACATATGTTTCTGTTTCCTTACCTGGTCTTACTCCTGGAATATAACCACCATTTTGTTGTAGGTTTTTTGATAACTCTTCTGGTTTGATTTGAATAAAGGTATAAAAATAACCAAAGAAGAAAATCAAAAGTACATATAGTAAGAAACCTACAGGTGTAGAATAAGATAAATAACTATTACAGAAATTGATAAATCCTTGATTGCCACTAAATTGAGCAATAGTTATAGGGATTGCTAAGAAACTTGATGCAAAAATAACCGGTACCACTCCAGCCGAATTAATTTTAATTGGCATATAACTTTGTGGATTACCATATCCACTAGTGGTTTTATTGGCATATTGAATCGGAATTTTACGATCGGCTTCCTGTACCCAAATTACACCAATAATAATTAAAAAGTACACGATAATAAATGCAACAAATAAAGCAATTCCTAATGGTAGGACTAATTCAGAATCTATAATTAGGCCTTGGAAAGCTTGAATAAACATTGTCGGTAATTCTTTGATAATACCTGCCATGATAATTAAGCTCATTCCATTTCCAATACCTTTTTTAGTAATTCTATCTCCTAACCAAAGAGTAAAAGCAGTACCAGCTGTTAATATCGTTGCGATATATAAGTGATCTAATGCACTTGATGCATTGAAGAAAGCGAATGAAAAAGCAAATCCTTCAATGAATGCAAAGATAATTCCCATATATCGTGTAATTTGATTTATTTTCTGTCTACCAACTGGTCCTTGTTTATTGAGTTCACTAAAGTAAGGAACAATATCTAGTTGTAATAATTGCATGATGATGGATGCTGAGATATAAGGCATTACTCCTAACGCAAAGATTGAGAAATTACGTAAGGATCCACCACCCATAGCATTAATTAGATCTAGAAATCCCAAGTTACTGGTAATTTCAGTCGTTCCCGGAACTCGAATTGAAGTTCCGATAACGAAGATCATTAAAGCAACCAACGTAAAGCCGATTCTTTTTCGCAAATCTTTATTCGTCGGTGCAAATAACTGTTTCAAAGTTTGAAACATATTAGATCACCTCGGCTTTACTTCCTGACTTTTCGATTTTAACTAGTGCACTAGCTGAAAATTTATTGGCTTGAATCGTAAGCTTCTTTGTTAATTCACCTGAAGCTAATACTTTGATTCCATCTAATTGATTTTTAATTAATCCTACTTCTTTTAGTAAAGCAGGAGTTACTACTGTACCATCTTCAAAACGATTAAGATCGTCTAAATTAATTACTGCATATACTACTTTGAATTTTGCATTTGTAAATCCACGTTTTGGTAAGCGTCTATATAATGGTAACTGTCCACCTTCAAATACAGCTCCCTTTCCGCCTCCACTACGGGCTTTTTGACCTTTTTGTCCTCTTCCTGAAGTCTTTCCTAAACCACTTCCGCGACCATTACCTAATCTTTTTTTTCTATGTGTAGCCCCTTCATTGGCTACTAATTCATGTAACTTCATTATCCGATAATCTCCTCTTCTGTTTTTCCTCTTAGTCTTGCTACTTCTTCTACAGATTTTACAGATTTTAAGGCGTTGATCGTAGCGGTTGCCATATTTAATTTGGTACGGCTCCCAAGTGATTTAGATAGGATGTCACGAACACCAGCAAGTTCTAAAACTGCACGAACTGCGCCACCAGCGATGACTCCAGTACCAGCTGCAGCAGGCTTTAGGAATACTTTAGCAGCACCATTTACACCTGTTACTTCATGTTGGATTGTTCTACCATCGACTAAAGGAATTCTAACTATACTCTTAGTAGCAGCTTGAATTGCTTTTTTGATCGCATCTGGAACTTCATTGGCCTTGCCAACTCCTAAGCCAACGCGACCTTTTCTATCCCCAACAACTACACAAGCTGAGAAGCGTCTTTTACGTCCACCTTTAGTAACTTTTACGACAGACTTTACTTCGACAACTAATTCTTCTAGCTCTTTTTGTTTTGGGTCATTATTTCTATTTTGCATAATTTCCCTCCTATTAGAATTCTAATCCTTTGTCACGTGCAGCGGTAGCTAATGCTTCTACACGTCCATGATAAAGGTATCCACCTCTATCGAATACTACTTTAGTAATTCCGGCTTTTTTTGCTTCTAAAGCGATTTGTTCACCTACTTTAGTCGCAGCTTCCTTATTGCCACCATTTTCTAATTTTAGACTTAATGATGAGGCACTCGCTAAAGTAATACCATTTTCATCATCGATGATTTGCGCAGAGATATTCTTATTTGAGCGGAAAACACATAATCTTGGTATTTCAGCTGTACCAACGATCTTGTTTCTTACTCTTTCATGTCTTACTTTACGCATTTCATTGCGAGAAATCTTTTTGATCATAAGTAACTTCTCCCTTCTACTTATTTATTATTAAGCAGCTTTCTTTCCTTCTTTACGACGAACATGTTCATCTTTGTAACGGATACCCTTTCCTTTATATGGTTCAGGTTCTCTTACTTTTCTGATTTTTGCTGCAAATTCACCTACTAATACTTTATCGATTCCACTAACGGTAATCTCGGTATTTGATATTGCTTCTACTTGAATACCAGCTGGTATTTCAAGTTCAACTGGATGAGAATATCCAGCACTGATCACTAATGTAGATCCTTTTACGTTAAAACGGTAACCTACACCGATGATCTCTAATCCCTTTTTAAAGCCATGCATTACACCTTCGATCATATTATGAATACGTGCATTCATTGTTCCATGCATTGCCTTTGTCGTTTTCTCATCGTTTGCTCTTAAAACAGAAACATTATTTCCTTCGATATTTACTGTAATTCCTTTTCCTAAAGCAAGTGATAATTCTCCTTTAGGTCCTTTAACATGAATGTTATTGTCTTCATTTGTTACAGTTACACCTTCAGGTACTACAATTATTCTATTTCCAATACGACTCATTATCTCGCACCTCCTTCGATTTTACCAAATATAAGCTAGTACTTCTCCACCTAGTGTTTGTTTACGAGCGTCTTTGTCGGTCATGATTCCACGTGATGTAGAAATAATCGCAATTCCTAACCCATTCAACACTTTTGGTACATCTTCTGCTTTTGCATAAACTCTTAATCCAGGCTTAGAAATTCTCTTTAATCCTGTGATTACTCGTTCCTTATTTGGACCATATTTTAATGTGATAAGAATTGTACCTTGTACGTTTTCATCTAACACTTTATAGTCCTTTATAAATCCCTCTTCTTTTAAAATTCTAGCAAGTTCTAATTTTAGTTTAGAAGCAGGCACTTTAACTTCCGTATAACGCATACTATTAGCATTACGAATTCTCGTAAGCATATCTGCGATTGTATCTGTTACTACAGCCATATTAATTAAATCCTCCTTCCCTACCAGCTTGATTTCTTCACACCTGGTATTTGTCCTTTGTTTGCTAATTCTCTAAAACAAATACGGCAGATTCCAAATTTGCTCATTACTGCATGAGGTCTACCACATCTTTCGCAACGTGTATATTCACGTACTTTGAATTTTTGTTTTCTATTAGCCTTTACTTTCATACTTTTCTTTGCCATAATATCCTCCTATTACTTTCTAAAAGGAATTCCAAGTTTATCTAACAAGTCATACGCTTCTTCATTTGTCTTTGCTGTTGTTACGAAAACAATATCCATTCCACGTACTTTTGCAATATTATCATAATCGATTTCTGAGAAGATTAATTGTTCTTTGATTCCTAATGTATAATTTCCTCTTCCATCGAAAGCTTTAGGAGAAACTCCTCTGAAATCACGTACACGAGGTAACGCAATCGAAATTAACTTATCGACGAAGTTATACATGTTTTCACCACGTAAAGTTACTTTACAACCGATTGATTGTCCTTCTCTTACTTTGAAACCAGCTATAGATTTCTTTGCTTTAGTAATGACTGGCTTTTGACCTGCAATCATCTCTAAATCTTTAACGGCAGCATCGATTAGTTTAGAATTACTTGTTGCATCTCCGACACCGATATTGATTACTACTTTCTCTAATTTTGGCACTTCCATTTTACTAGTGTAGCCATTTTTTTCAATTAAACTTGGAACTACTTCATTAAGATATTTTTCTTTTAGGCGGTTCATATATTACCCTCCTTCCAATTAATCAATCTTTTCGTTTGATTTTTTTGAAATTCTACATTTTTTATTTGTTTTTTCATCGATCATATAACCGATTCTAGTGGTTTTCTTTGTTTTTGGATCGATCAACATAACATTGGAAGCATCGATTGGTGCTTCTACTTCAAGAATTCCACCCGTCTCTTGACCGTTTCCTTTTTTATGTTTTTTAACAATATGAGCTCCTTCGACGATTACTCTGTTCTCATCTTTAAAAGTCTTTGTTATTTTTCCTTCGACACCTTTACTAGACCCGGCTATTACTCTTACTTTGTCTCCAACTTTAAGTTTCATAATATCCTCCTTTATAGCACTTCTTTAGCTAAAGATACTATTTTCATAAAATCTTTGTCACGAAGTTCTCGTGCTACTGGTCCAAAGACACGAGTTCCAATTGGACTCTTATCGTCTTTAATGATTACGCAAGCATTATCGTCGAATTTAATATAACTTCCATCATCACGACGGACGCCTTGTTTACTTCTTACGATAACAGCTTTTACAACTTTTCCTTTTTTCACAGTTCCATTAGGTGTGGCATCTTTTACTGTACCAACAACTATGTCACCGATATTACCAGTTTTTACTTTGCTTCCCCCTAGTACACGAATCACTAATAGTTCTTTTGCACCAGAGTTGTCAGCTACTTTTAAACGGCTTTCTTGCTGTAACATAAATTATTTCCTCCTTCACCTAAGAGTTATAGAATAACTGCTTCTTTTATGATTTCTGCTAAATAGAAGTGTTTTGTCTTAGAAACTGGTTTACATTCTACGATTCTAACGGTATCTCCTACTTTCGCTTTATTTGATTCATCATGAGCGGCATATTTTTTAGAATATTTTACTCTTTTGCCATACTTAGGATGTTTTTTATATGTCTCTACTTTAACAGTAATTGTTTTGTTGTTACAAGCACTTACTACTGTACCAACTAATTCTTTCTTAACTGATTCTCTCATGTAAACCCTCCTTAATTATTTTCCGATTCTTCACGTTCACGTAACACTGTTTTTAAACGAGCTACGTAATGTCTCAAATCTCTTATTCTTGAAGGTTTTTCTAGATTTCCTGTTGCTTGTTGTAATCTTAAATTAAATAATTCTTCTTTTGCTTCTTTGATCTTCGCAACGATTTCTTCAGTGGTTAGTTCTCTTATTTCTTTAACCTTCATTTTTTTCACCACCATCTTCTCTTTTTACAAATTTTGTTTTGATTGGTAATTTATGAGAAGCTAAACGAAGTGCTTCACGAGCAGTAGCTTCGTCAACACCAGCAACTTCGAACATGATCTTTCCTGTTTTAACAACAGCTACCCATGCTTCTACATTACCTTTACCTTTACCTTGACGTGTACCGATTGGTTTCTTCGTTAAAGGCATATGTGGGAAAATATTAATCCATACTTTTCCACCACGTTTCATATAACGTGTCATTGCAATACGTGCTGCTTCGATTTGATTTGAAGTAATCCAAGCACCTTCTTTTGCCATTAATCCATATTCACCTTTATCTAATGTTGTATTTCCCTTAGCATGACCTTCGTAAGGTAATCTATGAACACGACGATATTTTGTTCTAGATGGAATTAACATGATTAATTACCTCCTTTAGCCTTTTTTGAAGGAAGAATTTCACCCTTATAAATCCATACTTTAACACCGATTTTTCCAAATGTTGTATCTGCTTCAGCAGTTGCATAATCGATGTCAGCACGAAGTGTATGTAGAGGAATAGTTCCTTCTGTATATCCTTCGCTACGAGCCATATCTGCGCCACCAAGACGTCCTGATACTAAAGTTTTAATTCCTTTAGCGCCTGACTTCATAGCATTTCTAATTGCTCTTTTTTGTGCCATTCTGAATGATGCACGATTTTCAATTTGATTAGCGATAGAATTAGCTACAATTTGTGCATTCATATCTGGTTTTTTGATATCAACGATAGAAATTTGTACTTCTTCGCCAATTTGTTTTGAAATTTCTTTTTTCAACTTTTCGATTGCTTCACCACCGCGACCGATGATAACACCAGGTTTAGCCGTATGAACTACAATCTCTGTTCTCTTAGAATTTCTTTCTACTTGTACTTTTGAAACAGCTGCGTCTTTAAGATTCTTAGCAAAGTATTCACGAATTTTGATATCGTTATTTAAAAACTTTGCATAATCTTTTTTGTTTGCATACCATTTTGAGTCCCAGTCTTTATTTATTCCAAGTCTAAGTCCATTAGGATTTACCTTTTGACCCATTATATAACCCTCCTTATTAGATTATCTCGTTGCCACAACGATGACGATGTGACTTGTTCTTTTATCGTTATGTCCAATATGACTACGTGAGTCAAACATATGACGTTTCATAACTGGACCAGCATCTACTCTTGCCTCTTTTACATAAAGTTCATCACGGTTTGCACCATTATTATTGACAGCATTACTAATTGCTGATTCTAGAACTTTTTTGGTAAGACGAGCAGGCTTTTTATTCATGTTATTTAAAATAACTAAGGCATCATTTACCTGTTTACCACGAATTAAATCTACAACTAAACGAGCTTTAATTGGTGATACTCTAAGAGTTTTTGCGATTGCTCTTGCTTCCATATTTCTCTCCTCCTAGTCACTATTTCTTTTTATTGTCGCCGTGTCCACCAAACTTACGCGTAGGTGAGAATTCACCAAGTTTATGTCCTACCATATCTTCAGTTACATAAACTGGAATAAATTCTTTTCCATTATGTACTGCGAATGTATGTCCAATAAATGCAGGATAGATAGTTGAACGACGTGACCAAGTTTTAATGACTTCTTTTTTTCCGGTTTCATTTAACTTATTAACCTTATCTAATAATCTTTCAAAAACATAAGGTTTTTTCTTTGAACTTCTAGCCATTTTTCTAATCTTCCTTTCCTATTTACTATTACGACGACGTACGATAAATTTATCAGACGCTTTTTTCTTACGTGTTTTATAACCAAGTGCTGGTTTACCCCAAGGAGTAACTGGGCCTTTACGACCGATTGGTGCACGTCCTTCACCACCACCATGTGGGTGATCATTAGGGTTCATTACACTACCACGAACTGTTGGACGAATTCCTAAATGACGAGTACGTCCTGCTTTTCCTAATCTAACTAATCCTTTATCTTCGTTACCAACTTCACCGATCGTTGCATAACAAGTACCAAGAATTAATCTTTGTTCGCCACTTGAAAGTCTTACCATTACGTAATTTCCTTCACGTCCTAGGATTTGTGCTGAAGCACCTGCTGAACGAGCAAGTTCTCCTCCCTTACCAGGACGAAGTTCGATATTGTGAATCATCGTACCTACAGGGATATTCATAAGCGGTAAAGCATTTCCAACTTTGATGTCTGCGTTTTCTCCGCTAACGATTTTATCTCCTACTTTCAAACTTTTTGGAGCGATGATATATCTCTTTTCACCATCTGAATAATTAATTAAGGCAATATTTGCCGTTCTGTTTGGGTCGTATTCGATACTAGCAACGGTACCTGGAATATCACGTTTATTACGTTTGAAGTCAATAATACGATATTTTCTTTTAGCTCCGCCACCTTGATGTCTAACGGTAATTCTACCTTGATTGTTACGACCACCATTTTTCTTTAAGCTAACTACTAGACTTTTTTCTGGAGTAGACTTTGTAATTTCTTCATTTACTAAAGTACTTCTCTTTCTTTGCCCCGGTGTAATCGGCTTGTAGTTTCTTACTGACATGAGTAACCCTCCTTCTAATTAAGTTCGATTGATTGACCTTCTGCTAAAGTGACAATCGCTTTTTTAGTACGATTAGTCAACCCAGTATAACGACCAACTCTTCTTTTCTTTGGTTTAACATTAATTGTACGAATTTCTTGTACTTTTACTTTGAATATTTTTTCAATTGCTTGTTTGATTTCGGTTTTATTTGCTCTTGAATCTACTTTAAATACATATTGATTCTTATTTTGTGCTAAACTACCGGCTTTCTCGGTAATGACTGGCGCTTTGATAATCTCTAAATATTTTGTATCCATTATTTAAGCACCTCCTCGATTTTCTTCATTGTCTCTTTTGTCGTTAAGACAACGTTAGTATTTACTAAATCTAAAACGTTCATTTCTGTAGGTTCGATTACCATAATGTTTTGTAAGTTTCTAGATGCAAGAATTAGGTTCTCGTCTAATTCGTTAACGATGATTAATACTTTTTTATCTGCTAATTCTAAATTGTTTAATACTTGAATCATCTCTTTTGTCTTAGGTGTTGATAAAACTAACTCGTCTACTACGATAATATTTTTTTCGTTATATAGATTTAAGAAAGCAGTTTGTAATGCTAATCTTCTTTCTTTACGATTTTGTTTTTTAGAATAATCTCTAGGAACTGGTGTACCATATCTGCCACCGCCTACCCATTGTACTGCACGGATAGATCCTTGACGAGCATGTCCTGTTCCTTTTTGACGCCATGGTTTTCTTCCACCGCCACGTACTTCACTACGATTTTTTGTTGAGTGAGTTCCTTGCCTTAATGATGCTTGAGCTAAGATGATCGCGTCATATAAGACTTTTTCATTAGGTTCGATCGCAAGTAACTCTTTATTTAATTTAACGTCCTTTAGTTTTTCCATCTTTAATTCCTCCTTATCTATCACATTACTCTTTATTTATCTTTTTTTGTGATGATTATTCGTTAACTTCGGTTTCTTCAGTTTCTACTTCATCTACTGTATCTTGAGCTTCAATCTCAGCTTCTTGTTGTTCAGTAGTAGGATCTTCGTAAGTGATTAGTTCTTCACTATCCATTACTTTTTCTCCTTTTTTTACTGAAGTTTTGATCATAACTAAAGATTTTTTAGGACCTGGAACGTTACCTTTTACTAAAATAACATTGTTTTCTAAGTCAACGTCAACGATTTCAAGGTTTTGGATTGTTGTTGTTTCGTTACCCATATGACCTGGAAGTTTCTTTCCTTTTAGAACGTGCATTGGTAACATTGTACCTAATGAACCAACACCTCTATGGTATTGACTACCATGTCCCATAGGTCCACGAGATTGGTTATGTCTCTTGATAACACCTTGGAAACCTTTTCCTTTACTTACTCCTGTTACGTCGACTACTTCTCCTTTTGTGAAGATATCGGCTTTGATTTCTTGACCTAGTTCATAATCACTAGTATTTACTCCCCTAATTTCTCTTAAGAAGCGCTTAGGCTCGGTATTTGCTTTGTTTGTATGACCCATTTTTGCTTTGTTACTAGCTTTTGGTTTAACTGTTTCGTAACCTAATTGAATAGCGTCATAACCTTCGTTTGCTACTGTTTTGATTTGAGTAACTACATTAGGTTTTACTTCGATTACGGTAACAGGAATTAATTTTCCAGAAGTAGTAAATACTTGAGTCATTCCTATTTTTGTACCTAAGATTCCTTTCATACTTTTTTCCTCCTATAATTATTGTTCTACTTTGATTTTAATATCAACACCGCTTGGCAAATCTAAATGCGTTAATGCATCGATTGTTTCCTTGCTTGGGTTCTTGACATCAATAAGCCTTTTGTGTGTACGCATTTCGAATTGTTCACGACTATCTTTATATTTGTGAACAGCTCTTAAAACGGTAAACTTTTCGATCTTAGTTGGTAATGGAACTGGTCCACTAACTTCTCCACCTGATCTTGTGACCGTTTCTACTATTTTTTTTGCAGCACTATCTAGAATTCTATGATCGTATGCTTGTAAATTTATGCGAACATTTCCTTTTGACATTTTGAATCCTCCCTTCGCCTATATCTAGTATAGACATGCTCCGTGTAAATAACCTGATTCCAGTTAACAACTTAACCCGGTGTATCAGCAACCTTACACATCTAAGCAGCCACACGCCTAAGATTATAGCATGGTACCTTTCAAAAAGCAAGCACTTTTTGAAGAAATTTGTTTGTTTTTCAGGGACTTTTGTCTTTTTGACACAAATAGAGTTTTTTTCTTTGCGAAAGAGAACTATTTTTCTTCTTTTCCCATAGCTAGGATTTATTTCCTTTTTTATTATTCAAAATTCCCAGTTAGGAATGGTCATTTAGTATTATATATATAATAAGGATAGAAAAAAACAAACAGAACTATTTCTAGCCCTATTTGTTTATTATTTAGAAAGCAAACTTTCTCCTGTCATCTCTTGAGGAATTTCTAAATTCATTATTTCTAGAATTGTTGGTGCGATATCGCCAAGTTTTCCATCATGAGGAACATAATCAGGATTACAGATAATAAATGGCACTTTATTAGTCGTATGAGAAGTGATAATATTATCGTTTTCATCGATCATAAGTTCACAGTTTCCGTGATCAGCTGTCACGATTAATAAGCCTCCAAGTTCTTGGATTTTCGCATAAATCCTTCCTAGATTCTCATCAACTGCTTCTACTGCTTTAATGGCTGCATCTAAATTTCCTGTATGTCCTACCATATCACAGTTCGCAAAATTTAAAATAATCACATCGTAATTACCCATGATTTCTTCTAGCTTATCGCCAATTTCATAGGCAGACATTTCTGGTGCCATATCGTAGGTAGCTACATCTTTTCGAGGTACGATAATTTTATCTGTACCTGGTAAATCCAATTCTTCACCACCGTCAAAGAAATAAGTAACGTGTGGATATTTGCTTGCTTCAGCGATACGTAATACCTTTTTTCCACATTTTGATAAATACATACCTAAAGAATTAGGTACTGTCACATGGGAATAGGCATTGGTACAAATAATTGATTTTTCTACTGGCATCATGGTTACTAGTTTAATATTCTGGAATTTTACAGTATCGAACTCCTTGAAGTCTGGATTCGTAATTGCCGTAAATGTTTGCGTTGCACGATCTGGTCTAAAATTAGCGAAAATTAAACCATCATTTTCTTCTAAGTTACTATTTTCATCTAGAATAGCCGGTTCAATAAATTCATCGAAGATCTTCTTTTGGTACTCTTCTTCGATATACGTATGATAATCTTTAATGACTGGAGCTTCTTTTTTAACAAGTAAATTATAGTAACGTTCAGTTAAATTCCACATTCTTTCTCTATCCATTGAATAGTAACGTCCAGAAACATCAGCGATACTTCCTAAATTTAGTTCATCAATTTTTACTTGTAATTGATCTAAGTATTGACAAGCAACATCAGGAAGTGTATCTCTACCATCCAAAAAAGCATGAACGTAAACTCGTTTTACTCCTTCTTTTTTAGCCATATCAAGTAAAGCTAAAATATGGTTGATATGAGAATGGATACCTCCATCGCTTAATAGTCCAAAAATGTGTAGTTTGGAATCATTTTCATTGACATGAGCCATTACCTTTTTCAATTCTTCATTGTCAAAGAATTTTCCTTCTCTGATATCTTTAGAGATCAATTCAAGTGGTTGATAGACAATTCTACCCCCACCAATATTTAAATGTCCTACCTCTGAATTTCCCATCTGTCCAGCTGGTAGCCCTACTTGTTCTCCACTTGCCTCTAACTTGCTGTGGGGATATGTGTTCCATAGATAATCAAAAGTTGGTTTACTAGCTAGTTTGGTAGCATTTCCCTTAGTTTCTTCTCTTAAGCCAAAACCATCAATAATGGTTAATAATATTGGTTTCATTTTTCATCCTTCTTTCTTTCATTTAATTTCTTTTCTAAATACGTCGGTTCCTTTGGCCTTAAAGCCTAATTTTTGATAAACATGACGAGCAATTTCTCTTTTTGGATTAGATGTTAATTCTAAGTAGCTTATATGCTCTATTTTCGCTTTTTCCATTACATACTCTATTAACTTAGTCGCAATTCTTTGTCCACGATAGGAAGGATAGACGACTACATAATCAATTACATATTTATAGATAAGTTTTAGTGGTTCGTAACTTTTCGTCACCAACAAAGTGCCTACTACCTTTTTATCCTCTGATACCATTCCCAGAAAAAAACATTCTTTTGGTAAATGAGAAATAATTTTTTCTTCTCTTTCTTCCTCTACTATGTTAAATTCTGTTCGTATTAACTTTAAGCAAGAGGCAATTTCCGTTTTATTTTCACTTTGAAATTCTTTTAAATCCATCAGTTATCTTCCTTTAGACAGAAAGTAGCATATATCGGAATATATTTTACATTCTTTTTAAGTCCAAAATTATCTTCTGTAATTCTAATTGCTTCGTTGATATTAAATCTACTCATGAATAAAGACAGTGATTTCGCTTTAGAAACATTTTTATTCACAATCTCCACCGGAATGACCTTACCGCTTCTAGTTTGAATAACGAATGGAACCTCAGCTTTTCCTTCTGATTGATAATAATATAGATTATAGCCACTACTCATAATCGCATTGGCCACACTATTTTCATATAAAATATATTTCAAGTTATCATCGGAAAGTAATTTTATTTTAGATAGGTGCATCATCATATAAAGAATTCCCGTATCATTTAAATATAATTTAAAACTTTCTATATCTTTACACTTACTAAGTGGTGGAGTAGCTTCCGTTATTTTGTGGCATTTATACACAATCCCAGTTAGAGATAAATACTCTAATGCTTTTTCATAATCTTTACTTCTACCACCAGTACGCATCAAACCATATTGGAACTTACGATTAGGTTTTAATAATTGATAAGGAACAATATTTAATACCTCGTTAGCTCGAACAATATCGATTGTATTTTCTATCTCTAAAAGTTCTTTTTTATAACAATCTAATATCTTTTCTTGAATAATTTTTACTTTTAAATCTGATTCATGATTTAAATGGGCTTGGATGACTTCTGGCATACCACCTGTTAATAGATATTCTTCATAATAATCTAAAGCTAATTGATGAAAGGGCATCGGTTTATTATTACGATAAGCTGTTTTGATAAATTCGATCAATTCAAGATTGCCTACTGCTTTTAAATATTCCTCAAAGTCCATAGCAAACATATATTTATATTGTAGTTCTTCTCCTTTAAAGACAGGTAACTTTTCTTTGTGAGACGTAATCATGATAATGTGATAGTCATTAAGCTCTTTACCGAATTTTTTTATTGCTTTTACAACTTCTACATCATTTACATTATCAATAATCAATAAAGTGTCTGTCTTAAAAATAGGTTCTCCTACTAATAGCGATAGTTTAGCAATTATTTTATCGATTGTTCGTTCTTTTTTTATAATACTTTGTAGAGCAATATTGTTGTCACTATTAATATAGGCTACTGTTTTATATTCTTTCTCGCCAAATTCAATTACACTGTACGTTTTTCCAATCTGTTTATTTCCATACAATAGTAAAGGTTTTCTATTTGTATCTTTTTTCCATTTTAGAAGATCTGCTGTTATTTTTCGTTCCATAAATCGCACCCTCCTTACATTAATTAACACTTATATTATAATTCAATTTGGTTTCTCCGTCAATTCATGAACCTTATTTTCTACCAAATTTTCCCTGTAATTATCTTTTGGTAATTATCCTATCACTTATCCTGTTTGCATGTTTTTCATTATAAATTTCTTTTCGATTATCTTTTTACAGTAGGATGTAAAATTACCTAGAAATTCCGGGCATTCAACTTAGAATTAGCCTATTTAGACCATTTTTTGATATAATAAACATGGTGATATTATGAATTATTCTTTACCTGAATTTACCTTGGAGCGAGTTGATTTCTTCGCAGAAGAACACATTCGTTACATTGAGGGATTAATTACTGATCCTGAAGTAAAAAGGTTTCTTCCTTATTTTGAACACGGATTATTTATTTCTAAAAATATTGGATTATTAAATTCTCATTATGTTCTGGTTAAAGATCAACAACCAATGGGATATGTTTATTTTAGTGCTCCTTTTATGGAGAACAATCAATTAAATGCCGAAGTTCGCTACATCATTGATCCTGCTTATCGTCATCAGGGTCTAGGTAAAAAAGCAGTACAGCAAAGTACTGATTTTGTTCTCAGCCATGAGAATATTTCTAATTTGCGGGCATTTGTTCATCCTGATAATTTGAGTAGTCTTTCGGTTATTCAAGCCGCAGGTTTTTATGAAACCGATCAAAATATAGATGGTATTGGATTTACTAAGCCTAGAAAATAATCATAAGAAAAGGTGTAGCTTTATAGGTTACACCTTTTATTTACAGTAATCTTTTTGAAATTCCAATCGTAGTTTGTCAGCGACAGTAACAATGAATTCGGAATTGGTTGGTTTGGCTTTATCAATATCGACACTATGGCCAAATATCTCTTCCATTAAATCCCAATCCCCACGATTCCAACTCACCTCGATCGCATGACGAATGGCTCTTTCGACCCGAGAAACGGTCGTATTAAATTTTTTCGCAATATCTGGATATAATTCCTTGGTAATGCCACCAATTACTTCTGGTCGCTCATAGAGAATAGAAATTCCTTCTCTGATATATTGATATCCCTTTATATGGGATGGTATTCCTAATTCATGTAATATTTTAGTAATCGAAATCTGTAAGTTATTATGGTAAATATCGATTGAAGCATTGCTGTAGGTTTTACTATCGGTACAATCTTCTATTCTTCGTTCTAGATCAGATAATTCAAACGGCTTTAAGATGAAATAATTAATTCCATACTCAGATACTCTTCTAATCATCTCTTGTGCATTATAAGATGTTAGTACAATTACCTTCTTATCGATCTGTTCTTTTCTCATACTCTCTAGGATAGAGAGTCCATCTTTTTTCGGCATAATCAAGTCTAAGATGATGACATCATACTCGTTTTGCCTTGTTTTAATTAATTCTAAACCTCTTTCTCCATCATTTGCTTCTAATACTAATTCGATATTAGCGTGATCTTTAAAGTACTCCTTAATCATGCTTACTAGGTCGACATTATCATCGATCATCAGTACTCTGACTTTATTCATATTTTCTCCTTTCGTACTCCACGCAAGTATTATTATACACTATATTATTACAAATAGATACAGTGAAAATTGTAAGCTTTTGTCAAATGATGTCGAGTATGAGAAAATAACCATATAAATTCTCATTTTAGAACAAAATGAAAAATCAATTTTTCATGTCCCAGTCGTTGCCTCCTGGGCTTTCTGCTTCATAGATAAAGTAACCTTTATTCTCCACAGACTTAACATCCGATAGTCGCTACCGTAGTTTTTTGTTCTTATTTGTTTTCTATTTTTTCTATATGAATTCTTTCATATACATCTTTATTCCTTCAAATAATATATTCATACTAGCATTAATATCTCTATCATGATAACTTCCACATTCTGGACATAGCCAATTTCTAACTGATAAATCTTTTACTTTCTCATTTTTATACCCGCATCTACTACATTCCTGACTACTCGGATAATAACTATCTATCTGAATGTATCGTTTTCCATAATACTTAGCTTTATATTCTAATATACGACATATCTCAGATAAACTGACATCAGTTAGATATTTAGAAAACTTCTTTTCTTCGATCATCTCTTTTGCCTTTAATGTTTCACTTACCACAATATCATTTTCTAATACTAGTTTTTTCGTTATTTGATGAATAAAATGTTTTCTCGCATTCTTTAACTTCTGAAATAAAATGGCTAACTTTCTCTTCGTTTTATAGTAATTACTACTTCCTTTTTCTCTCCTGGATAATTCTCTTTGTTTCCTTTTTATTCTTTTTTCATATTTTTCTATGATTTTCTCATTCTTTACCTTTTCACCATCACTTGTAATCACAACATCTTTTATTCCTAAATCAATTCCTACTATAGTTTTAGGAATAATTTTTGGCACGATATGATTTACCTCTACTAATACACTAGCATAGTACTTACCACTTGAATTCTCGCTAATCGTCGCATTAATTATTCTTCCAGGTAAAGTTTCTAAATTCCTATATCCTCTAATCTTTACTTCTTTTAATTTAGGAAGAATAATCACTTTTCTTTTTAAATCTACTCTAATATTTTCATACCTTTTTTCTTTATAATTATTCGTAATATAATTCGTTCGATAACTTCTTTTAGAACTATACTTTCCTTTAAATTTTGGATAATTTGTTTGTTTATGAAAATAACGTTTAAATGCATCATCTAAATCAAATAAACTACATCTTAAACTACAAGAGTCCACTTCCTTTAAAAATGGATATTCTGAATATAAATTAGGTAAATCTTTAATCGTATCAAAACAAGTTGTATTTTCTTTTTTTCTTTTTTCAAGATAGTAATTATAAACTAGTCTTGTACAGCCAAATGTTTTTTGTATCATAATGATTTGTTTATCATTTGGATAAAGACGAAATTGGTAACTTTTATACATCATACTCATGTCTATCCCTCCCTGTTGTGAATGGTTAATAGGAGTTTATCAAACAAATGTACGCAAGTCAAGTGGATTATAAAATTTTCTATTTTTTCTTGTTTTCAGCCTTTAACTAAGCAAATTCCTAGTATATAAAAAAAATGTCTTGGATTATCCAAACAAAAAGAATCACTGTTTTTAGCGATTCTTGGATAAAGCTTGAGAAGCCATAGCAACGATTAATAGTATTACAACCATAATCATAATCCATAAAAGTGGACTGTCATAATGACTCTCAAAAAAGTTTTCCAATTCTTTAAAGCTTCGATCTAGCCAATCAAATAGTGCATTCCCTATCATACTTCTTCCTCCATTTTCTCTATTATTACTCGCAATTTTTCTATATCCAGGCTTGTACCTCCAATTAGATAACCATCTATATTAGGCACTTGATTTAATTCATCGATATTATTTATAGATACACTACCACCGTACAAGACTCGGCAAAAAATTTGATATTTTTTATGGACATAATCTTTAATCATTTGAGTAATCGTCGTAATTTCTTCTGTTGTGGGGATTTTTCCTGTTCCAATTGCCCAAATAGGTTCATAAGCAATGATTACTTGATCTAAGTTTACTTGATTAGTGAAAGCACTATCAATCTCATTCATGAGAATGTTTTCACGGTCGTTAATTTCTTCTTCTTTTTCTCCTATACATAAAACGGGCACCATGGCATTTTCTAAAATTAATTTTACTTTCTGATTAATCATCTCTTCTGTTTCATTTAGAATATTTCTTCGTTCGGAATGCCCGACAATAACATATTTAACATTCAGTGATTTTAATTGCTGGATGGCAATTTCTCCCGTTAAGGCACCCATATTGCGATCGGCTACATTTTGGGCTCCTAGGGAGTAATTAACTTGATTTTGAAAATAGGGAAGATAGATACTACTAGGACAAAATACTAGTTCATTACTTGATTTTAACGTACTTATTTGGTCTACATAGTTTTCTATTTCTTTCTTAGTTAAATTCATTTTGTGATTACTTATTATCCACTTCATCTTTATCACCTTTAATTTTATCTACTATTTTTCCGATTACACCTAAACGATTACTCTTATGTTTTATCGCATATGTATATACATCTAATACAGACTCAGCAAAATATTTTGAACTGTAGCGTTCAGAATTAATTCTCGCTTGTTTAGAGAGTTTACCTACTTGTTTTTTATCTTTATATAATTCTTTAATAATTTCTTTACATTCTTTTTTGGTCTTAAAAATTCTACCATTTAGTCCATCAATTACCACATTAGCAAAGCTTTCATCGTCAATACAGATTGGTGTTACTTCTGAGGCCATTGCTTCAATTACTGTTAATCCTTGTGTTTCTGAATGAGAGGCAGTTAAAAAAATGTTTGCTAAATGATAATAGTATGGCATTTCTTCCCATTTTGCCTTTCCCGTCATGATAACATGTTCTGACAAGTTTTCCTTTTGGATATATTCCTGATATTCTTCCATATCTGGTCCATCTCCAACGATCAATAATTTTAGTTTTGGACAGCTAGGAATTAAATCTTTTACTACTTCCATTAGAAAGACGATATTTTTTTCTTGGGCTAAACGTCCTACGAAAATAGCTACAAAATCATCATCTTTTAGGCCTTGGTTTTTTCTCAATTTTGCTAGTTTACTGGCATCTATGTTTTCTTGATAAAACCTCTCTAACTCTATTCCCGTTGGGATAATATGAATATTCTTATCTACTTTGTATTTTTCTTTGAATAGATCATAAGTTTTCTTAGTAGGAACAATTAACTCACTAGCGGTTTTATCGCAATAAAATAGTGTTAAATATTCGACAATCTTTTTACTAGACTTATTGAAATATCCTTTAGTCACATAATGAATATAATCTTCATACATCGTATGATAAGTATGAACTAAAGGAATATCTAATTGAAAAGCCAAAAGTCTAGCAAATGTACCTATCGCAAATTCAGTTTGAGAATGAATAATATCTAAGTTCCAATTCTTAATAATATTCACAGCTTTAATCGGATAGATAGCTGTCAACCTAGAATCATAGATTCCTGTTGGGATACCGGGTATACGTAAGACATGTTCCTTCTCATCATAATCATAGTGAAAGCTTTCCAAGTTAGCTGTGACTACATATACTGTATGTCCCAATTTTTCCAAGGCCTCTTTTAACATTACTTCACTTGTGACTAAACCACTAATATAAGGGGTATAAGTTTCTGTAAAAATTCCTATTCTCATTTTCTATTCCTTCCTTTAATATTTAAGACGATCGCACCAATAATCATCAATAAATAATATGATATCGTTCGCCAAATTAGAAGAGAGGCTTTTAAAATACTACCTCCAATAAAGCATCCGAAGAATTTCAAATAACCATATTCAATACCACCACTCGCACCTGGTATCGGTACAAATGAACCAATGATCAATATATATGCTGATGAGACGATAGCGGTAATTGGAGATACTCCTGTTCCTCCTAGGGCAATAATGACAAAATAAGGCATTACATAAGTTAGTGTTAAGTAAATAATATTATAGAAAAAGGCTTCTAAACAAAGAAGTTTATTCTTTTTCAAATACGTTGTTCCTTCGTGGAAATCGTCGATTCTTTCTCTCCATGCTTCTTGGGTTTTTTCAGGATTTTTTATGAGTTTCGTTTTCCCTAAAAAAGCAATAATCTTCTTAATCACTAGATGATTGAATTTACTACTAAAGCTAATTATGATCAAGCCTAACATCACTAGTGTATTAATCATGAATCCTAAGACTATTAATTCTTTTAATACAGGAATATTTTTAAATAAGTGAAAATTAGCATTGATCGTAATGGCAAATAATCCATAGATTACTAAAGCGGCTTGATAGATAATAAAGTTCTGCATGATGATGTTAGTCGCTTTGGTTAGACGGAAACCATCTTTTTTTAACATGTAAATTTGCATTGGTTGACCACCTGTTGAAAAGGGGGTAATTCCATTAAAGAACTTCGTTACAAACTGCATGCGTAAGGCTTGACTAAAACGATAGTCTTTTGTATAGCCATTGACGATTTTCTTATAAGCCAATGTTTCAAATGCGATAGCTAGTAGTTGACAGAGAAGTGCTAAGAAAAGAAAGAAGAAGTTAGCACCAAGAAGTGCGGCAATAATCTCGTTGAAATCATCTTTTAACACTAAAAAGAGAATTAATATCGTGACACCAATTAATATTAAACTGTTTTTCTTTAAGCTTTTCATAGTACACTCCTCATTTTCTTTTGCTTTATCTTTTAGTTAGTCTAAACGAGATCTACTTGTGAGATTTATCCCTAAAGAAAAGCTTTTATTTTTCGGCTATTACTTCAAGGCCTGGCAAACTCTTTCCTTCTAGATATTCTAAAGTTGCTCCTCCTCCAGTAGATGCATGACTGACTTTATCTTTATATCCTAATTGACTAGCTGCAGCAACGATATCACCGCCACCTAAAATGGTATCGATATGATTATCCGTTAAGAATTTTAATACCTGTTCTGTTCCAATACTGTATTTAGGATTTTCATATACACCTAATGGTCCGTTCCAGACAACGGTTTTCGCTGTTTTTAGTATATCACAAAATTCTTGAACTGTCTCAGGACCGATATCTAGCCCTTTTTCAGTAGCAGATAGGTCATTGATTTTAACGATGCGGCTATTGTTGTCTTCTAGGGATGTCGCTGCATTAACATCGACAGGAAGAACGATTTTTCCAGGATAGTTAGTTAACATCTGTTTACAAAAATCAATGTTTTCTTCATCTAAAATACTACTTCCAATCGAGTATCCTGCTGCTTTCAAAAAGGTAAAGGACATTCCCCCACCAATTATAATTTTGTCGGCTTTTTCGATCAAGTTTTTGATAACACCAATTTTATCAGATACTTTACTACCACCTAAAATTACAACATAAGGACGTTGTGGTTCATCGAGACGACTTAATGCTTTTAACTCTCTTTCCACCAAAAAGCCAATCGCATTTGGTAATTTACTACCAATTCCTACGTTCGATGCATGACTACGATGAATAGTTCCAAAGGCATCATTAATGAATATATCTCCTAAGCTTGCCCAATAAGTAGCTAATTCCTCATCATTTGTACTTTCTTTCTTACCATCTAAGTCTTCAAATCTAGTATTTTCGATTAATAAAATTTCTCCTTCTTTCATTTCATTAATCGTTTTTATTAATATATCACTTCGTGTCTTATTAATAAACATGACCGGTCGTCTTAATAATTCACTTAATCTTTCTGCAACAGGGGCAAGGGTATTTTTTTGTTTATCACTTTCCTCTTTGATACGACCAAGATGAGACATTAGAATAACTTTGGCTCTCTGATCAATCGCATAACGAATCGTATCTAAGCTTTCTACAATTCTCGTATCATCAGCAATTTCTCCATTCTTCATCGGAACATTAAAATCGCAACGAATGATTACTCTTTTACCACTAAGATCTAAATCGGTAATACTTTTTTTCATTTTGTAACCTCTTTTCTTTTATTCTTTTTCAGTACTAGTATATCAAAAAAAAGAGATGAGTTAAATCTCTTTTCTCAATTACTTGACATTTCTATATGGTTTCCATAACTTCCATCAATTTTTTGGCTGTTCTTACCATTTGACTAGTATAAGAGTTTTCATTGTCATACCAAGCTACTATTTGTACTAATGTTTTACCATCATTCAAGCTAATGACTTTTGTTTGAGTAGCATCAAAAATAGAGCCATGAGTTTCTCCTATGATATCACTAGAAACGATTTCTTCTTCGGTATAACCATAAGATTCGCTTTGTACTGATTTCATCATTTCGTTGATCTCTTCTTTAGTTACTTCTTTATCAACAACAACATCTAAGATTGTCAAGCTTCCATCTGGTACTGGTACACGTTGAGCACCACCAATTAATTTTCCTGATAGTTCAGGGATGACTAAACCAATTGCTTTAGCTGCTCCGGTTGAATTAGGTACAATATTGATCGCACCAGCACGAGCTCTTCTTAAGTCCCCTTTTCTATGTGGTCCATCTAAGATCATTTGATCTCCTGTATAGGCATGAACAGTCGTCATGATACCTGAGATAATTGGGGCATAGTTATTTAGCGCATATGCCATTGGTGCAAGGCAGTTTGTCGTACAAGATGCTGCCGAAATAATATGATCATCTTTAGTAATGATATTTTCATTTACTCCATAAACGACTGTAGGTACATCATTACCAGCTGGGGCAGAAATAATTACTTTCTTTGCTCCCGCTCTTAAATGAGCTTCTGATTTTTCTTTTGAAGTAAAGAACCCAGTACACTCCAATACAACATCAACTTCTAACTCTTTCCATGGTAATTCTTCTGGATTAGAAATAGCATAAACAGGAATCTCTTTACCTGCTACAATTATACTTTTTTCAGTTGCTTGAACGGTATCTGCTAATTCATATTTCTTTTGAGCAGAATCGTACTTCAATAAGTGAGCTAACATTTTAGGATTTGTTAGATCGTTAATTGCGACAATCTCGCAGTCACTTTGGCCAAACATTTGACGAAAAGCAAGACGACCTATGCGTCCAAAACCATTAATAGCTACTTTCATTTTATCATCCTCTTTCTATCTTCACTATATAGTTTTTACCTATTATTGTCAATATATTCAAAAGAAACTAGTCGTCATTTGTCACTATTTTCCACAGAAATTGAGGATAATTTTTATTTTTTCCACAGATACTCGTTCGTATTTACTAAAATTTTATTTTTATCCACAGTTTTTGGGGATAACTTTAAATTTTAAAGCAGCCTCCACCAATAAATTCTCTTAAGATCGAGTCTTCTGGTATACTTTCTGATGATATTGGAAGAAATACACGTAAGAAATTGATTAAACGAACAGCTTCATTATAGTAGTCTGATCCAACTGGAACAGAGTAAAGTAATGGTTCTACGAAAGTTTTTAACACACCTAATTCATAAATATGGGCAGTATTAAAAGTGTACTCTGCATCATCCTGATATGGGAAAATATATTTTTCTTCCCCTTCTCTTACTTTTGCCCAACTTTCTAAGGTAGCTTCAACACTATTTCCACGAGTTCGATTATCCCGAACAATTCGTCTTAAAAGTCGATTATCAGTCGTAGAAACACGGGTATGATTATCGATATTTAGTTCTGTTAAAGCAGATAAATAAATCGTTACTTTATTTTCTTTTGGAATATTTTCTAATACTTTAGGATTTAAAGCATGGATGCCCTCAATTAAAAGAATATCTTCATCTTCCATTCGGAGCTTGGTCTTAAATTCTTTTTTTCCTAAAATAAAATTATAAGTAGGAATAAGGGTTTCCTCTTTATTCAATAATTTCTTAATTGTTTCTTCGAATAGATCAAGATTTACAGCTTCTAATCTTTCAAAATCAGGATTTCCTTCTTGATCTAAAGGTGTCTCATCTCTTTCTACAAAGAAATCATCCATCGATAACATGATCGGATTCTTTCCAAAGCTTTTTAGACATAGAACTAATTTATTGGTCGTTGTGGTTTTTCCTGTTGAAGAAGGACCACCTAATAGAACTATTTTAGCCTGATCTTGCCTTTTTACAATTTCTTTGGCAATGTCAAATAACTTTTCGTTTTTCACTAATTCATCGATTCGAATTAACTCTTCTATGGTACTATTAGATACTCGTCGATTTAAATCCACAACATTTTCTAGTTTTAACATCTTTGCCCATTCCCTAGAACTTTTAAATAGCGAAAAGATATTTTTACGATGTTGATAAGGTTTTATTCCATCTTTCATATAAATCGTTGGGAAACGTAAGACAAAACCATTCTCATGAAGATAAGTTAGTTCAAAGTGAGATAATGATTTGGTACTGACAGGCATCTGACTATATAAATAATCGTAGAGATTACCTAGTTTATATAAAGTGACATGAGTAGAAGTTACATAATCAATAATTCCTGCTTTTACTTCATCATGAATTGCATGGAAATAGTTTTTGGCATCTAACCTGGTCACCGTTACTTTAGTAATCGGTAAATCGGCAGCGACTATCTCTCTCATCTTTAATTCTAAATGATTTAAATCTTCTTCTGTTAATTTAATGTTACTTTCAATATATAATCCCTTATCTAAAGAGTGATTTACTTTTAGCTCCATATTACTACCAAATAATTGCTTAGCCGCATACACGGTTAAAAAAATCAAACCATTTAAAAAAATACGATTAGCTCCACGCTCGGTTAGATCTAAGAATTCTACTCGGCAATCTTTATGTAGGGTATCTGTTAATTCTTTATAGATCCCATCTACTTTCGCTAAAATAATCTCATACTTAAAATTCTGTTGATAGGATGTAGACAATTGTTGAAGTGTAGTCCCACGATCCACTTGGATATTGTCTGTTCCTACAGTTATTGTTATCTTATTCATTTTCATTCCCCTTTTTTTATTATTTCTTTGTATACCTAATTTAGTTAGTTAAACTGGTATTCTATTTTATTACTTTATTGTTATTATATTACTTTTTTTTAAATTTAGAAAGTATAGTTTTTGTCTTTTATGTGAATATTTTTTTCTATTTCTTACTAATATATTTATAGGTGATTAATAATGAGTTTAGTTCCTATTGTCATAGACAAAGAAAGTAATGGTGAAAGAAGTTACGATATTTTTTCTAGACTACTTAAGAATAGAATTATTTTATTAAGTGGTGAAATTAACGATAGTACTTCGGATTCTGTTGTTGCTCAACTACTCTACTTAGATTCTTTAAATCACGAGGATATCAGTCTTTATATCAATAGTCCTGGGGGTTCTATTTCCAGTGGGATGGCGATATACGATACGATGAATTTTGTTAAAAGTAAGGTATCGACAATCTGTATAGGTATGGCTGCAAGTATGGCTGCTTTTCTTTTATCATCTGGAGAAAAAGGTAAACGTTTTATCTTACCAAATGCCGAGGTCATGATTCATCAACCTTTAGGGGGAGCTCAGGGGCAAGCAACGGAAATTAAGATTGCTGCCGAACATATTTTAAAAGTAAAAAAGAGAATGAATACCATCCTTGCTGATAATACCGGCCAAGAAATTGAGACTATTGAAAAAGATACTGAAAGGGATAATTTTATGGATAGTAGGGAGGCGCTTAATTATGGTATCGTCGATCAAATTATTAGTAATTAGTTTAAAGAGGCACAAAATATATGCCTCTTTTTATCTGTGATAAGTTTTTGGGCTTAAGAAATTAAGAACTTCCTCTTTTGTATATACAAAGTCCGGAAATGCCCCATATTGAATAGCAATTTTTTCACCATTTCCAAATAAAGAACGATTACTATCTAATAAGTGCTGACAAATTTCTTTTTGAACTTCTGTTATCTCTTCCAGTTTACTAGGAAAAGTTAAACTCGCCATAGTATTATCTAACCCACCCAATTTATTTTTTATATAATCTAATCTAACCCCTGCGTATACAATGCATCCTAATTCACAAAGTAGTTTAGTTGCTAAATATGTTTCATATACATTGGCTGATTCTAGTTCGAAATAATCATTAATATAGCTAGAGAAAACATCCTTATGTTCTTGATTATCTTCTACTACAATAATTTCTCCTAATGGAGTAATGATATATCCTCCAGCTAAAACTGACATTTCTTCAGGTAAACAACTTTGATATTCATTACCTTCTTTTTGGTTTTTATTCATTGGTCTTATTTTCATGATTTCTTATATTCCTCTCATCTTATTTTCCTTTTGCTTGGACTTAATATATGTTATCCATTCATCATCCTGAAAAGCTATAGTCATTCCTGCTCTTTCTAAAGCTTTCTGACTAGCTACATTTTCTTTTTCTACTTCAGCAACAATGCAATCTATATTCTTATTGGTTAGTAGATAGTTCATCATTTCTGCTACCATTTTACTTCCTAGTCCTAAGTTGCGATACTGTTCACTAATCGCGTAGTAAAGACTAGTAGTTTTTCCTTTTACTCCGTTGGTTGGAGGGCTTAAATTTATATAGCCGATAGGCATATTTGAATAATCAAAGCATATGTATTCATCTATCCATGACGATTCGTCTTTTTTATTATACTCGAATTCATTTTTTTCTAAATCCCATAGATAGCTAATATTACTAGACTTCATTAATTCTCTTAAAAATTGGAGATGACTAATATTATTTCGATCTAATTGTTCCATATACAAGGTATCTAACTTTATCATTTTTTCTCCTGTTTTTTCATCTTATCCGCTAAATCTCTTATTTTTCTAAATCGATGATTTAATCCAGATTTCGTGATTGGCTTTCCTGTTTCATAAGAGATGATTTCACTTAACTCTAATAGAGAGGCTTCAGGATATTTTTCCCGATATTCGATGATTTCTTTGGTTTTATCATCTAATAATTCGATGCCTAAGTTTTCTTTTAGATAGCGAATCTCTTCTAATTGTTTTGTCGCTGTTTCGACAATTTTATCAATATTGGCTTGTTCACAATTGTTTAACCTGTTTGTCATATTCTTATGATCACGGTAAATTCGGATATCTTCGTAATATAAAACAGCATTGTAAGCACTGATAATTCTTAAGAAATCACCAATTTTTTCTGCTTCTTTGATATATACCATATACCCTTTTTCTCTGCTTAATATTTTACTGTTTAACGAAAATTTGTTTAATAATTTTTGAATGAATTCGGCTTCCTTCCTTTCATCGATCAAATATTCTAAATGATATCTCGATGTTTTAGGATCGTTAATACTTCCTTTGGTTAGAAAGCTTCCTCTTAAATAAGCTCTAATCTCAGCTTCAGAATCAGCAATATATTCTGCTGGTGTCGGTAGATAATCTCCGTTTTCGTCGACTACGGATAAATCTTTTAAAATTAAATCTACTTTATCGTCGATCATGATTAAATAAAGATTATTTTTACTGAAATTATTTCCTTTTCTTGTTTCTATTTCACAAGTTACATCATACAAGTCTTTACAGAGTTTATATACACGTTTTACAACGGTTGCGTTTTCTGATACAAGATCAATTGTATCTAAAGTATAACTTCCATTGTTTCGTAAAAAGCCAGATAACTCTGCGATACTTTCAGACTTGGTGTTATCTATTCTAGAAATTTCTTCTTTTATTGTCGTTGTGAAAGACATATTATCACCTCATTATGTAAGAGAAAATCAGTGAACCTAACTTTAAACCATTATGTTTAATTGTACCATCTTCTAAGGTAACTAAGTCTGACGTTAGTAATTCAACTTTTAGTTTTTTAATATTTTCCTGATCAATTTCTACTTGTTCTTTGAACTCTTTTTCATATTTTGCAACCATACTATCAGAAATTGGGGTATTACTTGCAATTACAGCATCGATTTTTCTTTTGCCTAAATATTTATTTAGTGTATTTAAATAATCACTAACTCGATTATCTTCTGTCTCACCGGGTTGATTCATCAAATTACAGATATAGAGGATAGGGGCACTACTTTTATCGATTGCTTTAATGATATCTTTACAGATCAAATGGGGAATAATACTAGTATAAAGGCTTCCCATACTGAGTACGATTAAATCAGCCTCATTAATCGCCTGTAATACATCTTTTCGCACATGGGGATTTTCTTTATAGTATATTTTTTTGAACTTTTTATACGATTTCATAATTTGTGCTTGCCCAGATATCGTTTCGCCGTCTACAGTGTCAGCCATTAGAGTTAAATAGTCTTCTGAAAGTGGTAATACTTGGTGTTTAACATCTAATAATTGACTAAGACAATCAATACTCTTTTTTAAATCATGTTTTTGATTTAACATAGCTGTTAGAATTAGATTACCAATTGGGTGACCATCCAGGTCACTGTAAGTATTAAAACGATATTCCATTACACTTTTAATTTCATCTGGTAATGGAGAAAGATTGGTTAATACTTTGCGAATATCTCCAACGGCAGGGGTTAGGAATTCTTCACGTAGTTTACCAGTTGATTTACCATTATCAGCAACAGTAATAATCGCACTAATCTCAACAGGGAAATCTTTTAATCCACTTAGTAAATGTGACATTCCCGTCCCACCACCAAGCACAACTATCTTTTTCTTCATGTCATCACCTAATTTATATTATACAGTATTTTCCGTAAATTTTACTTTAGAAAGATAAAAGCAGTCAAATATTTTCATATGTATTTCTGAATTATCGTCATTTTCATGGTATACTTTAGTTGGTGATGATGATGGCTATACTTGAATACGATACTATTAAAAGTCTTTGTAATCCTACTAATCAGCTGGGTAGTGGTAAAGAGGTCGATGTTTACCATTATCAGGATAAAGTGATTAAACTATTTCATCAAGAGCGGAAAACTACTCTACCTCGAATTTCTGATCAAGGTTTAATCGCTTTATCGAATGTGACACTAAATTGTTTTTTAACCCCTGAGGATGTAATTGTTCAAGATGAAGAGATTGTCGGTTATACAGAAGATTTTATAGAAGAGAAAGATATTCAAATAGAAAATATCCCTTATGATGAAATAAAAGCGGATATTGAAACATTAAGTGAACAGGGATTTGTCTTAGAAGATATATTTTATAATTACTTGTTTACTGCAGATAAAATGGTCTTTAATGATCTTACTTGTTGTCGATATATTCATACTGATAATTCTTTTTTAAAGGAAAGAATTTTGAAGAAGAATATGGATACAATAAATATTTTTTTGATTGGTTTAACTAAGTTTGATGCTTTCCGTAAGGGAGAAAAACACGAATACACGAAAATGTTCTTGGCTAATGATTACCGACTTAATCATTGTCCAGATTGTTTCTATGGAGATGTTTTGTCTCAGGAAAAAAGAACCAAATTTTGAAGTTTTTAAAAGGTGCTGTTCATATAGTACCTTTTTTCATTTTTGTTTAAAATCCCCTAGAGGAACCACCGCCACCAGAGGAACCTCCTCCGCCAAAACTACCGAAGCCGCCTCTTCCAAATGATGAACCTCCACCAAATCGTCCACCACCTGGACCAATAAAGAAAAATCCTCCTCGACTAGCTAAGAATATAATAAATATGACCATCATAATCTGAAAAAAAAGGGTCATGCCATTTGAAGCATTTTCTTCTTTTTCAATAGGTTGATCAACTTCATCAATATCCGTAATCTGATAGTAATTGGCTAATTCTTGATAAAATGCTTTATAGCCATTTAACACGCCTTCATCAAAATTATCTTCTTTGAAATAAGGGATCATGTACTGGTCTTGAAATCGTCCTGTTTTTCCATCAGGTAGGACTCCTTCTAGACCATATCCTACTTCAACTCTGCTTTCTCTTTCCTCTAATGCCAATAATAAAAGTAGACCATTATTTTCTTCTTTATCTCCAATACCAAACTTTCTAAATAAAGCGGTTGCATAAGACTCTAAGTCTTCTCCTTCGAGATTTTTTACAGTTACTACGACAATCTGCGCTCCTGTTTGCTTCTCTAAATTTTGAGATTTGGTCACAATATAGTTTTCTGTTTCCTTTGATAAAACATCAGCATAATCGTTAACATAAAATTCTTCTGTAGGAGAAACTAGAGCCCAAGTATTGATGGGGAAAAGAAGAAAAGAAACTAACAAACAAAACAGTAGTTCCTTTTTCATACTTAAAACTCTACTTCTGGAACTTCAGTTGCTGATTCTTTTGCTTCAAAGTATTCTTTTTCTTCAAAACCAAATATGCCGGCAAAAATATTAGTTGGGAATTTCTTGATTGCAGTATTATATGATTTTACTTCATCGTTATAATCTTTTCTAGCGGTAGAAATTCTATTTTCTGTTCCAGCTAATTCATCAGATAATTGAATGAAATTTGTACTAGATTTTAGATCAGGATAATTTTCAACTACTACCATCAAAGCATCTAAAGAAGCGGTTAATTGGTCATTTGCTTCCATTTGTTCATCCATAGTTTTAGCCCCTAATAAATTCTCTCTGGCTTCTGTAATGTTATCGATAATTTCTGTTTCATGTTCCATATATCCTTTTACTGTGTTAACAAGATTAGGAATTAAATCTGCTCTTCTTTCTAACATAACCGATACATTTGAGTATGCCGTATCTACACTTTCTTCTTTACTTACTAAAGAGTTGTAACTACTGATTAGCATCAAACCAATTACTGCAACCACAGCAACAATGGCTACAATTATCGTCGTTTTCTTTGACATATTATTCACCTTCCTTATATTTATTATATCATCATTTCGAAAAGTTTACTTGTTTTTATTTAGTTATCCTCTTTTAGAATATGATCAGCAACGATTGCTCCTTCGCTACAGGCGGTTACAATTTGATATAGTTCTTTATCCAAACAATCGCCACAAGCATAGATGTTAGGGATGACTGTTCGTAGGTTTTGATCTACATCAATGTAGTGCGTTATAGGATTAACAATTCCTAATGGACGGAAAATTTCTGTCATTGGGACCTGACCGATAAATTCAAAACAGCCGTCGACACTTAATTGTCTACCACTTTCTAACACTAACTTGTCAAGTTTTCCTTCTTTAGGAATAAATTCTACTACTGTATCAGGGGTAATGACTTCAATATTATCATGCGATTTTAACTCTTCAACTAGGGTATTTTCTGCTCTAAAGTTGTCTTTTCTATGAATTAATGTTACCTTATTACACAATTTCGATAGATAAATTGCTTCTTCTACCGCAGCTCTACCACCACCGATAACCGCTACATCTTTATTCCGATATAAAGGTCCGTCACAAATGGCACACCAACTTATTCCTTTTCCCGTTAACTTTTCTTCATTTTCAATTCCTAGTTTACGAGGAGTACGGCCAGTTGCGATAATTAAATTGTGACAAGTTAGCTTCTCTTGAGAAGTTATTACATTAATTTCAGACTCATGTTTTTCTACTGACTGTACTTCATCAAAAAGAAAAGGTACTTCTAAATTGGTTAGTTGTTTATACATCTTCATAGCTAATTCTGGACCTTCAATTTCTATTATGCCAGGATAGTTTTCGATTTTGGCTGTTTTAATTACTTGCCCACCTGGGGCTTCTTTTTCAATTAATAAAACATTTATTCCTGCTCTTTTTAAATAAAGGGCGGCAGTCATTCCTGCTACCCCCGCTCCAATGATAATTGTATGATATTCTTTATTCATTGTTATTCTTCCTTTCTATTAAAAGGTTATTTCTTTTTTCTCGGCATCCTTATATAAATTATCGAATCGCGATCCTTTTCGACAAAATAGTAATAGCATTACACCAATGACAATTCCGATAATCGATACTACTTGAGCCATTTTTAGACTTCCAAGCATCAAACTATCCGTTCGCATTCCTTCGATGAAGAATCTACCTAATGAATACCAGATTAGATAGACACCCGTTAATTGTCCAGTCTTTAAATAACGATAATGTCTAATCATTAATAAAGCAATAAACCCAGCAAAACACCAAATTGATTCATAGAGAAAAGCCGGTTGACGGTAAGCTCCGCCGATATACATGCCATTAATGATAAAATCAGGAATACCTAATTTTTGTAGATTTTCTAAAGTCGTAATTGCACCATAGGCTTCTTGATTAAAGAAGTTTCCCCAACGTCCAATTGCTTGTCCAATAATTAAACCTACAACGACGATATCTAATAATTTCAGTAATTTGGCATTATATTTTTTACAATAGAAGAAGATACAGATTAAACCTGCTATAATTCCTCCATGAATGGCTAAACCACCATTCCATATTTCCAATATCTCTAATGGATATTTTAAATAATAGTCTAGATTAAAGCAAACATAGTACAATCGTGCTCCAATCAAGCCAAAAATCACTGTATAAAAGATGAGATTCACTATAAAATCTTCATTGATATTCTGTTTTTTACACTCTTTTAGAATAACAAAGGTAGCTGCCAATATTCCAAAAAAGATAAACAATGAATACCAATATATTTGAATAAATCCTAAATCCAACGCAATTCTATCCATTTTTCCTTATTCTCCTCATAATTGGTTTAGTAATAATATTTTCTACTAGTTGATTCATTACTGATATTAAAATAGCTAATAGAAAAGCAATAAATATGTTTTTTATTTGAAAATGTTCACGTAGTATCCAATCGGTTAGCTTTAAGATAAATAAGTTAATACAAGGATAAAAAATACCCACTGTTATTCCCGTTATTGGGATAGTTAGGAAAAAGAGAATTGGCTTGATTGTCTTGTTTAAAAAGAAGATAATTAATGTTGCTGTAAAGCCATACAAATACAAATGATTATCATCGATGTAGAACGTATCAAAAAAGGTAGCTACAAATACTAGTATCAGTGCATAACCTACTATTTGGAGTACCCATTCTATTAAATTCTCTAAATTCTTTCTTGCCGTTCTTTTACCCATTTTTTCACCTAGTTATCTAATATTTTCTTTAAGAATTCTCCTGTTGCCGATGCTTCTACTTGAGCAATTTCTTCTGGAGTTCCGCATGCGATTACTTCCCCACCATTATCTCCACCATTTGGTCCTAAGTCGATAATGTAGTCTGCGCATTTGATTACATCTAGATTATGTTCAATGATTACTACGGTATCTTTATTATCTACTATTTTATTAAATATTGCAAGTAGTCTTTTAATATCAGCAGAGTGAAGACCTGTAGTTGGCTCATCTAGGATGTAAAGAGCTCTACCTGTTGGTTTCTTTTGAAGTTCTTTGGCTAATTTTACTCTACCTGCCTCACCACCTGATAAAGTAGTAGCACTCTGTCCTAATTTAATATATCCAATTCCAACGTCTTCTAGAACTTGTAATTTGTTTTTTATTTTAGGAACATTTTCAAAAAACTTTAATGCTTCTGAAACTCTCATATCCAAAACTTCCGCAATATTTTTATTTTTATACTTTATTCGCAATGTTTCGCTATTGTATCTTGTACCATGACATACTTCACAAGGAATATAAACATCTGGTAAAAAATGCATTTCAATTTTTTTGACACCATCACCACGACATGCTTCACATCGTCCTCCTTTAACGTTGAAAGAAAAACGATTTTTTTCAAAGCCTGCCATTTTGGCTTCTTTGGTATTGGTAAACAAATCACGGATTTCATCGAATACCCCAGTATAAGTAGCTGGATTACTACGTGGTGTTCTACCGATTGGGTTTTGGGAAATTTCAATTACTTTATCGATATTTTCTAATCCTAATATTTTCTTATGCTTACCTGGCTTATCTTTACTTTTATACACTTTTGCATAGGCGGCTCGACATAGAATTTGATTAATTAACGTACTTTTTCCACTACCTGATACACCAGTTACACAAGTTAGAGTACCTAATGGGATTTTGACATCGATATTTTTTAAATTGTTTTCACAAGCACCTTTTATTTCAATATACTTTTTGTTTCCTTTACGTCTAGTAGTTGGAGTTTCAATTTTCTCTTTTCCAGAAAGATATCTTCCCGTTATACTATTTTCATTTTGCATTACTTCTTCTGGAGTACCAGCTGCTACAATATAGCCCCCTTCTGATCCTGCTTTTGGACCTACATCGACAAGATAGTCACTCGCTAACATTGTATCGGTATCATGTTCAACGACAATAAGGGTGTTGCCTAAGTCTCTCATTTCTAGTAATGACTTAATGAGCTTTTCATTATCTCGTTGGTGAAGACCAATGCTTGGTTCATCTAAAACATAAAGGACACCAGTTAATTTGGATCCTATCTGCGTAGCTAGACGGATACGTTGGGCTTCTCCTCCTGATAATGTTCCCGCTGAACGACTTAGTGTTAAATATTCTAATCCTACATTTTTTAAGAAAGATAATCGAGAAGAAATTTCTTTAATCAATAAGTTGGAAATTTCTTGTTGTGAAGGAGTAAGTTTTAAAGAAGCAAAAAACTCGATTAGCTGTTTAATGCTCATACAGGTTACTTCATAGATATTTTTTCCACCGATTAGAACAGATAAAACACTATCCTGTAGTCTACTACCGTGGCAAGTTTCACATTCGGTTTCAATCATATAATTTTCTAACCATTCTCTAACCCATTCACTACTCGTTTCCATGTATCTTCTTTCTAAGTTATTGATAATTCCCTCATAATAATCTTTTTGATTATATAGGTTTCCACTTTTCGAACGATAGTTAAAGTGAATTAGTTCATCACTACCGTAAAAGATATAATTTTTTTCTTTGTTCGTTAACTTAGAAAATTCTTTATCCATATCGATTTTATAATGTTTACATAAGCACTCTAGACGTTTAAAATCCAAGGCTTCTGGATCATCGGTTAAAGTTTTAATCGCTCCATTATTTAAACATTTTGTCCCATCAGGAACAATTAATTCTGGATCCATTTTTAATTTAATTCCTAATCCTTTACAATCCGGACAGGCACCAAATGGGGCATTAAAACTAAACATCCTAGGTTCCAATTCAGGAAGAGAAAAATCACAATATGGGCAGGCAAAGCTCTCAGAAAATATGACTTCTTTATCCCCCATAAAATCAATTACTACCTTTCCATGAGAGAGCTTGGCTGCAATTTCTAATGACTCCATTAAACGGCTTCTACTATCTTCTTTTAACACAATTCGGTCGACAATTACATCGATATCTGCTTTCTTATTTTTTTCAAGATTAATTTCTTCTCCTAAATCATAGGTTTCCCCATTTATTCGTACACGAACGTATCCATCTTTTCTAAGTTCATCTAAAAGTTCTTTATGCGTTCCTTTTTCTCCATGTACAACTGGAGCCATAACGATCAATCTTGTTCCTAAAGGTCTTTCCATGATTTTATTAACCATTTCTTCGATACTTTGAGAAGAAATAGGAACATGGTGATTAGGACAATATGGAGTTCCAATTCTAGCAAATAGAAGACGTAAGTAATCGTAGATTTCCGTTACTGTTCCTACTGTTGAACGTGGGTTTTTACTCGTTGTTTTTTGATCAATACTAATCGATGGGGATAATCCTTCGATCGAATCAACATCAGGTTTCTCTGTTCCTCCTAAAAATTGTCTAGCATAGGCAGATAAACTCTCAACATATCTTCTTTGTCCTTCTGCATAGATCGTATCAAAAGCAAGGGAGCTTTTCCCACTACCCGATACACCAGTCATCACAACTAATTTATTTTTAGGTAAGGTTAAATCTATATTTTTCAAATTATTTTCTCGTGCACCTTTAATTACTATTTGATCCATAAACTACTCTCCTTTTTTCGTTTTCCTATTATAACATAAAAAAACTTTATTTCTTCTTTTTTCTTTAGACTTATTATAATATTAAAACAAATGTTCGTCAATAATGTTCTTTCAAAATAGAAAAAAAACACATTTCTGTGTTTATGCTACTCTCTTTAATACTTTAACATTTTCGGTATCAATAACATTAGCTTCTTCGATACCTGTTCTAGCAATGATCTCACTGATCTTATTGCTTGTAATATGCCAACTTATCTCCTTTGGATCCATATAGCTAGCAATTGGTACAATTTTTTTACAGTAGTGATATTCATATGGTTTAATCGGTTTTTGATTTACTCCATCTTTATGTAGTACTACTACTTTAGGAGGCGTTTGATTTTCATTGATCCCAGCATTTGGATTTAGTGTTTCTGCAAAACCTAAAAATATTTTCGCAGTGTCGTATCTTAAATTCTTCATTCGTTTCTCCCCTTTCTACATAGCCTATTTCTGCATAGGAGAGATATTATAGCGCATTATTGGATTTTTGTCAATCTTTTTCTAGGTGTTCCTTTAGGAGTTTACGGTATATCAAAATCACACTTTTTCTTTCTTAGAAGTAATTAATAAAGATTACTAGTCAAGTCATTATAATCTCTTATTGATTATTTTTTGACTGTAATCATCTAAATTTTCTTCCATACTAAGGTTTTTTTCTAAATAAAGGAATAAATTATGTTGAGTATTTAATAAGTCATATCTCATTTTTCGAAAAATTCCCGTTATTTCTTTTTCACTTAAATTATGTTGGACTCCATAATACTTTATTCTAGGAAATAGTATATGATATAAGAAAAATTCACAAAATTTCCTGTTGTTAGCTGTCTCTGTATTTATATTGGCGTGATAATAGTCTCCAAAATCTATTAAACACATTTCTTCTTCATTACTAATATAATTGGATTCTCGTAAATCATCGATTGCGATTTTTTCTTTTCCTAAAACAGAAAAATCAGCTTGTAAATATGAACACTCTGTTAATAATTTCTCTTTTGAATACGTATATACTGAACCCTGAACTTTTTCTTTAAATTCTGTAAGATAGCCTATATTTTTGTGATCTGTATATTCATATAATAGTTCAGTCGGTGTTATAATTCGATTTAATTTTATTGTTTGTAGTTGCTTTAGTATCTCTTCTTCTGCTACTTTCTTTCGTGGAACTTTGTAATATATTTTTAATGCTTGATCAAGAAAACGATATACTCTACCTTCTTCTCCTTGATCAACAAAGGGTAGCAGACTTCCATGATAAAAAACATTATCTTCTTCTTCGATAAATATTTTCCCAGTTTCTGATATAATTTTTCGCAAACATACCACCTCAAATATCGCTTATTCTACCATACTTTTATTCTTTTTTCACTTTAATCTTTATTTTTTTGTTCGTATAGATGCTTAATCTTTAAAATATACGGTAAATAGTATTGCCTTAAAAAGTAGTAAAAGCGATGGCGAAGAAAAACTTGACCAAATAGGAGTAGTATTTCTATCATAGAAAAACTAAAGACGATATGTTCTTGTCTTTAGTTTTTATTTATTTTCCATTATATAAAATTCAGTTACTATATTTTATTTAGCGATTAAATTGCTCTTTGAAATTACAATGCTTACAAAGATCTTCTCCTACTTTTCGATTTTCAAAACCTTTACGCATTGTTTCTATTTTGGGATTTTCTAAAATACGTTCAATATTCATGGTTAAAATATTACCAAGATTAATGTTTCCTTCACCATCTAGACAACAGGGAACTACTGTTCCATCTGATAATACACCAATATGGTCTTTCAATGCATGACAGTATCCTTTACTTTCATAATAACTATTGTCTACATCTGGCCAGATAAATTGATTGGCTTTATTAATATAAATATTACTATCTATTTGAATATTAGTATCCGTATATATTCTTTCCACAGTTCCTATAGATAGATGATAATATTCCATAATTTTATTCACAGTTCTTGTGGATTTTGCATCAAAACTGAAGTCTTTTAATGTCCATAGTCGATAAACAACAGGCATATGAGGAGATAATAGTTCTACAGCTTCAAATATATCCTTTAAATATTCTTCTTTATGATTTTCAGAGTGAAGAGATATATTAAGCTGACGAACTATACCACTTTCTAATAAGATTTTAGCTTTTTCCTTTAATAAGACTCCATTCGTTGTGATATTAACCTGTTTATGATATTTTTTACAGATTGCTAAAATTTTGTCTAATTTAGGATGTAGGAGCGGTTCTCCTTTAATATGCAAATATACATAATCTGTATAGGAATCTAATTTTTTGATAATTTTTTCAAATTCCCCAACACTTAAGCTTCTCTTTGGGCGATTACTGATAGAACAAAAACTACAAGATAGATTACAAATATTGGAAATTTCAATATATACCCTTTTGAATTTTTTCATATTAGTACTTACTTCTTTCTACCCCTTAAAAAGGTGTCTATTAGACATTATAGCGAAATTTTTTATTCCTGAAAAGTTTTTTCGTATTTATTCGATATATTTTTGACAGATGAAGCTAATTTTTTCTTTCTTCTTTATCAATTTGATAAAAAAAGTAGACTCTTTTGATTGAATCTACTTGATATGTTATGCTTTTTACTTATGTAGAATATTTATTTTTAGTAATCATTACTTCTAATCTTTCCATGATTAAATGGAGGATTTTCTAACTGAGATTTTTCTATTAAAATATTGATGTAATTTTCAACTTTTTTATCTGCCACATATAGAACGGAAAAAGCTTTCAAGATATTATTCTCTTATTTTCTATTCATTTTCTGCTTTCATTTCAAATAAAATGTCTCGTAGTTCCATCGCTCTTTCAAAGTCAAGTTCACGAGCGGCTTTTTTCATTTCCTCTTCGATATTTTGAATCGTTTTAAGAATTTCTTTTTTATCTACTTTTTGGGCTTTCTTTCCTTTTGTTTCTTTAGTTTCATCAACATTACTGATCAATTCACGAATTTCTTTTTGGATGGTTTTAGGTACAATGTGATGTTCTTGATTATAGGCTTCCTGAATTTCTCGACGACGTTTAGTTTCATCGATTGCATGACGCATACTATCTGTTATTTTATCAGCATACATGATACAGTGTCCTTCGGCATTTCGTGCACAACGACCTATAGTTTGAATTAAACTACGTTCGCTTCTCAAAAATCCTTCTTTATCCGCATCGAGTATCGCAATTAAGCTTACTTCAGGAATATCAATTCCTTCTCTTAATAAATTAATTCCCACGATACAATCATATTTACCGAGACGAAGATCACGGATAATACGCATTCTTTCTAATGTCTTTACCTCGCTATGGAGATAGGCTACTTTAATATCTATCTCTTTTAAGTAGTTTGTTAATTCTTCAGCCATACGGATAGTAAGAGTTGTAATCAATGTTCTTTCATTCTTGGCTATACGTTCTTTAATCTCAGCAATTAAGTCATCGATTTGTCCTTCTGTCTTACGTACTTCAATTGTCGGATCTAATAATCCGGTCGGACGAATAATCTGTTCAATAAATTTACCACCAGTCAAGCCTAATTCATAATCACCAGGTGTAGCAGATACATAAATTGCTTGATTTAATTTATGCTCAAATTCATCAAATTTTAATGGTCGATTGTCTAAGGCACTAGGTAACCTAAAACCATATTCTACTAAATTCATTTTACGTGCTCGGTCACCATTATACATACCACGTACTTGAGGAAGGGTCACATGAGATTCGTCGACGATTAAAAGGAAATCGTCAGGGAAGAAATCGATTAATGTAGTAGGTGTCTCCCCTTCTCCTCTTAGAGACATATGGCGAGAATAATTTTCTATGCCATGACAGAAACCAGTTTCTTCTAGCATTTCAATATCGTAGTTCGTTCGTTGTTCCAATCGTTCGGCTGCAAGCAACTTGTTGTTGTCTTTTAATTCTTTCAAACGAACTGCGAGTTCTTCTTTGATTCTTCTGATGGCTTCATGTAGTTTATCATCACTAGTTACGAAGTGACTAGCTGGAAAAATACTGATCGTTTTCTTATTTTGAATAATCGCTCCAGTTAAAATATCAATTTCACTGATTCGATCTACTTCATCATCAAAAAACTCAATTCTAATTCCTTTAGTACTTTGATAAGCTGGTATGATTTCTAAGGTGTCTCCTTTAACTCGAAAAGTTCCACGTTTAAAATCAAAATCGTTTCTTTCATACATCATTTCTACTAGTTTAGCTAGAATTTGATTTCTACTGATAATATCCCCTACATTAATGGTTAACATTTTCTTTAAGTACTCTTCAACTTCACCAATACCATAGATACAAGAAACACTCGCAACAACAATAACATCTCGTCTAGAAAGTAATGCGCTGGTAGCAGAATGACGCAACTCATCAATTTCGTCGTTGATGGAGGAATCCTTTTCAATATAGGTATCTGTAGAAGGAACATAGGCTTCTGGCTGATAATAATCATAGTAGGAAACAAAATACTCAACTCGATTTTCAGGGAATAGTTCTTTAAATTCAGAGTATAGTTGCCCCGCTAATGTTTTATTATGAGCTAAAATCAGAGTTGGTTTATCTACTTCTTGAATTACATTTGCCATCGTGAAAGTCTTACCAGTTCCTGTTGCCCCTAGGAGAACTTGATTTTTCTTCCCTTCTTTTATTCCTGCGACCAACTCTTTAATCGCTTCTGGTTGATCACCACTTGGTTTAAATTTTGATACTAAATTGAACATAAATTCACCCCTTGATAGATTTTTATAGAATTACCTTTATCATTTGTATATACTTTTTAAACATAATTAATATTAACCGTCAATTTCACGGAATATTTTATCATCTTTTTTTTCATTTCACAATAGAACAAAGTTCATATTTCTTTGCCAAAATTTTCAACTATGTTGTAAGCAATAAAAAAACATAACCTAAATTCCATAGAAGTTATGTTTACCTATATTTTAAATACTATTTTTTTAGATTCAACAATCTTCTCTAATAGATTTGATCAATATACTGTTTTTACCGGTCTAGTCCATTTTTCTCTTATTTTACTCTATACTGTATTATTCAACTAAATAAAATTAGAGATGATTTTTTAATGAATATTTTGGTCCATTTCTAAGTCATAATCTAATTTCTCTTGTTTTCTAATAAAGGGATTAATATATTCATAATAATCTGGCTTGGGATGTAATTCGAATGCTTCATAACTTCTTACGTACTTTTCATTGTTCATGATAATTATTTCTTCATGAAGAAAATTAAAGACTATACTGATAAAAAAAGAAACAATAAGGCAAATGGGGATTTCTATGGCTAGTAAGAAAATACTCATCGGAATACCTTCTTTTTTATCTTGATTCTTATTTATATAGATCAGTGAATAGGTAATGAGAAAAATATTAATAAGAAAAAGTAAAGCATAGTATACCCATCCTAAAAAATCATAACCTATACTGTTTAGAATTATTTTTATTATTAAAAACAAGACAATTACTAGTAGTAATCCTATTATTCCTATTAGATACCAATTTCTTTTTTTCATATACTACCTCTATCTATACTAGTTGTTAAATCGATCCTCTTTGTAAAAGTAAATATTTCCTGGCTAAATTGATCAAAAAAATTATTTACTCTCTTCGTTATTTTCTACACTCATCATATAAGAATGAATATATTGCGTAATTGTCTTATCTATTAAGTAAAAATAATTCCCATTTTTTAAAAGATATTTACTTCCATTATCTGTATCCTCTATTCTTTCAATTTCAGATAGTGGGGTTTCAAAGATGATTTCTTTTTTCATTCTTACGATAGGGTTAATTAAAGAACCAGAGCGAAACGATTCTTCATCCCTTGGGTAATCAAATAACATCATTCTTTTATTCGTAATTAAAGTAGTGATTGGGATTTCTTTGTTTCCCTTTTTTAAGAATGACTTATCCGATAAAAGTTTTACTTCTTCTCCATCTAATAAAATATACTCTAACATAGTTTTTTCTCCTTTACCATTTATTTTTTTCTAGTATTATTTTGTATCCTACTCTTTCTTCTTTAAATATAATCAGTAAAACTATGAGAAGCAACTAGATATATAATTTATATACTTCTGTTGACATATGCTTTACTTAAAAGTCTTTTTTTCTTTCTAATTATAGATTAATTGGTATTTGACGAAAAGTAAAGATTATAGTTTAATATAAGGAACAGGTGAGAGTATGAAAGAATTAAATGTTTTATACGCAACTAATGCTAACTATTTGACGATTACTTTAGCTTCCATTCTGTCTTTAATAGAAAATGCTAAAATTCCAACACTTCATTTTCATATTATAACAGAGAACTTTTCTGATGCTGATTATCAAATAGTAGAGAATTTTTTTCATCAGTATTCTCATATCACCTATCACCTTTATCCCGTTGATGAATTTAATTTAGCTCAATATGAAATTCCGTTTTGGCACGGTACTCAAGTAGCCAATGCTAGATTGTTTTTTCAAGATATTATGCAAACAAATTTAGACCAGATTGATCATCTTCTTTATTTAGATTCTGATACGATAGTCGTGGATGAACTAACTTCACTTAGTGAGTATCAGGATGGTATATACGTGGTTAGAGATAATGCTACCTACTCTTATTATGAAAAATTTAGTCATCTTGATGACTACTTTAATTCAGGAGTCATGTATATGGATATTTCTACTTGGAAACAAGAAAATTATCAGACAAAAATTATCGACTTCATTAAAAATAATCCTCTTCTTAATTTAACTTATCCTGATCAAGATATTTTGAATTGTGTTTTGGCAAATCAAGTAAACTGGTTACCAATGTCTTATAATCTATCTCCTTATGCCTATATTTTTAGTCAAGCAAAAGAAAAAATTTTCTTTAATCCATCGAAAAGAAAAATGTCATTAGAAGAAACAAACGAGGCAAAGAAAAATCCTATTATCTTTCATTCCTATGGGTTAGCTGGGATTAAACCTTGGATGAATAATTCTGTAAATCCATTTAATGATATTTATATGTATTATGTGAATAGAATTGATCAAGATTATCAGAAAAAAGAATTAACTCTACTAAAGAAAATGATTACTTATCATCCAGAATGGTTTTACGATTTATTATTATTAAAAACTTATTTACCAGAAGCTTTACAAGAACAAGCGAAAAAAATGATATTATACTTACATGATCATTAGAAAAGGAATAGTCACTAATATTTTTTAGTGACTATTTATTAATGGCAATTAGTTAGTATTTTTCTTAGAGGAAAGTTTAGAAAAATCTATCCGATAATGACCGAGGATATTTCCTTTATAGCGCTTTAGGGCATCTTCTTCATAGACTGGTTGACCGCCATGATGAATAATATAAGGGATTCCTTCTTTATTTCTTCGATCAGAGACAATCGCAATATGATTAGGAAAAATTACGATATCTCCACCTTGCCACTTTTCTATTTGTTTCGTATCAGTCGTTAAAGAGTAAGCTTTTCTGCCAAAAAATATTTTTAAATTTCTAACACGACGATAATCTATATTTTTGTCTATTACTTTAATTTCTGGATAAGCTTCGCGATGATTCCGAATATCTTGATCAACTAACTCTCGTAAATCATAACCTGCTTCTAGGAAAGCTGCAGCAACAACATCTGTACATACACCTATTCCTTGAGGAGGATAACCTCCATCGTAGTATTCACTTTTATACTTAGGATTTTGTTCTACGAAATTACGTGCCCCATTTAACAAATCGACATAGTCATCGACACCATCTTTATCCTGATCATGGTTACTATATACATAATCAATATTAAAGTCTTCACCACTATAATATTTTTTGGGAATTAGATTATAATAATCCAAAAAATAGTAAACTATACCTAAAATTAAAATTACGATAATTACTAAAACTATTAACCATTTATTTCTTTTCATTTCACTTCACACCGTTATTATAACAAAAAAAGAAGCTTATGCTTCTTTAGAATGTGTATCCACCATCAACACCAATATTTTGGCTAGTGATATATCTAGCTTCTTCTGTACATAAGAAAGCCACCATATTCGCAATATCAATAGGATCTTGTGGTTTTCCATTTGGCGTTCCTTTATTCCATTCTGCCCATACTTCATCACGTTTAGCTTGATCACTTCCTGCTAATTGATCGAGAATTTCTTCCCACATACTCGTTTTGATAATACCTGGTAAAATACAGTTTACATTAACATTATCCAATGCAGCTTCTCTTCCTAAACTTGCAGTAGCGGCTAAAACAGCTGCTTTGGTAGCACTATATACACTGAACCCACCAAGACAAGCTTTAGCAGCAATTGATGACATATTAACAATTTTTCCATATTTTTTTGATCTCATAATGGCTAATGCCTCACGGCAAGAGTAAAGTGTTCCTTTAACGTTAACATCGATAGATGCATCAATATCTTTTAAACTTTGTTTAGTTAATTCTTCTGTCAAACATACACCTGCACTATTTACTACGAAATCTACTGTTCCCCATTCAGAAACTATTTTTTGGTACATCGCACTAACTTGTTCATAATTCGTTACGTCAACTGGATAAGCGATAGCTTTTACTCCTAGGGCTCTTACTTCTTCTGCCACTTGTTCACATCTTTCTGGACGTAAATCAGCGATTAATACATCTGCTCCACTTCTAGCAAATAACAATGCACATTCTCTTCCTAAGCCACTTCCACCTCCTGTAACTAATGCTTTTTTTCCTTGAAAATTGAATTCCATATCCTCGTCTCCTTTTCTATTTTCCTTTTTCATTTTACCACTATCTACCAAACTTATACGGAAAAAACTTATTTTTTATCCGTGTTGACGTAAAAAAGACTAGTCTCTTTTTCTTGGAAAAAGAAATTTTCGTGAATGAAGAAAACAAAAAAAAGAGCTCATGCTCTTATAATTGTGAAATTAAATTTGTATATTGATTGGATAAGTCTTCATTATTAAAGACGACACTATCATTTTCTATTTTCCAATTATCTTTATTGGTAATGAGAAAATCGATTACTTTCTCAGAATTTCTTAGTATTTCGATTAGTCCATCAATCGAGTCAGCTACTGTTGTATCATCACTTTCCATATCTTTTACGATTTCTTCTTTGTAGAAATCAATGTAATAATCATCTAATCCTTTATTTTCGATATAAGACATTGCTTTTTCTTCCGTAAGATATTCTTGATAACTATTTTTTCGTGTTTCTAATTCTTGAATAGTTGATGTGATATAAGCTTTAGTTTCTACAAAGTCTGGTCCATCTTCTTGGTAATTTTCTGCAGTAAGTATCTTTGTAATTCTCTCATCATTTAATACTTCAGCAATTCTAATCATATTGTCAAAACTATCTTTTAGGTAACTTTTCATTGCTTTTTCGACAGTAGCATATTCTTTCGTGGTTACTGTCTCCTCTAATTTTTGATAGATCGCTTCAACATCCATAGGTGTAGCATTAGTTAAATTACTAATCTCTGCTAATTCCTCTTTTAATTTTTCTTCTTGTTGAATACCGGTAATGACTGAGTAACCGATTAAGATAGCAACGATAATAATAACAATTAAACTACCAATTAATATTTTCTTTTTCATTTTTCTCCTCGCTTTTTATGAGTTTTTTAATCATACTTCACTATCATTCTATCACTTTCCTGTTAGTCAAGCAAGGAAGATATTGTTCTTTTCTAGTTTTTAGTTATCCATTTTCCTAGAAGAAAGCAAACGAAAAGCCGGAGAAATATCCGACTTTTTTTCATGTATATTTATCTTCTTCCTGAGAAAAAGACATTTTGTTTTGGAAAATAAATTAATTCTCTTGGGCCTTTGAATGTTCCATTATTATATATTTTTGTTACATAATTTACATACTTGTTCCATGAGCTACAATTTCTATCATATTGATTATATAATCGACAAGGGGCAATTTCTAAATGAAGATGTGGTCCATAAGCAAAACCTGTATCTCCCATATAGCCAATATAGTCATTGACAGTAACCTGTTTACCTACATAAATATTAGGGGCATATCTACTCATATGTGTATATAAAGAAGAGTAATATTGTCCTGAAGAGGTTCTGTGTTCAATAACAATAGTTAAAGCTCCATAATTATCTGAATACTTAGCAACGATTCTACCATTAGCTACTGGATAGATTTTCGTATTATACGGATTCTTATTCGATACATCTACAGCACGGTGAAGGCTTCCCCAACGGTAACCAAATTCACTTGTTACATAACCATTATCAATCGGTCTAAACCATCCTACTGAACTAGAAGTTACGGCACAATCACGTCCAATTACATCATTGTCTTTACATCCTTGCTCTTCGTAAGACTTAACTAGGGCTTCATAGATTTCTATCTGTTTAGATACAGAAACTGAGTTTTCATTAAGGGATGCTTTTACACCCGTTAGATCACTTACTTCTTTTGTTAATTGTTCCTGTCTTTCTGTCATTTCTATTTCTTTTTGATTTAACTCAATTTCTCTTTGTTCATTAGCTTTAATCATATCATTTAATTCTTTGATTGTATTTTCATTATATTCTATTAATTGTTCAACTACTGACATTCTATAAATTAAATCAGTAATCGTCTCTGCTCCAAACGCATATTCTAGATATAAATTTTCTCCTTGAGCCATTTGGTAATAAGCAATAATTTCCTTGCTTTCAATCTCTTTTTCTTTTATTTCATTATTATAAGTAACAATATCTTGGCGCATCTGTTCGATTTCTTTTGTCATATTTTGTAATTCTTGTTTGATGTTTTCAATCTCTTGATTTGAATTTTCTATTTTATTTTCGGTCTCATTTATTTTATCATTGTTCTCTTGTTGCTCTTTTTTGTATTTAGCTAACTCATTTTTATAATCTTTTAGGGTTTCAGCTTTTACAGTAGTAAATGGCATTAAGAAGAGACTGGCAATTAGAAATAATAGAATTACTTTTTTCATGTCATCATCTCCTTACTCTTTATACTTTTAGATATTTTTTTACTGCTCTATAACTTCCTAACATACCGACAACAATACCAATCACTAATACAATTAACGATACGATATAAATGAATGGTTCTGGAGTAATCATTCTTAGTAATGGTGAGAATAATTCGCCATTAAAGTGGTTGTATAAAGCAAAATAACCATACATTGTTATTGCAATAGGAATAATAGAACCTAAAATACCAAGTACCATTCCTTCAATAACAAATGGCATCTTTATGGTGAAATTACTAGCTCCTACTAAACGCATAATCGATATTTCTCTTTTTCTAGAGAATATAGTTAACTTAATTGTATTGATAATTAAGAAAACAGTAACGATAATTAACGCAATAACCGTAACAATAACTACTTTTTCGACAATTTTAAAAGTGGAAATTAGCTTATTGACCATTTTTTCTCCATAGTCAGTAAAATCAATTTCTTTCATTTCTTCAATCTTATCGCTAGTTTCGTCTATTTTTTCAATATCATCTACGGTTACTAAGAAGGTATCTTTTAATGGGTTTTCATCTTCACCCCAATTTTTCATTGCTTCATCTAAGGCAGGAGAAGTTGCTTGCATCTCTTCTTTTAGTTTATCTTTTGATTTATATTCAATTGTCGCAATATTATCTAACTGTTCAATCTTAGCCTTGATCGTACCAATTTCTGATGATGGAACATCTTGATTTACATATACGACGATTGTAACATCTTCTTTAATTACTTTGGTAAAATTATTGACATTTAGAGATACCATAATCGCTATTGCGACGATGACTAAAGTAATCGCAATACAAGAAATTGAGGCTAAAGATAAGCTGAAATTTCTAAATACACTTTTGAAGGCATCTCTGATACTTCTAAAAAACATTCTAAATGGCTTCATCATCATAAGTTCCTTTCTCTACATCTTTTACTAAACGTCCATCTTTTAATATTACTACTCGACGTTTCATCTTGTTAACGATATCTTTATCATGAGTAGCCATTACGATTGTCGTTCCTAAGGTTTCGTTGATTTCTTCTAGTACTTTCATGATTTCCATACTCATCTCTGGATCAAGATTTCCTGTTGGTTCATCACAAAGTAATAATTTTGGTTCATTGACAATCGCTCTAGCAATAGCTACTCTTTGTTGTTCTCCACCGGATAATTGATCGGGATAATTTCTTACCTTACCTTTTAGGCCAACCAATTCTAATGCTCTTAGTACCTTTTGATTAATTTCTTCTTTTTTCGCTCCGATGACTTCTAAAGCAAAGGCTACGTTTTCATATACCGTCGACTTAGGAAGAAGTCGGTAATCTTGAAAGACAATTCCAAGTTTTCTTCTTAGTTTGTATACTCTACCATTTCTTAATTTGGCAACATTTAAACCACCGACAATGATCTCTCCTTTACTAGGTTTCTCTTCTCGGTATAACATTTTAATCAACGTACTTTTTCCACTACCAGTACCACCGATAATAAACACAAAATCACCTTTTTTTATTTTTAAATTAAGGTCATATATTGCGGTAACACCATTACGGTATTGTTTACTAACATCCTTTATTCTTATTAATTCCATTTTTTACCACCTAATTATCTTATTATCTTATCTATTTTTATAGAAAGTATTATAACATTTTTTTTACTAAATTTGTAGAACTTTGTCTAATTTCATATATTTAATTGTCATTAGGGCAAAAGAAAAAGAAGTTTAGACTTCCTTCTTTCCATATTCACCACCATATACTTGATAAGAATCCGTTACGATGAAAAAGGCTTGTTTATCAATTGTTTTAATTCCTTCTTTTAATTTAAAATATTCACGATTAGGAATTACGGTCATTAAGGCTTTTCTTCTTTTCTCTTGATAGCCACCTCTTGCTTCGAAAATAGTTACTCCATGGTGAAGTTCATTCATAATATAGGCTTTTACTTCTTCCTCTTTTGAGGTCATAATATGTAAACATTTATTTTTTGATACACCGATTAATACCCGATCTAATACGATACTGTAGATATATAAAATTATTGCAGCATACATGACCATATCCCAACCAAAGGTAAATCCTCCTATAGCTACGATAATCATATTCGTAACAAAGCTAGTACTAGAAATAGATATTTTCTTGTAGCGAGCTAAGATTTCACTGATGATCGCAAAACCACCATTACTGAATCCTACTTTGTACACCATACCTGTTGTTATTCCGGATAGAATACCAATATAAATGGAAATAAGAATCTTATCAGACAAATCAACTGGTATATAAGTGCCGAGCTGAGAGGTTAACTCTACAAAAATGGGATATACAATTGTCGATATTAAGGCACCTGATGTTTTTTCTATTCCTAAAAATATGGCTCCAATTATCAGTAATACAACAGAAAGTACAAAGATAATTAAAGAAGGACTAATTCCTGTTACGGCATTGACAATAATGGCAATACCACTTGTACCTCCGGTAACAATTTCTGTGGGTAGTTGTAATAAATTAAAGTAACAAGCAGAAATAAATAAAGAAATGATTAAAATGGTATAGCGACTGAGAAGTTTTTTCTTACGAACGATTTCGATAATTGTATTTGTGGTTTCTTTTCCTTTTCTAAGTAGTTCCATCTTATTCGCCCCCAGACACTTCATAAGCATCGGTTGCGACAAAGAAAGCTTTAGGATCAATTTCATGAATTCCTTCTTTTAACCGATAGTATTCTTTCGTAGGGATAACACAGAATAATAATTTTTGTTTTTCCTTCATAAAGCCACCTTTAGTATCAAATATCGTAACCCCGTGTCCTAATTCTTCTAATACATACTGACGAATCTTCTCTTCTTCCTCAGCGATAATATAGAATGCTTTAGAATCGGATATTCCTAATAACACTTTATCGGTCAATAATCCCACTAAGTAAATAACAATAATCGCATACATTAATTTATTGACACCAAAGATAAACACACCGCTTAATACGATCAAACCATCGCTCATTAGCATAGCATTTCCCATACTTACCTTTCCATATTGGGCGATAATTTGATTAATGACATCGGTACCACCAGTTGTGAACCCAGCTCTAAATACAAGTCCCGCTCCAAAGCCATAGAGAATTCCACCAAATATAGCCGCAAGTAATAGTTCATCTCCTACTTGAATATAACTTGAAATGTTTTCCGTAAGATTTACACATAAAGGATATATAATTGATCCAAGGACAGTGCCCGCTGTTTTTTCTTTTCCTAAAGTAAAGTAGCTCACTACTAATAAAATAAGGGAACCAATCATAATAAAATGAGAAGGATTGATATTTAGTAAATCGTTGGCTATTACCGCTAAACCACTTACTCCTCCAGAAACAATATTATTTGGAAGTAAAAATAAGTTGAAAGCAACTGCGACTAAAAAGCAACCAATCACTAATTCTAAGTAACGGCGTAAACGATATTTCGCATTAATTTCTCTCACAATATTTTGTGTATCTATTTTTTCTTTTTTAAAAGGCCACATACTATTCTCCTTTCAAACTTGCTTCAATGAACAAATCTAAATCTCCATCTAATACTTTGGAAACATTGCTTGTTTCTGCATTCGTTCTCAAGTCTTTGACCATAGAGTAAGGATGCATAACATAACTTCTTATTTGTGAACCAAATTCAATATTTTGATAAGTTCCTTTAATTTCATTTAACTCTTTTTCTTTTTTCTCTTGTTCCATGAGATAAAGTTTGGCTTTTAGCATTTTCATTGCTTGTTCCTTATTTTGAATTTGACTTCTTTCATTTTGGCAAGTTACTACAGTTTTGGTTGGTAAATGGGTAATTCTAACAGCGGAGTCGGTTGTATTTACTCCTTGGCCACCACAACCACTAGAACGGTAAACATCTATTTTTAGATCTTTTTCATTAATCTCAACATTAATAGTATTATCAAATTCTGGAATAATATCTATAGAAGCAAAAGAAGTATGCCTTTTATTCGCCGCATCAAAAGGAGATAATCTAACTAAACGGTGCACACCTTTTTCATTTTTTAAATATCCATAAGAATAAGTTCCCTCTATTTTAATAGAAGCACTTTTTATTCCTACTTCTTCTCCTTCTTGATAGTCAATCACAGTAGTTTTATAACCTTTTTTTTCACAGTAGCGTAAATACATCCGGTAAAGCATCATTGCCCAATCACAGGCTTCTGTTCCTCCGGCACCAGAATGTACTTCTAAAATACAGTTATTTTTATCATAAGGACCATTTAATAATAATAGAATCGAAAGCTTTTCTAATTGTTTTTCTTCTTCTTTAACTTCTTGTTCTAGTTCGTGTTCTAAATTAGCATCTTCTTCTAACGTTAATAGTTCTAACAATTCGGTTTCTTCCTGGTTCTTATCCCTTCGTTCTTTAATCCCAGAAGTTACATTTTTTAACTCGCTCATTTCTTTAATTATTGCATCTGCTTCCTCTTTATCGTTCCAAAAATTGACATCCTGCATCTTTTTTTCGCAGTTTTCTAATTTTTTTAATTTTTGTTCGATGTCAAAGTGACCTCCATAAATCATCGATTTCTTTTTTATTTTTTTCGATTATTCTTTTCATTTCGTTCTTATCCATATTTTTCTCCTCTTTCTTTACTCTATCCTTTTATTTATTTTTAATTAGTTGAATATCTAGTCGCTTTAGAAAGCGTTCTAACTCTTGGTCGGTTATTGTCATACATCCCAAATCATTATCCTGATATAAGCTTCCATGATAATCACTACCTCCAGTTAAAAGTAGACGGCTATCGTTTATTTGGCTCATTATCTCTTCTTTATTTTGACCGGGATAATTTACTTCTATACCATCTATTCCCATGGCAATGATTTCGGCAATGGAAGTTGTTGTTAAATACATTGGATGTGCTAAAACCGCTATCATCTGGTTACGATGAAGTAACTCTATTCCTTCTTTTGTTTCTAAGCGGTCAATTTCCACATAAGCTTTGGATTCATCATTTAAAAAGCGATCAAATACTTCTTGATAGGTATATCCATATTTCTTTTCAATTTCCCTAGCAATATGTGGTCGTGCGATATTCCCATGACTGTTCTTTTTTACTTCGTTATAATCGATTTCTAACTGATAAAATTTCTTTAAATTTACTAGTATTTTCTTTATTCTTTTCTCACGTTTTTCTTTCATCTTATCTAAGTAACTGATTAGTTCGCTACTATTAGAAAGATCGTTATGACAGCAATACCCCAGAATATGAATAGGTTTTCCCCGATGATAAGTACTTAATTCTACTCCAGCAATTACTGGATAATCTATTTTTTTCTTGTGATATTCGATTATTCCTTGGAGAGTATCATGATCAGTAAGAGCGAAACAATCAAGACCTTTTTCTTTAGCTTGTTGAATTAATTCTTCCATACTACAAGTTCCATCTGAATAATGGGAATGTACATGTAAATCTGCTTTCATTTTCCTCTCCTTCCATTTAACCAAATTTTACCATAAAATTAAAAGAACAAAAATGTTTTTTCCACTAATTTGGGGATTAAATTGCTTACTTTTTTCTTCCTACCACTTACTTCTTACTTTATTTATTATTTCATAACCAATAATATCTTTTATATATTGATTATATAACATTTCAAAAAAAGAAAAAGACTGTTTTTTAAAATCAATCGATTTTATCAACAGTCAAAATATCGTATTTAAGTATAAATATTCCATTATTTATTCATGAAAACCAAATTAATCTTCTCCGCAATTTGATCCCTAGTAAAAGGTTTAGCTAAATAGTCAGCAAATCCTTCAGCTATATACTTTTCTCTAGAACCCGACATAGCATCTGCGGTTAATGCGATTACCGGTGTGTTAAAATCAGTAATTTCTTTTAATTGTTTTAAGGTTGTTTCCCCGGACATTTCTGGCATCATAATATCCATTAAAATTAAATCATAGTGATTACCTGTTTTTATTTTTTCTATACATTCCATACCGCTACTACATTCTTCAATATTAAAATTCCAACTAGATAGTGCTTTGGTCGCAATCTTAATATTTAGAGCACTATCATCGACAATTAAGATTTTCTTATTAGAATAGTTAGAATTATTGATTGATGGCTTTACTTCTACCACTACTGATGGGGAGGATATCTGTTGGTTCGTGTTTATCATCTTTCCTATTTTTTGTGGGATATTCACCATAAATATTGATCCCTGTCCAAATGAACTTTGAACATTAATGGTTCCACCCAGCATTTCTACTAATAATTTCGTAATGGCAAGCCCTAGGCCTGTTCCTTCAGTAGTTGTATTTCGCTCTACATCTAATCGTTCAAATTTATTAAACAATTTCGTGATATTTTCTGCTTTAATTCCTCGACCTGTATCTTGTACTGAAATCATCAATAAACATTTATCTTCTTTATTTACGCATTTTACCTTTAGGATTATTTCACCCTTATCCGTATATTTTATCGCGTTAGTTAATAAATTGTTGATAATCTCTTTAATATGCGTTTTATCTCCGATTAATTCATCTGGTAAATCTTCTGCCATATCTATTTTAAAATCAATAGGCTTTTCGCCAATTCTAGTTGCGGTAATTTTAGCCATCCTTGTAATTTCTTCTTTAAAGTTATACGGCTTTTCAATAATTTCCATCTTTTCACTTTCTATTTTATTAATATCTAAAATATTACCAACAATCTCTAATAGTGTTTGAGAAGCATTCTGAATATCCTCAATATCTTCGATTACTTCTTGTGGCACTTGATTTTTATAACTGGCAATATCTTCAGAAAAACCAACTATCGCATTTAAAGGGGTACGAATTTCATGTGACATGCTGGATAGGAAATCACTTTTTGCTCGATTAGCCCGCTCTGCTTGTTCCTTAGCCAAGGTAACTGTATTTAACATTTTTATATCTGGATTTTCGATAGTAAAGTACATAATCACACAAATTAATGTTTCTACATAAGTTAAAAGCAATAATTGAGGAAATATACTTTGAATGGCGATTGATATGGTACCTACGATTAATAATAACCAGACTGGTAGATACTTTTGTGCTTTTATATTTTTGATATTTTTACATAAAATCACCAAGATAGCTACGACTAGTAAAGCACTAATTGAATAAGCCAAAAATACACTTGGTCCCGTTGTATAGCGAACTTGAAAGTCAGATTTGACGACTAGTTGAATCGGTAGAAGATAGATTAATACAACAGTCAGAGCGCCTAATATAGTAAGTATAGTTTTAGATAGTTTTTTATTTTTTACCTCTTTAGGGGTAGAAATTTTATATACGTAATAAGTAAATAATGCTGTCCAACTTAGTAGATACAGTAAGTAAGATTTATAGATAAAGTTCGCTAATATTGGTAAGTCATCATAAATCATAGAGCCAACTGTACAAAGTAGTTCTAAAATTAACCCTATAAAGTTTAGGATAATCAATTTTTTATAAATTCTAGTTTCATAATTATCTATATGTCCTTTTTTAAAGAATAATACGATAATTAAAAGGGAAAATGGTAAGGCACATATTGGAAAAAATATTCCGCTTCCCATGTAATCACTTCCTATTCCTTTGAGTGTGTAGCGTTTACACTAAATTTATTTTTAATTATTTTTTGTTAACTGTAATACTTTTCCTTGTTCTTTTCTTTGTTCTTGTTTCTTTTTCGCATCTTCTTCTAAATATGGATAATCTATTTTTTCTGAGCCAATTATTCTTGGTAATTCGTCTACAAATTCAATATACTTAGGTATTTCATAAGATTTTAATTGAGCAGTTCTATCGTTTGAGACTGTCGTTGGTTGATTACATAAATCCGCGATATATTGAAGAGTATTTTCATCTGACAGATATTGATCATTTAAGACTACATAAGCTTTATTGACAAATAGTTCTTCTTCATCTGGTACTTTTACTACTGCACAGCTTTTTATACAGTCAAATGAAGAAAGGATATTTTGAACGTGATCGCAGTATACTTTATTTAAAGAAGACATAATATAAAATCTAGAGTTTCTTCCTGTAGGAGTAAAATAACCATCTTGATCAATATATCCTAATGTACCAGTATTGTAGTATTCAGTTCCATTGATGCTCATCTTTGCTTCTTGGGTTAGTGCTTCATTTTGATAATAACCTTTAAAGACATGTTTACCAGAAATAAGTAGTAATCCATTTTCTCCATATTTCTTTTCTTCATGTGTTTCTGGATCAATGATCATGGCTTTACTTCCTACTAATAGTTTTCCTGCTGTTTCTGGTTTTAGAGGAACACCTACAGGAGTAGAACCGATACTGACAGTTTCGGCATTACCAAAACCATTTCCTAATTCTACATTAGCATTATGTTTCTTAAAGAATTCCACTCCTCTTTTATAGTGTTGAGGAGTAAGAAAATCACCGCCAGAGATAAAATGAGTAACCATAGATAAGTCTAAATCTTCTTCGACATTGTTTATCGTTAAGTCTAACAAAGCTGGACTACCAAAGATAATATTTGGTTGTTTCTTATAGTAATCATTTATGGTATATTTACTGATATCTGGAGCAAGAATTGCCTCTTTTCCCCATAATAAAGTAGTCAAAGCTGAGGTAACAAGTCCGTAAGGATATGAAAATGGAACACAAGTTAATGTTTTCGGTCCAGTAATATTTTCAGTATGACTAGTATTTTTCGCATAAATTTCAGCAGCTAAAATATTTTTATTGGTTAAAACTACTGATTTAGGTTTACCTGTTGAACCACTTGTAAATAAAATTAGTGCATCCTCCTTACCACTGTGTAATGGTTCTAATTTTATTTTTTGATATTTAGCAATATCTCCTAGGCTATTAAAATCGATTTTGTTTTGGCTACTAGTAATTTTATAATTATGATTTAGATCTAAATCTACAACATTTCCTCGATTTAACGTAATAATATGTTTTACCTTAGAGCTATTTTTTAGGATTCTATTTTCCTCATCACTTCGATCATAATTAATAAAGATTGGTGACTCAAATTCATTTAAATAGAAACTAATATCTTCTAATGATGATTTTGCATCTAAAAATGTTGTTATGGCTCCTATCCTATTACAAGCAAAAAAAGTAGCTAATGCTTGATAAAAATTAGGCATACATACTGAAATTATATCTCCTTTTTTTACTCCAAGTTCTTTTAACGCTAATGAAATAGTAACAGAATCTTCTAAAAGTTGTCGGTAACTAGCTTCTAAAGTTAAACAATTTACAGCTTGTTTATCCAAATAGAAATTACTAAGTAGTTTTAGTGTCATATAGACATTTGTATTAGGAATTATAGGATGTTTTTCAAAGTAAGTAGCATCCTTGGCATGAAGATTATCTATTGATGGATAACCCGTCATATTTTTTTCTTTATTCACGATAATCACCTCATATTTTTTTGCGATTTACGCATATATTATACCACAATTAATTTGTTTGAAAAGTACAATTTTAATTTAAAAGAATACTTGTACCTTTATAAATGATTAAATAAAAAAATAAGCTTTTCACTTATTTTAATTAGGAATTTAAGTTTGATGATCACTTTAATTGTAATATGAAAAGAAAGAAACTAATATCATTTTTACAATTTTATAATAAAAAACTATTGATAAGATTTTCTTGTATAATTATCGTTTAAAGTTACTAGTAGATTCACTTAAATTTACATCATTTATTTTATTAATATAATTTAAATAGTTTTGATGTTTTTTATAATGAAATTCACTTAAATAAACTCTATCATCTTCAAAAATCATATTATGCTCTGTTACTAATTCTTCAATTGGCTTTATTATTTTATTGGCATTAAATTGTTTTAATGTTTTTTTACTTTCAATCGACTCTTGCCAAGCATCATATTTTTTTAAATACTCATTTAATTCATTAAGTGGTAATCCCATACCCCAAGGTGATTTCATATCTCTATAGTTTGGATTAGGTACCTCATCATAGCAACCACAATAATTCATAAGAAAATCTTGCACTGAAACATAGGCTTGATTATAAGGTACATCTTGCATCTTAAACTGTTTAGCGAGTTCTAATAATTTTTCTTGACCAATTTTTCCTACACATTCAACTCCAAAATTAAGGGCACCACTATGATAGGAGAACTTTACAACATCATCACCAAATAACTGATTATAAATTTCTTTATTCTCATCAGAAAGATTATCTTCAATTACTTCTATCCAACACATTCCCTCATTTAAATGATCGCTCACCATAAAAGTATAAATATTTTTATTCCATAATTCTAGGCAAGCTGGAATGCATTCTTCAATAATATATCATCTAGGATTTGCTTCTACCATCTCTTGTGGACTTGTCATAGTTTCAGAATAGCCCTCATTTTCTGGCAAAAAGCCCTTATGCTCCAACTCTTTAGCTCTTTCCTTCTTTCTCTTTTCTATTTCTTCTTGTGTTGGCTCTTGAAAATCAAATTCTATATCTTCAAATATTTGACTATCATCTATAACACTCACAACATTCAACTCCTTAATAATTAGTTAGGTATTGTTTTTCGTATTTTGGTAACAAAATGGTAATCTTGTTTTCATAAACTACTTTAATTCCATCTGTTTTACTTTATGATTTTCTTGTTTAGTTAGTTTACCATCCACTAATCTTAGCCCAATTGTTTCTAACGCATTTTCTTGACGAGCAGCAATTATTACATCAATAGGCAAACAACCAATATGCCATCCCCAGGCTTTCTTTAAATCTGCATTAGAATTAATTACTACATATACATTACCATTTTCATCTTGTAATACACTATATAATTCAGATGTTTGTTCACATCTAGGCCTAATGCTAACTTTAGAATTCATATTATCTAGATTCTCATTTATTATCGCATTAAATTCTAATGCTTTATCGTAAGATAACATGTCAGTTCCTACATATTGCTTTCTATATAGTAGAGCCATGGCTATTATATCTGATTCATATGTTCTTTTTCCCATTTTAAACACTCCATTAATTATTTTTATTTTTTGTAAGAAACACTCTACAGTCTCTTATTTTACTTGTTTTTCCACAACGTTGTTTATATTTCTTACCTGAACCCCAAGTTTAAGAAATCCAAGTATTTATATTATTTATGTTATTTACATAATTACTATTATTTTAAGGCTTTATGGTACTAGTAATAAAAATATTTACTACAAGTACTAGGCTTGTTTTATAATTTGAAAACAAATTGGAATCATTGTTTACAGTCATTTATAAAATAAATTATCGTTATGTCATTAGTTATTGATATATTTTATTTACATAAATATAAATTATTTTCATATAATAAAATTGACATTAAATATATTTTTTGTTATATTACTAGTGTATATAGCTTGCCTGTGAAGGATTAAAGCTGGGTTCTCGAATGAGAGTAGATATACATTTGTATATTTAGAATTCCTTTGCTCCTGGGGCAAGTTTTTTTATGCTTTTTTTTCATTTTTTCTAGTTTGATTTCTTCTATTACATTAGGCCTTTTTATAAATAATTCGGTTAAAAAATCTACCAATTGCTGACTACAACCCCAACTATTTGTTAATATATGTTTATAATAATATTTTTGATTATTCTTTAAATCAAATTTATCACATAATAATCCCAATTCGTATTGAGTAAATTTAATATTTAATCCTTTTCTTTTTAAATTCTCCATTACTATCTCTCTTACTCTTTTTTGATTATAGCAATGGGTTAAATTGGTATCTTTTAATTCTTTTATTATTCGAACGGGTTCTTCACCTTCTTTAGCAATTCTAAACGTTGTTTTTGCCTCATCTTTATCTTTTACGATTTTTATATTTAAATCAATTTGGATAGCCAGCTTTTCATTTGTATTACTAGTAATAATTTGATCCGTTTCTGTTTTCATTTTTTTATATCTAGATAAAATATTATCACCATATCGACTTAATATTTCTTCTTCAGATATAGACTCGTTATTTATTACAAGTGTCATGAATGAACTATTTATTCTTTCTGTAATATCTCTTCCAAAAAAATCAAATAGTTTTTGAGAATAATTTAATACATTAGCTTGCATGAAGGGAAGATATATAGAATCCATTTCTTTAATAACAAAATGCGTTGACGTATTTCTTAACCCTATAATTATTTCTAAATTTTTTCTTATAGGATCCTTATCATTAGTGAAAATATGGGATACACAATTAGATAATGAAATTGTTCTATTAGGTTTATCTGGATAATAAATATTATCACCATTTTTAAGCATTTTTGCTTTTAACAGTAATTCCCATGCATTACATATAAAAAACGCAAACCCTTCTAATCTATATTTTATTGTTGGTTTATTATATATTTCTATAGCCATTAGAAAGGCTTCTTCACTTTTATTTAAGAAATTATTAATAAGTTCGTTACCCATAATATGTACCCTCCTTAATAATTTATTATTTTACCACTTTGTTATCATGGTTTCTATACTTTTAAATTACTTTATTTGTATTATTTAGCTAATTTACTACATTTATATTATCTAATTTCTTATTTAAATAATCCACCTATTATTTTATTATCAGCTTGTTTGAAAATCTTCTTTTATCGTTTTAAATTTTATGGAGGAATTTTTTGATTTTTTGTCACAATCTTTATCACTTATTAATACAATAGACAAAAAAAGTCAGCAAATGAATGCTAACTTTTTTTCAAAGATAATTAGTTTATTTATAAGATTTATGCATTTTTTCCACAACATTGTTTATATTTCTTACCAGAACCACATGGACAAGGGTCATTTCTACCTACTTTTTTGACTTTCTTTGGTTGCTTCTTAGCTTGCTCTTTACCACCATCGTTCGTAATTTTGGTTTTTGATACTTCTTTTCTTTCAATGTTTCTTCTAATTTCTGCCTTTATTAACATGATAGTTATATCATGATCAATTTTCTGCATCATCTTATCAAATAATTCAAAGCCTTCCATCGTATAAGCACGAAGTGGATCTTCTTGACCGTAACCTCTTAGATAAATTCCTTCTCTTAAGTGAGACATCGTATTGATGTGTTCAGTCCAATAATGATCTATTACATTTAGACTGATTGCTTTTTCAAATTCATCTTTTACGTCTTCTGGAATATCTCGTAATTTTTCTTCATATTCATGTGTAACAATATCCGTAATATATTCAATCATCTCTTCTGGAGATTTATTATCTATTTCTTCTTTATCGATATCTTGTTTGATTAGATTTTCGTTAGCGAATTCAACAATTTCCTTAACATCATTATTCGTTAATCTTCCTTCTGGATAAAGGTGAGAATTTACTAAATCAGAAATATGATTTTTAATTGTTTTTAATACTGTTTCATGGATAGATTCACTATCTAAGATTTCATTTCTTCTACCATACATGATTTCTCTTTGATTATTCATTACATCATCGTATTGAAGAAGTTGTTTACGAATATCAAAGTTATTTCCTTCTACACGAGCTTGTGCTGAAGATAGTGCTTTAGTAAAGGTTTTACTCTTAATTGCTTGATCTTCACTAAAACCTAAATTGTGCATCATTACTTTAATTCTATCAGATCCGAAACGAACCATTAATTCATCTTCCATCGATACATAGAATTGAGTAAATCCTGGATCTCCTTGACGACCAGAACGTCCACGTAACTGATTATCGATACGACGTGATTCATGACGCTCTGTACCGATTACACATAATCCCCCAAGTTCTCTAATTTCGTCGCTTAGTTTAATATCGGTTCCACGGCCAGCCATGTTGGTAGCAATAGTTACTGACTTTCCAAGACCAATCTTCGCAATAATTTCTGCTTCACGAGCATGGTTCTTCGCATTTAATACCTCATGAGGAATTTTCTTTTGTTTTAATAAGTTACTGATTAACTCACTAGTTTCAATAGCGATCGTACCAACTAGAACCGGTTGTCCTTTTTTATATCGTTCTTCAATTTCTTTTACAATTGCGCGATATTTTCCGGCTTTAGTAGAAAACATAAGATCAGGGTTATCAATACGAATGACTGGTTTATTCGTAGGTATTTCAATAACATACATGTTATAAATATTTCTAAACTCTTCTTCTTCTGTTTTAGCTGTACCTGTCATTCCAGAAAGCTTTTTATACATTCTGAATAAATTTTGGAACGTGATTGTAGCTAAAGTTTTGGTTTCTTGATTAATTCTTACTCCCTCTTTAGCCTCAATTGCTTGATGAAGACCATCACTATAAGCACGTCCTTTCATTAGACGTCCGGTAAATTGATCAACGATAATAATTTCTCCATCTTGAACAACATAATCTACATCTTTATGCATAGAATAATTAGCTCTTAATGCTTGATTGATATAATGAACTAATTCTGAATTTTCTAAGCCATATAAGTTATCTAAGTGGAACATCTTTTCCGCTTTTTTAACACCTTCTTCACTAAGGGAAACATTTTTTGTTTTCTCATCATAAACATATTCATCTTCCTTTAGTGATTTGGCTAATCGATCAGCATCCATATATAAATTAGCACTTTTCATTTCTCCACCAGAGATAATAAGTGGTGTACGAGCTTCATCAATTAATACTGAGTCGACTTCATCAATAATCGCAAAATTTAGTGGACGTTGAACTCTATTTTCTTTACGGATAACCATGTTATCTCTTAAATAATCGAAACCAATTTCATTGTTTGTCGAATATAAAATATCGCAAGCATATTGTTCTTGTTTTTCTTTTGGTGATAGTTCACGTAAATTAATTCCGACTGTCAATCCTAAGAATTTATGAATTTGTCCCATCCAATTCGCGTCACGATCAGCTAGGTATTCATTAACGGTGATGATATGTACACCTTCCCCAGGTAAAGCATTTAAATAAGCAGGCATTACCGAAGTTAAGGTCTTACCTTCACCAGTTTTCATTTCCGCAATATTTCCATAGTGAATAGCTAAAGCACCTAAAATCTGAACGTAGAATGGTTTTTCGCCAATTACTCTGAAACATGCTTCTCTAGCTACTGCGAAAGCTTCAATTAAAATATCTTCTAGTGTTTCTCCTTTTTCTAATCTATCTCTAAACTCATTCGTTTTATTTTGTAATTCTTTATCCGATAATTTTTGCATTTCTTCATCTAAAGCGACAATTTGGTCAGCTTGGCGATGAAATTTCTTTAGTTCTTTGTATTCATGATCGAATAATCTCTTTAATAAATCCATGTTACCATCTCCTGTTTGATATTATATCAATTCTTTTCTTGATTTTAAAGGTTTTCCACTGTTTTTGTGGAAAAACATTTCAAAAAAAGATACCATTTCTGATATCTTTAAAATAAATTATATTTTTTAAGATGTTTTTTTATTCCGGTGTCATAATCTAAATAATATTTTCTATCTACAGGATGAAGTTTTAGTTTGAATTCACCTTTTAACTCTGTCAATAGTTTGTTTATTCTCAATTTCTTTACTTGATTGAAATAATTTTCAAAACTTTTATCACCTTTTACTGTTAATAATGTGGAAATATTTTATACATCAAAGGTTTGAATGCAAGGTATCTTTATTGGATCAAGTTTCCCTCTTAGTATAAATTCTTCTTCATAATCGACAAGCGGAGATAATCGTACTTTTCCCTGATCAATTTCGACAATAATTTCATCATCTTGACGATCTTCTTCTTGGGTATATAGTTCTCTAACTAGTAGTCGTTTATATTCTTCTAATAGCGGTTGGTCACCATAGCCTTCATTTAAAAAACGTAAAAAATTTTGTTGTTCCCATCCTTCTTTGACTGCCCAATCCTTAAGTAACATGTATTCCTTATCTTTTTGTCTAGTATATTGTGAAAGGAGACCATAGACAGTTTGATCTTCAATTTTCATCTTGGCTAGTTGATAATGAACAGATGGCAGACCGAAATAAAGAGTTATCTTTTCTCCTACTAGTTCTTTTAAGATTTGTCGTTCAAATATAGGGACTTTAAAATAGTAGATTTTATTTTCTCTTTTCAGCCAATAACCACTCACTCTGTGGTGATAATTATTTCTTTTTAAAGAAGGCACCGTCTCATCTTCTAGTTGGATCAATTCAATATCTTCTAAATTTCCTAAGTCAATCACTTTCGTATTTTGGCCCACAATAACTGGGTATTCTTGTTCCATCATGCACCCCCCTAAAAAACGGTTTATATTATACTATAATTTACTTCTATTTTCAAGGTAGCATTAAATCAATATCGACATTACCATCAATTCCTGGGATTTTTCCTACATTAGTAAATTGCCATAGTAGATAATCTCCTTCATAATTCGTTTTATCTGTATAGTGTGCTAGCCAAATATCATGCTCTATATAAATCCAGAGTTTCTCTAAATAATTTTTGCTGGCATAGAACATACTTTGATAACCAGATCTATTTATTCGTTCTAAAAATTGATTAGCCATCTCATTTAACTCATATAAGTTTAATTTATATTCTTTTAAATTTCCATAGCATTCCCAGTCAAAAACAACAGGTAAATCAAGTTCGTATGGGGCAAGTTCATTCGTAACCCACTCAGCTTGTTCTTTGGCTTCTTTGACACTAGCCGCATAAGAAAAGTAATACACACCTACTTTTAATCCTGCTTCTTTAGCTCCTGTGATATTTTTCTTGAAGTAAGGATCAATTACTGAACCTTTACCAGGTCCCTGCTGAGTACCCATTCTAATCATTACGAATTCTACTCCTGCCGATTTTACTTTTTGCCAATCAATTTCTCCTTGCCACTTAGAAACATCGATACCTAAAGTTCTATCATCGGTTAAATAATCATTTTTTACTTCTTCTAAAGTCACACGGTTAGTATTACTATTAGTATTATTGCTACCAGAACTTTTTTCTTTTACTCTTAAGGTAAAATTTATTCTCGTTTCGTTTTGACTATCATCAAGAGCTACATAAGTTAAAGGATAGTCTCCCACCTCATTAAGATTGTAATTTCCTTCTATATGGCAATCTGGGGTTCGATCATAATTATCCATACATAAAATAGCTTCTTCTAAATTTGTTTTACTTCCCTTGTTTACCGTATAGACACTACCCAACCAAACGAGAGGAGGTGTTTTATCTACTGCCCTTACTTTTACTTTTCCTGTTTTCTTCTTTCCATCTTCTAAATATTGATAAGAAAATTCTTGATTTCCTAGCTTAGTTGCTTGAATTTCCTTATCTTCACTAAGATCACGATCTACTATAATATCTGATAATTTTATCTTTTGGTAGATTTCTACCTTATAGAAAGTTTCTTCCGTATTAAATAAATTTATATAGATTGCGATTATGATTAAAATACATAAAATTATTCCTAAATATAAATACTTCCTTTTTAATATTTTTTCTTTCATACTAAGTTCCATTCCTTTCACTACGTTCAAGGCACACATAGGAATTAAAATCTTGAACTAAATTTATTTTT
>CALVVF010000004.1 GCA_944363785.1 uncultured Bacilli bacterium
AATTAACATTTTAACTATATCATATCGATTTTTTATTTTTACTTTTTTAGTCTCACATCATTGACAACTACACAAAAAGAAACGAAGAAACATATTTTTTTAAAGATTAAGAATAAAATAAATTTCCATAATATGGTAATTGTTGATAAAATTGCTGTAACATATCTATATCAATAAACTCAGGATCAAAATACTGAATGTTACAAAAAGAATATAAGAGTTTCATTGAAGAAGTACCTAAAGCAAACTTACGCTTGAAAAAATGATATATGAAATCAATTTTACTATCTTTAAAAGATGTTAAATCAGGATTAGCTTCGCGAATACGTTTAGACAACATAATCGGAATCCACCAATCGTAATCTTCTTTAGGAATAGTGAGAAGATGTTTGCCATAAGCCAAATACTCTAATGAACTAAGATATAAATAACGATTATACTCTGACAAAGAAATCGCATTTTCTAAGCGACATCCAATAGCAAACAATCTAGCTAGAATAAAAATCTTTTGAAAAATATTGTATTCTGTTGTCTCCATACATAAAATAGCCTGTTCAATACTATAAAAATTATAATAAAAGGCATGATGATATATAGCATTTCCTTCTAACCGTCGCTGTTTTTCCAAGCAAAAATTAGCATCCTTGACAATCACGAGAGCATCATTTAATTGAGCAGAAAAATCATCATCGCAAGTTAGTGCATTTACTTCCAACATCTTTTGGTATAAAGCAATTAATTCATCATACAACGATATCGAATGTACAGTTGAATTTTGTAACTTATCGATAAAACATTGATATACTTCAGTAACTGTCATAATCTCACCTCATTATAAAAGTAGCACACTTAGATAAAGAATGAGTATAAAAATCGTTCAACTTAATACGACTAATTTTTTAATTAACATATCGCTATAACTAAATGATTTAATCATCTGATTATCATGAAGTCGAATAATAAAAACAGCATCATAAGTGTTGATAATCGTTCCCTCAAACTCCTCTATTTGATTACGACTACCATTAAAACGAAACTTTAAATTCTTGCCCTTGTAGGAATTAACCTTATCCTTTACTTTTTCTATTGTCATCTTGGATACCCCACAAACATACAACCTTTCGTGGCAACCCCACCGATACCTTCGGCACCATATTTAGTTTTCTCTAAAAGATGGATTAAATCGATCGTTTTATTACGATCAAACAAAGCAATACCAGAGGCAATTATTGCTGGATCTAAGGCATGAATATTAATTCGTTTCGGACTAGAAGCAAACGTAGCTCCTGATTTAATCAATTCTTCATAATTACTCTGACAAGCCCCCGCAATGATAATTAACTTGTCTTGGTCCTTTTCATACTTTCTAGCCATTTTAACTGCTTCAATAAAATTTGCTGTATTTTTATAACTAGTTAATTCTTTAATCGAACCCTTTCTCTTATAATACGCATCATGTCCCGTTATCACTAAAATATCTGGATTTAATTTCGTTAAATAACTGACAATTTCTGATTGAATATCCGCTTCTTGTAAACATACACCATATGCCATAATATTCAATTTCTTGTATAAATTCATACAACGTCTTAAATAATCTTCATCCCCATCAATATGTAATACTTTACCAGGTAGATAGAAATATTCACTTCTATCCAATTTAAGTTCCTTATCCATTCGATCAAAAACTACATCATCATCTTCAATTTTCTGATTTTCAACCCTATTTAAATCTTCTAGTTCACTATCCGCATATAATCTCAAATTAATCCCTTTCAAATAAGCAGTATTTCCGACTATATCAATAATCTTAAAGAAAGTATCATTCTGATACGACTCTCTAGTAACAATATCTCCTATATGAAAAAGCATATTCTTCACCCATAAAATTATATGTAAAATAGGAAATAAATTATGCGTATTATTCAAATAAAAGATAAATTAAATTTTAAGAAATAAGAGAATACGTATACTCTCCACACATCAAGTAATGATTCTTTATATGATAAATACATGTAGATGCCTGATAATCACCTGGTTCAGTAGGCAAAGTATTGTATAGATTCTCTTTCTCAAAATAAGTTAAACAATAAGTATCTTCTGATAAACTTAGTTCACTAGCTAAAGGAATAGGAAGTGAATCTCTCATAGAAAAAGAATAATCCGCACTTAATATCCAATTTTTATTTTGAATTAACTGTTGTTCAAATTCTTTAGCCTGTTCATCATCTTTAAATTTGGCAACATAAATACCACCATCTTTTGTATCAGCCGTATCAAAAGGTAGCTGACGGTATTTTCCAAAGGAAGGAATTTCTATTCCTATGATATCCTGAAAATGAGCGATATCATGATAAGTAGCTTTACAGTTTAAATGAAAATCTAAAGACAAACGACCAAAAAGTAAAAATAATATAATAAAAATACACCCAACAACAATATTTTTCTGACATTTTATTCCTTGTTTTTTATATTTAATTCCTAAAATAAGTGATAAAAGAGGAACAGGTAAAAATAAGTAAAAATACCAATAGTATTCTGGCGCCATAAAAAAGGGAATTCCCATCATATTAGGAACAGCTGCCATAAATAGGAAAACAAAATACGAAAACAATAATGTAAAGACAAATAACACAATCATCCTAATCCGAATTTTATCTTTTCTATCTTTTCTTTTCTTTTTACTTGAAGTCTGTTCAGTTACTACTGTTTTTTCTGATTCTAATATAACTTCTTTTTTCATAGTAAACTCCTCCATCATATAAAAATATTTTGTAAATATTCCAATCCAGTCAAAATACTAGTTATTTCATACAAACTTTGTTTTTTAAAGTTTCATCGCAAATTATAATATTAGAATTTTTCTTTAAAAGATATTGAACAATTCTTTGATAATTTTCATCTGTATGAAAAAAATAGAAGTAGAAGTATCTGTTAAAATTTTAAATTCAGTATTATCTTGTAGTATAAAGTGTAAATATAGTTCAAGGTAATTACAAAATCTAGCCGCATTAATATTAAATTTGTTCCAATATTCTTTATATATCTTTTTTATTTTTGAATACTTAAAGCATAAGATCCTTTTATCCAGACAAACAATCAAATAATTCTCCGCAAAGAAATAACTTTTCTCATCTGTGAAAACAATATTACCAATTTTATCTACCAACTTGTTTTCTATCAAATAATTATCTATTTTCTTTAGTTTATGATATTTTTTCACCACATTAACAGATAATATAAACATAACTATTACTAAGCTAAGCAACGCATAATTATCAAGTTTATTACCGATGTACAACATTAACAAAACTAAAAAAAACGTAGCTATACAAAAAATATATACTTTTTTTCTTGTTTTATCTATAAATCCATTGAACATCATTTTTTCACTCCTACTTCACCTTAGTAGCTTACGATTTGACTATAACATAAATCTAATATTTCGACAATATCTCCTCGTAACTTATCCAACTAAAAAATAAACACTATAAAAAGAAGTTCAGAATGCTCCAAACTTCTCATTTTCTATTTTGTTTGATCAATCAATATATTCTCTTCCTCTGCTTCTTGTAATGCCCTAACTATACCGTAATCTAAATTATTTATATTTGGTCAAGGAATGTCTACAAAACTATCCACAGTCCCGTGTTTGATAATATAATCATAATCATCATCTTCAGTATACCGAAAAATCTAATAGATTCAACTCATTACGATTGAAAATGAACGTATCCATTTTATCTATTTTCTTTCTAAAAATATTAATTTCTTATATTAAATACAATTTAGCAACTTACAATCACTACTAGATTTTAAAGTTCATTAATTTTTCAAATAATTTCAAATGATTAAAATCCTCTTTTTTTAATTGCTTTTGCCTAGCAATATCCTGTAAATTAATAAGCCATTCATCATCATTAGTTGCAAAAGCCTGAACAATAGCATATTCCAACCCAACAACAAATTCATTCATTGGAAAAGATAATAATAGACTAGTAATCTCTTCCGCACCAGGCCAATTCAAATCCTGTAGCCATCTAAATAAATAACTAATAGAATCTTTTACTTTAGGATATCCCTTTTTAACTAAAATTTCTGCCTCTACTTCCCAAAAAATTTTCAAACCCCTTTGACAAAACATCAGATTATCATATTGATCAATAGCATACTGTTCAACTAAATTAGAAATTTCTTTACTACCTTCACATTTCAAAACGCTTAAGTAAAATTCAGATTCAACTCTAGAATAAATTCTACTAAAAATCTTTTCTAATAAAACAAAACGATACTCACCCTTATATTCATACACTATATTAATTAAAATTTCATTTATCTCAGAATTAGATAACTTATCAAATTCGAATTCAAAAGTATTTTTATTCATCATTACCCTCTAAAAAGCACAATATCTACCATTAAAGTCACACAAAACTAAATTTAAAGCAATGTCCAAAACAGATTAATTAAATCTACATGAAAAGTTTCTATAATCTTACTATTCTGGTACTTCTCATGCTTAAAATATTTTTCAGCTTTCATATTTTTAGTTTACAATTTGACTATAACATAAATCTAATATTCCGACAATATCTCCTCGTAACTTATCCAACTAAAAAATAAACACTATAAAAAGAAGTTCAGAATACCCCAAACTTCTTTTTCTCTATTTTGTTTGATCAATCAATATATTTTCTTCCTCTGCTTCTTGTAATGCTCTAACTATATCATAATCCAGATTCCGTTCATTTCCCCAAGAGATTCCTACAGGATCAGTCACAATTCCATGTTTACTTATATAATTTTCATCTTCAGCAACAACTAAAAGATTCATTAATTTTAATTGGTTTCTTCTCAAATTAAATATCCTCATCATATTAGTCTTTTTGCTCAAACCATTAATTTCTTTTAAAAATTCCACCTTTTCTAATATTCCTAAATCAATTTCTTTTTCACCAACCCAATTATATAGTCCAACAATATTCATTTCATGATAATATTTATCCATTGGTAAGCTCCCAATATTAAAAGTAGCTACCCCCATTACTCTAAACATAACATACTTATGATTCCATTTACTATTTGTAACAATTTCATGCTTTATTATATCAGCATTATTAATTCGATATAGTAATACATCTCCTATTTTCCATTTAGCTTTACGAATAACTAACTTAGAAAGTTTTTTCTCTGGCGGTAGAGGACTATTCAATCTTTCTTCTAATTCTTCCAACACCTTTTTTCTCTTTTCATACTGTTTCTTATTTTCTTTCCACTTTTCTAAATCAGTACCACTTCGAATATACTCTAACGCAATTTCTTTTATTTCAGGAAGTAATCTACCATACTTCCACTGCGTATCCGCTAACGCTAACCAAAATAGCGGACCGTCATCCGGATCTTCAATAAAGTCCAAATTTAATTCGATTAAATCCTTAGTGGCATCAATATTAGATAAGCCAACTTTTAAACGATTGACATAATCACTTCTAACATCACAAGTTACATCATCTTGATATAAACCTACTCCCCATGCTCCCATTTTTTCTACCTCCTTGAATCATATGAACTTTTACTTCATAATATCTTTACTATCAAAATAGGAATTATTATTTAAATATTCTCAATATCTTATTAATAACTAAATATACAATTAATTATTATTAAAGATTTCATAATATAAATTCTTCTTTTCTTCTTCAGAAAGTGGTATAAAATAATCTTCTTCAAATTCAATACCTATTGATCTTAAATAATCATATTCTTCTTCATTCTCACAATAAATATCACATATTTTCTCGTGAGCTACAGAATATAACCAACAATATCCATCTTTAAAAACACATAAATCTTCTAATGATGTTGGGAAAATAAAATTATATATTGACTTTCTGTTTAAGATCTCATTTTTCAATTCAAATCCTGGTTCTAAATAATATGTTGTACTATGACGAATTTTTTAAGAAAGATAACCTTCTTTGATAATAGGATCTTTTTCGAAAATTATATGTTTTTGATATTTGTAGATCCATGAATTAAATACAGACTCATATATCAACCACATTATACTGTTTTTAATCACTATTACTTGATTATTTCTATCTAAATGTTCAAAATTTTTCTTATTAAATTCCTTAGCTATTTCATCTTTAAACTGATTATATATATCATCCAAAAAACTATCAGAGTATCTTTTTAAAATATCACTTTCTGAATAATTAGATACGGATAAAACAATTTTTTGTATTTCACTCATGCTTTATTTTCTCTGACAATAACACTTTTTTAACGCAATAATATCACACTTCGGAAGTATATATTTCATTAAATTAATATATGATTCATCAACTATACTTTTTTTTACTAACATAATACTATGCTCCTTTTATAATGTAGGATAAAACCAAACATATCCTTTGTGTTTATAGCATCAGACTATCTACATAAATTTATCTTACACTTTTATATTCAGTACCTATAACAACACCATCGGTATCCAAATATAAACAATAAAAATCATTTCTCATCATCGCCTCATATGTCATATAGCAAATCTCGGTATCATTCTCATGATCATATGGGCATATTTGATTATCAATTTTTCCTAAAATACTATAAACGTCTTCTTTATTTTTTCCTACAAAAGAATACTTTTTTTCTAGTGATTCAATCATCCTATATCTTAAATTACAATAATCACTATTATTCCATTTTTCATAAGAAAAATCTTCAAAATAATTAACAGTTAAATGACCGACTATTATGGTTATAATACTAAAAAGTATAAAAATTAAAAAACTATAAATAATAGAATTAAACAGCCCTACATGTAATATTCTCTTTATAATATTAGGTAAAAACACAAAAATTAATGGACCTATAGCAAATATTATTAAAAAAATATCAGAATAACTAACAATTGTATCAGAATAAGGAAGAAAAAGAAGAAAATATATTACTGAAACATAATATAATCCTATTACTAATACTTTACCGATATCATTAATTGATTTTTTAAACCTTACCATTATACTTCTCCCTAAAAAAATAATTTATTAATATATTAATACAGCATTACTTAGTTCCTTTTCAAATTTATCAAGTTCTTTTCTAGTATGTTTCTTTAAAAAATAGTAATACATCATTTTCAATATCAAGACTACTTCTATTAACAAAATAAAATAAGAAATAAATTAATAAAAAAGCCAAAAACAAACAGTGGCGAAAATAATGTAATAATTAACAAATATATTATAAGTATCTTTATTTTATATTTTTTAAAAGCAAAATCCATTATTCTATCTCTACTATATACATCCCATTATCTATTTACCTCATAATATAATATTATTTATAAAAATTCAATAATTTTATCTAGTAAATAAAAAAATTAGGAATTAATTTATATAATAATCCCTATATTCTAAGCTAACGCATTACTCAACTCTACAAAAATCTCTAAAGGAAGGGCTTCAGCACGTACGGATAAATCTAAAGAATAACGAGAAAGTACCTGTTCAATAATAGCTAAATCGTATTTTTTTAAATTATTTTTTAATGTTTTTCTCTTATATTGAAAAGCATCACGCACCAATTGAAAGAAAAGTTCTTGATCTTTAAGAGGTAACTGTTTTTCTTTTTTTGTAAACGATAAAATTACACTATCGACATTAGGCTTAGGAACAAAACAGTTTCTACTAACATCAAAAAGTTTCTTTAACTGAAAATAATAATGGAAAAATACTGTAATCGAACTATAATCACGACTTCCCGGTTCAGCACTGAATCTTATTCCAACCTCTTTTTGTACCATGACGACAATTTTATCGACCGAAATATGTTCCTCAATTAACTTAAGTAAAATAGGGGTCGTAATATAATAAGGAAGATTGGCAATCACATAAAGATGAGAATAAGAATAGTTCTTTAAATCTTCTTTAATATTTCTCGTCAAAAAGTCACCATAAATAATATCAATATTAGAGTACATCTTTAAATTATCTGCCAAAATAGGAGATAATGAATCATCGATCTCATAAGCTATTACTTGTTTACAACATGGAGCTAACTCCTTCGTCAATGCCCCTGTACCAGGTCCAATTTCTATGACTAAAGTATCTTCAGGGATCTCACTATAAGCTACAATTTTTTTAGGAATAGAATCATCCTTTAAAAAATTCTGTCCATATTTCTTCTTAAATTGAATATTCTTCATTCTTCTCACTTCCCATCAAAAGTACTCAATATTATATCACAAATTACATAACAAAAAAGAGAAATTAAATTTTCTCATCTTCCTCTTTATCTTTATTATCTCCATTATCTGGCAATTCTTTATTAGAAGTTTTAACTAAACCAACTAATTTTCCAATATCATAAATAATCACACAGACACAAGGTAAAACAACAATTAAGAACCATCCTAATTTACTAGTAACAAAAGTACGAACATAACCAATCATAGGGATTCGAAATAAAACTTTACCAATTACTTCATCTTCCATAATTAATGCATTATCTTCAGCATTATTATTATCCCCCTTCGTACGATAACCACGTTTACCATCTTCTGTTTCAACAATACCAACTACACGATGGGTAATTGGGGTACCATGTGTATCAATATCCTTTGATAAAAAAGTAATTACATCATACATCTCTATTTTATCAGTCGGAACTCGCATCGTCACAACTGCATCATAAACATTAATATTTGGTACCATACTAGGACTAATAATCACATAAACTCCAAAAAGTGGAGATCTATCTTCATGATTTTTCATTCCGATCATCTGATCAATAAAATAAGCACCAAAAAAGACAGCAATAATTAGGACAATAACTAAGAGAGAGTACAAAAGTACCGTAGATAAAAAATGTAAAATTTTACGAAAAGTAGCCATATTATCACCTACACAATCCTAACTATTATAAAATAATCATACCACAGTCAAGTAAGGGAAACAACAAAAATAAAAAGAATATCTTTCCACTTGACAAGAAAAAAGAAATAGTTACCTACTTCTTACCATCCCCAGCGTAAAATTTCATACTGAACATTTTTCTGTCTTCCAACTACATTCGGATCATCGGTCTCTGCAATTAAAAAATCCATAATATTTCCTTTTATCGCACCGCCTCTATCTAAAACAATCCCAATAATTGGTTCATTAGAGAAAGTGACATTAGACACCTTAACAATACTTCCACAAGGAATAGCCATATCTGCAGCTAATATACGAACTGTTCCATAAGTAGTATCTTCAAAATAAATATTATTATTCCGTACATCTTGACGTGGTGGACAACCAACTCGTCCAGAACAACCAACACAATTTGCTTGATAAGCTGTCATTTCTCCAACAAAAGAAATTGGATTAGTAGGACCATATAAACTAGCTTCCGCCATCGTATTAACTGCTATAACATCTAATTGTTTTTCATGATTATCATATTTACTGACAATATGAGTTGCTTCGATCGAACGAACACCATTAATATTATTCACAAAATTATTCGTTTTGTGATTACCATTTGCAACAACAAGTAATAGAAATAAAAAGAATAAAACGAAAAAAGTACGATTCAAGATTACTTTATAAAATTTTTTCATAACCCACCTTTACGCTTTCGACTATCTATTATGCCTATACTATAACATATTTAAATGGGTAAGTCAAATACTCTTCTTGCGTTATCAGTAGTAGTCTGAGCAACCTCAGAAACATCTATACATTTAATCTGAGCAATTTTAGCTGCAATCAAAGGAATATACTTTGATTCATTTGTTTCTCCTCGATGAGGCTCTGGAGTAAGATAAGGACTATCCGTTTCTAAAACAATACTAGAAAGAGGAATTTTCTCAACTACTTGATATAACTTACTATTCTTAAAGGTAAGTACACCTCCTATTCCTAACACAAAACCAAGTTCAATAAAACGGAGAGCCATTTCATAACTGCCACTAAAGCAATGAATTACCCCTTTCACTTTCCCCTTATATTGAGATAAAATGTCATAAAGTTCTTGAATAGCATCACGACAATGAATAACAACAGGCATCTGATATTTAACCGCCAAATCGAGTTGTTTTTGAAACAGATCACGTTGTTTCTCTTTATTATCCTTCCGCCAATAATAATCTAAACCTATTTCTCCAATCGCAACAATCCTAGAAGAAGAAACAAGCACCTCATCTAAACATTCTAGATCTTTATCGGTAATGATATCGGCATCTTCTGGATGAAAGCCAAGAGATACAAAGACATCCGAATACTTTTCTAAAAACTTTATTCCTGCCCGATAGCAATCCTGATTACAAAAAGAAAAAATAAGGCCTTTAACATTAGCCAAATAAGCATTTTGAATATATTGATTTACATCAATCTCTTTAGACATATCGATATGACAATGAGTATCTATAAACATATTTTCACCCCTTATCCATTATTTTATCACAGAAAAAAATCCTACAAAATAGGATTTTTATTACAGCTTACTGATTTGAAGCTAACTCTTGTAACTTCTTCTCTTTATCGATTCTTAAAAATAATGGTTCTGGTTTAGAAACGGTATAAACTAAATCCGTAGCAAACTTTCTAGAATCACATTCCGTATTTAATTGTTTTTGAATATTTAATGCCGTATCTGGTAAGAATGGCGCTAAGAATAAACTAGAAACACGAATTGATTCCAATAAATGATATAAAACCGTAGCTAATCGATCCTTTTTCGTTTCATCTTTGGCTAAAGCCCAAGGTAAAGTTTCATCGATATATTTATTACTACGACGAAGTAAATTAAATATCTCATCAAGGGCTGATCCAATTTCTAACTTCGCCATCTTTTCTTCTACTCTGTCTTCTAATTGATCGATCATCGTTAATAGTTCTTGATCAATTTCTTCGGTAACTTGTTGATTACTTACTTTTCCATCAAAGTATTTCTGTACCATCGAAATCGTTCGATTAACCAAATTACCTAAAATATTCGCCAAATCACTATTTGTTCTTTCAATCAATAAATCATAAGTAAATACACCATCACTACTAAAAGGAATCTCATGTAGTAAATAATAACGAACAGCATCTACACCAAAATGTTCAACTAAATCATCGGCATAGATAACATTTCCTTTTGATTTACTCATCTTTCCATCCCCTACAATTAACCATGGATGACCAAATACTTGCTTAGGAAGTGGTAAATCCAAACTCATCAAAAAGCAAGGCCAATAAATTGTATGAAAACGAATAATATCTTTACCGATCAAATGTAAATCAGCTGGCCAATATTTTTGGAATTCCTCTGTACTTCCATCAGGATCATAGCCAATATTCGTAATATAATTCGTAAGTGCATCTAACCATACATAAACAACATGCTTAGGGTCAAAATCTACTGGAATTCCCCAATCAAAAGAAGTTCTAGATACACATAAATCCTGTAAACCTGGCTTCAAAAAGTTATTCAACATCTCATTTTTTCTAGCTTCTGGTTGAATAAAGTCAGGATGAGTTTCAATATACTCAATTAGACGATCCTGATATTTAGAAAGTCTAAAGAAATAAGCTTCCTCACTTTTCCTATTTACCTCTCTACCACAATCAGGACACTTACCATCCACTAATTGACTTTCCGTAAAGAAAGATTCACAAGGTGTACAATACCATCCTTCGTATTTTCCAAGATAAATATCTCCTTGATCAGTCATTTTTTTAAATATCTTTTGAACGATCTTCTCATGATGTGGATCAGTAGTTCGTACAAAACGATCATAACTAGTATTCATAACATCCCAAATGCGTTTGATTTCTGTTGCTACTTCATCAACGAACTGTTTTGGTGTAGTACCAGCTAATTCTGCTTTCTGTTGAATTTTCTCCCCATGTTCATCAGTACCAGTTTGAAAATAAACTTCATACCCTTTAAATCTTTTATAGCGCGCAATCGCATCAGCTAAAACAATCTCATAAGTATTTCCAATATGAGGTTTCCCAGAAGTATAAGCAATTGCGGTCGAAATATAATATTTTTCCATTTTTTTACCCTTCTTTCCTATCGGTAGAGCCAAAACCATTCACTCTTTTCCGAGTAATTTCTTCTTCATCATCTACCGTTAAATATTTAATAAATATCATTTGACAAATCTTGTCTCCTCGATGGACCACATAATCAGTATCTCCACAGTTCTGTAAACATATCCATATATGCCCTTCATTCTCTATATTATTATAATAATCAGAATCAATGACACCAACCTGATTACACATTCGCACCCGCGACTTAATTCCCTGACTACTACGAATCATCAACAATAATACTTCATCAGGATTCATACAGGCCTTAATACCTAACGGAATTTTCTTCACCTCGCCTGGAGCTAAAACAAAATCGATTATTGCTTCTCCATCATAACCAGCACTTTTCTTAGTTGCCCTTTGTGGTAAAGAATACCCTTGATATAAAGAAATATCATCACTAATATCTTGTTTAAATTGCTCAAAACTAATCTTTTCAAAAAATCGTGCCATAACCCATCACCACCTTATAAAAAAAACGACTTTCTCGCCTATAAGGACGAAAAAATCGCGGTACCACCTTACTTTATGAATAAATATCCATACTCTCAACTTCTTAACGCGAATAACGGATAAACCTACCTATCGATCTATCAGTTCCAGAACCATCTATCATACTTCCTTTATATCTCTTTTCACCCACTGAGACTCTCTTCTTATAAAATCCATATGACTCTTTCTTTCAAAACTTTTATATCTAGAGATTATATCATAAAGATTTCTACTCTTCAATATTTTTTGTCAAAAACGCATTAAACATCTTTACCGTCAACATCTCTTGTTCTGATAACGGATTATCATCAAAAATAATTACAGAACCCAAAACATCACTATCCACAATGACAGGACTAATCATATAATAGCCATTTTCTTCCTCTTCATCCACAAAAGAAAACGAAGACTCTTGATTTTCTAAATAATCCATACGATCCATACACTTATCTTGTACCAAAGAAGTAATTTCCTTGCTTAAATAACGTTTTTCTAACTCCTTAGAACAAGCAATTACCTTATCATGATCAGTAATTAATAACTTCTTTTTCAATAATTGATCACTAATTCCTACCAATTTAGTAGCCATATCACTAAATTCATTAATTAAAGAAAACTTCTTTAAAATAATTTCACTGCCACTAATATAAAACTCTAACGTATCTCCTTCCCTAATCTTCAAATTTTTTCTTATTTCTTTGGGAATAACAATACGTCCTAAATCATCAATCCTACGAATAACACCAGTAGATTTCATATATAACCTTCTTTCTATCATTAGTCTTACTAAGATTAAAAAAGATTATACAAAAATATATAAATTTTATAATTTTTCTTCTGTCTTGGCACAAATTTCTTGATAACGTACATAACCTTCTTTAGCTTTATTAATTAAATTATTATCACGAAGCATAATTTCCATATGAAGTTTGGTTTCTAATTTACCATAAAGACGATTTTTCAAATAATCTTGAATTCTTTTTATCGTAAGTTCTCTTTTTTCTAATACAATATTTTTTTGAATATGTCGTTCAAACAAAACAATCGCATCCTTACATACAGAATCAAAAGCTAAACGACAAAAAGAATCTTTTAATTGTTTTGTTGTTTCTAAAACAAAATCATAATACTCTGTCATTTTATCTTCAGTAAATTCTAAATGACTAATTTTCTCTTCCAAATCTATTTTCTTCTTTTCTAAGAGAACTTCAACTTCACGGTAACTATCCATCTTCATTTGATTAATAGTATCTGTAATAAATCGATAATGACCAACATAAGCACTATCTTCATAGATAGAAATAATATTTTTAATCGCAATATCAAACTCATGATTAAAAATATTAATCAATGTTTCTAAAAGAGAAGTAATATTCTTTTCAATATCATATTTTAAACTACTAATGAGGATGTTCTTATTTTTCTCCTTAAACATATTTAAAATATCATGATCCATTCCTATCACCCTTATTGTATTCATCATAACAGGTTATAAAAAAATAGTCAATTATGAGTAAATAAAAAGAAATTTGAAATTTAAAAAAAAATATCCACTATTATACTAGAGGATATTTTTCTTGACACATATATAAACGTTTACGCTTCTGATAATCATGAGCTGATTCTTCTGGTAAATGGTACATAGAAGCATAAGCTATAGGATAAGCAAGCAAATCTTTTTCTATTAAAATTGAAAAAATTGTTGGATCAATATAAATACTAGAAACCATCGTAGAATTCGTAAGAGAATCACAATTTCCAAAATGTATAACTTCTTCGGTATCTTTTAGTTGCATAAGACAGTCAGGTTGTAAAAATATCTTCTTAACATCTAATTGAAGAGATTCCGAATGTAGATAAAACTCATCATTGTCTAAATCTTTTTTTAATTCAAACATATAAGGAATAATATTAAAATCAAATAAGATTAGTGTCGAAGTACCTTTTAAACTGTTATTTAACATTTACTTCTCCTTTCTTTAATATAATTGTGGCTTTGTGCAAATAAAAACACAGAAAACCACTAATCCAGTGACTCCGTGTTATAACGTGTAGGTTTCCCCTGTGCAGCTTAAATATGCACACTCACTTGACAACTTATTATATTACTATAAAAATAAGATTATGTCAACTATTATTTCTTTTGATTAAGATAAGCCCAAAAATCAAGAATATTTGATTTAGACTTAGATATCTTTCATAAAAGATTTCTTTCATTCTCTACACATGCATATTTCCTAATTTTCATTATCCATAGCACTAAGTAGATCTACTAAATAATAAATATAATGCTTTTCCAATTTAATAATATCTAGAATAATCATTAAATGCCCACTTAGTAATTTAAAGCGAAACATTGGACTAATTTTAAAACTTATACGGAATACTTTTTCTCCATCTATTTTTTTAGTCATATTTTCACTAAAGATCAATTCAACTGAGTTTCTAGTTTTATTTACCTTTTCAATTTCAAATTTTTTGGCTAGTTTTTCAAACCATTCTTCATACATATAAATCAAAATATCATCATTGATTTTACCAAAACGATCACTAAGTTCATTCTTAATTTCTTCTAATTTTTCATAAGAATCGATCTCATTAATTTTACGATGAATTTCAATCTTCAAATTATCATCATCCGTATATTCATCAGAAATATGAGTAGAAACATCCAATAATGGTTTCTCATTAAGATTTTCTTTCTCTTCTTCCAAATCATTTCCTTTTAATCGTTCAATTTCTTCATTTAAAATTTTCAAATAAAGATCTATTCCTACACTATCAATAAAACCTGCCTGCTCACTTCCTAAAATATCTCCAGCACCACGAATAGAAAGATCACGAGTAGCTATAGAAAAACCACTACCTAACTCTGTAAAATCTTGAATAGCATGTAGTCTCTTTACTGCGGTTTCTGTTAAAACTTTACTAGGATGATACATTAAGTAAGCATACGCAATTTTATTACTTCTACCTACCCTTCCTCTAATCTGATACAATTGACTAAGTCCAAACCGATCAGCATCTAAAATAATAAGAGTATTTACATTAGGAATATCTATTCCTGTTTCTATAATCGTCGTACATAATAAAATATCATACTCATGATCGATAAAATCGAGCATCCTAGATTCCAATTCTTCTTTAGATAATTGTCCATGTGCACATATTATTCTAGCTTCAGGAACCAATTTTTGAATTTCAAAAGCTTTTTGTTCAATTGTTTCAACACGATTATATAACAAGAAAATTTGTCCATCACGGGATAACTCTTTATAAATAGCATCTTGAATAATTTGTTTACTCTCTTCAATAACATAAGTTTGAATTGGATAACGATCTACGGGAGGAGTTTCAATCAAAGAAAGGCTTCTAATACCGATCATCGACATCTGCAAAGTTCTTGGTATTGGTGTAGCAGTTAAAGTCAAAACATCGACATTACTTTTATATTCTTTTATTTTTTCTTTATGCGTAACGCCAAATCTTTGCTCTTCATCAATAATCAATAAACCTAAATCCTTAGGTTGAACATCAGAGCTAAGAAGACGATGAGTTCCAAAAACCACATCGATTGTTCCTTCTCTTAAACCAACTAAAATCTCTTTTCGTTCTTTTGCCGTCGTAAATCGATTTAAAAGAGCAATATTAACAGGAAAGCCATGAAATCTTTTTAAAGCATTTTGATAATGTTGATTAGATAATATAGTAGTAGGACAAAGATATAAAACTTGTTTAGAATCCATTACAGCTTTAAAAATTGCTCGAAAAGCAACTTCCGTTTTTCCATAGCCTACATCACCACATAACAGACGATCCATAGGATGAGAAGACTCCATATCTTGCTTAATTTGCCTAATGGCGATTAATTGATCTTTAGTCTCCATATATTCAAAAGCTTCTTCGAATTTTTCCTGTAAATCAGTATCTGCATGAAAAGCATACCCTTGTTTCATCTCTCGAAGTGCATAAAGCTTAATCAACTGATCAGCAATATCATGAACTTTACTCCTAACACGATTTTTAATTCTATTCCAATCAGAACCACCTAACTTATTAACCTTAGGTGCCACTCCTTCTTTTCCAGAATACTTACTAATCAAATCAATTTTTTCAACTGGAATATAAAGTTTATCATGACCAGAATATAATACTTCAATATAGTCTTTAACTAAATCACCTACTTTTAAAGTACGGATTCCATTATAGATACCAATTCCATGAGCATGATGTACAACATAGTCACCAACAGATAATTTATGAATATCTTTAATTTTTGAAGTATATTTAAAATGAGTTTTATACTTTTTCTTAGAAGTAGTAGCAATAAATAAGTCCTGATCAGATAAAATAACAAAATTAGAATAAGTAAATCCCTTTCCAATTGTCTTAGTAATAATATTTACTTTATCAGGAAAAATATTTTCTTCATCAGTTAAAACATAAGAAACAGATAATTCTTTTATAAAATTCTTAATTTGATAATCTTTTAGACAAATAACAACAATCTTATTTAAATATAGCTGTTCCTTTAAATAGGAATTAATTGCCTCTATATTTTCTTTAAAAGGAGCAATTTCCTTACTTTCAAAATAATGTAATTTAATGGATGAGTCTTCTAAAAGATTATCAATAGTTAAATACTGAATTAAATGTGAAGGAGACATTTTCTCAAAAGAAAACATATAATCATCATGAAATGTACTATCTTTCTCACTGCGATATTGAAAGCATTCTTGCATAATCATCTCATAACTTTTCTTCAATACTTGTTGATCTTTATATATCACAATAGGATCATCAATATAGGAAAGGATAGAAACAACAGTATTAGAATACTGTTTTAAATATTTTTGTTTTTTTACAACATTTTCTGGATAAACCTCTAATAAAAAATCAGTATAAGGATATATAGAAATGGTAGATATTTCTTCAATTGACTTTTGTGTTTCTTCATCAAAATAACGAATAGACTCAATCATATCACCAAAAAACTCTAAACGAATGGGGTGGTTTAAGCCAAGTGGAAACACATCAATAACGAAACCACGAACCGCAAATTCACCAGTTCTAGTAACGATAGATTCACGATGATAACCCATATTAGCCAAATATTGTACTAATTTTTTAGGTTCAATTTCATAATTTAAAGATAAAGCTAAACGATGATTCTGATAAACTTCCTTAGTTGGTAAATAACGCAAATACCCCATTAAATTAGTAACAACGACATTAGGTTGGTTATTTTCAAGCAAAGCATTAATTGTTTCTAATCTCGTTATCATTAAATCTGGGCTAATCGCAATAGCTTCACTCGTTAAAAAATCATCCATAGGAAACAAAAAAGTTCTATCATAATAAGTATTAATAGAATTATATAACTGGTTAGCCTCATACAAAGTAGATGTAACAATAAGAATCGATTTGTTAGTCTGACAAACAAGATCATTTACATAAATGCCAAAAAGCTCATCTGTCAAACCAGACAAGCCTATATGATCAACATTAGATATCTTGATTATTGAATCAAAAAAACGCAAAGTAATCACCTATTTCTTATTTTTTGTATTGTATTTAGAGATTAGCGTATCAAATGGTAAAATAAAATAATCATCTAAGACCAACATAATTGTATCTATAACTGTATTCAAAACCTGATTATCTTCTTTAGATAAATGACCTAACACATAATCTTTAGTATCTATTGTTTTATCATTAGATATACCAATTTTAATTCGTTTATATTCTTGAGTTTTTAAATGTAATTCGATATTTTTTAAACCATTATGTCCTGCCGAAGAACCCTTTTTCTTAATCCGAAAATTACCTAATGGTAAATCCAAATCATCATGAATAATTAAAATATCATCAATAGAAATATTAAAATAATTGACATATTGATGAATGACTTCCCCACTTAAATTAATATAAGACTGAGGTTTCAAAAGGATAACTTTCTCACCATGAATAAAACATTCCCCATATAACCCAGAAAACTTTGACTGCCGAATAGGACACCCAATTTTTTCTGCAAAAGCATCAATTGTCAAAAAACCAATATTATGTCTTGTATTTTGATATTCCCTTCCAGGATTACCTAAACCAACAATCAATTTCAAATTATCACCTCATTATAATACTAATTATTAATCTTTCAAAATCAATAACTATCCTCATTCTTTCCTCTTAAATTATTTCCCGGGAAATAATTTCTAAGGTTATATTCATATTTTTGTATCATTTATACATTTATAAAAACTTATTTTTTAAAATGATATTCACGATAAATCACAGATTTTGGTAAATCACGTTCAACAGCTACTTTTTTGATCGCCTCTTTTTCAGTAAGACCATCTTCTAAATATAATTTTACATGATCAGAAATAGCTAACATAGAAAAGTCCTCTTGTTCATAGTTACCCTCTACTACTAGAACCATCTCACCTTTTAACTCTGAAACTACAGTTAATACTTCTGTGATTGTACCACGAATAATTTCTTCATATTTCTTACTAATTTCTCGACACAAAGCTATTTTACGATTTCCTAAAACATCATAAAAAGAATGAAGAGTTTCTTCTATACGATGAGGAGATTCATAAAAAATCATAGTACAAGGATAGTTCTTTAATAGACTTAATTCTTGCTCTCTTTTTGTTTTTTTACTATTTAAAAATCCATAGAATAAAAAAGGAGATGGGGATAAACCAGACATCGTAAGGGCAGGAACAAATGCGGTTGCCCCCGGTAGACTAACAACTGGATAACCTGATTCAATCACATGACGACTAACACGATAACCAGGATCACTAATAATAGGAGTTCCACGATCAGTAACTAAGCCAACTACCGCACCATTTTCTAATTCCGAAACAACCATGTTCTTTACTTGTTCTTCATTATGGTCATCGCAATGAATTAATTTCTTCTTAATATGTAAATAATTTAATAATTCTCTAGTTACTCTTGTATCTTCACATAGTAAAAAATCTACGCGTTCTAGTAAATGAATTGCACGTAAAGTAATATCTTCCATATTCCCAATTGGAGTAGGAATTAAATATAAAATAGATTTCTCTTGAGCATAACTTTTCTGTCTCATCACATTCTCCTTATTTTAACCGTTTCAATTCCTTAATTAATCCGCGTTTACGTGCATAAGGATACAAATTAAAATCATATAAATGAGAATTATCACTTTGTTCACTAGTTAAATTACCATGAAAAGCATTTCTTAATTGCTTAAGATATTCATTATGTAGACCATCATAGACAATATAATGCTCAGATGGTAAAGTCTTTTTTAAATGGTATAGAACTGACACGGTATCCTTAGAACTTAATCCAAAAAAAGCTTCTGTCACTTGTACTTTACCGGCCATACATGGAAAAGCATATTTTCTAATTAATTCTTTTTCTTCATTTCGATCCATTAGTTTCACTCTCCTTAAACATATTTAAGACTTCATCAGTATAACTTCCATCTGAATGATGTACATATAATGGCGGTAATATTTTTAATCCCGTTCTTCCATTTTTACGAAACTCAATTAATACCAAATTAGAATCCGTATTTTCTTTTGGATAAACCAAACGAAGTCTTTTGACCTCTAAATGATACTGATTAGCTAAATGAATAATTTCGATTAAGCGATCAGTTCTATGAACCATTCCCAGTACCCCTTGATTTTTCAAAAGATAAAAAGATAAGGAAAAGATATCTTCCAAAGTAATGAATTTTTCATGACGAGCGATCACCTTATGTTCATCATCATTCAAATGACTAGTCTTATGATACTTAAAATATGGTGGATTACAAGTAATTACATCAAAAGTATCAGGCAAATAAATATCTCTTAACTTCTTCATATCTAAATGAAGTAACTCTATTCTATCACGTAAATGATTATAATCAATGTTTTTTTGTGCTAAACGATACAGGTCTTCTTGAATCTCTACTGCCACAATCTTCGCTTTTGTTTTCAAAGATAAAATCATAGGAATAGGTGCATTTCCAGTTCCTAAATCTAAAACTCGATCAATATTATGATTTAAAGTAACAAAGTTAGGTAACAATACTGAATCTAATGAAAAAGAAAACCAATCTGTATTTTGAAAGATTTTAAAATTTTGAAATCCAACTAAGTCATGTAATACTTCCATTCTATTCTACCTCTACTTCAACTTGTACATGATTTTTCTGTTCAATAGTCACTGTACGTTTCCATACATTAATACTAACCACTTTACCTTTTATTTCTGAATTATCATATGTATCTCCAATTTTAGGTAATCCTCGTTTCATTTCTGAATAAAGTTGATCTTCATAATTTAAACAACACAATAAGCGACCACAAACCCCATTTATTTTACCAGGATTTAATGCTAACATTTGATTCTTAGCCATATTAATAGATACGCTATTAAAATCAGTCAAAAAAGTATTACAACACAAAAACCGACCACAAGGGCCTAAACCACCTATCTCTTTAGCCTTATCACGTACTCCTATTTGTCGCAACTCAATTCTAGTTTTATAGATTTGAGCTAATTTTTTAGCCAATTCTCGAAAATCAACTCGATCATCTGCTAAAAAATTAAAAAGCAATTGATTACGATCAAAAGTAAAATTAGCATCAATTATTCGCATAGGAAGTTGATACTTCTTAGCTAATCGTTTAGCATCAGCCAAAGCCTTAGTCGAATCTTTTTGATTCTTATCATGTTTCTGCCGATCATCATCAGTAACAAGACGTACTATTTTCTTCAAAGGAAATCCAATATCTTCCTCTTCAAACTCTTTAATATATAAAATAGTCCCATACTGTAAGCCTTTTTCTGTCTCTACAATAACTTCATCTCCAACTGAAGCAGAGATCTCATCAAGCAAAAATAAATAAACTTTACTATTTTTTTTTAAAGAAACTCCTGCAACTTTATACATAACTATACTCACCTCCAGAAAAATCAATAACAAAAGAATCTAACATTAAAGAAAGATTCAAATTAAATGCTAATCTCTGAATGTAGGAATGAATCACTTCAATTTTTCTTAAACAATCCTTTGTCGAATTATAAGATAGCACCTGCTTAATTAAGTCATCATAAGGTGAGGAAAAATTAGATAGAACACTTTTACGAAGAGATTGCTCATAAATAACTTCTAATTGTTGAAAAATAGAAAGCCAATCTTCTTTGTTTAGATATTCATTAGAAAAAAAACTAGGTAAAAAAGCAATAGCAGCTTCCCTTTTTGTTTCAAGAATATCGATAAAATCATGAAAAAAGTTCTCATCTTCTATCTGAATTAAAGTCTGTTCTCCAAGAAGGGATAATAACTGGCATCGACTTTGTAAAGTTTCCAAAACCTGATAACGATTACGACAAACTAAAATGCCAATCAATTGGTTATCTGGTTCTTCTAAAAATTTTAACAAAGCATTAGCGGCTTGTTTATTCAGCTTGTCCGCTTCTTTAATAATATAAATTCTCACATGGTTGTCCAATGACTTTGTCATAAACTTTTCCTTAATTTCTTGAATCTGATCTTTTTTTATCCAAGAACCATCAGGAGAGATTGTAATAATATCACTATTATTAGCCAAATCAATTAAATGACAACTATTACAATCCTCACAATGACTAGAATCAGTATAATGATATGGACAATACAAAAATTTAGCAAATGCCAAAACAAGATTATCTGTATCAGCATAATCTTTAGTTTCAATCAAATATGCATGACTAAATTTTTGATGAAGCCCAAATTGAACAACTTCATGATAAAAATTCTCCTGAGACGATTTAAAATCATCTAACATAATTCCCCCTCCTCTCAATACACTAATACAAATAGCAAAACCAAAGAAAAAAGTGCTGGAAAACCTAATAATGAAACTAAAGAAACCGTAATAATGTTAATAGGAATAATAATATTGAAATCACTAGCAATCATATTAAAACCATATAAAATAAAAAAACTAAGAATTACTTTTTTCAATAAAGATAATAATTTTTTCATTTCTATCACCTAATAAAAACTATGGTGTTATAAAAAAATTATTCTACATTTTTACGATCTCTAAGAGCACGCTCCAAAGTCATTGCATCTATATACTCCATATCAGCGCCAATAGGTACACCACTTGCAATTTTAGATATTTTTATATCTAAATCACCTAACACTCTTTTGATATATAAAGCTGTAGTTTCTCCCTCAATACTTGGACGAAAAGCTAAAATAATCTCTTTAGGATGCACATTTCTAACGCGATCAACCAATTTTTCTAATTCAATGTCCTCAGGATTAATTCCCATAGCCGGCGAAATCAACCCTTTTAAAACATGATATTTTCCTTTGAATAAACCCAAACTTTCAAATAAAAATACAGAACGTGGGTCTTCAACAACACATAATACTGAATCATCACGTAATTCACTCGAACAAATGTTACATACTGAAGAATCAGTAAAAGAATTACAGATTGAACATAAACAGATATTTTCTTTTACATTTTCAATACTAGAAGAAAGCAAATGTACCCTTTCTTCAGACATATTCATAACTGCAAAAGCCATACGTTCAGCCGTTTTTCTTCCCACACCCGGAAAAAACTCAAATGATTCAATTAAATTTTCTAAATCAGCAGGATACATAATTAAAATACACCTGGTATAGCATTAGCATAACGTCCAAGCTTTTGTTCCATCATTTTATCTACTTTTTTAAACGCATCGTTTATAGCGATCATAATCATATCTTCTAACATATCTTTATCAATATCAGATAAATCTTCATCAATTGTAATTTTGATAATTTCTTTCGTACCTTTCACTTCTACTTTAACAAAAGAACTTTCTCCTGTAAAAACAGTATTATCCACTTCTTCTTTTGCTTTCATCATATCTTTTTGCATAGCTTGCGCTTGCTTCATAATAGCTTGTAAATTCATATATTATCATCCTTTCTAATCTAAACTTACCATATTTTCTCCAAATAATTTAATAGCCTCCTCTACACTTGTAGATTCATCTAATAAATCATCCTGTATATTAGGATTACTTTGTTCTAAATTAGGAACCTCCTGATAATGATAAGAAATACCATTATTCTTATTTTCTATATACTTTTTCTTTTCTTGTTCCCATTCAGAACTTGTCAACAATGCAATCCTAATTTTTCTTCCAAAAATAATTTCAAATAACTCCTCAAGTTTAGTTAATAAACGATATCCCCTATTAACCATTGACTCATAATCAAAAGTAATTATAACAGAATCAAGACTTGCTGCGCGTATAGTACCATCATAAATATAACAAGCAACAGCTCCATAATGTGCATCTAAAGCATAATCATTTAATCGATTCCAATTATTTTTTACTTCCATCAAAACTTGCTTAGTAGCTCCAGAAAAACAATTATTTATAATAATCGCATTAATTTGCTTATATTTAACTAAGTTATTAGAATCAGAAACTAAATTCTGAGAAGTTTTTCTAATATCTTTTACATCAGACTTTTGATCGTCTTGCTTATCATTTTCATGAAAATCAGTATCCTTAACATCCAAAGATTTATTTTCATTTTTCACTGCTTTAGGAACTTCTGAATGATGATAGATAAAAGAAAGAATCCTCATTTCAAAAACAATTTTCATATTACTAGATTGTTTTACTTCATTTAAAGTAATATTTAAAAAATCAGCAAATTCTAGTAAAAAAGCAATATCAAAATCAATTTCTTCATCAGAATAATAATCAATAACCAAATTTCTGCATAAAACTAATAGATCTTGATTAAAAACAACTAAATCTTTACCTGATTCGTATATAGAATCAATAAAAGAAATAACATCAGAAATATTTTGCTTAGATACCATAGACAAAAATTGTTTCTTTTCAGAAGTAGAAACAATTCCATTTAACATTTCAAAATCAGTTAAAGAAATCTTTGGTTCTGAAGAATAAGAGATTGCTTTATCTAACATACCAATAGCATCTCTCATTCCGCCATCAGATAATTCAGCTATACGAGTAAGAACACCATCTTCTACTTCAATTTGTTCTTTTTCAATGATATAACGCAATCTAGATTCAATTTCTTTTTCAGTTAATCTTTGAAAATCAAAACACTGACATCTAGAAACAACAGTAACCGGAACTTTATGTAAATCAGTAGTAGCAAGTATAAAAATAATATGTTCCGGAGGCTCTTCCAATGTTTTTAATAAAGCATTAAAAGCACCAATAGATAACATATGTACCTCATCGATGATATAAACCTTATATTTCACTTCAGAAGGAACTAAATTAATTTTATTTTTAATTTCACGAATTTCGTCTACACCATTATTAGAAGCAGCATCAATTTCTATAATATCTGAACATTCATTATGTATAATAGAAAGACAATTTTTACACTCTCCACATGCTTCACCATTAATTGGGTTTAAGCAATTCACATCTTTCGCAAATATTTTAGCTAAAGTCGTCTTACCAGTACCACGTGGTCCTGAAAATAAATATGCATGATTAATTTTATGATATTGAATCGCATTACGAATAATTTTAACAATTGCTTGTTGACCGACAACATCTTCTAAATTAGAAGGTCTATATTTTCTATATAAAGCTTGATAACCCATAACTCACCTCCTATTAATAACTTAATTATAGCATAAAAAAGAGTATAACAAACAGGTTATGAACGTTTTTGACGAAAAAAATCTTTTACTAAATTAGATGTTTCAACTTCAAGAACTCCGCCAACAATTTCCACAGGATTACCATATGAATGACTAGAAAAAATTTTATCTACTAATTCAACATCATTTGTATTGGCAACTGTTCCATATACAACTTTTGCTATTCTAGATTGAGCAATAGCACTTGCACACATCGGGCAAGGCATCATAGTTACATATAAAGTACAATCAAGTAAACGCCAGTTTTCTAATTTCTTAGCTGCTTCAATAATACATTCAATTTCAGCATGAAAAACTGAACATTTTTTAGAATCTTTCTGATTGTGAGCACAAGCAATTACCTGATTATCCTTAACCAAAACAGCTCCAACTGGTACTTCACCTATTTGATATGCTTTTTTTGCTTCTTTCAAAGCTAAAATCATATATTTTTCATCACATAACATAATATTTTCTCCCAAAAAAAAGTGCACATAAATATGAAAAATGTTAAGGCTGCTATCTTCCGATCCTGACCTGGTTCCATCCATATTTATTGCACATCAATATTCTAATATATTTTATCCACAATTTCAATAGAAATGCAAAATTTTCTATTATTTTTACAATGTTCCACGTAAAACATTGTAAAAATATCAAATAACAATCTATTTTCGTGTATAAACAAGCCGAATTATATACTTAAAATTAATTTAACTTAGAGAATACACTTTAATGTTCCACGTGGAACATTGTGTATAAATTATTTCCCGGGAAATAATTCTCATAAAAAATCCAAAACTAAAATATGGATAAATCTCATTTAAGACTTTACTTATATAAAGTAATAATCAAAAAAACATGAAGTCATATAATCAAATAAAGGAGAATTTTTTTCATAATCTCTATTATTTATGCAATAAAAACAACATAATTAAATAAATATTTCAACAATGTTTCACGTGGAACATTGTGCAAAATTATTTCCCGGGAAATAATTACTAGATGCAAATTTGAACAAATAGTTTTCAACAAGAAAACAAAAACTTTTCAAACCAACCACTGAATAAATAAACTATATGCACAAAATAAATAATTCTCTTTCTTATTAATAAGATTGTAATTCTATTGTTAATTTCTAACTATGTTTCACGTGGAACATATAATTCATATATAAAAATATAATAATTAATATACAACTTCAACACATATTAATACTTACAAAACTAGTAAAAAATCAAAAGAAAAATAGCATTATCTAATTAAAGAAACTATAATCCCTAGCTCAATATATAACTGCAAATATCATTTAATTTCTCATTTCAATTACTTATACCCTACAATGTTCCACGTGGAACATTGTGTATAAATTATTTCCCGGGAAATAATTTTCCTATATCAACACTAATTTTCAACAGAAGAAGAACTAATAGAATACAGTAAAGCAAAACTAATAAATTTAAAAAGTTTATTCATAAACTAAGACAAAAGCAAAATAGAAACACACTGATATCTCTTGCCTATATTACAATAATATAATTTAAGATTTCGATCACAACCAGTAATGTTCCACGTGAAACATTGTGTATAACATACTCTATTTTCTTAATATAAAATACCCAGACTTTTTATTTACTGAACTAAATAAGTAATAGAAAAAAATATTTTTATCAAATAAAATAATAATAAATATAGACTATCAATTACTCTTTCGAAATATACCTTTAAATTATTGTTTGATAATTAAAAACTATAATTTAAATTCCACTTACTGGTTATTTAAGCAGTTATATGATGTTAATGTTCCACGTGGAACATTGTGCAAAATTATTTCCCGGGAAATAATTTTTTTTTTACATCAACAACCAATTTTCAATAAAGAAAGAAACTAATAGAATATAATAAAACACTACTGATAAATAAAAGAAAAACCTATTCGTTCTCTAACCACAAATAAATAAATAAATAAATAAATAAATAAATAAATAAATAAATAAATAAATAAATAAATAAATAAATAAATAAATAAATGTACTGCTGCTTTATTCATTCAATAATATTATCAACCACAATTATTTACAATCGACAATGTTCCACGTGAAACATTGTGTATAAAATATATACTATTTCCTTGATCCAAATTATTCAGGATATTTACTAAATTAAATAAACAATAGAAAAAGTATTCTTTCTTATCAAATAAAATAACAAAAATATAGATCATCAGCTATTCTACTAAACTAATAAATACCTTCTTGAATTTAAAATTTTATAGAGCAAGCAAAACTGTATGATATGAAATTCTTCAAAAATTATTAAATCACTCACACAATGTTCCACGTGGAACATTGTGCAAAATTATTTCCCGGGAAATAATTTTTAATACAAAATATTAACATATATATAAATTAAAATGATTATTAGATATAAAAGTCATATTTTAATAAATTTTAAACATCTCAGAAAAATTAATATAAATAAATTACTACTAAGTATAATAAAAAAATTTATTCTACATTCTCTACTAAATTAAAAAAGTAATAATTACAACTATAAAAATATTCCAAATAATTATCTTAGTCTAATTATCTGTGCAATGTTCCACGTGGAACATTGTGTATAATTATCTATTTAAAATTAATTATACACAATTATTCTTCTGTAAGTATTACTTTATATTAACTAAAAAAATCTAGCATCATAACTAATCATATCAAAACTCAGCAAACATCAATTGTCATTTTCTAGATTACCTATAAATATCCACCAACTAAAAAGGCAATACTCAGTATATATAAACTCCAAAATAAATTCTACTCATCTCTTCATTAATTACTATATAAAACATTTTAAATTATGCACATACTAAAAATATTTCCATACATCTTAATCCATAATGTTCCACGTGAAACATTGTGTATATTTCTTCCGTTTATAGCGCCAAACATAACACAATTACCATCTATATAAATAAAAATCATAAATTTAATAAGTAACTTCATAGAACATATGTTTGTATTAATGAGTACATATTTCAATTAACAACATAAATCAAAACATTATAAAAGAGTGATTTTCATCACTCCTTTATAACAAATTTAAAATCAGAAAAATTTATTACTTAATTATTCTGAAGCTTCTTCTTCTATTTCTGAAGTTCCATCTATTACAGATACTGTAGCCACACGCTGTGCATCTTTTAAATGAATTAATCTAACACCTTGTGTAGCACGTTTTAAGGTTGAAATTTGATCCATTGGCATCCTCATAATAATACCATTATCCGTAATAATAATTAAATCATCAGCATCAGTTACAGCCTTTAAAGATACCATATTTCCATTTTTCTCAGTTATATGTAAAGCCATAACACCTTTACTACCACGATGAGTCAAACGATATTCACCAACTTCAGTTTTCTTTCCATAACCATTAACAGTAACAACTAAAATCTTTTGTGAATTATCTACAACTTCACCACCAACAGTAATCGCACCATCTAATTCGATACCTTTTACACCAGAAGCTATTCTTCCCATCACACGAATTTCTTTTTCAACAAAACGAACCATACGACCATTTGAAGCACCTATAATTACTTCATTTTCACCTGTTGTCTTACGTACTGATATCAATTCATCATTATCTTTTAAAGAAATGGCTAATTTTCCACTAGATCTAATATTGTCAAATTCCGATAAATTAGTACGTTTTACTAAGCCGTATTTAGTAATGAACAATAAATATTTAAATAAGTGTTCACCACTTTCCAAAGTAATAACAGAACTAATATATTCTTCCTTCTCAAGAGGAAGTAAATTAATAATTGGTAATCCTTTACTCTGACGACTAAATTCTGGAATTTCATAGCCCTTCATTCGATAAACTTTACCCTTATTAGTAAAGAATAAAATATAATCATGAGTGCTCATATTAATCATTTTCTCTACAAAATCTTCTTCATTAGTTGTCATACCTTTAATACCAACACCACCACGATTTTGCGTACGATAAGTATCGACTGGCATTCTCTTGATGTAACCTTTATTTGTCAACGTAATTAATGTTTGTTCAACTGGAATCAAAGATTCATCTTCGATATATTCAATGGCTGTCATATCAATAGTAGTTCTTCTCTCATCACCATATTTATCTTTAATTTCCAATAACTCATTTTTAATAACTTCTAAAATCTTTTCATCACTGCTTAAAATCAAACGTAACTCCCCTATTAGCTTTAACAATTCAGCTAATTCATTTTCAATCTTTTCACGTTCTAAACCTGTTAATCTTCGCAATTTCATTTCCAAAATAGCATTGGCTTGATTTTCAGTTAAACCAAACTTTGACATTAAACCAGAACGTGCATCATCATCAGATTTAGCAGCTTTAATCAACTGAATAATCGCATCAATATTATCAAGAGCAATCTTTAACCCTTCTAAAATATGAACTCGTTTCTCAGCATTTTCTAAATCAAACTTAGTACGACGGATAATAACTTCCTTTTGAAAATCAATATATTTAACTATAATATCTTTCAATCCTAAAGTTTTTGGAACACCTTGATCCAACATCAAAAGAATAATTCCATAACTTACTTGAAGTGAAGTATGCTTATATAATTTATTTAAAACAACCTGAGCATTAGCATCTTTCTTCAATGTAATAGTAATTTTAATACCATCCTTTAAATCAGAATGATAATCTGATATACCTTCAATCATTTTATTATGTACAAGCTCAGCCACTTTATTTTTTAAATCTAAAGTGTTAATTCCATATGGAACTTCCTCAATAATAATAAATTGCTTACCATTTTTTTCTTCAATATGAGCCTTACTTCTAATTGTAATTGATCCCCTACCGGTTTCATAAGCTTTTCTAATTCCACTATTTCCTAAAATAACCGCACCAGTAGGAAAATCTGGACCCTTGATATATTGCATTAATTCCGTCAAATCAATATCTGGATTATCAATATAAGCAACACAACCATCTATTACTTCACTCAAATTATGTGGGGGAATATTAGTAGCCATACCGACTGCTATTCCTGTCGTACCATTTACTAAAATATTAGGAAATCTAGAAGGTAAAACAACTGGTTCTTTAGCAGATTCATCAAAGTTAGGAACAAAATCAACCGTATTTTTATTAATATTTCTAAGTAATTCCAAAGAAATCTTAGAAAGTCGTGATTCAGTATAACGCATAGCAGCAGCACCATAACCTTCAATATTTCCAAAATTACCATGACCATCAATTAGTAAATAACGATAAGAAAAATCTTGTGCCATTCTTACCATTGCTTCATAAATAGAAGAATCTCCATGAGGATGATAGTTACCCATAACCTCACCAACTGTTTTAGCACTTTTCTTATGAGGTTTATCTGGGGTATATCCAGATTCAAACATCGAATATAAAATTCGGCGATGAACAGGTTTTAAACCATCTCTAAGATCAGGAATTGCACGTGCAGTAATAACACTCATTGAATAATCTAAAAAGGAATCCTGAACCTCTTTAACAATATTATTATGTTCTAATCTATCCATAGCTTAACCTCCTAAATATCCAAGTTCTGTACATAAGTAGCATTCGTTTCAATAAAATTCTTACGAGGTTCTACTTCTTCGCCCATCAACTTAGAAAATACTTCATCTGCCTGAACAGCATCTTCAACTGCAATTTTACGCAAAACTCGCTTATTAATGTCCATAGTTGTCTCACATAGTTCTTCAGCATCCATCTCGCCAAGACCCTTCATTCTAGCAATTTCGTATCTAACATTTGGACCTAAAGTAGCTAAATAAGCATCACGCTCAGCATCATCTAACACATACTTTCTTGTCTTACCATGAGTAATTCTATAAAGTGGTGGCTGAGCAGCATATACATGACCTGCATCAACAATAGGTTTAAAAAAGCGATAAAATAAAGTTAAAAGTAACACACGAATATGACTACCATCTACATCAGCATCGGTCATAATAATAATTTTATTATATCGTAATTTAGAAATATCAAATTCTTCACCAATTCCAGTACCAAATGCTGTAATAATTGTTCTAATTTCCTCGTTCGATAAAGCACGATCTAGTCTAGCTTTTTCCACATTTAAAATCTTTCCTCTAAGTGGTAATACTGCTTGAGTCATACTATCTCTACCCTTAATTGCCGAACCTCCAGCTGAATCACCTTCGACAAGAAAAATTTCACTAATAGAAGCATCTTTACTCTTACAATCAGAAAGTTTACCATAAAAATTAGTAATATCTAGGTCCCCTTTTCTTCTTGTTAATTCACGAGCTTTCTTAGCCGCAACCCTAGCTCTAGCAGCTGTCATTGCTTTATCAATAATAATCTTAGCTTCATCAGGATTTTCTAATAAAAATCTTTCTAAAGTTTCTGAGAATATTTTATCAGAAATTCCTCTAACTTCAGCATTCCCTAATTTAGTTTTGGTTTGCCCTTCAAATTGTGGATCAGGATGCTTACAAGAGATAATCATCGTTAATCCTTCACGAACATCATCACCAGTTAAAGCTTCATCATTAGCTTTTAACATTCCCGTATTAGAAGCATATTTATTTAATACACGAGTAAGAGCTCTTCGCACTCCTTCTTCATGAGTACCACCTTCTGGAGTATTAATATTATTAACAAACGAATAAATACTAGAATTATAGCTTTCATTATACTGAAAAGCAACTTCTAAAGAAATATCTTTATCACGACCACTAACATCGACAATAGTCTGATGAATAGGAGATTTATTTTCATTTAACATATGAACATATTCTCGTATTCCACCTTCATATAGAAATTCATCGTGACGTTCATCCTCACGTTCATCAATTAAAATAATACGAAGTCCCTTATTTAAAAAAGCCAACTCTCTCAATCTATTTTTTAATATTTCATAATCAAAAACAGTCGTCTCAGTAAAAATTTCAGGATCAGGCTTAAATGTTACTGTCGTACCAGTTCTATCTACTGAACACTCATCAATAATAGCAAGATCAGCTTCTGGATGTCCTCCGTTCACAAATCTTTGAAAATATACATTTCCTTCTTTATAAACACGTACTTCTAACCATTCAGACAAAGCATTAACAACACTTGCTCCTACTCCATGTAAACCACCTGAAACTTTATATCCTCCTCCACCGAATTTACCTCCGGCATGAAGTACAGTATAGATAGTTTCTACTGTTGATTTACCCGTCTTTGGATGAATACCAACAGGAACACCTCTTCCATCATCACGAACTGTTATCGTATTTTCTTTTCCAACGATTACTTCAATATCATCACAATATCCAGCCAAAGCCTCATCAATAGAATTATCGACAATTTCCCATACAAGGTGATGTAATCCTCTTGAACTAGTAGTTCCAATATACATACCAGGACGCTTTCTAACTGCTTCTAATCCTTCTAATACTTGAATTGAAGACGAATCATACGTTGTTTCTACTTTTTCTTCCATTTCCATTTTTATCCCCTACTTTCTCTACTATTTTTCCCTGATCTACAACAAATACTTTAGATTTATCCACTAACTTCTTACTAATATTTTTTAAATCTGTAGTTGTGATAATAATTTGCAAATCCTCAGGTAAACATGCAATCAAACGATTTCTTTTCTTCACATCTAGCTCGCTAAAAATATCATCAAGTAACAATATAGGCATCGTATTAGTAATTTGATAAAATACTTGTACTTCAGCTAATTTATAAGCAATAATAACTAATCGCTTTTGACCTTCTGAACCATAGATCTTTAAATCTTCATCAGAAAGAAAAAAAGAAAAATCATCCCGATGAGGGCCATATAATGTCGTTCCTTGAATCATTTCTCTTTTTAAATTCTTCTTCAATTTATCCAAAAACTTCATTCTTATTTCTTCTTCATCATAATGAACAACTTCTATATTATTCTCATAGTGAATAGTTAAACCAGATAAACCAGATATTTGTTCATAAATACTACCAATCTTATCAATAATAGAATCCATATACTGCTTTCGATAGCGATAAATAGAAACTGCTCTTTCTACCAATTTATCATTTAAAATATCTAAATATCTTAAATCAGTATACTGATTTGTATTTAAAAGTTTCAAATATTCATTTCTATTCTTTAAGATTTTATTATATTCATTTAAGTACTGAACATATGGTTGAAATAATTGACTAATTTCAATATTCATATAATTTCTACGAATAGCTGGAGAACCTTTAATTATTTCTAAATCATCTGGGCAAAACATAATAACTTTCATATTAAAAATATAATCAGAAATCTTTTTTATTTCTTTTTGATTAATCATTACTTTCTTTTCAGATTTAGTTAAATTAAATTGAAGATCTTTTATCTTTTTTCCATCCTTTAAAGTTCCTTTAATTGTACAAGCAAGCATTTCTTTCTTTATAAGGTTATTTTCCACCCCATAGCGATGTGATTTAGTTAAAGCAAGTACATATATACTTTCCAAAATATTTGTCTTTCCTTGGGCATTATTTCCTATAAAAATATTTATATTAGGATCTAGTTTTGTTTTTAATTTTGAATAATTGCGATAATTAACTAATTCAATTTTAGATAAATACATAAAATATACCCTAAAATCATTTATAATCACCTTTTTTCAAAACTAGTACTCCCATACTTGCATATATATTATACCATAATAACTGCCTAAAACCATAAAAAAAAAAGAAAAAGCTTTAACTTTTTTCTATTTTTCTAGAATCTAATAAACACTGTAATCTGCTCGCTCTTAAAATTTGATTTTCTATTGAAAGTTTAGATATTGGAATCAATAAATCTTTTCCATTTTTAAAGATAACTCTCGTTCCCTTAGAATCTGATAATACTCTCTCTATAGAATGTAAAGAAAGCCAAATACAATCATCAGAACTAGGTGAAGTAGTAGGAAAAAATATTATTCCCATCGACTCTTCTACAATAATAGGTAATTTATAGTTAAATCCCAACATTTTCTTACTTCCTTCTGTCCTTCCCTGATAACTACTTCCAAAATAACAACAACTGTAATCCATCACTTCATAGGCATTTTCTTCCAAAATACTATCTGTTTGATATTCCATAATTTTGGTTTTATTACCTTTTAAACCAATTACTGCCATTGTTTCTGCATTAACTTCATACTTATCCATAATAATTTCCCCCTATATATTTACCCATCTGTTGATGAATGCCCACTATTTTAACAGACAAAAAGAACGAAAAAAGTCGAAAAAAAAGAAAATAGCATAAAAACTAATTTCTTTTAATAAGTACGAATTGGTAATACTAATTGTACTAATCCTTCATCTTTTACTGATTTTAAAATAATTGGTTTAATCTCTCCAACAAAAGAGATTTCCACTTCATCATCTTCAAAAGATTTTAATGCATCCATCATATATTTCGCTACAAATGAAATTTTTAAATTTTCCTCGTTATTTTTCTCAATATTCATTTTTTCCTCTACTCTACCAATTTCAGCACTACTACTTTTTACATAAAGTTTATTTCCATCGATTTCAAAGGTAACGATGTTCTTTTCTTTATCAGAAGTTAAAATACTAGCTCTATCTATTACATTATATAACTCATTAATATTTGTTTTAATAGATAATAAGAATTCATCTGGTAATAAATTAGCTGTATTTGGATAAGTACCACTAATTAAACGTGATTGAAATAATAAATTTTGATATTGAATTAATACTTTATTACTAAAAACATGTAATTCAATATTATCTTCACTATCATTCATAATTTTGATGAATTCTAATAAATTCTTACTAGGAATAACAATATTATAATTATCTTCAATGACATCGTTTAGAGGAATCATCTTTCTAGCTAAACGATAAGAGTCAGTAGAATTACATTCTAATAAATTACCTACAATTTTGAAGTTAATTCCCGTTAAAATAGGTCTAGATTCATCATTACTAGAAGCAAATGAAGTTTGACTAATAATACTAGCAAATACTTTAGAAGAAATAAGAATTGGATTTTTACTTCTTTCTAAATTAATATTAGGATATTCATTTTTATTAATTCCATTTAAGTTAAATTCACTATTTTCAGTATAGATAATAATTTTTAATTCATCCACTACTTCAATATTAATATATTGATCAGGTAATTTTCTTACAATATCTAAGATATATTTTCCTTGAATAATAATACTACCTACACTATCAATAATCATATCATCGTTTTTCTCTAAAAAAACTTGAATCGTAATATCATTATCACTAGCCGTTAGTGTTAATCCCTTTTCTTCTAAATCAAATTTTATTCCTGCTAAAACAGGAACTAAATTTTTAGTAGATATCGCTTTAGAAACTTTACTTAATCCATCTAACAATAATTCTTTTTTAATTTTTAATTTCATATTTATTCCTTCTTTCTTATATAATTATAATTATTATTATTATTACTGTGGAAACTGTGGATAACTTGTTTTTTCCTATATTATAACACGTTTTTTTTGTTTTTCCACTTGTGGATAACATTGTTAATAAAAACAAGTTTTCAACAGGTTATACAATTTCTTTCTTCAATTTTTCGATAATATTCGCAAGTTCTCGATTAGTTAGCATCTCCTTTTCCACTTTTTCTACAGAATGCATAACTGTAGAATGATCTTTTCCACCAAACTCTATTCCTATTTTAGGAAAAGACTCATTGGTAAGTTTTCGGCAAAGGTACATCGCAACTTGCCTTGGAAAAGCTAGATTTGCACTTCGTTTTTTACTTTTCATGTCATCAACAGATATTTGAAAGTGTTCAGCTACTATTCGTTGAATTCTATTGATATTATTCTTTTCACTATATCCTTTATTTACATAATCTTTCAATACTTCTATCGCTAAATCAAGAGTAATATCAGCACCTCCCATGATAGTGGAATAAGCTAATAATCTAGTAATTGATCCTTCCAAATGTCTAACATCACTACCTACATTCGAAGCGATATAGTCGATTACATCATCAGGAATATTTTTATCGATCGAATCTCCAATGATTTTCTTCTTGATAATAGCTACTCTAAGTTCAAAATCTGGTGGATAAATATCTGCTGTTAGTCCCCAACAAAATCTAGTTCTCAGTCTATCTTCTAACAGTTTTAAATCGTCTGGAGATCGGTCAGAAGATATAATAATCTGCTTGTTTTCATTATATAATGTCGTAAAAGTATGGAAAAATTCATTTTGGGTTTGTGTTGCTCCTTGGAAAAATTGAATATCATCGATTATTAATACATCAATATTTCTATATTTGTCTTTAAAATAGCTAACATAGTCAAAATTTTGTCCAAATTCATCCTTTTTATTAATTCCTAAGAAATCATTAATAAACTGATCACTAGGTACATATAAGACTTTCTTGTTAGAATGCTGTTCAATATAATTGCCAATGGCATGCATCAAATGTGTTTTTCCCAACCCGCTATTTCCATAAATAAATAAAGGATTATAAATATTTCCTGGATTTTCTGCAACATCCATCGCAGCAGCTTGAGCAAATTTATTACTATTTCCTACAATGAAATTTTCAAATGTATAATTAGGATTTAAATTGGATTGATGTCGCCTCTCTATTTTATTTTCATTAATTCCCCTACTTTCTTCAAATGTAGGATTCACCGTTGAAGGCGCATCTTCCTCCAACTCTTCTTTCAAATAAAATTGAATATCAACATTATCCCCTATGATTTCACTCAATGTATTGACAATCAAATCATAATATTTTGTGGCTAAATGTCTTTTAAACATCCCCATGGGAACAATAATTTTAGCAACCCCATCTTTATATTCATACAATTCAGTATCTTTAAACCAAGTATTATAAGAAAGAGGGGTCATTTCATTTTGAATACTATTTAAAAAATTAGCCCAAATCATTTTGACATTCATACTACCCCTCCACTTCTAAACAAATTGCAAGAAATATTGTAACTTAAAACTGTGGAAAAATAAACTCCCAATTTTAAAAAATTTTAAATCCACAGCTAATCCACAAGTAATTCACAGGTTTTTCCACAACTTTTTGCTAGAAAATAAAAAAGAAACGGGAATTTATCCACAATTCATAAAAATATCGAATTCACATGGTGGAAAAAGTTATCAACACCATGTGGAAAGTGTGGAAAACTATATAATTTCTCTTTTCTAGAAAAAAAGCCAATAAAAATTGTAACTAATTCGGTTGACAAAGTTTGCTAATTTTATTATACTAATGTAGATTTTTATGTCTGGAGGTGGAAATATGAAAAGAACTTATCAACCAAACAATAGAAAAATGAAAAAGAAACATGGATTTTTTGCTCGTGTAAAATCTAAAGTTTTGAATAGTCGTAGAGCGAAAGGTCGTAAAAGATTATCAAAATAAAATGCCACTGAATACAGTGGTTTTTTGTATTATATAAATGATTGTAGGGTTAGAAATGAAAAAATACGAAATTGTAAAAGAAAATAGAGATTTTCAGAAAATAATTAAAGAAGGTACATGTATTAAAAGTAAGTATATTATTGCTTATTACTTAGAAAATGATTTAAACTATAATCGTTTTGGAATCTCTGTTGGAAAAAAAATCGGAAATGCCGTAATTAGGAATAAATGGAAGAGAAGATTACGGAGTATAATTGATAAAGATAAAAAACTATACCAAAATTATCGAGATTATATTATAATATTAAGAAAGAACTGTCAAAATCTAACTTTTAAAGATTTGGAAGATAGTTTTTTGTATTTAAAAGAGAAAATAAATAAAAATCCAATATAAGGAGAGTTTATGAAGCAAAAGAATAAAAATAAATTGTTAATACTTATCGCAGTAGTACTACTGTTTACAGGATGTACAACTACGTTAAAAACTGAAGATAAAAAAGTAGTAAAAAATCCTGAAACAGGGCAAAGCTTAACTGCTAATATATTGTGTAAGCCAACCAATGAAGAAACCATCAAAGCATACGAAGAAAATGGTGTTGATCTAGCGGCTTTACCTAAGTGTAGTGAATTTACTGTGACGAGTGGGGGATATGAAGGTTTATGGACTTCATTGTTTGTTAAACCACTAGCATTTATCATATTATTTATTATGAAATTTGTGAAAAGTGCAGGTCTTTCATTGATTTTAACTAGTCTTGCCTTAAGATTAATTTTATATCCAGTTACGAAAAAAACAGCTATGCAATCAGAGTTAATTAAAAAGGCAAAGCCAGATCTTGATCGCTTAGAGAAAAAATATAAAGATAAAAATGATCAAGACTCGTTGATGAGAAAAAGTCAAGAAATGACTATGATTTATAAAAAGTATAATATTAATCCTATTTCAGGATGTTTATATTCATTTATTCAACTTCCATTATTTATAGCATTCTTAGAAGCAATAAATCGAGTTCCAGCATTATTTGAAGAAACCTTTTTGTCTTTACAATTAGGAACTACACCATCAATTGGTATATTCAGTAATGGAAATTTAATCTATATATTACTAATAGTAATTGTTGGTATTACTACATACTTTTCTTTTAATCTAAATAAAACAACAGCACAAACACAAGATGATCCAATGAAAAACATGACCAATATTATGACAGGTATGATCGTTGTTATGTCATTCTTCATGCCAGCTGCTTTATGTATATACTGGATAACGACTAATACCTTTACAATTGTTCAAAATTTAATCGTAAAAAGGAGTAAGGAAGTATGTTAGATATGATCGTAAAAAGTAAATATACTGGTAAAACTAAAGAGGAAGCTATAAATCAAGCCAAAATAGCGCTTCAAGAAACAGAAGATAATCTCTATATTAAGGAAATAGAAGCAAAGAGTAGTCTTTTTGGGAAGAAAGTAGAAATAGAAGTAATTACAAGGGATGATTTAATCATATTTGTAAAAAATTTCCTAAAAGATTTAATTAATAATATGGGATTAACTGCAAATATTGAAGTAAAAAAACGGGATGACACAGCATTGTTTACGATTTACTCAGATCATAACTCAATCTTAATAGGAAAAAATGGTAAAACATTAGATGCGTTAACGCTAATAACGAAACAGGTATTACAAAATTTAATTTCTCGTTCATTTTATTTTACTATTGATATTGGAGAATATAAACAACAACAAGAAAATCGCTTGTTACGTTTAGCTAAAAAAATTGCTCGTGAGGTTGCATCGAGTAAGATTGAAGCTAAATTAGATCCGATGAATTCCTATGAACGTCGAATTATCCATACTGCTTTAGCAGAAGATAAACGCGTTAGAACGGAAAGTGAAGGGGAAGAACCAAATCGTTATGTAGTAATCAAACCTCGCGAAGAATAATACAAAACTAGTTTCCACTAGTTTTTTTATTATATGAATTCATACTAAAAAATGTATTATCTAATCAAAAAAAAGAATTAGAACTACAAAATTATTTCCCGGGAAATAATTTGAAGGCAAAATTCAAAGAAAAATTCGCTATTATTCAAAAAAGTGATATAATATAGTCGCTTTTTCAACACGAAATAAAAAAAGAAAGGAATATTGTTATGAATGATACAATTGCTGCCATCTCTACTGCTTTAGGAGTAGGGGCAATATCGATTATAAGAGTAAGCGGAGATTCTGCTGTTTCCATAGTAAATAAAATTTTTAAGGGCAAAAACTTAGAAGAGGTACCTAGTCATACGATTCATTATGGTCAAATTGTTGATCATGATACACCAATTGATGAAGTTTTAGTAACAGTAATGAGATCACCAAAAACTTTTACTCGAGAAGATATTGTAGAAATTAATTGCCATGGAGGAATAGCTCCAACCAATAAAGTACTAGAGTTAGTACTAAAAAATGGAGCTCGATTGGCAGAAGCAGGAGAATTTACAAAAAGAGCTTTTTTAAATGGAAGAATTGATCTTACTCAAGCAGAATCGATCATGGATTTAATCTCTTCAAAGACAGAAAGTAATCGTAAAGTAGCTATGAAAGGATTGACTGGTCATGTGAGTAATATGATTAGATCCTTAAGACAAAAGATATTAGAGTTACTAGCTTCAATTGAAGTAAATATTGATTATCCAGAATATGAAGATGCTGTTGTGATGACAACAGAGAAAGTAGCTCCAGAAATAAAAAAGATATTAAATGAACTTAATCATATTATTCAAGAATCAGAAAATGGGAAAATATTAACTAGTGGAATTAAAACGGTAATTGTAGGGAAACCTAATGTCGGAAAAAGTAGTATTCTAAACCGTTTGTTAGACGAAGATAAAGCAATTGTTACATCAATTGAAGGAACAACGAGAGATATAATTGAAGGAAATATTACGATAAATGGAGTAGCTTTAAATCTAATTGATACTGCAGGAATTCATGAAACAGAAGATATTATTGAAAAAATAGGGGTGGATAAAAGCCTACAATTAATTCCAGAAGCCGATCTAGTAATTTTAGTACTTAATCAAAATGAAAAATTAAGTGATGAAGATCGTCGAATTTTCTCTGTTTGCGACAATAAAAAAACAATTATTGTATTAAATAAAAGCGATCTTGAAAAAAGAATAGAGGAAGATCAGCTTCCGTATTCCAATATTATTTATACAAATACTGTAGAAGATACGGGAATAGAACCATTAAAGAATAAAATTTGTGAATTATTTCATTTAGAACAATTAGATCAACAAGATTTTTCTTATTTAAATAATATTAGACAAATCTCTTTGGCCAAAGAAGCCTATTCAATTTTAGAAGAAGTAATGGATGGTATTCAACAAGAGATACCAATTGACATGATTGAAATTGACATCAAACGAGCATGGGAAAAACTAGGGGAAATTTTAGGAGAAAGTTATAGTGAAGAATTGATTGATCAGCTATTTAGTCAATTCTGTCTTGGAAAATAAAGAAGAATGATACAAAAAAGTGTATTAGTAAAACAAAAATACAAACATAATAACAAAAATTATTTCCCGGGAAATAATTTTCTTCTGTCAAAAAGCAAACTATAGTATAATATTAAACGATAAAAAGGAGTGATGAAGGTGAAGTACGAGATCATCGTTGTTGGTGGCGGTCATGCGGGTTGTGAAGCAGCTTTAGCTTGTGCACGATTAGGCCATGAAACATTATTAATCACTGGAAATAAAAAAAATATAGCAGATATGCCTTGTAATCCTTCAATAGGAGGTCCTGCAAAAGGGATTATTGTTAGAGAAATTGATGCCTTAGGTGGAGAAATGGCGAATACAATTGATCATTCCTGCCTTCAAGTAAAAATGTTAAATACCAAAAAAGGACCAGCTGTAAGAGCCTTAAGAGCCCAAGCAGATAAAATAACTTACCCTAAAGTAATGTTAGATACTTTGGAAAATCAAGATAAGTTAACAATATTAGAAGCTATGGTAGAAGATTTACTTGTTGAAGAGGAAAAAATAAATGGTGTAATTCTTTCAAATGGTGAAAAGATTGCATCTCAAGCTGTTATTTTGACAACAGGAACTTATCTAAAAGCAACAATTTTAAGAGGTTCATCAAAAACAGCAAGCGGACCTCATGGCGAAACACCATCTCAACATCTAAGCGACAATCTAAAAAAATTAGGTTTTACGATACAACGATTAAAAACAGGAACCCCACCTAGGATTGCGAAAAGTACAATCGATTATTCCCAAGCTAGTCTAGAACCGGGCGATAACATTGCTTATACTTTTTCTTTTGATAATGAGCCATTATACCAAGTAGAAGAGCAAATTCCTTGTCATTTAATTTATACAACACCAGAAACTCATCAAATAATCTTAGATAACTTAGAAAAATCTAGTATGTATGGAGGATATGTTGAAGGAATTGGACCAAGATATTGCCCATCTATCGAAGATAAAATTGTTCGTTTTAAAGATAAAGAACGTCATCAATTATTTTTAGAGCCAGAAAGTATTTATTACGATGATATTTACATCCAAGGTTTTTCAACAAGTATGCCTGAAGAGATTCAAGAAAAAATGGTACATAGTTTGCCAGGTATGGAACATGCAAAAATATTAAAGTATGCTTATGCTATAGAGTACGATGCAATTGATCCACTTCAGTTAAAACAATCATTGGAAACAAAACTAATTGAAAACCTATATACAGCAGGACAGATTAATGGAACTAGTGGTTATGAAGAAGCAGCAGGACAAGGATTAATCGCTGGAATCAATGCTTCATTAAAACTAGAAGGAAAAGAACCACTTATCTTAAAAAGAAATGAAGCCTATATTGGTGTTCTTATCGACGATCTAGTCACGAAAGGAACAAAAGAACCATACCGAATGTTAACTTCTCGTGCCGAATATCGATTACTTTTACGCCATGATAATGCTGATTTACGACTTCGTGATTATGGAAGAAAAGTAGGGTTAATCAATGATGAAAAATATCAAAAATTTAGTATCAAGAAAGAATGCATGCAAGAAGTAAAAAATATTCTTCAACAAATAAAATTAACGCCAACAGAAGAAGTCAATCGTGAGCTTATCGCTTTAAATTCAGCACCATTATCTGATGGAATAACTTTGTACGACTTGTTAAAAAGAACAGAGATCACTATTGAAAAAATCCAAAAATATCTTCCAAAATCCTATCCAAAAGAAGTAACAGAACAAGTAGAAATTCAAATCAAGTATGAGGGATATATCAAAAAGGCTAATAAGGAAGCAGAAAAAATGTTGGATCTAGAAAAATTAAAAATACCTGAAGATATCGATTACCACCAAGTCCATAATTTAGCAAGTGAAGCCTTACAAAAATTATCTACTGTGCGTCCATCAACCATTGCGCAAGCATCACGAATTAGTGGGGTAAATCCTGCTGATATTTCGATATTAATGATCTATTTAAAAAAGGAACATAAATTATGAATATAGAAGTTTTTAAAGAAGAAGTAGAAAAGTTAGGAATTTCCTTAACTGATGACCAATTAAATCAACTAACGTTATTTTATCAATTATTATTATCATGGAATGAAAAAATGAATCTAACTAGAATTACTAATCAAGAAGAAGTATATCTTAAACATTTCTATGATAGTTTAACTTTATATAAAGAAATCAAATTAGAAACAGTAGATACTTTATGTGATGTAGGAAGTGGAGCCGGTTTTCCTGGTATTGTTTTAAAAATTGCTTTTCCTAACCTCAATATCACACTGATTGATTCTCTACAGAAGAGAGTGAATTACCTCAATGAAGTCATAAAAGAATTAAAACTATCTAATATTAGAGCTATTCACATGAGATGTGAAGATTATGCGCGAGTAAATAGAGAAAAATACGAAGTGGTAACTGCAAGAGCAGTGGCTAACTTGAAAGTGTTATCAGAATTATGTCTTCCTCTTGTTAAAGAAAATGGTTACTTCATCGCGATGAAAGGAAAAGCAACCGAAGAACTAGACGAAGCCAAAGCCATGATTGGTACTTTAGGTGGGAAAATAGAGCATATTAATGAATTCAGCTTACCATTAGAAGAAAGTAGTCGTACATTGATAAAAATAAAAAAGGAGAAGAAAACCGACAAAATCTATCCTAGAAAGAAAATAAAATAGGGAATAAAGGGAAATAGCATGCTAAAATACTATAAAAATGTAGTAAAGTATAATGAAAATGTCCAGTATGGCCTTGGTATCATTACCGGTTGGAAATCGACAGATATGATTTTGAAACATCTAAGTGAAGAAGATGAATGAAAATATTTTACTGTAACGATAGAAAATAAGTAAATTCAGGTTACTTTCTATAGTATAGCAGGCAAAAATTACGTAGATTTATAGGAAAAAATGTACTTGAGTTGAGAAATCAATGTACTTTTTATATCAGTAATATCAACCATTATTCTATTTAGGTCAAGAGTTAATGAAAACAGAACTAGCCCTAAAAAATCAACTTAGTTAGTACAAGATACCCAATTAGATTTAAAAGTAAAAAGAAAAACATTAAATTCACTCAATTGCCGTAGTACATGAATAAATAAAACCTCCAAAAAATCTAATTTTATAGTATTATTTAATGAATAAAATCATTAAAAATTCTGCAGAAGTCAAAGTAAAATTTGGCTTTTTTCTTGTCTAGACAAAAAAATATGATATAATGAGTATGATAAAGAATAAGTAAAGAATGAAAAGAGGGTTAATTTATGGATAGAGAAGTAGTAGATTTATATTTAGATGACATTATCCCTAACCGTTTTCAACCACGTGAAGTATTTAATGAACAAGCATTACGTGAATTAGCTGATTCTATTAGAGCTCACGGAGTTATTCAGCCGATAATTGTTCGTAAAATAGGGGATAAATATGAAATTATAGCCGGAGAAAGAAGATATAAAGCTTCTGCCATGGCAGGATTAACCAAAATTCCAGCAATTATTAGAAATTTAGATGATAAAGAAACTTCAAAAGTTGCGTTACTAGAAAATCTACAACGAAAAGATTTGACTCCGATTGAAGAGGCAAGAACTTATCAAAAAATATTAGAATTAGATTCGATGACTCAAGAAGAATTAGGGCGTACCATGGGTAAATCACAAGCCGCTATTGCGAACAAAATGCGTTTATTGTCTTTACCAGATGAAGTACAAGAAGCTCTTCTTCATGATCAAATTTCCGAAAGACATGCAAGAAGTCTATTAAATTTAGATACGAGTGAAGAACAAATTAGCATGCTTCATGCTATCATCGAAAAAAGAATGACAGTTAGAGAATTAGATCAAGAAATCAGAAGAATAAAAGGAATTCCTGAACCTATATCTGAACAAGAAACGACAGGCATAAACAAAGATTTCAGTGATTCTCCTGATATCGCCCCAACACCGGTAAAGATTCCAGATGCTATCAGTTCAGCACCAACATCGCCGATAAACAACAAAAATGATTCACCAATCGACTTACTAGCTTCTGCTCATAAGACTACTTCTACTCCTGCTACGAAAATGGACTCTTCTTTCCCACAAGTGGAAGAAGAAGAGGATATAATGAGCAATATATTTACTTTGGATGATAATGAAGATAATCGTTCTTCTGTAGCTCAATCAGAAATGATTACCGAGAAAAAAATAAATGATCCAATTGAAGAGTTATTGGATGATGAAGAATTATATTCTTTACGTGATGCAGTAAGTGAGTTACGTAGAACAGTTACTAACCTAGAGAAAAAAGGCTTTGTAATTAAAGTAGAAGAATTGGATTTTGAAAAAACTTACCAAGTCGTAATAAAAATCAATAAAGATATCTAAAAGTAGAGAGTTCTACTTTTTTTTAACAAGAGGTTTCCTAATTCTTAGTTTTCTGTTAAAATAGAATAGTATAAAATCAAAAAAAGGTGGTAAGAGCATGGGAAAGATAATATCATTAGTAAATCAAAAAGGTGGAGTAGGAAAAACGACAACAAGTATCAATCTTTCTGCATCTTTAGCTTACTTAGGAAAAAGAGTATTGTTAATTGATTTAGACCCACAGGGAAATGCAACAACAGGTGTTGGAATTAATAAAGGAGATATTAGTAAGAGTGTTCATGATGTTATGACAGAAAAGTGTAATATCGTAGAAGCAATTATTAAGACGAAATATAAAAATCTTTATCTTTTGCCTGCAACGATTAATCTAGCTGGTATTGATATAGAATTGATGGAGATGAGTAAACAAGATCAAAATTTTTCTAAAAACGTCCAATTGAAGAAAGCTTTGGATCCAATTAGAGATTCTTTTGATTATATAATTATCGATTGCCCACCTTCTTTAGGATTAATTACAACTAATGCTTTAACAGCTTCTAATTCAGTAATTATTCCAGTTCAATGTGAATTTTTTGCCCTAGAAGGAATTACCCAGTTGTTAAATACAATTATGTTAGCGCAAAAAAACTTAAATCCAAATTTGGACATTGAAGGTGTACTATTAACGATGCTTGATTCAAGAGCAATTCTCTGTTTGGAAGTAGTTGAGGATATTAGAAGATTTTTTAAAGAACGTGTATACAACACAATTATTCCAAGATTAGTAAGAATTGCTGAGGCACCATCACATGGTACGCCAATCATTGCATATGATTCTAAACATCGTGGCTCGATTGCTTATTTAAATTTAGCAAAGGAAGTGATTGAAAGAAATGGAAACTCAAACACAAGCACAAGCACAAACTAGAAGAAAAGCCTTAGGAAGAGGCCTAGAAGAATTATTTAATAATGAACCAATGAACTATGAACAAATAGAAGAAAAAATTGTTACAACAACCCCAAAAGAACAAATCGTCGAATTGAACTTATCTGAATTACGTAGTAATCCTTACCAACCACGTAAAAATTTTGACGAAAAAGCCTTACAAGAATTAGCCAATTCAATCAGAGAATATGGTGTATTTCAACCGATTATTGCCAAAAAAAGCATTAAAGGATATGAAATTATAGCCGGAGAAAGAAGAGTAAAAGCATCTACTCTTGCCGGACGTGAAACTATACCAGCAATTCTTCGTGATTTTACTGATCAAGAAATGATGGAAATTGCGCTTTTAGAGAACCTTCAACGAGAAAATTTAAATGCTTTAGAAGAAGCGCTTGCGTATAAAAAATTAATTGAAGAATTATCATTGACGCAAGAAGCATTGGCTAATAGAATTGGAAAAAGTAGAAGCCATATTACGAATATGTTAGGACTTTTGTCATTACCAGAAGAAGTAAAAGATTTAATCATGGAAAACAAATTAACTATGGGGCACGCACGTGCTTTGAGTAAACTTGAAAATCCAACGAAAATTAAAGATTTAGCCCAAAAGGTAGTAATGGAGAACTTAAGTGTTCGTCAAGTTGAAAATCTTGCTACCGAACCAACGACAGAAAAAACAAGAAAAAATAGAAAAGCAAATAATTTATCCCTTGAATATCGAACTGTAGAAGAAACATTATCTGAAAAATTAGGAACAAAAGTAAAAATTAATCATAATAAGCTAGAAATTTCTTTTACTAATCATAATGATTTAAATCGTTTATTAGAAATAATGGGGATAGATAAGGAAAAAGCCATCTAATGAGGAAGTGAAAAAATGATAGAAAAGATAATGATTCCTGAAATCTATTTACCAATTATCTATATCTGTATTGCTATTATTTTAAATAGTATCTGCAAAAAAGTAATTGGAACAATTATTGAGAATAAACAAAAAACATTAAAGAAAAACAGTTATAATTATAAAAAAACAGAAACCTTTCGTGTTTTAGTAAATAATATTATTAAATATGTAATTATCTTATTCTTAATTTTAGCTATTTTAACAGTATACGGGGTTGATGTTACATCGATCTTAGCAGGATTAGGAATTGCCGGTGTCGTTGCAAGTTTAGCTCTACAAGATTTAGCGAAAGATATAATTGCAGGAATTAGTATCATTTTAGAAAATCAATATGCAATGGGAGACACCATCTCAATTAATGGTTTTAAAGGTGAAGTAGTATTTTTAGGATTAAAAACAACCCGTATTAAAAGTTGGGAAGGGGAAATAAAAATTCTCGCTAACCGAAATATTACGGAAGTAATCAATTATAGTATTTCTAGTTCCTTAGCTATCGTCGATGTCGGCGTAAATTATGGGGAAGATTTAGAAAAGGTAGAAAAAGTATTAAATGATGTAGCAAGTGAGTTGACCAAAAGTCTCCCAAAGTTAAAAGGAGAAGTAGAAGTATTAGGAATTGATCAGTTTTCTGATTCAGCACTAGTCTATCGAATTATTGCCCCAACAGTTAGTATGGAACATTATGGTATCGCACGTAAAATTAGAAAAGAGATCGTTCTTAGTTTTGAAAAGAATAACATAGAGATTCCTTATACTCAGATTGAGGTGCACAATGGAAAATAAAGAATATACTCTAAATAGTAAAGTAATCATGAAAAAACAACATCCCTGTGGCAGTAATGAGTGGGAAATTGTAAGACTTGGTGCTGATATTAAAATTAAATGCTGTAACTGTGGAAGAACGATCATGATGCCTCGAATCGAATTTAATAAAAAACTGAAAAAAGTAATCGAGAGTGAGGAATAAGCAATGAAAGAAAAGAAGAAATTAAAGTTGAAACGATTTCACTTTCACCCTGTTACTACATTTATATTACTGACGATTTTAGTAGTTATCTTAAGTGGAATTTTTTCAGCCCTAGAAATTCAAGCAACATATAGCAATTTAAATTTAGCAACGTATGAGATTGAAAATACTTTGGTAACCGTAAAAAATCTTTTTAATTATGACGGCTTAAAATATATAATTAGTAATGCTACTCGTAACTTTATCAGTTTTACAACCTTAAGTACTTTGTTAATCTCCTTGATAGGGTTATCTGTAGCACAAGCAACAGGCTTTTTAGATACTTTTATCAAACGTGTATTAGTAAAAATAGATAATAAGAAGATTACATTTATGTTAATCTTTATATCGATTATCTCTAGTTTGATTAATGAGATAGGTTATGTTATTTTAATTCCATTATCGGCGATCATTTTCATGAAAAATAAGCGAAATCCATTAGCAGGAATTATTACCGCTTTCTGTGGAGTAGCTTTTGGATATGGAGTAACTTTATTTGTCGGTTCGATGGAAGTAAATTTAATTCCCATTACAGAAGCGGCAGCTAGAATGATTGATCCTACTTATCATGTAGCCTTGAGCTCTAACTTGATTATTATTATTTTAACTTCATTAATTTTATCAGTAGTAGGAACAATTATTATTGAAAAACTAGTTATTCCTAAATTAGGAAAATATAAAGATCAAAATGAAGTTACTGTCGAACTAGAAGTGATTGAAGATGTAGAAGAAGCAGAGCAGAGAAAATTAGAAGAAGAATCTCGAGAAAAGAAAGGACTTAATAATGCCTTTTTCGCAACCATTATTTTTGTGGTTCTCTTTGTCTACTCTTTATTACCTAATTTACCATTTTCTGGAATGTTGTTGGATATGGAAGAAACAACTTATCTAGGACAAGTATTTGGTAGTAATTCTTATTTTCAAGATGGGTTTACGTTCCTAATTGCCTTATATTTCTTAGTAGTAGGTATTGCTTATGGAATTGGTGCTAAGACGATAAAAAATGATAAACAATTAATTATGGATTCAGGAAAATATATTGCTGATATTGGAAGTTTAGTTATTTTAATATTTTTTGCTTCTCAATTTATTGCTATATTTAAAGAAACAAATATTGGTACAGTAATCACGGCTTGGGGAGCGAATATTATTAACAGTCTAAACTTTACTGGAATTCCGTTATTATTATTAGTAATTATTGTTATCGCAATTGTAAATATCTTCACGACGACACCAGTTGCCAAATGGACAATTTTAGCGCCCGTTGTCGTACCGAAATTAATGCAGGCTAACATTACTCCAGAATTTGCACAATTTATATTACGTGCTGCTGATTCAATGACAAAAGGAATTACGCCTTTACTTGCTTACTTCGTTATCTTTGTTGGTTATTTAAATATGTATAATCCAAACAAGAAGAAACCAATAACCATCTCTTATGCATTAAAATTAGTAACACCTTTTTGCTTAATCATCAGTTTAGCATGGATTGCCATTATTTTATTATGGTATATATCAGGTTTACCAATTGGTCCTGGTGTTTACCCTACACTATAAACAACTGCCAAAGTTGTTTTCTTTTTCATTTAAATTATGTTATACTAGTACTAGAAATGAGGTAATATTTATGAGTTTAACAGCAGGAATAGTAGGACTTCCTAATGTAGGAAAGAGTACCTTGTTCAATGCAATTACAAAAAATAGTATTTTAGCAGCTAATTATCCATTTGCGACTATCGATCCTAATGTTGGTGTTGTTACAGTACCCGATGAACGTTTGGAAAAATTAAATGTGATGTATCAACCAAAACAAAAAATACCAACGGCTTTCGAATTTACGGATATAGCTGGACTTGTAAAAGGAGCAAGTAAGGGAGAAGGATTAGGAAATAAGTTCTTGTCTCATATTCGCGAAACTGATGCTATCGTAGAAGTAGTAAGATGCTTCGAAAATAAAGATATTGTTCATGTTGAGGGAAAAATCGATCCCCTTCGTGATATTGAAATAATTAATCTAGAATTAATATTAGCAGATCTAGAGAGTATAGGTAATCGTATTGAAAAAATAGGTAAAAAAGCAAGAACATCTAAAGTAAAAGAAGATCAGATTGAACTAGAAGCCTTAGAAAAAGCAAAGGATGCTTTAGAAAAAAATCAAACTTTAAGGACTGTAGACTTTACCAAAGAAGAAAAACATGCATTAAAGTCTTATAACTTCTTAACGATAAAACCAATTATCTATTTAGCCAATATAGATGAAGAGGAAATAACAGAATCAGATAATGAGTATGTTAAACAAGTTAAAGACTATGCAAGTAAAGAGAATTCTAAAGTGATCAAAGTCTGTGCTAAAATTGAAGAAGAATTAAGTCAACTAGATGAAAATGATAAGGCTGAAATGCTTCAAGCATTAAAAATACCTATGAGTGGTCTTGATCAATTAATTAAAGCTACTTATGATCTATTAGGATTAGCTACTTATTTTACAGTAGGAAAAGACGAAGTGAGAGCTTGGACATTTAAAAAAGGAATGAATGCTAAAGAATGTGCTGGAATTATACACAGTGATTTCGAAAGAGGATTTATTCGCGCTGAAGTAATGTCTTATTCTGACTTAATAGAATTAGGAAGCGAACAAAAAGTGAAAGAAGCAGGAAAAGCTAGATTAGAAGGTAAAGATTATCTAATGCAAGATGGAGATATTTGTCATTTTAGATTCAATGTATAAGTGGTAAAATAATATTAGATAATAAAGCAAAAAAACAATTATGAACAACCATGATTGTTACTAAGATAGGTTAAAAATTACTACTTATTATCTCATTTAAACAGCATTGATGAATCTTAAGCAATGAATAATAAAAAATATATTGCAGCAAGTATTTCTATCATGAGAATAAATAATGATAGAAAAACAGCATAAAATTAAGTAAAAGAAAGAAGGTTTAAATTTGAATAATAAGATATTTTCTAAAGTATTTTTATGGATGTTTATTGGTTTGCTAGTAACATTCTTAACTGGTATTTATACCTCTACAAATGTCGATGCCTTAGAAGTTATATTTACCAAAAGTGGATATTGGATATTACTGATTATAGAAATCGGTTTAGCGATATTCTTAGCAGCAAGAATTCATAAAATGAGTCCCGCAACGGCAAAATTATGCTATTTACTGTATACATTTTTTACGGGTTTAACTTTTTCCTCGATTTTTATCGCCTATGAAATAGAATCTATCATGTTGGTCTTCTTAGTAAGCGCAGTTCTATTCTTGATTTTTGCTCTTATCGGCAAAGTAACCAAAATTGACTTAACAAAAGTAGGAACCATTTTACTTATGGCCTTACTGGGAGTAATTTTATGTACAATAATCAATATTTTCCTACAAAATAGTACGTTTGATATGATTCTATCTGGCATTAGTGTCTTAATCTTCTTAGGATTCATTGCTTATGATATTCAAAAAATAAAAAGATTAGACGGAATATTAAGAGAAGAAAATCTAGCTATAATTGGTGCCTTTGAATTATATTTAGACTTTATTAACATCTTCTTAGATTTGTTAAATTTGTTTGGAAATAGTAAAGAATAGAAAAAATAGTAAAAAAAATACCTGAGAAATCAAAAAAGCATTTACAAGAATGCTTTTTTTTGATATATTACTACCGAGTATTTAATACTCCTTGCCAAGTATTGGCCTTAAGTCCAGAAGGAGGTGTAAAAATGAAAAAGTATGAGATTATGTTCATCGTAAAGCCTGATTTAGAAGAAGAAAACATCAAAAAAATAGCAAACAGTATGAAAGAAATGTTAGAATCAAATGAGGCTAAAGTATTAGAAGTAAAAGAAATGGGACAAAGAGAACTTGCCTATGAAATCAAAAAATACAAGACTGGTTATTACTTCTTATTTGTCATTGAAACTGAAACAGTGACAGCTACTAAAGAATTTGAACGTCTAGCATTAATTAACGAAAATATTATTCGTCATTTAATTGTAAGAGTAGAAGATTAAGAGAGGGTCAAAATGAATAAAGTATTTTTAATCGGAAGATTAACAAAAGATCCAGAACTACGTTATACGAGTAATAATACTGCAGCAGCTTCATTTAGTATTGCAGTAAATAGAAATTTTACTAATCAAAATGGAGAACGTGAAGCAGACTTTATTAATATTGTTGTATGGCGTAAACAAGCTGAAAATGTAAAACAATATTTAACCAAAGGAAGTCAAGTAGCGATCGATGGAAGAATTCAAACAAGAACTTATGATGCCCAAGATGGTAGTAAGCGTTATGTAACAGAAGTAGTAGCAGACAATGTACAATTTTTAGATACCAGATCTTCGTCTACTCCAAACGCAAGCTCATCAATGTCATCAGTAAATAATAACCCATCTCCATATGATTTTGCTACCTCATCTGAAACACCAACTACAGATGTTTCGTCTGATCCATTTGCAGATTTTGGTTCTAGTATTGAAATAAGTGATGATGAATTACCATTCTAAAGAAGGAGGGAAAGTATGGCAGAATTTTATAGAAAAAAGAAAAAAGTATGCTACATGTGTACAGGAAAAAGCATTAACTATAAAGATGTAGATACTTTAAAAAGATATATCAATGACCGTGGTAAAATTTTACCAAGAAGAATTACAGGTAATTGCGCAAAACATCAACGTTTTATTGCAGAACAAATCAAACGTGCTCGTGCAATTGCTTTATTACCATATACAAAATAAAAAAAAGACTACCAACTATTTGTTGATAGTCTTTTTAAGAATACTGAGGTAAGATGACAGAAAATAAAATTTGTAGTATAATGTAAATGGGTTTTCTAAGGAGGAAGAATGAACATACTAGATAAAGCCAAAGAACTAAGGAGAAAGATTAAATTCCATCAGACAATTTTTATTGTTGGTCATCAGAACTTAGATCTAGATGCGATTGGAAGTGCCTTAGGACTATACAGTATTATAAAAAAGTACAGAAGAGAATCATACATTATTATTGATGATCAAGTTCACGAATTAGGAGTTCAAAAAATAATCAATGAACAACCAAAGAAAATATTTATTACAAGTGATGAAATAGAAACGAAAAAAAATAAAAAGAACTTGTTAATCATCGTGGATACCAATAAAACAAATTTGTTATCTAACCCTGAGATATTGACACATTTCGATGATATAGTAATTATCGACCATCACCAAACGAATAAACAAACGATTGATCGAGGCTTACTAATTATTGATCAAGAAGCATCTTCTACCTGTGAAATGATAACACAATTACTATCGCATTATCGAATCAAAATTTCACCTGAAATGGCAACGATTGTCTTATCGGGTATTGTATTAGACACTAGTAATTTTGTTTTAAAGACTCAGGCAAAAACATATTTTTCCGCCTATTATCTCGCTTCATATGGAGCTAATCCTAAAAAGGTACAGTATTACTTAAAACAAGATATCAAAGAATATATAGCTAGACAAAAAACAATTACTAATATTGAAGTAATTAAAGAAAAATATGCTGTAACTTCAGGAGGAGAAAAGGTTAAATATAAAAGAGAAGAATTGGCCAAAATTGCCTCGACTTTACTGCAGTTTAACGGTATTGAAGCAAGCTTTGTAATCGGTAAAAGCCAAGATAATAAAATTGGCATCAGTGCGCGCAGTGAAGGACGTTTAAATGTAGGAAAAATCATGGAAAAATTAGGTGGTGGTGGTGATCATCACGATGCCGCAACACAAATTGAAGGAAGTTCAATACAAGAAGTAAAAGAAAAATTGTTGGGAATATTAAACGAATAGGGGGATCTAAATGAAAGTAATATTTATCAAAGATATGAAAAAGCAAGCCAAAAAAGGGGATATTAAAGAAGTAAAAGATGGGTATGCCAAAAATTATTTGATAAAGAATGGGTATGCCATTCAAATGACCGAAAAAAACTTAGAAGTCTTTAAAGAAGAAAAAAAACAACTTCAACAAATCGAAGATGAAAAAAGACAAAAAGCAATAGAGGAAAAAGAACAATTAGAAAAGTTAACCTTATTATTTAAAGTAAAAACAGGTGAACAAGATAAAGTATTTGGTAGCGTCAGTCCTAAACAAATTAAAGATGAATTACATAAAAAAGGATATAAAATAGAAAAAAGACAGATAGAATTACTTAGTAATTTAACTACATTAGGTTATCATCAAGTAAAAGTAAATCTCTTTAAAGAAATAAACGCAACCATAAAAGTACAACTAGTCAAATAACATCAGGAGGTGTAATATGGCTACAAAAACTATACCTAATGATATCGTAGCAGAGCAATCCGTTTTGGGTGCTATGTTCTTGTCTAAACTAGCAATCGAAAAAGCAACAGAAAAGCTAACAACAAGAAGTTTTTACAGTGAAAAGAATGGAATTATTTTTTCTGTACTAGCTAATCTCTACGATAGAAAAGTTCCGATCGATTTGACAACAGTTACTGCTGAATTAAATCAAACTAGTAAATTAAATGAAATTGGTGGAGTTGAATATTTAACAGAAGTTATTGATACTGTTCCAACCGCAGCTAATGTAGATTACTATATAAAAATAGTTGAAGATAATGCAATGCTTAGGGACGTTATTGAGACTTCTACTGAGATTGCTACTTTAGCTTACGAACACGAAGGAGAAGTAACAGAAGTATTAGATCAAGTAGAAAGAAAAATCGTTGGGATTATCAAAAACCGTCGTAGTAGTGAATTTAGAAAAATTCAAGAAGTATTAAATGACGTTCAAAAAAATTTAGAAAAATTAGCTCAGTCCAAAGGAGAAATTACTGGTATTCCAACAGGTTGGTACGAACTTGATAAACTAACCTCGGGACTTCAAGAAAATCAACTAATTATTTTAGCAGCTCGTCCAGCAATGGGAAAAACCGCTTTTGCTTTGAATTTGGCTACTAATGTTGCGATCAATACGAATAAAAGTGTTGCCATTTTCTCTTTAGAAATGGGAGCAGAGCAATTGGCTAGTCGTATTATTTCTTCTTTAGGACAAATTGAAGGCCAAAAACTAACGAATGGTAATTTACTTAACAATGATTGGAAACGAATTACTGAAGCCAAGAGTCAATTATCAGGAGCTAAATTATTTATCTCTGATGATGCCGGTGTAACCGTTGGAGAATTAAAAACGAAATGTCGTCGTTTAGCGACAAGCGAAGATGGTCTAGACTTAGTAATCATCGACCACTTACAACTCTTAACCATGGGTGGAAACTATGGAAATAACCGTCAAGCAGAAATGACAGATATTTCTAGAAGTTTAAAAAAGATGGCTATGGAATTAAATATACCGGTAATTGCTTTAGCACAGCTTTCTCGTGGTGTAGAAAGTAGAGAAGACAAGCGCCCTAAAATGAGCGATTTAAGAGAATCTGGTTCGATAGAACAAGATGCCGATATCGTTGCTTTATTATATCGTGATGATTACTATCAAACGGTAAAAGATAGTAACGAAGCTCCTGATCCTAGTTTAAGTGAACTAATCATTGGTAAACATCGTAACGGTCCAACTGGAAAAATAGATTTATTATTCCGAAAAAGCACTAGTACATTCTTAAACTTCATTAAAGATAGTAGAGGTGAAGAAAATGGATAAAAAAACAACTGCTTTGACTATAATCGCACTCATAGTTACAGGTTTAATTGTGTATATGGGATCTAATCCCACTACCGCATTTGCTAAAATCTTAGGAATGTCCGCAAATACGAATCAACCACGTCAACTTTATCATATTTATCTTGGTGGAGAATCGTTAGGTTTGATAGAATCACAAGAAGAATTGGAAAAATTTATTGATGAAAAACAGAGTGAAATCAAGAAGAAATATCAGGTAGACAAAGTATATGTTCCAAATGATTTGGACATTGTTCAAGAAATTACTTATAGTCAAGATATTTCAACTATCGAAGAAATTTATCAAAAAATCCAAGAGAAAAAAGGTAGTGAAGCATTCACCATCGATGGCTATAAAATAGTAATTAATGGGATCGAAAAAGAAAGTGAAGGCGGAGAGACCATTAAGACAGAGGATATAGTTCTATACGTCTTAGATAAAGAGATATTTACTAATTCCGTAGAGAAAACAATTACATCTTTTATCGATAATGAGAGCTATCAGAAATTTTTAACAGATACTCAAGAAGAAATTCAGGAAACCGGAACAATTATCGAAGATTTATATATTCAAAATAATATAAGTATCCATAAAGGTAGAATTCCAACTGAAGAAAAAATATATCTAACGGAAGATGAATTAAGTAAATACCTGTTATTTGGTACAACAGAAGATCAAGCGACATACGTTGTTCAAGAAGGGGATACCATTGAAGATATTGCCTTTAATAATAAATTATCTCCTGAAGAATTTCTAATTGCTAATGCGGAGTACAGTTCATCATCAGACTTGTTATATCCTGGAAAAGAAGTAGTATTAGGTATTATTCAACCTCAGTTTGATACAGTTGAAGAGACCCATGTCGTATCTAAGAAAACAGTTGAAATTCAAACGGTTTATGAAGATGATCCTAATCAATATGTTGGCTATGAAAAAGTAAAACAAGAAGGTTCTGAAGGTTTAAGTTTAGTAACAGAAAAACAAAAACTTATAAATGGAGAAATTACTACTGTCGTTCCTGTTTCAGAAGAAGTTTTAGTTCCAGCCGTCAATAAGGTTATCGTTCGTGGAACTAAAAAGCGTTCAAATACTTCTTCTCTTCCTAATCAAGAAGTACCAGTTGGTGTTGGTAGTTGGGTATGGCCAACAGTAGTGCCATATACAATTTCTAGTAGCTTTGGTTATAGATGGGGTAAATTACATGAAGGAATCGATATTAGTGGTATCGGTCGTGGTTCCCCAATTAAAGCTGCCAATAATGGACTTGTTGTTCAATCAGGATATACAAGAACAAACGGAAACTATATTGTTATTGCTCATAGTAATGGTTATTATACGATGTATGCACACATGAATTCTCGTATTCGTAAAGCTGGAGATGTCGTTATGGCAGGAGATCAAATTGGAACAGCCGGAGATAGTGGTTTTGCAACAGGAGTTCACCTTCACTTTGCTATCTATCGAGGAATGCCATATCGTGGTGGAGTACCAATTAGTCCATTTACTATTTTCTAATCATGAAAATAAAAGTATTAGCGAGTGGTTCTAAAGGAAATGCCACTTATATTGAAACAAAAAAGAGTAAAATCTTAATTGACATTGGTATTACTTATCAGCATCTATCATCAGAACTATCCGCCATAGATCGAACACCAAAAGATCTAGATGCGATATTGATTACTCATACCCATTCTGATCATATTAAAGGGTTACAAGTACTTGTAAAAAAAACCAATATTCCTGTTTATGTGAGCGAAAAGATGATCGTCGAACTAAAAGAAAAAATTCCGATTACATCATGTCATTACTTAGAAGAACACTTTTTCTTAAATGATATTGAAGTAGAACTTATCCATACTTCACATGATGTAGATTCTGTTGGTTATATATTATCTAATGAAGATAAAAGTATTGTATATGTAACTGATACTGGCTATATCAATCGTCGTTATCTAAAACGAATGAAAAATAAAGATTTATACATAATGGAGAGTAATCACGATGAGAAAATGTTAATGGATGGCCCTTATCCTTTTATACTTAAACAACGGGTTCTAAGTGATAAGGGTCACTTATCTAATCATACTACTGCCAAATATTTACAAGAAATTGTTGGTGAGAAAACAAAGTGTATTGTTCTTGCTCATATCAGTGAAAATAATAATACTGAGGAATTAGCTTATCAAACGACTAAAGAAGTTTTAGATGAAAGTCATATAGATAAGCCAATTATCATTGCTCAACAGAATAAATCTTTAGAAGTAATAGAGGTATAAAATGATTAAAATAATTTGTGTTGGAAAACTAAAAGAAAAATATTGGCAAGAAGCTTGCCAAGAATATCAAAAAAGAATGCAGAAATATACCAAACTAGAAATAATTGAAGTCATGGATGAAAAGAGTGATGATAAAGCGGTAGCTTTAGTAAAAGAAAGAGAGAGAATTGAGAAAGTATTAACCCCTAAAGATTATCTAATTACATTAGAAATTGAAGCACCACAAATCGATTCTATAACTTTTTCTGAAAAAATAGATCAACTTCAAGGACAAAACAGTAATATTACGTTTCTAATTGGTGGTTCACATGGAATACATGATGATCTAAAGAAAAAAGCAAAAGAAAAACTTTCTTTCTCTAAGATGACATTCCCTCATCAACTATTTAGAATAATATTACTAGAACAAATCTACCGTAGTTATAAAATCATGCATCATGAAAAGTATCACAAATAAAAGACTAAGAATATAATTCTCATTGGATTATATTCTTTTTTATATACTAGGAATTTGCTTAGCTAAAGGATGAAATCAAGAAAAAAATTGAATTGGCATAATAAGAGGCTTACCTACATAAAATGTTACGGGTGATTGTAAATGGAATTCTTGTTGGATATTCTATGGAGTGTCGCTACTGTTTGCCTCCTAGGAGGAGGATTTTATTTTTCGTGTTGTTTAAAGTTTCCACAACTTCACCTAATAAAAATTTTAAAAACATGCAAAAATAAAAGTAAAAATACTATCTCCCCATTAGCAAGCCTAAGTATATCTTTAGCAGCAAGAATTGGAGTAGGCTCTTTAGCAGGAATTGCCATTGCTATATATATCGGAGGACCTGGATCAATCTTTTGGATGTGGATAATCACTTTTATTACAGCAATTAATGCTTACTGTGAAAGCTACTTAGGAGCTAAATATCAAAAAAAAGATGGGGATGAATATAAAGGAGGACCAGCTTATTATATAGATAAGGGCTTAAAAAACAAACTTCTGGCAAAATGCTATGCTATTTTTATTATTTTAGCTTATGTTTTTGGCTTTATGACGATACAAGCGAATACTATTACTAAATCAATCAGTGATTTCTTACCCATTTCTCCTCTTATCATTGGAATATTGATTGCAACACTATCAGGCATGATTATCATAAAAGGTTTAGACGGCATTGTCTCTGCAACTAGTAAAATTGTACCTTTAATGGGGATAAGTTATATTGCTGTATCCTCTTTTATTATCTTTAAGAATATTGACCAATTACCCGCTATTTTTAACTTAATTATTACTTCTGCTTTTAATGTTAAAGCAGCTGGTATGGGAATATTTTCTACTTTTATCATTGGCATTCAGCGCGGAATTTTTTCAACGGAAGCAGGTTTAGGAAGTGGTGCAATCGCATCATCTACTTCCGCCGTAAATGATAAAGTTGGCTTAGGTTTATTACAAATATTAGGAATCTATTTTACTAGTTTTGTAATATGTACTTCTACAGCTCTATTAATACTTCTATCTGACTATCAAACCCTAAACCTTACTAATTTAAATGGAATTGAACTGACTCAATATGCGTTAACTGAACACTTAGGTCAATTTGGAAATATATTTTTAATTCTATCTATTTTCTTATTTGCTTTTTCTACGATTATTGCAGGATATTATTATGGGGAAAGTAACTTAAAATATCTATTAAAAAAAGATAATCCAACTATGGTTAAAGCCCTAAAAGGAATAACCATATTACTTCTACTTATAGGTAGTATTATAAGTCCTACTATATTATGGACAACAATAGATCTATTGGTCGTTTGTTTAGCGATTATGAATATGTATAGTCTTTTAAAATTACGAAAAGAAATTATCCAAGATTATCGAAAATCACTATCCAAGTCCCAAGAATTATATTATAATAAAAACATTAGAAGTTAGGTGAAAAAGATGATAGGAAATGATTGGGATACTGTTTTAAAAGAAGAAATGGAAAAAGATTATTTTCGAGAATTGATTGAAAAAGTAAAACTAGAATATAAGAAGCATACTGTATATCCACAATTAACAGAAATTTTCAAAGCTTTTCGTAATACCAGTTATAAAAATACTAAAGTAGTTATCTTAGGACAAGATCCTTACCATGGAGAAAATCAAGCGGAGGGCTTATCTTTTTCTGTAAAAATTGGTATTCAACCCCCACCATCTCTTAAGAATATTTTTAAAGAATTACATGATGATTTAGGTTGCCCAATTCCGCCAAATGGTAGTTTAGTCTCTTGGACTAATGAAGGAGTACTCCTATTAAATAGTGTATTAACGGTAGAAGCTCATCAACCGATGTCACATAAAAATATCGGTTGGGAAAAATTTACTGATGCAGTAATTGAAAAATTAAATGAAAAGCAACAGCCAGTTGTCTTTATCCTATGGGGAAGTTACGCAAGAAGTAAAAAAAGTCTAATTACCAATCCTAATCATTGTATTATTGAATCGCCGCATCCATCACCTTTTTCCGCATACAATGGCTTTTTTGGTAGTAGACCATTTTCTAAAACAAATAAATTTTTAGTCAGTAAAGGATTAACTCCAATTAATTGGGAAATCAAATAAAAAGAAAGTTAAACACTTTCTATTTTTTTTCCTTTAAAATCTCAAAAATTTCTACTTTTTCATCGGCATAAAATTCTTTTCTTGAATAATGAAAGATGAGCGCAACTAAATTAGAAGGAAAACACTTAACCAATTTATTGTAAGAAATAATCGTATCATTATAATATTTTTTGGCTGCAACTAGATCATTCTCAATATCTGTCAAATCAAAATTAATTGTATTTAGATTTTCAATTTCTTTTAATCTAGATTCTAAATCAAGTAATCCCTTATATTCAGCCATTTCTTTTTCTAATTCTTTATTTAGCTCAAAATTATTTAAATTCTTATTCTTAATTTTTAATAGTCCCGAAAAAATTTGATCTTCTTGATATTTTGGATCAAATTCTTCAATAATTTTAGCTGTTCGTTCCAACAAAGTTAATTTCTTTTGTAAAAGAATATCAATATTGTTTTCCGCTTCACTGATTCTTATCCTAGCCATTTGAAATTTATTATAATAAATTACTTCGATTAAAAATAAGATAAGTATTAATATTAATACACCAACGATTATATAATACATTGAACATCCCCTCGTATCCTATATCAAACATTTTAGCATTGTTTTCTAAATTAGTAAATTAGTTTATAAGAAAAAGTGAATTCCTTAAAAAATTCACTTTTAAAAGTTAATATCTCCATCAAAAATTGCATAATTGATATAAACTAACCATAGTAGAATTGTTCTACCATCATCATCTTTCAATAATAAATAATCTCTACCGTCCGCTAAAATAGTTCCTACAAAAACACGATCACGCCATTCTACTGAATCAGGATAAGAAAAATAAACTGAAACTCGTTTACCATGGTTTTTAGAAAAAATAGTTTCTGCATAAGGAGGATTAGTCATCGGTTGTTGATTACCATTGTTATAACCTGGAAAATCAGTATAAGGTGGGTAAGTGCTTTGACTAGGAATTACATTGGGGTTGGTTGTTGCCATACGTGTGGAAAAATCTGGATTCATTAAATCACCTTCCTATAAAACTATATGAAGAAGGTAAAAAAATAATACAAAAATGATTAATTTTGTTCTAGTAATTCATCAAATACCATATCAGTACTAGAGGGTTCAGTACCTTTGATATAATACATAATTTTCTTTTTCTCATCGCTTTCTACAGCAGGTTTACCGGTGATTGGATTGACTAGAACTCCAACGACATTACTTGGTTGTTTGTACCAGGCATCTTCTTGATCTTGTAAATAATTTTCCATGGATTCCACCCAAATATTACGAGAATATTTATAATCTGAAGCACTGATATCTCGATTATCATCGTATCCTACCCAAACAGCAGTAACTAAATTATGATTGTAGCCAATTGACCAATGGTCGGTATTGGTAGTTCCACTTTTTAGTGCCAATTTGTGTTTTATTTTTGGCGCTATACCAATTGCCGTAGGATAATTATAATCAATAAAAGTAGAATCATAAGTAGTTGTTAATAATTCACTTAAAATATAAGTTAAACTCTTATTCAAAATATTTTCTTTTTCTTCTTTATATTCATAGAGAACATTTCCTTTTAAATCCTCTACCTTAGAGATTAAATGCCCCTTTACTTTGTATCCCTCGTTAGCAAAAGCGGAATAGGCGGCTGCCATTTCGATAATATTAATACTAGCTGTTCCTAATGGTAACGAAGGAATCTCTTCTAATTCTGCAGTAATTCCTAATCGTTTAGAGATATTAACTAAAGCATCTTCTCCTAAAAACATATGAGTTTTAACTGCATAGATATTATCGGAATAAGAAATCGCCGTAGCAAGAGAAATAGGTTTATTTCCATACTGATCACCATAATTTTGAGGGGAATATGTTTGATTATTAGAAAAAGTAAAAGTAGTTGCTTCACTAGTAAAAGTAGTACTAGGGGTAAAACCATTTTCTAAAGCTGCATAATATAAAAGTGGTTTCATCGTCGAACCAACTTGCCTTGCTGATTGATAGGCACGATTATATTGACTCTTATTATAGTCCTTTCCCCCAACTAAAGCGATTATATTTCCGTTATTAGGATCCATCATTACACTAGCTACTTGTAATTCAGTATCTTCTGTTAAATTATTTTTAATACTGTTTTCCAAAACGGATTGAGCTTTCATATCTAGATTTGTATAAATTTTAATTCCACCAGTTTCTAATAGTGAGTCAGGTATTTCTTCTAATGAGTTTAACTCCCGCATAACCGCATCTTGATAATACATAATATTCGCTAGTTCTTGAGAATTTTTCTCTCCAATAATATGTAACTCTTCATCGACCGCTTGATTATATTCTTCTTCTGAAAGTATTTCATTTTTATAAAGATTATATAAAATATTTACTTGTCTTTCTTTTGCTAATTCAAAATTGACAATTGGTGAATAATTAGAAGGAGACTTTGGAATTCCTGTAAGCATAGCTGCTTCAGCCCAGTCAAGTTCTGAAGCATCTTTATCAAAATAAAACTTTGAAGCATTCTGGATACCATACATACCATGACCATAATTAATTGTATTCAAATATCCTTCTAGGATTTCGTCTTTATCATAGTGTACTTCTAATTGTAAGGTAATCCACATTTCTTTTAACTTTCGCTCCCAGGTTTTATCAAAATCAAGGAATAGATTTCTCGCATACTGTTGAGATATAGTACTTGCTCCTTGACTTTTTGATTTTGAAGTAATATTGACATACATCGCTTTCGCAATCCGTAAAAAATCAAATCCAAAGTGCTGATAGAAGTGTTTATCTTCTGTATAGATAGTGGCTGTAATTAACTTATCTGAAATATGATCTAAATTTACCCATTCCTGTGAACCACTACCTTGAAAAAATAATTCATTTTGGTTATCATACATCAAAAAAGCATTCGCACTTTTAATTTCTAATTTTGGAGACATTTTAATATAAAGAATAACTCCACCAAATGCTAAAAGACAAATAATGATCAATATAGAAAACCATTTGATTACTTTCTTTAACTTCTTCATAAAATTCCTCCAATCTTATTTTTAATATGGATAATCATACCGAAAATATGTATAAAAACGCTTATTCTAAAAAAGAATATCGACATATTTTTTATAGTAGAAATTAAAAATAAGAAATATTAAAAAAGAAGTAGGAAAATTGATAAAAATATGATACAATGAAGCATAGATTTTTAGGTGATGGAATGAAAAAAGTAAACTTAGCAATTACATTGATAACACAAAATGCACACGAAGAATATAATTTAATAGGTAAACAGGATGAAATAAACGATCGTTTGATCTATAGAGAACCTTCTACAAATATTGAAATGATTATCAATAAAAGAAAAAAACAGATGATAAGAGATAGTGATAATTATCGGATGATTATGTATTTTGATAATTCTGAACGAATAGAACTAATATTAAAAGAAGAAAATAAAATGTTAGAAATAAAAATAAAAACAATAATATATGATGATCAAAAAGATCATTTTCATGTAAAATATCTTTTAGCAGAAAATAATGAAGAAATAGAATATATAATAGATAGTGATGAGGTGAAAGAATGAGTATAATTCGTGATTTAGAACAGGATATTTTAAAGAAAATAACAAGTTTAGGCTATGAGTTAGACAAATTAAGTTTAATCCCAAGTGGAAGAAAAGAGTATGGAGAATATCAGTTAAATAATTCATTTAGTTTGGCAAAGCAATATCATCAATCTCCCCAAATAATCGCTGAAAAAATCGTTGCTGAATTAGAAAAAGATTCAAGATTTTGTGGGTTAAATATTGCCGGTAATGGGTTTATTAATCTTAGTTTAAGTGATGATTTCTATATAGAAGCGATCAATACCATCAAACGAGATATTAATTCTAATATTGATAAACAAGAAAAGAAGAGAATTTTTATCGATTATGGTGGGGCAAATATTGCGAAAACACTACATGTTGGACATCTTCGTAGTGCTGATATTGGGGAAGCATTAAAGCGCTTAACCAAATTATTAGGTCACGAAGTTATCGCTGATGTTCATTTTGGGGATATTGGTAGACAGTCAGGTATGGTCATTTATGAAATCAAAAGTCGTTATCCTAACTTAAACTATTTTGATGAAAATTATCAAGGTGAATATGAGGAACTACCAATTACCGTTGAAGATCTTCAAGAAATCTATCCCCTTGCTTCTCAAAAAGCAAAAGAGGATGAAAATATTATGGAAGAAGTAAGAAAAATTACTATGCAAATTGAACAAGGTCACCGTGGCTACTGTGCTCTTTGGGAAAAAATTAAGGAATTGTCAAAACAAGATATTCAAGGAATCTATAAGCGATTAAATACGGATTTTGACTTATGGGAAGGAGAAAGTGACTGCTATCCCTATATTCCTAAAGTCATAGCTTTATTAAAAGAAAAAGAACTATTACGCGAAAGTGAAGGGGCACTAGTTGTCGATGTCAAAGAAGAAACTGATAAAGAACCAATGCCACCTTTAGTCGTATTAAAAGCAAATGGTGGAACGGTATATCAAACAAGAGAACTAGCTACTCTTATTTCTCGTGAAGAACGATTTTCACCTGATGAGATATGGTATTTGACGGATAATCGCCAAGAACTATATTTTAAACAAGTTTTCCGTGCTGCTAAAATGTCTGGTATAGCCAAAAATACGACAAAGCTAGAATTTTTTGGTTTTGGAACGATGAATGGTCCAGATGGCAAGCCATTTAAAACTCGTGCCGGTGGTGTCATGAATCTTACTGATTTACTAGACATGGTAAAACAAGAGATCGAAAAACGAATCAATATCGATATGGTTGCTGAGAATAAAAAAGAGGAAACTGCGGAAAAAATCACGATTGCGACAATTAAATATGCTGATTTTTTACCGTTTAGAAGTAAAGACTTTATCTTTGATGTCAATAAATTCTCTGATCTAGAAGGAAAGACTGGTCCTTACTTACTTTATTCTACGGTTAGAATGAATTCTCTTCTTACCAAGGCAAATTGTAATATCGAAGATTTATCCATCACCAAAATAAAAACACCAGAAGAAAAGGAAATCTTTCAACTTCTACTTAGAATGCCAATCATCTTAGAAAGTGCGTTCCAAGACAAGTCATTAAATGATATTAGTGAATATTTATATAAATTGACGAGTAGTTACAACAAATTCTATGCAGAAAACCATATTTTAACTTGCGAAGATAGTGCTTTAAAAGAGAGTTGGCTAGCGTTAACGAAGATTGTTTACGATACAAATATTTTACTACTTGATGCTTTGGGAATCATGGTTCCCGAAAAAATGTAAAAAAATAGGTTGCTTTTCTATAGAAATAATGGTATAAGTTTAAATGATAATTTTAAAATGAAAATAATTTTGTTTTAGATAAATGGGAGGACAAAACATGAGTTTAAAAGATATGAAAAAAGAAGATTTAGAACTTTTATCATATAAAGACATTACAAATTTGTTGCTAGAAGAGAAAGGCGAACAAAATACCGCTAATCTATTTAAAAAAATCATTAAATTATTAGAATTACCAGAATCAGTTTTTGATCAAAAGATAGGAGATTACTATACTTCGTTGACGACGGATAAACGTTTTATTCTTTTAGACGATGGAAAATGGGATCTTAGAAGCAGACATACATCTGATAAAATCATAAAAATTGTCGATGAAGAAGATGATGAAGATCTAGAAGCTATTCAAGAGGAAGAAGAAGAGGAAGAAGAAAGAGAAGACTTTGATAGTATGGAAAGTGATGATGATATCGATAATTCTGATGATGAAGATTTAAAAGATTTAGTTGTATTAGATGAAGATGAACTAGAATTAGATCAATAATTCTAGTTTTCTTTTTTCATAGATGATATAATGCTTATGGGTGAAAAATATGAATTTTATAGAAAGAGTAAAGATACGAGCTAAAGAAAATAAAATGAAGATCGTTCTTCCAGAAACGATGGATAACCGAGTACTAGAAGCAGCAGCAATCGCATTAAAAGAAGAGATTGCGGATATTATTTTAATTGGTAATCAAACCGAAGTAGAACAAAAAAATCCTACTTTAGATTTAAGTAAAGCAGAGTTTATTGATCCAGAAACTTCAAATTTAACAGAAAAATATATAAAACAATTAACCGAATTAAGAAAAAATAAGGGAATGACTGAAGAAGAAGCAAAACGTCTACTAACGGAAGATTACATGTATTTTGCTTGTATGTTAGTTTATAATCATCAAGCAGATGGAGTTGTCTCAGGAGCATGTCATTCGACGGCAAATACCTTGAGACCTTCCTTACAAATCATTAAAACGAAACCGGGTTGTGAACTTGTATCTGCCTTCTTTTTGATGGTAGTACCAGATTGTTCGTATGGCGAAAAAGGAACCTTTCTTTTTGCAGATTCCGGATTGGAACAAAATCCTGATTCTGAAAAATTAGCGGCTATTGCGAACTCTAGTGCAGAAAGTTTTAAGCTATTAGTTGAAGCAGAACCAATTGTTGCCTTTTTATCTCATTCGACGAAAGGTAGCGCCAAACATGCTGATGTTGATAAAGTCGTAAAAGCAGTGGAAATTGCCAAGAGTAAATATCCAGAATATAAAATGGATGGAGAACTTCAATTAGATGCTGCTATTGTTGAAGAAGTAGCCAAGTCCAAAGCACCAGATAGCGAAGTGGCTGGACATGCTAATGTCTTGATTTTTCCTGATTTAGATGCCGGAAATATTGGTTATAAATTAGTTCAACGGTTAGCTAAAGCTGAAGCTTATGGGCCAATTACCCAAGGAATCAATGCTCCAATTAACGATTTATCTCGTGGATGTTCAAGTGAAGATATCGTAGGTGTCATTGCCATTACTGCTGTTCAAGCACAAGCAACTAACAAAAAGTAAGAGAAATCTTGCTTTTTTTCTTTTATCTCTTATAATAATAACCATTAAGGAGGACAAAAATGGAACAGAAAACAAAGAAGAAAATTAGTCGTTTAATTATCGCACCAACAATTGTAATAATCAGTGGAATTGTTGGCTACAACATTGGATTAAACAAAGAAAAAGATGAGAAAACACTATTAGAAGGAAGTTTACAAAACACCTTTTACACTGAAGTAAACGAAAACCCAATGATTATTAGGGAAGGATTATTTAACCGTTATTATGACATATTAACTGATGTTGTAGTAAAGTCTCCAAAAGAGGAAGATTTAGTTCCAATTTACCAAGAAATACCAGCAGATATTTTATTTTTACCCGATAATCAAGAAGGAAAAAAAGAATTAGTAAAATATTTACAAGAAAAAGATACTGAGTAGGAATGGAATTGTACATAAAAAAAGCCAAAAATTTGAAGTTTCGAGGTGCTTATGTTAAAATACAGTCATCGATAAAAAAGGGGAAATATGTATGAATTATGATAAGATTTTTGAAAACTTTTTAGACCAAGTTCAAAAAGAGGAAACTTATGCAACTCGTGAAGAATTAGCCGAAGCGACCAGAAAAATGTTAGAAATTGTTAAAAATAACAAAGAGGCCACTCCAGAAGAATTAGTTGAAGCTGTTATTGAAGATAATATCAATTTTCTAGAAGATATGAGAAAGAACTATCCAGTTCCTGGATACACAGTAGGAATGAAAGTTGGAAATATTAACGTGAAACTATATGGTGGTTACCTGGATGAAACCAATAGAAAAATGCCTGAAGATGCCTTGTTTGATATCGCCTCTATTACAAAGTTTTATACCCAAATTATTGCGTATAACTTAATCAAAGAAGGTTATTTTTCTTACGAAGATAAAATAAAAGATTTAGATCCACGCTTTTCACAAGTTGGAGATTTGACGGTCGGGGATGTTTTAACCTTTACTACGGAATTTAAAACATCTGGACGACTTTCTGATAAAGAAACAATTAGTGAAGCAAAGGATTGTCTATACAATATGAATGTTGTCGCAACTGTAAAATATAATTATAACGACATGGGTATGATGTTGATGAAGGAAGTCATGGAAAATGTAACGGGTAAAAGTTATGAAGACTTAATGAAAGAATATATCCTCGATAAATTAGCCTTAAAAGATACACACTTAATTTTACCATCATCTAAAATAGAACGATTCATGGGAACACCAAATGCGAAAGTTGGCATGATCAACGATCCAAGTGCTTTATCTGTAGGTGGTTATAGTGGTCATGCAGGAATTAAAGTAACAAGCGATGATTTGATTCGTCTTGGTGAAGGATCCCTAGCTGGAACAATATTCCCAAATGAAAAACAAAAAGATGCATATACCCCAGGTATATCCATTTATCCTGAAGGCGGAAAAGCAAATCGTGGAATTATGGGAAACACTTATACATCCCATGAGAAAGGGTTGGCTATGTCTTATATCGATAGATTGAGCCCAATAAAAAGTTTTGCTTCTCAAGGGAGTACAAGAACTCAACTTACTATTGGACCAGATTCTGTAAGTACTATTCTATATAACCCAAGTTCGATGGGAATCGAAAGAGCGAAAGAAGAGGAGGCTAGGATCAATGCTGCACGTGAAGCCAAAGGACAAGTATCATTATCTTTAGTAAAAGAGTTTACGTTTGATCGAAATGGAAATAAAGTAAAGTATCAATTAATCGATGCTAGACAGATGGCACCAGATAGTAAGACAGTAGAACCGATAATTACACTCAATGCCCAAACTAGTTTACGTCTTAGATTCTTGAATGAAGTAATTAAGGAATATGATCGTAATTATCAAAAAGAAATTAACGTCACAATAAATGATTATCGTAAATAAAAAATAAAATACTAAATTCAAATAGTAATGGATTTAGTATTTTTTTCGTTATTTATCAAACAATAAAATATTAATTTTAAAAGAAAACTGTTCAATCTATGATATACTAAACCTAAAGTTTAGGAAGTGAAAATATGAACTGTATTTTTTGCACATTAGATAAATCTAAAAGAGAGAACACAATACTAGAAGAAACTACATACTTCTATGTTATTCCTACTATAGGTTCTTTAGTAGCTGGATATGTATTAATTCTATGTAAAAGACATATCTATTCGATGGCGGAATTAAATGATAAAGAGCGAAAAGAATATGAAAATTTAATAGAAAAATATAGGAATATTTTTAAAAGTATCTATAAAAAATATCCAATTGTTTTTGAGCATGGTTCTCCAAATACTGAAAACAAAACTAAAGCCAGTAGTATCGATCATGCACATACCCATATTGTTAATTATCAGTATAAAAATGAAGAAAGAATAATCAAAGATTTAAACTTTAATCAGATAGGCGAGTTAACACAAATAACTAGGAAAGAAAATTATATATTATATATTATATATTAATCCTAGTAAAGTTATCTATATGACGACTAATTTTCCACCAATTAGTCAAATGATGAGATTGGCGATTGCTAAAGAGCTAAATATAGAGTCAAAATACAAGTGGCAAAAAGAAATTTTTGAAGAAAATATAGAACAGACAATCATAGACATTACCACCTACCAGAATAGTGAAGATGTAAAAATTAATAAAGGAGATCATGAATAAAAGAAAGAAATCTCCCCATATAAAAACTAGTAGCATTCCCTAAGAAAATATGATATAATGAGTACGATTTTTAATACAGGAAAGGAGTATTGACATGATTGAAAGATTAGACGCGATTGAAAAAAAATATCAAGAAATCCAAGAAAGTTTAACAAATCCTGAAGTATATAGCGATATGAATAAAATGAAAGAACTTTCCAAAGAAGCCTCTGATTTAGAAGATACTGTTGTTACTTATCGAAAATATAAAAAAGTTCTATCTGGAATTGAAGATACCAAAGAAATGGTAAAAGATCCAGAAATGGCAGAAATTGCAAAAGAAGAATTAGAAAATTTAGAAGTAGAAAAAGCAACTCTTGAACAAGAATTAGAAAAATTATTAATTCCTAAAGATCCTAATGATGGTAAGAATGTTATTGTAGAAATTCGTGGAGCAGCTGGAGGCGATGAGGCCAATATTTTTGCCGGAGATTTATTTAGAATGTATTCTCGTTATGCGGAAAAACAAGGATTCAAAATTGAAATTATCGATGCTGAAGAAGGTGAAGCTGGAGGTTTTTCTCAAATCGAATTCATGATAAAAGGAAAGAATGTTTATTCAAAATTAAAATATGAAAGCGGATCACATCGTGTACAAAGGGTTCCAGAAACCGAGTCGCAAGGAAGAATCCAAACTTCTACTGCTACGGTACTTGTAATGCCAGAAGCAGAAGATGTCAATATTGAAATTAATCCAAGTGACCTAAGAATTGATATTTATCGTTCAAGTGGTTGTGGTGGCCAAGGAGTAAATACAACCGACTCAGCCGTTAGAATTACCCATCTTCCAACTGGAACTGTAGTTACCTGTCAGAATGAGAGAAGTCAAATTCAAAATAAAGAACAGGCAATGAAAGTATTGAGAGCTCGCCTTTATGAACAAGAATGTAGAAAACAAGAAGAAGAACTTGGTGCCGAGCGAAGAAGTAAAATTGGAACCGGAGATCGTGCTGAAAAAATTAGAACTTATAATTATCCTCAAAATCGAGTTACTGATCATAGAATCGGTTATACAACAAATAATCTAGATAGAATTATGAACGGAGCGATCGACGAAATTATCGAAGCGTTAATTACCGAAGATCAAAAAAGAAAACTAGCCGGACAAGAAGACGCATCTCTATAAGAAATGCGTCTTTTGCTTAGAAAGAAGGAATCATATGGCGACAATTGAAGAATTAATCATCTATGGTAAGCAAAAAGTACATTCGACCCATGCCAAGATGTTACTGGCCAATTTATTAAACAAAAATCCTTTAGAATTATTGCTTTATTTGGATGAAGAAGTAGATCCAGAAATTGAACAACGTTATGATGAACAATTAACTAAACTAGTCAATCGCGAACCCCTTCAATATGTGATGGAAAATGTTAATTTTTATGGAAACACTTTCTTTGTTAACTCTAATGTTTTAATCCCTCGTTTTGAAACAGAAGAACTAGTAGAAAATACTTTAAAATTTATCGAGTATTATTTTTCTGATCAAGACTTAAAAATTATTGATTTAGGAACGGGATCAGGATGTATTGGTATCACTTTAAAAAAGAAACTTCCCGCTTCCCAAGTTTCCCTAGTAGATGTTTCTAAAGATGCCCTAGAAATAGCAGAGAAAAATGCTAAACAACTACAAGCTGATGTGACTTGTGTAGAAAGCGACTTTTGGGATAAAATAAACGGTAAGTATCACATTGTAATTAGCAATCCTCCGTATCTAAAAAATAATGAAGAAGTAGAAAGTATTGTTGTTCAAAATGAACCGCACTTAGCTTTATTTGCTGGAGAAGATGGTCTAGATTGCTATCGAAAGATTTTAATGAATATTCAAAATTATTTAGAGGATGAATATTTAATCGCTTTTGAAATTGGCGCAGACCAAAAAGATGAGTTAACAAACCTATTTCAAACCACCTTTCCTGATGCGGAAATTATCACCAAAAAAGATCTCCAAGGACGAGATCGTATGATCTTTGCTTTAAAAAAGAAAATCTAGGTATTCTCTTGAACATCGTAGATAACCCCCTGTAGAAGGTATTTAAAATAGAGAATAAAAGTAAGTTGATTATCCCAGAATAGAGGCTCAACGATAAAATAAAGATCTTTACTGATCACTCTTCGAATAATCATTTCCAAAAACTCTTGGAATTCTTGAACAGTAGTTAAAGCCTTTTTACTGAGTTCGTTTTGAGTAGTTGGATCCAAATTTTCTTCGTTAAATTGACTAAGTAATTCATCAAACTTTTTCTCAAACTCACGTGCTTTTTGAATAATTACTTCTTGAGATGGATCAGCTAAACCACCAATGAATTGTGCGATGTTTTTCATCGATAATGAATATCTAGATTCATATCCTAAAACAAATATTGGATCAATATTTGTTTTTTCATTAAGTCGTTTTAAATCATTTATATATAGACCAATCTCACGTAACATAAAATTATAAAATAATGGATAAGAATAAGAGAATATTTCTTGAATTAACATGTTATTTAATAGTGAAGAAACAAAATCAAAAAAGTTTGTAGCCAAAATAATGACATCATCATTCAATTTTTGAATGGTATCTAATTGTTCTTCAGTTGGTGATGGAGCCTGACTGACAGTAGTAATAGAAGCTTCTTCTTCCGTAAGAGTAGTATCTAAATCAACTCCAAATAGTTTTTCTGTTAACTTTTCACAGTCAAGAGTATAAGAAGTAATAAATATCCTTGTATCCCAAAGAATAGTCAATAATGTATTGTTAGCTAATTGAATGGTTTTCCTGAGATATTCATCACATCGCTTTCTGAAATCTTGAGTGGTATGAATACTATCTTGATATTTTTGTGGTAAAGATAGTTCGATAGTGACCGTAAATTCACGAATCGTTCGCAAATAAAAAAGATTATCGGTTAAAGACTGTTGGATAAATACTTTATCATTAATCATCAAAACACCTCTTGATAAACTATATGAATAAATAAAAAGAATATACTAATTGAATAAAAAAAGTAATTCTATTTCAATATAGGACTAAGGAGAGTGTCTAATGAAAAAGTTAACCGTAATTATCTTAGTTTTTATACTCTTTGCATTTACCTCTAATCGCGTAGAAAGAAAGTTAGAAATACCCGAAGAATCCATTCGTTTTCGTGTAATTGCAAATAGTAATAGTATGGAAGATCAAACTACAAAAGAATTAGTGAAAGAAGCAGTAGAAGAAAAACTATATAACTCATTAAGAGATTGTGAAACAATTGAAGAAGCACGTAAAATCACTTCTGAACAATTGCCAGAATATCAGCACCTTGTTGAACAAGCTTTAGAGGAAAATAAAATTTCAGAAAATAAATTTACAATTGATTATGGTCTAAACTATTTCCCAGAAAAAATGTATAATGGAATTCATTATCCTCCAGGAAAATATGAATCATTAGTAATTACTTTAGGACAAGGACAAGGAGATAACTGGTGGTGTGTATTATTTCCACCATTATGTTTATTAGAAGCAACAAAAGATACGAATACTGAAGACGTAGAATATAGCTTCTTTTTTCAAGAAATATTAGATAAATTTTTTTAATATAATAACTAAAAGTAAAGCTTTCTACATACTGTTAAGTAGGAGGCTTTTTTATGTCACTAATTATGATGCTTTTATTAGCAATAGGATTAAGTATGGATGCATTTTCACTAGCATTGATTTATGGGACTCTAAATATGAGTAAAAGTTTAAATATTAAAATGAGTCTTATGGTTTCTATTTTTCATTTTTTTATGCCTATTTTAGGCTATTATTTAGGAAGATGGATATTAGGAATAATCGGTATTGATCCCGAGATTATTGTCGGTATAATATTTATTGTTCTTTCCATAGAAATGTTATTTTCTTTAAAAAAAGAAGAACAGATTAAAATATTGACTAATATCTTATCGGTAATGGTATTTGCGTTTACGGTAAGTATTGATAGTTTTAGTATTGGAATAGGACTAGGTGCCCTTCATAGTGAGATTTTAATTCCTAGTATGTTATTTAGTATAACAGCGGGATTATTTACTTATGCGGGAGTAAATCTTGGAAAAACGTTAGTAAACAAATTAGGAAAAATTACAACACTAATTGGTAGTTTGATTTTATTTATTTTAGGATTTTACTATCTATGGTAAAATTTTAAGAAAAGAAGAGAATTTTAATAAGAAAATAAAGCAATCTCTATAAAAATATGATATAGTTAAAGTATAAACATAAATGGAAGAAAAGAAGGAGAAAAAATGTTAGTAAATAGTAAAGAAATTCTATTAGAAGCAAAAAAAGGGCACTATGCTGTACCTCATTTTAATATCAATAATTTGGAATGGGCTAAATACATTTTAGAAGAGATGGAATCTCTACATCGTCCTGTCATATTGGGTGTTAGTGAAGGAGCATGCAAGTACATGGGTGGTTTTGATGTAATTGTAGGCATGATAAAAGGGTTGATAAATGATTTAAAAATCACAATTCCTGTATGTTTACATGTTGATCATGGGACAAGCTTTGATACATGTAAAAAGGCCATCGATGCTGGATTTACGTCAGTAATGATTGATGCTTCACGATTACCATTAGAAGAAAATATTAAGGTAACAAAAGAAGTAGTTGACTACGCACATAGTAGAGGAGTAACTGTTGAAGCGGAAATTGGTCATATTGGTGGAACAGAGGATAATATTACTAGTACTAACAGTAATGCTCGTTTAGATGAATGTATTACTTTAGTAAAAGAGACAAATGTAGATTCGTTAGCTCCTGCTTTAGGTAGTGTACACGGATTGTATAAGGGAGAACCTAATCTTGATTTTAAAACGATGAAAGAAATATCAGAACACTTAGAAGTACCTCTTGTTTTACATGGTGGTACCGGAATACCTGAATATCAGATTAAAGAAGCAATTGCTTGTGGAATTAATAAGATTAACATCAATACTGAGCTTCAAATTGCTTGGCATGATGCACTAAGTAAATTTATTCAAGATAATCCAAGTGTTTATGACCCTCGTAAAGTAATCGGTAGTGGTGAAAAAGCAATGAAAGAAAAAATCGAAGAAAAAGTAAATCTCTTCATGAACCGATTATAAGCTAAACAATACAATATAATAGAGATACAGGGAGGTAAGTATGAAAGTATTAAAAATAAATGGTGGCAAAGAATTAAGTGGAACTGTAAGAATTAGTGGTTCTAAAAATGCATCTGTTGCTTTAATACCTGCTGCTATTTTATCTGATGATGAAGTCACAATTTGCAATGTACCTGAAATTACCGATACTGATGCTTTGACAGAAATTTTAAAATATCTAGGTGCTGATGTAAAACGAGCAAGTGAGAGTATTTTAATTGATCCAAGACCAATCGTAAATAAAGAAATTCCAGAAGAAATGTCTAATAAGTTACGGGCATCCTACTATTTTATGGCGGTTTTGTTAGCCAAATTTAAGCATGTTGAAATGTATTTTCCAGGAGGTTGTGCGATAGGAGCAAGACCAATCGATCAAACTTTAAAAGGATTTGAAGCATTGGGTGCGAAAATTAAAGAAGAAAATAATAAATATACAATCGATGCAGAAGAACTAAAAGGAGCCCATGTTTATCTTGATATGCCTAGTGTTGGTGCGACGATCAATACAATGTTGGTTGCAGTTAAGGCAACTGGCGAAACAGTTATTGAAAATGCAGCTAAGGAACCAGAAATTGTCAATGTTGCAACCTTTTTAAATAATATGGGTGCGAAAATCACCGGTGCAGGAACAAGTGAAATTAGAATTAAAGGAGTAAACTCTTTAAAAGGTTGTTACACAGAAGTTATTCCCGATCGGATTGAAACAGGAACCTACATTATTGCTGGTGCATTAATGGGAAATTATTTAAAAGTAGATAATATTATTCCTGAACACGTAGAAACACTAATTCTTAAGTTAAAAGAAATGGGAATTGAAATGGAAGTAGGTGCTGATTATATTTTGGTCTCTAAAAAAGACAAGATGAAAGCAGTGCATATTAAAACTCTTGGTTATCCTGGTTTCCCAACTGATCTTCAACAACCACTCACTACTTTATTAACTCAATGTGAAGGGGAATCTGTTCTACAAGAAACCGTTTACGAAAACAGATTTAAAAATGTACCATATCTAAATCATATGGGAGCATCTATTAGGCAAGAACAAGATACAATCTACGTTAAAGGAAAAACAAAACTTCACGGACAAAGAGTCGAAGCGACAGATTTAAGGGCTGGAGCATGCCTAGTTTTAGCCGGTCTTACTGCCGAAGGGACCACGACAATTACCAACATCGGTCCTGTTCTTCGAGGATATGAAAATATTATTGAGAAGTTAAATGAGATTGGTGCTGACATAAAAATTGTCGAAGAAGAGTAAAATGATAGTCTAAGTTCTCCTCAAAAAGAATAAAATAAATAAAAAAGAAGATTCTTTTTACTTGGAGGTTATCATGAAAAAGTATCGAAAATATATCATTTTATTTGCGATAGTTCTCAGTGTTTTTTGGATCTATCGCGTTTTCGCAAGCGAGGAGATCAACTATATTGCATTAGGAGATTCAGTTGCGGAAGGAAGAAATCCCTATGGAGAGATAGGCTATGGCTATAGTGATTATCTAAAAGACAAGTTAGAAGAAAAGAAAAAATTAAATTATTATCAAAAATATGCCAAAAGTGGTTATCAAACCGCGGATATGATTAATAAAATAAAAGAAGATAATCAACTAAAAAAAGATTTACGAGAATCTGATTTAGTAACAATTTCAATTGGAGCTAATGATTTCTTAGACAAAATAAAACCAGCTAACTTAAGTGTAAATACAATTAGGGACTTTAAAGGTACAGTCAAAGCTATTTTTCCAGATATTGAAGAATGTATCAAAGAAGTAAGAAAATATGCTAAGAATGATCTAGTTATCGTTGGTTACTATAACCCAATTCCCTTCTTGTTCAATACAAGTCAAAAAGAATTAGATGAATTATTTGCTTTTATAGACGATGAATATCAAAAGATTGCTAAAGAGTACGAAGCAATCTACATTTCTAATTATCAGTTATTTAAAGAAAACAAAGATTTTCTTCCTAATCCATTAGATATTCATCCTAATATCAAAGGTTATCAAAAGATGGCTGAAAAAATTATTGAATGCTTAGAAACGAACAAAGTCCTATGAAGGACTTTTTGTATGAAAAAAATACTTGCCAAAAGAAAAAATGTTTGCTACAATAGATTAGCATTTAATTACTATGGTTTATTAGTAAATCATGGCGAAGAGAAAGCTCAATGATTCCTAGATCTAGGGTGAAAGGAGAGGAAAATATGAAAGCAGGAATTCATCCAAAAGTAGTAGAAGCTACTGTAACTTGTGCATGTGGTGAAACTTTTAAAGTAATGTCTACTAAACCAGAAATCAGTGTTGAAGTTTGTTCTAAATGTCATCCATTCTATACTGGACAACAAACAAGAGCTGCTAAGAGAGGTAAAGTAGAAAAATTCAACAAAAAATATGGATTTGATCAGTAAGACAAAGTTAAAAAACTTTGTTTTTCTTTGCAAAAAATTTGTATAGCTAATAAGAAAAGGTTACAGCGATTGAAAATAGACAAATGTGGTATAATAAACATGGAGGTAAAAAGAATGAAAATAGGAATAGCAAGTGATCATCGCGGTTATAAATTGAAATCAAAAATTGTATCATATTTACAAAAAAAGGGAGTAGACGTAGAAGATGTGGGAACTTTTTCCACTGAATCTGTGGATTATCCAGTTTATGCATTTAAATTATCCACTAACGTTGTGGAAAAAAATGTCGACTTAGGCATAGCTATCTGTGGTAGTGGAATCGGTATCTCAATTGCCTGCAACAAAGTAAAAGGAATTCGTTGTGCCAAAGTAGATAGTGTTAAAGAAGCCAAGCTATGTCGAATCGACAATGATGCCAATATACTAGCTTTAAATGGTTCGATGCCAATTTACAAAGCCTTAGACATTGTAGATGCTTACTTAAATACAAAACATGATCCTATAGAACGTCATGATAGGCGAATTAAACAAATTTCTGATTATGAGGAGAACAAAAATGAGTGTTAAATTTTTTCTTTACATAGTAGTGACAATCTTAGTTATTTGGTCACTTGATGCCATAAACATTAATCATATTTTTAAAAAAAATCGTGTTGTTCAAGCTCGAGTTTTTTATCTATTACTAGCTTTCGCCCTTGTTCAACTAATCACATCATTTATTTATGATTTTTATTTAGCCTCAAAAATAATTTAAAAAAATGTATAAATCTTTTTTTCTTGTCAACACTTTTAATGAGGTGAAGAAAATGAAAAAGAGATTAGTCCTAAAACCATTCGTTATTCCTACGATATATTCCATCTTTGTCGTTGCTTTAATTATTGGACTTTTTGCATCGATCAATATGGGAAGTGACCAAAACGACGAAAATACCTATGTATCAGGCACGATATTAGATGAACAAGTACCCGTAGTGAATATAACGGAAGAAGAAGTAACAATCAATAAACCGTATATGAGTGAAAATGTAAAAATAGGAAAGAATTATTATGATTATCAAGATCAAGAAGAAGATCAAAAAAATTCTATTATCTATCATGAAAACACTTATATGCAAAATTCAGGAATCGATTATATTCAAGACGACGTCTTTGAAGTTGTTAGCATCTTAGATGGGGAAGTTATCGAAGTTGAAGATAAAGAGTTACTTGGTAAAAGTGTAACCATTAGACACAATAACGAAATAATAAGTGTATATCAAAGTCTAAGTGAAGTTGCAGTAAAAAAAGGTGATAAAGTAACAAGTGGACAAGTAATCGGGAAAAGTGGTACTTGTGAACTTAATAAAGAGTTAAATAATCATCTTCATTTTGAATTAACTGTAAAAGGACAATTAGTAGATCCAGAGAACTATTTTGGAAAAAAAATATCTGAAATAGAATAAGCTTCATTCATAAACCCGACTAGTAAAAATATAATTTACTAGAAAGAGGGTATATATGAATAAAGCAATGATAATAAGAGCACAAACTTTAGCAGACTATATAATTAAAACAAAAAGTACAATTAGAGAAACCGCTAAAGTTTATCATATCAGTAAAAGTACAGTACATAAAGATGTCAAAGAACGATTATTGGCAATTAATCCTGAAAAATATTGTCAAGTGGAAGAAATCTTTCAAAAACATTTAGAAATTAGACATATAAAAGGAGGAGAATCCACAAAAAGGAAATATTTAAAGCTAAAAGAAAAAGTATAGGAAGTGATAAAGTGCGTGATATTGGAATAGATTTAGGTACAACCAATATATTAATTTATGTTAAAGGAAAAGGTGTAGTATTAAATGAACCTAGTGTAGTAAGTATTGATACCAATACCAAAAAAGTACTAGCTGTAGGAAAAGAAGCCAAAGAAATGTTAGGAAGAACACCAGGAAAAGTAAAAGCAATAAAACCGATGAAAGATGGCGTGATTGCAGATTTTGAAATCACAGAAGAAATGTTAGGTCATTTTATCAAGAAAGCCATAGGAAAAAACATTTTATCTAAACCTAGAATTTTAATTTGTTGTCCTTCCAATATTACAGGTGTAGAAAAAAATGCAATTAAAGAAATCGCAGAAAGAACCGGAGCTAGAAAAGTATTTTTAGAAGAAGAACCAAAAGTAGCTGCCGTAGGAGCTGGTATCGATATTGCGAAACCCAGTGGAAGTATGGTAATCGACATTGGTGGTGGAACAACAGATATTGCGGTATTATCTTTAGGAGGAATAGTAACTAGTGATTCGATAAAAGTAGCAGGTAATACTTTTGATGAAGATATTACGAACTATATTAAGGAAAAATATAAAGTGATTATTGGAGAAAAAAGTTCTGAAGATATCAAAACAAGTATAGGAACAGTGATTAAAGATAAAAATAAAAGAGAAATAGAAATTACAGGAAGAAGTGTTTCAACGGGATTACCAGAAACAATAAAAGTAAATTCAAATGATGTCGAAGAAGCATTACGAGAAGATGTTAAACGAATTATCCTATCAGCTAAAGGAGTATTAGAAAAAACTCCTCCTGAACTTGCTGCTGATATTGCTGAAAAAGGAATTGTTTTAACAGGTGGCGGAGCTCTGATAAATGGCTTAGTAGGAAAATTAAAAGAAGAATTAAAAGTACCGGTTTTTATTTCAGATAATCCTTTAACTAATGTAGTAGAAGGAACCGGAATAATGCTAGATAATATTTATTTAATTGATAACTAGATAAAATAGTTATCTTTTTTTGTTATAAATAGGAAAATTATGGTAAAATGTCTAAAAAAGGGAGTAAGGAGGATAGTAGAAGTGATAAATTACATTATTTATGAAGATGAAGAAGAGTATAGAAAAAAATACGTTTCTCTGATTCTAAAATTAAGAGGAAAAGAACAAGAAGGTTATCGAATAATAGAACTATCAAAATATGATAAAGAAACGAAAAAAATGTTAGATAATACATTAGGAAAGAAAATCTATATCCTTGATATTGAAGTACCCGGAAAAAGTGGCCTAGACTTGGCGAAAGAAATAAGAGAAGAAGGGGATTGGGAAAGTCAAATTATTATTGTAACGACACATGAACACTTAAGAACTGTAAGCTTTACTTCTAGATTATTAATGTTAGATTTCGTAAGTAAATATTATGATTGTGAAAACAGATTAAAAGAAAGTCTAATAGTTGCCTTTGATATTTTGACAAAATATAAAGCCCTAACTTTTATAACAGAAGGAGAATTATATCAGATACCTTATCGAGATATTTTATATATAGAGAAGAGTGTTAAAGAAAACGGTTGTACTATCGTAACTAGAAAAGAACAAATAGAAGTAAGAGAAACACTAGCTAAACTAGAAGAAAGATTAGATAGTAGATTTTATAAAACCCATAGAAGATGTATAGTGAACTTACACAATGTAAAACGAGTCGATTTTAATGTAGGATTAATAAAATTTGGAGATCAAGAAATAGATATGTTAGCCAGAAATAATAGGAAAGATTTAAGAGATAAATTATGTCCAAGTCAGATTGAAAATGATGAACCAGAAGGGAATGAGCCACCCGATAAGGATGAAAATATAAAACTAGTAGAAATGTATTGTGGAGTGTAAAAAAGAGGATGAATAAATGAAAGAAATAGAAATAATAATAAGTACTATTATAATGTCATGTTCACTTTTTGCAGTAGGCGATATATTATTAGATAAGTCAGAAAAAGTAAATTTTAAGAACTTTTCAATTACTATAGGAATAAGTTTAATCATAATCCTAGTAAATTTAGTTAGCGCTAGTATACTAGATAATATTTTAAAGATTATAATTATTTTTATAAGTTATATAGGATATTATAAATTAGTATTTGGCGAGTCTTTAATAAAATCAATATTAGCTAGTTTCATAATGTATTTAATATTTTTTATAACAGAGTCATTAGTAGTATTCATAGTGTATATTATCTTTTTCTTTCTGCAAAATAATAATGCAGCAGAATTAAAAAATAGTGTTATTATAAACCTAATAATATGCCTAATAGGAATATTAATTACATTAAAATTTAAAAAACAATTATCATCTATAATTGACAAAATAAATAGTGACAAAAGAACGATATTTATAATAGCATTAGCAGTATTATTAGCTTTAGCAATTTTATTTAATAAAACTCCAGTTAACGAGTTAGAATTAAATATAAATTTTATAATAACTATATGTCTAATGATACTACTTTGTATTGTTGGATTTATATTGATTAAACAAAAATATGATGTGGATAAAATGGCAGATGAATATAAAAAGTTGGCAGATTATTCACAAGTAACAGAAGGAGTATTAGAAGAATATAGATTAAATCTCCATGAAAGTAGAAATCAACTAATTATCATTAAAAATATGGTTTCTACTTCAACTAAGAAAGAATTAGAAGAGTATATAGATAATTTAATCCAAACAACAGAAGTAAACAAATATAGATGGGTAAACGAGTTGAAATATATACCGATACCAGAATTAAAAGGATTTATTAATTTCAAATTGATGGAAATGAGCAATAAAAAAATTGATATTGAAATCAATGTAGAAAGAAAATTAAAAAAATCTAAAATGAAGAATTTAAAGATTAAAGATAAAGGAGATCTGTACAGTATTATAGGAGTATTTCTAGACAATGCTAGAGAAGCAAGTTTAGAAAGTAAAGAAAAGAGAGTAGCAGTAGAGATGTATGAAATAGATAATGACTTACATGTGATTATTGCGAATACATACAAAGGGAAAATTGATATTAATAAAATCAATGAGTATGGATATAGTAGTAAAGGAAAGAATAGAGGAACAGGTCTACATTTAGTGAATAAAATAGTGGAAGAAAACAGAATGTTTGATCGAACCACTTCAAAAATGGATGAATACTTTGCTCAAGAGTTAATTGTCCATCTCGAAAATATTAGATAAGAAGAAATCATTATCTTCTTTTTTTTGTTTGAAAATGTTATAATGACAATAACGAGGTGATAAAATGTTTACTCCAGAAATAGATCATATACTGGAAATAGTAGTAATTACTTTTTTATTCAGTGTATGCATCATGCCAGTTATGAAAAGAGTAGCTCATCATATTGGTGCAATTGATATACCTAGGAATCGCCATATTCATAAAAAACCGATTCCTAAATTAGGTGGCCTGGGAATTTTTCTAGCCTTTCTATTTGGTTATATGTTATTTGGTCAACATAGTATAAAGATGAATGCAATCTTAATAGGTAGTTTTGTTATTATACTAACTGGTTTGATGGATGATATAAATGATCTGAGGGCCTCCCAGAAATTATTAGGTCAATTGGTCGCTGCAGCTATTGTGGTATTTTATGGAAAAATAGTAATTACTGATATATCCGCATTTGGAATGGTCTTTGATTTCGGCATATTGTCAGAGATTATAACAATGATCTTTATAGTTGCCTGTATCAATATTATTAATTTAACAGATGGACTAGATGGACTGAGTGGTGGAGTTACTTCTATTTTCTATATTACTACTGGAATTATTTGCTTTTATCAAGGAAGAATTGGTACATTAGAGTTCACACTAACATTTATCATGTTAGGAGCGACATTAGGTTTCTTAGTACATAATTTTTATCCAGCTAAAATATTTGCAGGTGATTGTAGTCAATTCATGGGCTTTATGATAGCAGTTATTTCACTACTAGGTTTTAAGGGAACAGCATTAACTTCTTTGTTTGTTCCGATCTTAATTTTAGGATTACCAATATTAGATACACTATTTGCAATTATTCGAAGAGCCCTTAAAGGACAACCAATTTTTTCTGCTGATAAAGAACATTTTCATCATCAGTTGCTTGGTATGAATTTCTCACAACGAACAACAGTATTGATTATCTATGGAATTAATATATTATTTGCATTAACATCGATTTTCTATGTTCTAAGAAATCCAAAATCAGCAATGATTATTTATATTATTCTATCAATTATTCTTATCTGGTTTGTATGTTATACTAGTATCATAACAGATAAACGTCCACCAAAACTAAAAGAAATTAAAGAAAAAATTAAATTTAAAAATTAAATTGACAAATATTGGTAGTTATAGTAATATGAAATTAAATTTTAAAATATTAGCACATCCGAACATCTATGAAAAGATATTAACATGAAACTATAAGAAATACTTATAGAGCCCCGAACGTCCCCAGCCCCTAAAATCTAAATATTACAAAAGACCCTTTGTGCTCAGCCCACAGAGGGTCTTTTTTGCCATTGTAAAGAAAGTGCGAGAATATAATAAAATGAAAATAATGTATAAAGAAAAGAGTGGTAGAAGTGATAAATTATATTATTTATGAAGACGTAGAAGAGTATAGAAAAAAATACGTTTCTCTGATTCTAAAATTAAGAGGAAAAGAACAAGAAGGTTATCGAATAATAGAACTATCAAAATATGATAAAGAAACGAAAAAAATGTTAGATAATACATTAGGAAAGAAAATCTATATCCTTGATATTGAAGTACCCGGAAAAAGTGGCCTAGACTTGGCGAAAGAAATAAGAGAAGAAGGGGATTGGGAAAGTCAAATTATTATTGTAACGACACATGAACACTTAAGAACTGTAAGCTTTACTTCTAGATTATTAATGTTAGATTTCGTAAGTAAATATTATGATTGTGAAAACAGATTAAAAGAAAGTCTAATAGTTGCCTTTGATATTTTGACAAAATATAAAGCCCTAACTTTTATAACAGAAGGAGAATTATATCAGATACCTTATCGAGATATTTTATATATAGAGAAGAGTGTTAAAGAAAACGGTTGTACTATCGTAACTAGAAAAGAACAAATAGAAGTAAGAGAAACACTAGCTAAACTAGAAGAAAGATTAGATAGTAGATTTTATAAAACCCATAGAAGATGTATAGTGAACTTACACAATGTAAAACGAGTCGATTTTAATGTAGGATTAATAAAATTTGGAGATCAAGAAATAGATATGTTAGCCAGAAATAATAGGAAAGATTTAAGAGATAAATTATGTCCAAGTCAGATTGAAAATGATGAACCAGAAGGGAATGAGCCACCCGATAAGGATGAAAATATAAAACTAGTAGAAATGTATTGTGGAGTGTAAAAAAGAGGATGAATAAATGAAAGAAATAGAAATAATAATAAGTACTATTATAATGTCATGTTCACTTTTTGCAGTAGGCGATATATTATTAGATAAGTCAGAAAAAGTAAATTTTAAGAACTTTTCAATTACTATAGGAATAAGTTTAATCATAATCCTAGTAAATTTAGTTAGCGCTAGTATACTAGATAATATTTTAAAGATTATAATTATTTTTATAAGTTATATAGGATATTATAAATTAGTATTTGGCGAGTCTTTAATAAAATCAATATTAGCTAGTTTCATAATGTATTTAATATTTTTTATAACAGAGTCATTAGTAGTATTCATAGTGTATATTATCTTTTTCTTTCTGCAAAATAATAATGCAGCAGAATTAAAAAATAGTGTTATTATAAACCTAATAATATGCCTAATAGGAATATTAATTACATTAAAATTTAAAAAACAATTATCATCTATAATTGACAAAATAAATAGTGACAAAAGAACGATATTTATAATAGCATTAGCAGTATTATTAGCTTTAGCAATTTTATTTAATAAAACTCCAGTTAACGAGTTAGAATTAAATATAAATTTTATAATAACTATATGTCTAATGATACTACTTTGTATTGTTGGATTTATATTGATTAAACAAAAATATGATGTGGATAAAATGGCAGATGAATATAAAAAGTTGGCAGATTATTCACAAGTAACAGAAGGAGTATTAGAAGAATATAGATTAAATCTCCATGAAAGTAGAAATCAACTAATTATCATTAAAAATATGGTTTCTACTTCAACTAAGAAAGAATTAGAAGAGTATATAGATAATTTAATCCAAACAACAGAAGTAAACAAATATAGATGGGTAAACGAGTTGAAATATATACCGATACCAGAATTAAAAGGATTTATTAATTTCAAATTGATGGAAATGAGCAATAAAAAAATTGATATTGAAATCAATGTAGAAAGAAAATTAAAAAAATCTAAAATGAAGAATTTAAAGATTAAAGATAAAGGAGATCTGTACAGTATTATAGGAGTATTTCTAGACAATGCTAGAGAAGCAAGTTTAGAAAGTAAAGAAAAGAGAGTAGCAGTAGAGATGTATGAAATAGATAATGACTTACATGTGATTATTGCGAATACATACAAAGGGAAAATTGATATTAATAAAATCAATGAGTATGGATATAGTAGTAAAGGAAAGAATAGAGGAACAGGTCTACATTTAGTGAATAAAATAGTGGAAGAAAACATAATGTTTGATCGGACTACTTCAAAAATAGATGAATACTTTGTTCAAGAGTTAATTGTCCATCTCAAAAATATCAAATAGAAATTTAATTAATATAAAAAAATAAAGAAGACATCCTCTAATCTTCTTTATTTTTCGATCATCTTTTTGCTCATGCAAGGTTCATCGAATACAATAATAACACATGCAGTAGTAGCGGCACCAGCAGCTAAAATTCCTACACCAGATAGGATCATTGCTAATAATTTTTTCATAACGCTCCTCTTCATTATTTAGAAGCATTGATTGTATAGGTTTTGTAATTATTATATGGTAATTTAAATAACTTATATATATATGGATTAATCAAAGCTCCTTCTATTAGCATCGCACTAGCGAGAGAATTTTGAAGGAAAGTATCTTTCGTAGTAAAAATCAATACAGTATATAAAGAAGCAATCATGATTGTACAAATTTTATAAAATAATCTGCGCTTTTTATGGATTAATGGTCTTTTAACAGTATCAGCCGGTGCATATAGTATAAAATTAATCATACACAAGACGGATATTGCCACTAGAACGTAGTTGGGCAACACCAAAGATTTGCAGAAAAAAGGTACTAGTAAAAAAGTTATACTAGAAGAAACCCAACACATCCAGCTTTTGGTTGCATGGAGACCAAACCCAGTCAATCTTAAGAAATTAAACAAAATAAGTAGAATTACAGATTCCTTAAATATGCCAAGTAAAAAGGAAACACTCAAAATGACAATAACTTTAGTAATAGATAGATATGTTGCCTCGAGTCCATATCTAATTTCATCCAATTTATCATCATCATAGTCTGGATATATCTCTTTAACTACTTGTAAAGATTTTCCTAAGAAAAAACTTTTCAAAATTCTCCCTCCTAACAATGCCGAAACCACTATATCATTTTTTTTTATCAAAAAGTAGAAATTTGTCGTGAAATGTCGAAAATCGCTTCTGAACGGTCAAAAAATAGAGAAAATGAGGAAAATTTAACCGTTCAGAGTTAAATTTTGACATTTCAACAAAAAAATACAAAAAGCGACATTGGAATATGGTACTATGAATTTGCGCAGTAGTTGGTGGTTAGCACGGGAAGTTGGTGATGAGCACTAGGCGTCATAGAATTATATAAAGAAGGTGAGGTGGCAGTGATGAGAGGAACCGTGAAATGGTTCAATAACGAAAAGGGTTATGGATTCATCGAGTATACTGAGGACGAAGATATCTTTGTACATTACTCAGCAATTAAACAAGATGGTTACAAAACTTTATCTGAGGGACAAGTTGTAGAATTCAAACTACTTGAAACAGCTAAAGGCTTACAAGCTTTAGATGTAGTCGTTATTAAAGAACTTGTAACTACCAAATAGGTAGTTTTTCCTTGCCGACGTGTGATAAATAATATTTGTGCATTCTCTTCCTATTTTTTTATAAATATGTTATTATATTAAATATAAGGAGGGATATATATGGATATATCTATCAGAGGAAGTAAAGTTACAATTACGAAAGCTATGGAAGAGTATGCGACAGAAAAATTAAAGAAATTAGATAAATATGTCGAAAGTCCAGAGGACGTAAAAGCTACTGTAATTGTCAAAATTCCTAACCACTTACATAAAGTAGAGATAACAATTCCAATGAAAACAATTATTTTAAGAGCAGAAGAAGAGAAAGAAGATTTCTATGCCGCAATTGATGTACTTGTAGACAAGTTAGAAAGGCAAATTAGAAAGAATAAAACTAGATTGCAATCGAAAAAGTTAAAAGAGGCTAAAGAGTTTGCCTTTGATTATATTGAAGAAATGCCAGAAGTAGAAGAAGACACCAAAATCGTGAAAAGAAAAAAAGCAGAAGTAAAACCGATGGATGAAGAAGAAGCGATTCTACAAATGGAACTTTTAGGACATCAGTTTTACTTATTTAAAGATATTGAAACAAATGAACCCACAGTCGTTTACAAGAGAAAAGACGGAAATTATGGGGTTATTGAGGCAGAATAAGGAAAGAGGAAAGCACTATTTAATTAGTGCTTTTTTTTGGGAAAATATAGTAAAGAAAATGAAAAAAGTCTATACTATTAATATATAGTAGGTGTTAATCTGAAAAATAAAACTAAATTTATTTTAGGAAAAAACCTAAAAAAGGGCAGACTTCCCCTTACCCCAAGAAAA
>CALVVF010000005.1 GCA_944363785.1 uncultured Bacilli bacterium
AAAATTAACATTTTAACTATATCATATCGATTTTTTATTTTTACTTTTTTAGTCTCACATCATTGACAACTACACATGTTTTAACTTTTTTCTATTAAATTATATGAGAAATAGAAAAAAGAAAGTACCTGTAATAAAAAATATTTAAAAAAAATAATGGAAAATGCTCTCTTGCTTAATATAGTGTGATAAAATTAAAACAAAAGATACAAGTGTAATACGATCTGAGAAAGAAGGTGTAGGGAATAATATTATTCCTGAGAAATGAAAGAGAAAATAGAAGAATATTTAAAACAAATAAATGAGATCAAGGGTACTGAACGTGAGCAATTAAAAGAAGATCTTTTAATCCATATTTCCTTTTATCAACATGAACGGTTAATCCATCTTCTAGTCACGATAACTTTCGCTCTTCTTACTTTTTTTAGTTTATTCTTTTTAGTTACTATGCCAAGTATTGCGGTTGGTATTTTGTTCGTTATCTTTTTAATCATGCTAGCATTCTATATTAAACATTATTACTTTTTAGAAAATAATGTTCAAAAACTTTACAAAATTTATGACGACTTAATCAAACCAAAACACTAAAAAACACTTGCTTTTCTTTTCTACAATGATATAATAATAACTGATAATCATTATCAATAAGGAGTGTTATGAAATACCGAAACACTAAACAAAAAGAATTGATTTTAGACATCATCAAAAATAATCACGATCATCCAACAATTTACGAAATTTATGATGAAGTCAAAAAGGCAGACGCCAGTATTGGCCAAGCAACAGTCTATCGCAATGTGAAACAATTCGTAAAAGAAGGAAAAATTAGTCTGTTAAAAACAAAACAAGGAGTAGACCGTTATGATTTTTATCAAGACCATTTTCATCTTGAATGTTTAACCTGTGGTAAGCTATTTGATTTCTATGACTCGAAATTACTCAATCAACTAAAGAGTAAGAATTATCTAGATGACTTTCAAGCGAGAAACTATAATTTAACGATTGAAGGATATTGCCTAGAATGTAATGGAGGAAAACGTGAAGAAGTTTAGATGTAAAATATGTGGTTATATTGAAGAAATGGAAGAGTTACCAGATGGGTATACTTGCCCTCTTTGCGGAGTAGGCAAAGAAATGATGGAAGAGGTAATCGAAGAGCAACGCCCAAAGAAGAAGTACCGCTGTAAGCTATGCGGCTATATCGAAGAAAATGGCGATTTAGTTGAACAAGGAGATTATCGTTGTCCAATTTGTGGAGTTCATCAAGAGTTTATGGAAGAAGTTACTTTAGAAGAGGCTCCGCCTGAAAAAGAAGGCAAAAGAATTCCTATCGATGAAGACAATCCAGGAATCGCTAGAATCATGGAAAAGTGCATTAATTGTGGCCGTTGTAAAGATATCTGTCAAAACGTAGTTGGCATAAAATACCAAGACAAGGTAACGGGACACCCAGCCTGTGTTTCTTGTGGCCAATGTATCTTGAATTGTCCAATGGGAGCAATTGTCCCTAAATATAACTACAAGAAAGTAGCTCAAGAAATTGAAAATCAAGATAAAATCGTCATCGCTTTAACTTCTCCTGCTGTCAGGGTTGCCTTAGGTGAAGAATTTAAGGAAGAAGCAGGTACCAATGTTGAAGGCAGAATGGTAGGAGCTTTAAAAGAATTAGGGTTTGATTATGTATTCGATACCACTTTTGGCGCTGATTTGACTATCATGGAAGAAGCAAGTGAGTTGGTCTCTAGAATAAAAGAAAACAAGAACTTACCTCAATTAACTAGTTGTTGCCCGGCTTGGGTGAAATATCTAGAAATTTACCACCCTGATTGGATAAAAAATTTATCTACTTGTAAAAGTCCAATTGGTATGCAAACAACAATGATTAAAACCTATTTTGCACAAATAAAAAATTTGGATCCAACCAAAATAATTACGGTAGCAATAACTCCATGTACAGCAAAGAAGGGTGAAGCGTTACGTGAAGAACTAAAATCAAGTAGCACTTTTTGGCACAAAGAAATTACAAGAGATAATGATTATGTCATCACGACTAGTGAACTAGGCTTAATGTTACGAGAAAAAGGTATAGATTTTACGAAAATTTCTGAGCAACACTTCGATTCTTTGTTAGAAAGAGGAAGTGGGGCAGGTGTCTTATTTGGTAACAGTGGAGGGGTAATGGAAGCAGCTATTCGAACTGCTCATTATCTACTAACAGGAAAAGACCAAGAAGCATTATTAAACTATACACCAGTTCGTGGCTTAGAAGAAGTAAAAGAAGCAACGGTTACTATCGGAGATGTTGTACTTCAAGTAGCTGTCGTATACGGCTTGCCTAACTGGGAACGCCTCTTAGAGAAAATGAAGCAAGAACATAAAAAGTATCATTTTATCGAAGTGATGAATTGTCCAGGTGGCTGTATCGGTGGAGGAGGACAACCGCTAACCGCAATTAATAAGCAAAAAGAGATCCTAGAAAAAAGAATGGCTGGAATTTATCAAAGTGATAAAGAAAGTCGTATTCGTTATTCTTATCGAAATCCCGATATCGAAAAAATTTATCGTGATTTCTTAGGAGAACCATTAAGCCCAATTAGTGAGGAACTCTTACATACGAGTTACCAAGATAAAAGTAAGTTATTAAAAGAGCAATCTTTTAATATAGATAAAAAACAAGAAAAGGAAGGAATGAAAAAAATGGATTACGCAAAATTAAAAGGTTCTAAAACAGAACAAAATTTGATGACCGCTTTTGCTGGAGAAAGTCAAGCGAGAAACAAATATTCATACTATGCTTCAAAAGCTAAAAAGGATGGTTATGAACAAATCGCTGCTATTTTCGAAGAAACAGCAAATAACGAAAAAGAACATGCTAAATTATGGTTCAAATACCTACATGGTGGCGACATCCCATCTACAATGGAAAACTTAGAAGATGCTGCTCAAGGTGAAAACTACGAATGGACAGATATGTATGCTGGATTCGCAAAAGAAGCTAAAGAAGAAGGTTTCGATGAATTAGCTTACTTATTCGATGCAGTAGCAAAAATCGAAAAAGAGCATGAAGAAAGATATTTAACCCTATTAAAGAATGTTAAAGATGACCGTGTATTCCATAAAGATGGAGACAAAATTTGGATCTGCCGTAACTGTGGACATGTTTATGTTGGAAAAGATGCTTTAGATGTATGTCCAGTTTGTAAACATCCAAAATCATTTATGGAAGTAAAAGCAGATAACTATCAATAAGCATTACTAGTCATTAATGCTAAAGAAGAGGAGTACTGATAAAATATCGGTACTCTTTTTTATGGAAATTCCTTTAAATGTTGGATATAATAGTAAAAATAAAGGACAAAATATTGGTAATTTTCCCCAAACAAAAGCTCTATAATCCACATAAAATAAGGGTATATGAGAAAACTAAAGTACAAATTAACCCTTACGAATTTGCAAAACGAGTTCCTCTATGTTATAATGGTAACTGTTCGAAAGAGAGGAATTATGAAAAAAATTTGTAATTGTGCTTTCAGAATAGTATGTGTTTATGTTATTGCTTTGACATTGTTTAGTCTAGCTAATGTTGATATTACGATCGAGAAAAAAGATTATGCAGTGTCAAATGAGAATATAACAAAGCAATTAAATAGTAAATTAATTGCTAGTACAGTAGATCAACAAGAGATCAAAGAACAATTAGAAATCCCTCAATCTGTTTATGAACAACCTAAGATTGAGAAAAAGGAAGAAGCTACTGCTTCATTTCCTAATTATGTTCCCCCAATAGACACAACTAATTTTCCAGTACTTTCTACAAATGCTGGAACTGTAAGCCACTATGGACATGACTGTTACGGATGTACATCAGGAAGAACAGCATCAGGGTATTATATTGGTGATGGTCGTATTTATTATACTGATCCTGTCTATGGAAGTGTACGTATTGTTGCTGCGGGACAAGAATATCCCTTAGGAACGATTATGCGTTTAACTAATATAGGTGAAGATCCAATGCTAGCTATTGTATTAGATAGAGGTGGTGCAATCGGATCAGGTAAGGGTCGTATTTTGGACTTACTAACAGAAAGTAATGCTGTTGCCTATCAACAGGGACTAAAGTATAATGTCAAAATAGAAGTATTAAGATTGGGTTACTAATTTTAATACTTTTTTTCTGGAATTTTAAGAGGAATATGGTATAATGAAAATAAGATAAGAAAAGGTATAAAATGGGTGGTTCTATGAGACAAGAAAAAAAATTATTTAAGCATCAAACAACGATTACTATAATCGCTGTGGTAATTACAGTAGTAGCAGCAATTGGCGGTAGTTACCTTTTATTCCATAATCAGGATAAAAATAAAGAATATAATGTCTTTAAAGAAGAGGCTTTTGAAATTAGCTATGTCGATAATGGTAGGGGAAATGGAGATGTATTATCTTTAGTTAATGCTACTACTATGTCTGATGAAGAAGGAGCTAAGCAACAGCCATATCGCTTTAATGTGACAAATACGGGAAAAGAAAAAGCAAAATTTGTGATTAAACTTTCTTCTGATCAAGCATTGATTCAAGAAGATGATTGTCAGTCAAAACAACTTTCTACTTACTATATAAAATATAAAATAGATAATGAGGAACCTAAGGTGTTAAGTACTATAGAAACTAAAGATTATGAAATTTATATTAGTACTCATGAATTAATGCCAGAAAGTAGTGAAATTCACGAACTTCGTATTTGGTTAGCTGAGGGTAGCCCAGAGCAGGCAAGTAAACAACATTTTCATGGTCGCTTAGAAATAGAGGAATTAACTGAAGATAAAACATGGCCAGAATATCATATGGGGGATGCTGTGACTTTGCCTAATGGAGATAAGTATCATGTATTAGAGGATAGCGATAGTACAACAGCAAAAGTAAAATTGTTGAGTGATTATAATTTGATTCCTACGGGTGTTCAGGATAGTACTTGTGTAATGAGTGAATTTATTCAAGGAAAAATCAATGAAGGATTGATTAGTGAACAATCTGAAAAATATTACTGTAGTACTGGTAAATACCAAGAGTTAGAAACAATTCTATTTGATCGCTATTTTGTCAATTTACAAAAAGCAGAAATTCTAACAGGATATGATGAATTACGTTTAATTACAGTTCCGGAAATCGAAGCAGTAGTTAACGATCAAGTGGGTTCTTCTACTTTTTCTGATCATTTAAAACAAGTAACTTGGTTGGCAAATACTAATTATTGGACTTCGACACCTAATCTTAAAGACGGTAATTTTTTGTGGGCAGTTAGTGTGGATGAAACCCAAGCAGAAGTTCAAGAATTTGAAAATGCATCGGAATATTTTGGAATTAGACCGGTTATTATCGTCGATAAAGAAGTGTTACAATAGCGAGTGAAAAAACTCGCTTTTTCTGTTTGATTGTGGTATAATAAAGCCACTATTGAAAAGAGGAGTGGTTAAAATGAAGAATTTAAGCAAAATAATTCCAATAACGACTACGGCGATTGGTTTTATAGTTCCTTTTACCTTTTTTTCAGCACCAAGTATAATAGCTATTTTAGCTGGGGGAGCGCTTGGATTATTAAGTGGGTCAGTTATTGTGAATGCGGTTGATCTTTTATTTGAGGATAATAAAGATATCGATTATACAAAAAAGAAGCGAAAAAGAAAACCAAAAAAGCATAAATTCAATCATAAAAAACGTAATGCAATGTTATTAGGTAAGAAAAAGACTTCAACTAGATCTAGGTATAGAGATTATCCAGTTTCTAATATTTTAACATTGGATGATGAAGATGAGTTAACTAATAGAAAAACGGTAAGTAACACAGAAGAAGAGTCTGTTTCTAATATTCTAACATTAGATGAAGAAGAGTTAACTAATCAAGAAACAGCAAGTAATTTAAATGAGGAGCCAGTTTCTAATATTTTGACATTAGAAGAGAATGACGAGGTTGTTAATCAGGATAGAACATATAGTCTTAAACCACTTTCTACTAGAAAACAGGTAGTGTTCGATGATAAATATACTCGTATTCCAGAAAAAGGACAAAATAGTTTGCGCGTTAATGAAGAAAAAATTATTCAAGATGTTAGTCTACATTTAGAACAGTTACAGAAGATTTTGGTTGAAACGCAAAGACAAATGGAGGAACTTCAAAAAGTTATTGATGAGTTGATGGTAAATCAGAAAAGTACTCTTCCTAAAGTAAAAAGAATTTCTTAATGATGAAGAGTGCGGTATTTAAAACAAAGAAAAAGTCTCGTTTTGGTTCATTAGTTAGAACGAGATTTTTTTTGTGGGAAAATTGTACATAAGAACAGCTAGAAAATTGCGATTTTTTATTCATTGTGGTATAATAAGTAACATTAGTGAAGGGGAGATAGAGATGGAAAAAACAGAGTTAAAAAAAGCTAAACGTCATCCAGTAAGACGTCTATTTATTTATACATTGGTAGGATTAGGTTTATTTTCAATAATGGCTACTTCAGGGTTAATTTTAACAGGAATTCCGACTAGTATGACTCTTTTATATGGTGGAATTCCTGGAGCGGTTTTTGGTGGATTATTTGGTATGGGAGCTGGTGGAATCAGCAATATCCGAGAAAAACAAAAATTAGAAGAGTATGAAGATGAATATGAAGAAGAAGAAATTACTCAAGAAGAGAAGAATAGTGATAAAGATAAGAAGTCACGTAAAGGGAAGAAGAAAACAAAAAATGCAAACCGTGAAGTAAAAAAGGCTTTACGTGAAGAAAAGAAAGAAGAAAAAAGACAACAAAAATTAATCAAAAGACAAGAAAATGAAGGAAGAAAAAGAACTAAAGAAGAAAGTACTAGAAAACGTGATACTGAGGGGAAAAGTAGTATAACACCTCCACCATTACCTCCTAGAAGAAAAGAAAATCCTGTTCATCAAGAAGTAAAATCATCTTCTTCTTTATCAGACAAGAACACAAATGTTCCTTCTTTACCAGGCAAGGACACAAATGTTTCTTCTTTGCTAGACAAGAACAAAAATACAAATGTTTCAGATTTTACTACGTATCGACTAAAAAAAGATTCTGTAAAACCTAAAACAGTTTTATTTGATGATGCTTATAATCAAAATTATCGAAGTGAGGCTTCGTCATTAAGAATTAACGATGAGAAAATGATTATGGATATTAAAAATCGTTTGTTAGAATTAAATCGTCAGTTAATACAAACGCAACAAGAAATATATGCTTTACAAAAACAATTGTCTTTGTTAAATGAAGACACTGAAGAATTTCAAAAAGTAAAATAATCTAATAGAATCTGTTCTTAAAACGGATTCTTTTTTTGTTTCTTCATCAAAGATGTGAATTTTCTTTTGATCGATAATTAGAAAATTTTATATACTTAGTTATATATTGTTTGAAGAAGTAAAGAGAACTGTGATATTCTTAATATATGGAAAGGAAAGATAGAACAAAGAATAAAAAAAAGGATATTACTCTAAAATAGATGTCAAAATTAATAGGAGTTTTAGTTTGACACAAGTCTTTTATCAAAATAGCATGGTAAATATCCTATTTTGTTTACTTAGTTCTACGGTTTGTGGTGATCATATGGAATTTAAAGAAGTATTAGAAAAAAGAAGAAGTATTCGTAAATATACTAAACAATCAGTGGAGAGGGAAAAAGTAAATGCTATAATCGAAGCCGGTCTACTAGCCCCATCTGCGCATAATACACAGCCTTGGCAGTTTATTATCGTAAGAAAAAGTATTCCTGAAATCGTTAAATTATTAAAAGAAGAAGGCGAAAAACATCCAGAAGATGAAAGTATCAGTAAGACGGCCGATACAATTTCTAGAGGGGATACCTTGATATTAGTATACAGTGATCGTTTAGAAAGTCCTGATTTTACTTTATTATCGATGGGAGCGATGATTGAAAATATGCTTTTAAAGGCAACGGATTTAGGATTAGGTTCTTTGTGGATTGGTAATATTTTAAAAATTAGTAGTCAAGTAGCTGGTTATTTTGGGGTTGATGATACCAAACATCTAGTAAGTGCTGTTCTTCTAGGATATAAAGAGAAGGATCCTAAACCATTAGAAAGAAAAACTTTGGCTAATGCGATTATTAAAGAAGAAAAATAGAGGATATTTCTTTTCAGTAAAGTTTAGTAAAAAGACTAAACTTTTTTTCTTTAGTTTGTTACAATAAAAAAGGAGGTACATACTAGATGAATCAAGAAATTATTAACGAAATTAGTGAACAATTAGCAATAAAAAATAAACAAGTAGAAGCAGTTTTAAAACTATTACAAGAAGGAAATACGATTCCATTTATCGCTCGTTATCGAAAAGAAGTAACGGGGGCTTTAGACGAAGAACAAATTAGAAAGATTAACGAGGTTTATGAATACCAAGAGAATCTTTTAAAACGAAAAGAAGATGTTATTCGTTTGATCGATGAGAAAGGATTATTAACAGAAGAATTAAGAAACTCGATCATGGCTTGTCAAAAGTTAGTCGAAGTAGAGGATTTATATCGACCATATAAAGAGAAAAAGAAAACCAAGGCAACGGAAGCAATTAAAAATGGTTTAGAACCGTTAGCTAAGATGATGATGGCTTTTCCTACTACGGGTAGTCTAACTCAGATGGCAGAAAAATTTATTACCGATAAAGTACCAACTGTTGAAAAGGCTATTCAAGGGGCTAAGTATATTATTGCGGAATGGATCAGTGATAATGCCAGCTACCGAAAAGAATTACGTCGTCGAATGTTTAAAGAGGGGTTACTAACGGCCAAGAAAAAGAAAAATGCAATCGATGAGAAAAAAGTATATGAAATGTATTATGAGTATAGTGAACCAGTCAAGAGGATTAAGGCTCATCGTATTTTAGCAGTAAATCGTGGCGAAAAAGAAGATGTTTTAAGTGTTAGTATCTCTGTTAACGAAGAAGAAATGTTGGGCTTTTTAGAAGCAAAGATTATCAAAAATAAGTCTTCGTTTGTAGTACCGGAAGTTAAAGAGGCGATTAAGGATAGTTATAAACGTTTAATTTTTCCTAGTCTTGAACGAGAAATTCGTGCTGAGTTAAAAGAAGATGGTGAAGTGGTCGCCATTGAAAACTTTGCGAAGAACGTGGAAAGCTTATTATTAACTCCGCCAATGCGTGAGAAAACAGTATTAGGATTTGATCCGGCTTTTCGTACAGGGTGTAAACTTGCGGCACTTGATCCAACCGGGAAAGTACTAGCGATCGAAGTGATCTATCCTACTGAGCCTCATCATAAGGTCGAAGAGAGTAAGAAGACCGTTCTCGATTTGATTAAACGTTACAACATTGATATCATAGCGATTGGAAATGGTACTGCTTCTCGTGAGAGTGAAGCTTTTATTGCCGAGGCGATTAAAGAGTCTTCACGACCTGTTGAATATGTTATTGTCAGTGAAGCAGGAGCTTCGGTTTATTCTGCATCCCCACTTGCTATCGAAGAGTTTCCGGATTTAACTGTCGAAAAGCGAAGTGCAATTTCTATAGGGAGAAGATTGCAGGACTCTCTTTCTGAACTTGTCAAAATTGATCCGAAAAGTATCGGGGTAGGTCTTTATCAACATGATGTACAGGGTAAAAAATTAGATGATTCTTTAGAGTTTGTGGTAACTAAGGCCGTTAATCAAGTAGGGGTAAACATTAATACCGCTTCAGCTTCATTATTAAAATATGTATCCGGGTTAACTAAGAAGGCAATTGATGCGCTACTTCAATATCGTGAAGTTAATGGTAAAATTGCTTCACGTGAAGAAATTCATAAAATTCGTGGAATTAGTGATAAAGTCTATGAGCAATCGATCGGTTTCATTCGTATTCAAGAAGGAACTAATCCATTAGATCGAACTTCTATCCATCCTGAGAGCTATCCTATCGCTGAACAATTATTAGCTTCACTTGGGTTTACTCCTAATGATGTTGGTTCTACTGAGTTAAAAGAAAAACTAGCTACTTATGATGTACAAAATACTAGTTTGGATGTAGATAGTTATACTTTACAAGATATTATTGATGCTTTACAAAAACCAAATCGTGATCCTCGTGATGAACTTCCTAAACCTCTTTTAAAAAGTGATGTTCTTCATATCGAAGATCTTCATATAGGGGATAAATTACAAGGAACTGTTCGTAATGTTGTCGATTTTGGTTTATTTATTGATATTGGTCTTCATCAGGATGGATTAGCCCATATTTCTAAATTAACAGATCAATATATTAAACATCCATCTGAGTTATTTTCAGTTGGAGATATTGTTGATTGTTGGGTAGTGGACATTAAAAAAGAGCAAGAAAAAGTTTCGTTGAGTTTGATAGAAGGAAAATAAAAAATGACTAAAGAAGAGATGTTGAGAGAAATCGAGAAAACTGAAAAAGAAATTGAAGAGATATGCAAAGCAGAGGAATATGGTTTTTCTGAATCTTTATCACAGAGGTTATTGATATTGCATCAATATCTTGATACGTTGAAGATGCGTATTCCTTTTGCGGATGGACCAACTTATTCTGGTACTAAAGTGGATCTTTATTTAAACGATGAAGAAAAGCAAAGTTTATCAGGAAAATATTATACGATTACACTTCATGATACTGTTAAACGAATTGGGATGCTTCGTGTTAGCTTAGAAGATGTAGTTCCTTTCTTTGCTAATATCGGCTGTGAGATTATGCCTTCATATCGAGGTCATCATTATGCTTTAGAGGCGTTAGAAACTATTCGAAATCATATTTTAGAACAAGGAGTTTCTAAGATCAAAATTACAGTATATCCTGATAATATCGCTTCAATTAAAACGATTGAAGCATTTGGGGGAAAATTACAACCTGTATTAGAGGGAGAGACTTGGAATACTTATGAAGTAGATCTTGATCAATTCAAAAAACAAAAAATGTATCATTAGGACAAAAAAGGAAAAAAGGCACTTGTAAACTGAGTGTCTTTTTTCTTATGTCTCATGTAAATCGAACAAGACAAAAATGATGAAAAAATGAAAAAAAGAAAAAATTGAAAAACGCGATTTTATGAAAAAAGTAAGAAAATGAAAAAAGTCAAGAAAAAAATATTTTTTTTAAAACCTAGATAGAATATAAGAAAAAACCGATGTTGACATAATTTTTAAATGTGATAAAAAAGTCAAAAAAATAAGAAAAATGAAAAAATGAAAAATGTAAAATTTGAAAAAATGAGGAAAAAAATTTAAAAAACGTTGACCGGTTAACCGATATAGTTATACAATCGAATTAACAAAAGATAGGAGTGGAGATGAAGTAAGATGACAGATACAGTAGAAGAAGTAAAAGAACTGATGGTAGTTAAACGAAACGGAAAAAAGGTAGAGTTTGACGGCTCAAAGATCGCATTAGCGATAAAAAAAGGTTTCGATAGTATCGTTAGTTCTGATCAAGAAGAAAAAGGCGAAAGAAAATACAGTGAAAAAGATATTCAAAAAGTATATCAATCAGTACTTAATCGTATTGATAAAGAATATCATGAAGCTGGAAAAATTAAAATAGAAGAAATTCAAGATATGATTGAAGAAGAATTAGAGAAAAAAGGCTATGGAGATGTCTATCGTTCTTTCTCTGAATATCGTGATCGTAGAAATCAGTCACGTCTAAATTTTGCTGATGATAAAAAGATGCATAAGTTCTTAAAATCATTAGAAAATTTAGGATTAAAATCAGCTAATGAAGAAGATGCTAAACGTGAAAATGCCAATATCGATGGTAATAGTCCAATGGGAACGATGCTTCAATATGGAGCGACCGTATCAAAAGAATTTGCTAAAGCTTATTTGATGAAGTCAAAATATGCAGACGCACATGATAGTGGTGAAATTCACATTCATGATATGGATTTCTTTGCAATGGGTACGACAACATGTTGTCAAATCGATCTAGGTCGTTTATTTAAAAATGGCTTTGATACTGGGCATGGATATATTCGCCCACCACAAGATATTAGTACATATGGTTCTTTAGCTGCGATTGCGATTCAAGCGAATCAAAATGATCAACATGGTGGTCAATCAGTGCCAGCCTTTGATTATTATATGGCTCCAGGTGTATTAAAGACATTCAAAAGACAATTTAAACAAGCTATCTATGATGGACTTGATTTAGAAGGTTTTCTTCCTTTTATTAATATGGATAGGATAGCTAGAGAAATTGACAAGTTAGAGTCTATTGAATTTGCCCGTGATTTATTTTATCCATTTGCTAAGGGCTCAAGAGAAATTGAAAAGATTCTCGATATGTGTTATGACAAGGCATTACAGAAGACGAATCGTGCTACGCAACAAGCGATGGAAGCTTTTATTCATAACTTAAATACGATGCATTCTCGAGCTGGTGCACAGGTTCCATTCTCATCAGTAAATTTAGGAACGGATACTTCTCCAGAAGGTAGAATGGTAATTAGAAATTTCTTAGAGGCAACTGATGCTGGATTAGGTCATGGTGAAACACCAATTTTCCCTGTATCTATCTTTAAGATAAAAGAAGGAGTTAATTATAATCCAGAGGATCCTAACTATGATCTATTTAAATTAGCTTGTAAAGTATCGGCTAAGAGATTGTTCCCTAACTTTTCTTTTGTAGATGCTCCATTCAATCTACAATTTTATAAACCAGGTGATGTAAATACAGAAATTGCTTATATGGGATGTAGAACGAGAGTAATTTCTGATGTGACAGATCCTAATCATCAAGTAGTAACCGGTAGAGGAAACTTATCATGGACGACAATTAATTTACCACGTTTAGGAATTAAACATGGAATTTGTTTAAAAGAGCGTGATAAAGCAGATATGAAAGGTTTCTATCAAGAGTTAGAAGAATTGATGGATATGGTTAAAGATCAGTTACTAGAACGTTTTGAGATTCAATGTAATAAGCATAACTACAATTTCCCTTTCCTTTTAGGACAAGGAGTTTGGAATGATGGAGAAAAGTTAAAACCTAGTGACCGTCTTCGTAAGGTATGGAAACATGGTAGTTTATCGATTGGATTCATCGGTTTGGCCGAATGCTTAAAAGCATTGATTGGTAAACATCAAGGAGAAAGTGATGAAGCTCAAAAATTAGGATTAGAAATTGTCGGCTTTATGCGAAAAAAATGTGATGAATATGCAGAAAAATACAATTTAAACTTTGCTTGCTTAGCTACTCCAGCTGAAGGTTTATCTGGTCGATTCACTAATATCGATAAAGCAATTTACGGAAAAATAAAAGGGGTAACGGATCGTGAATATTATACGAATTCGTTCCATGTACCAGTTTATTACAACACGAGTATCACTCATAAAATAAAAACAGAAGCTCCATATCATGATTTGACGAATGGTGGTCATATTTCTTATATCGAGTTAGACGGAGATGCAGCTCAAAATGTTGAAGCTTTTGAAAAAATCATTCGTTTGATGAAAGAATCAGGAATTGGTTATGGTGCTGTTAACCATCCAGTTGACCGTGATCCAGTTTGTGGATATATTGGTGTCATTGGTGATGTTTGCCCAGGTTGTGGTAGACGTGAGTTTGAAAGTATTCCAATCGAGCGCTTACATGGCAGTGATTGTGAATGCTAGATGAATAAAAATTAAGAGAATAGAAAGTAATAAAGGAGGAAAAAATAATGGAAAGAACAGTAGGAGAAGGAGTAAAATTTGAAAGGATTAGAAGAGTAACCGGATATCTTGCCGGAGATGTAAGTCGTTTTAATAACGGTAAGAGAGCTGAAGAAAGAGACCGTGTAAAACATAGTGGTTTAAAAGAATTAATGAACCAAAAGACAGCGAAAGATGAGTAAACAGATGAAAATCAGATTAGCGGCTAGTGTACAAGCAGATAGTATTGTGGATGGTGAGGGAATTAGAACAGTGATTTGGACTCAAGGTTGCCCTCATCATTGCCCTGGATGTCATAATCCTGGAACTCATGATTTTTCAGGAGGAAGGGATTTTGATGTTGAAGAGGTCATTGCCGAACTTGAACTTTTGGAAAATCAGGATGGATTAACATTCTCTGGCGGTGATCCTTTTGTTCAGCCAGGTGCTTGTGCAGCTATTAGTCAATATGCCAAATCGAGGAATTGGAATATATGGTGCTATACAGGCTATCTTTTCGAAGATTTATTAAAACTGTCACATACTAATCGTGATATCACCAACTTCCTAAACCATATCGATGTATTAGTTGATGGAAAATTTATTCTAGCAAAAAGAAGCCTAAGCACCGCCTATCGTGGAAGTACTAATCAAAGAATTATAGATGTACAAAAGAGTTTAGCCACTCACCAAGTGGTTACTATCGATAAGTATGATCAAAAAGTAGAAATGAATCAAAAAGCTAAACCAGCAGGGTTGTATATTTAGAACAGGAATGAGGCAAAGCCTCTTTTTGTTTTGGTTACCTATCTTTTCTGATAAAAAGTTACAGAAAAATACAGACAAAGAAGAAAATGTTTGTTAAAATAGAAATAGTAAAAAGATAAAAGGGTGTGGGAAGATGTTTAGCCAAAAACGAATAGTAATCATTAGTGCTTTAATTGGTGTTATTCTAATCGTTGTTGGAATTTTATTCATGCTAAATAATAAAAAGTCAGATCAGGAAGATAAGACAGGTATGGATTTAGCTAAGGAATATATCTGTAGTCGTGAATTGGCAACCGATGAATACAATATGAAAAGTGAATATCATATTTATGCTGATGATAATGGAAATCTAATTCGTAATCAATTTAAAATGGTAACAACGTATTTGACTGATGAGTTATATCAACTTTATACTGAAGATAGTGATCAGTATGAAGATCCGATGACAACTTATGATCCAGAGAGTAGAACAGTAACCGTATCGTCAGATTATCAATATGATGTAGAACAAGAAACCGCAAAGGTTAATTTTAAAGACTTTAAAGAAGATATTGAAAAAAATGAATTCACTTGTAGGAGTGTGGAATAAAAAGATCAGATTAATTGATCTTTTTCTATGAACTAGAAAAAGAAGTTAAACGAAGAAAATACAAATAGAAAGATGATTTACTGGTATCTAAAAATGAAAAAAGAGGACTGGTAAAAAAATCAGCTAAGGAAAGGAAATAAGTGATGGAAGAAAAGATATTATTCGCTAAGCCGATAAAAGAACACTTAATTACTCAGTTAAGTATGAAACTATCAGAAATTAAACAACCATTAAAATTAGTTATTTTTCAGATTGATCCTACTCCAGAGAGTCAAATCTTTCTAGCTAGTAAACAACGGTTGGCTAAACAACTTGGTATTTTATGTGAAGTAATCAATTGTTCTATGGCTATATCTGAAGAGAAGATTATCAAGATGATAGAAAAAGCAAATAAAGATCCTAATGTGACTGGTATTATGATTCAAAAACCGGTTCCTTCTAAGTACGATTATCAAAATTTGATTGATCATATCCAACCAAAAAAGGATGTTGAAGGTGTGACAAAAAGCCAACAACAAACCCGAAATTTAATCTCTCCAACCGCACGTAGTGTCTTAGCTTTTATCGAATATTATCATATTCCAATCAAGGATCAAACCATCGTAATTATTGGTAGAAGTAATATAGTCGGTATGCCACTTTATCAGATACTCCAGAACCAAACTCAGGTATATTTATGTGGTCGTAATACTCCGAATATTAAAGAAATAATCCAAAAAGGGAATCTCATTATCATCGCAATTGGAGAAAAAGAGTGGTTACGAGGAGAAATGATTAATTCTAATTGTGCCATAATCGATGTTGGAACCAATTACGAAAATAATAGAATTTATGGCGATGTCTGTTGGGAAGAAGTCTATCCAAAGGCTCAGAAAATTACGCCAGTTCCTAAAGGAGTAGGGGCTTTAACTTCCCTCATGTTAATGGATAACGTCGTAAGAGCTTACTTTCTACAACAAGAAAGTGGAAAGTGAGGATAGAAATATCGATAAAGACGTGTTATAATCTATAAATAAGAAAATAAAACAATAAAGAAGCGGTGAAATATGAAATATGAAACAAAAAAATATCAGTATCAGTAAATTTTTATATAAAAATATTCGGTGGATTTTCCTCGTAATCGCTTTACTTATTTTCTTTCTCTTAGCTATAACGGTACTTAATCAGGGAGAGTTTTCCTTCGATGAACGGGCATTTGAAGTACTGAAGAATTGGGAAAGCCCAGGTTTGACCGCTTTCTTCAAAACAGTTACTGCTTTAGCGAGTGCCCCGGTATTAATTCTATTTTGTTTTTTGATTTTTATTTTTATCAAAAAAAGAACTTATTTTTATCTAGTTGGAATTAACCTAATTAATACTGTAGTATTAAATACCGCACTAAAATTTGTGTTTAGAAGAGAAAGACCGATAGAATCGATAATCGAAGAAAGTGGGTACAGTTTTCCCTCAGGACACTCCATGGCGGCTCTTGCTTTTTATGGGTTTCTAATTTATTTACTATATAAAAGTTCTATTCAAAAGAAATTAAAAATATTTTTAATTACCGTTTTAGTGATAATTATTATCCTAATTGGTACTTCTAGGATTTACTTAGGTGTACATTATCTAAGTGATGTGCTAGCTGGGTTTAGTTTTACCCTTGCTTACTTAATCATCTTTACCAAATTAATTACCAATTATATGAAGGAGAAGTAACATGAAAAAGAAGTTTAAAAAAATAGCTAATGAACCCCTATGGAGAAGTTTCTATTATGCCTTTCAGGGGATGAGACATTGTATTGAAACAGAAAGAAATATGTTGATTCATTTTTGTGCTTTTTGTTTAGTCATTTTCTGCGGGTTTTTCTTCCAGATTTCTAGTAGTGAATGGATTGTTTGTCTTTTACTTTGTGGTTCAGTGATGTCAGCAGAACTGATCAATACAGCAGTAGAAACGACGATTGATTTGTGTATGCCAGATATTCATCCCAAAGCTAAATTAGCCAAAGATACTGCTGCAGGAGCAGTCTTAGTCATTGCTATTGCTGCTTTTATTATCGGATTGATTATCTTTTTACCTAAAGTGATTGGGTTCATAGAATCTTTGCTTTAATACAAAAAGTGATGAAATATCGTTCCTTTATTGGAGCGGTATTTTCTTTTTCCTTAATTTTTAGTAGTAAAATTGAAGGGATAATTTCTTCTGTTAAAAATTCTTTTGTTCCCTTTAGAGTTATGATATACTAATGGAGAAAAAGGAGTAATTATGAAATTAGTAATTAAAAATTTGAAAAAAAGTTTCGAAAAGAAGCAAGTATTAAAAGATATCAATTTCTCCTTTGAAAAGGGGAAAATCTATGGCCTATTAGGTCGAAATGGAGCTGGTAAGACCACTTTATTCAACTGTATTAATGAAGATCTTCCAGTTGATGGTGGAAGTTTCTTGATTGAAGAAGATGGAAGTTTACGAACGATCGAAGCAGAGGATATTGGTTATATTCTATCGACGCCAGTAGTTCCAGAGTTTTTAACCGCTAGAGAATTCTTAAAGTTCTTTATCGAAATCAATCAAAAGCGAATAAAAAATCCTAAGACGATCGATGAATATTTCGACTTTATGAAAATTGAAGTAGAAGATAGAGATAAACTATTAAAAGATTATTCTCATGGAATGAAAAATAAGATTCAAATGTTAGTGAATATTATTGCGAGTCCGAATATTTTACTTTTAGATGAACCATTAACTTCTTTTGACGTCGTTGTTGCGGAAGAAATGAAACAGATGTTAAAGGAAATCAAAAAAGATCACATCATTATATTTTCGACTCATATCATGGAACTTGCTTTAGATTTATGTGATGAGATTGTGATTTTAAACAAAGGGGTATTAAAAGAAATGCCACGTGAATCGAAAAAGTTAGACGAGTGGAAAAAAGAAATTATCGAAGAATTAAAAGGTGAAAACGAAGATGAATGATTTTATTTTTTCTTTTCGCTTGCGAAATGCCTACAAAGTAAACAGTATTCTGTACTCTCTACGTCAATTGCCATTCGTAAAGAAAATTTTACCACAGAGTCTTTATAGTAATCGTGCTTTAAAAATACTAGGGAATGTAATTAGTATATTATTGGAAATCGGTTCGATTTTCATAGGTAAATTTTTATACATTGCATTGATGATTGTCACGGTTGCGAGTGTTTCTAAAACAAATTCTGCTAATTGGTTTGTCCATATTTTTGTCTTCTTAACTTTTGTTGGTGCGCTATTGAATACCCAGATGTTTAATCCGACGAAAGATAAATATTATGCTTTAGTTCTGATGAGAATGGATGCCAAAAGATATACATTAACGAATTATCTTTACTTTCTATTAAAGATGGTGATTGGCTTTCTACCATTTACCATTATCTTTGGATTAACTTTGAAAGTTCCTCTTATCGTTTGTCTTTCAATGCCTTTATTTGTTGTTTCTTGTAAATTAATCTACAGTGCAATTTGTCTGTATAAATTTACCAAAGAAGAAAAAATTGTCAATGAAAATTTACCGACACCACTCGTTTGGAGTTTAGTTGCTGTTTTCCTTCTTTTAGGATATGTTTTACCATTCTTAGGATTTGTCATGAATGGATTAATTTACAGTGGAATCTTTTTACTTACGTTTACTCTAGCTGGAGTTGCTACTTATAAAATCGTTACCTTTGATCAATATGGGCGTATTTATAAGTCACTTCTTAAAAAAGATGTTGTAATTTTTGATGCGAAAGAAGTCAGTAAAAAGACGGTTCAAAAAACAGTACTTGATCAAATTGATAATCAAGTAATGGTCACCAGTCAAAAAAGTGGCTATGCCTATTTAAATGAAATCTTTACTAAACGTCATCGCAAGATTTTAACAGAATCAGCGAAAAAGATTGCGACTATTGCTTTCTTTATCATTATAGCTGTGATTTTAATTCTTGTACTTTTCGAACAATCACATCCGACTATTAACCGTATGATGCTTACTTATTTACCATATTTTCTATTTATTATGTATTTTATCAATCGGGGAACAGTAGTTACTCAAGCGATGTTTATGAATTGTGATCATAGTATGTTAAGTTATCGCTTTTATCGTCAACCTAAAACGATTCTAGGATTATTCAAAGAACGATTAAAAACATTAATCAAAATTAATTTGATTCCTACAGTAGTAATCGCTACCGGTTTACCATTAATTCTTTTCTTAAGTGGTGGTACTAATAATCCATTAAATTATCTATTTTTAGCGATTACCATTCTTGCTATGTCTATCTTCTTTTCTGTACATTATCTAACGATGTATTATCTATTACAGCCTTATAATATAAATTTAGAAATGAAGAGTACGACTTATAGTGTGATTAGTTTATTGACTTATGTTGTCTGTTATATGGGAATAGATATTCATTTACCTACGATATTGTTTGGTGCAGTGATGACATTATTTTCTATCATCTATGTGATTGTTGCTTTGATTTTAGTCTATCGCTATGCTCCAAAAACGTTTAAAATACGTCCATAAAAGAGTTTAATTAACTCTTTTTTTGTTGACCTAAAGCAGACTTTAAGTGATATGATAGAAAAGTAGAAGGAGGAATAAAAATGGAAAAACAAACCGCTGGAAGAACACAATTAGGAGATTTTGCTCCTAAATTTGCGGAACTTAATGATGATGTATTATTTGGAGAAGTATGGAGTAGGGAGGAACAACTATCTTTACGAGATAGATCACTAGTTACTGTTGTTGCTCTAATGAGTAAAGGAATTTTAGATTCTAGTCTAAAAGCGCATTTAATTAATGCTAAAAAGAATGGAATTACTAAAGAAGAAATGGCAGAAATCATTACTCATGCTGCTTTCTATGCTGGATGGCCAAATGCTTGGGCAGTATTTAGAATGGCTAAAGAAGTCTATGAAGAAGAGAATTAATTTTAAATAGAAAGGAGATTTTTATGACAGATACGTTAGTTATTTATTACAGTTTTACCGGAAATAGTAAAAAAATCGCCAATTATGTAAAGGAAAAATGTCAAGCAGATAGTTTAGAACTAGAACCACTCGTTCCTTTTTCTAGTGATTATGATGAAGTAGTGGCTGAGTGGCAGAATAATGAGATTAAGCGCGATGTCGAAATTAAGAAAATTGATAAGGATTTATCTCAATATAAAAAGATAGTACTAATTACATGTACTTGGTGGTATGGAATTAGTCCAGTAATGAAGAAATTCTTAAAAGAATATGATTTAGCCGGTAAAGAAATTATTGTAGCGAGTGCGAATGCTGGGTGGCTTGGGCATTCATTTAAAGACTATGAAACATTATTACCAAATTCTAAAATCAAAGGAGAATTAGATTTAGTATTTTCTGCAGAAGAAGATAAAAGAGATGAATTATTAACTTCAAAAGAAGAAATCGATGCTTGGATAGAAAAATTGAATTAGGAGGATTTTAAATGAAAGATAAAAATGAATTTAATAAAATTAATGTATTTGGGTTAGGACAACCTAATGATGCATTTGCTGAGTATTTTACAGGATCAAGTTATTTAAATCCCTTAACGGATCCGAAAACATGTAATCTTTTCTTAGCCAATGTTACTTTTGAACCGAGTGTGAGAAATAATTGGCATATTCATCATGCAAAAAGTGGTGGAGGGCAGATTTTAATTTGTACAGCAGGATATGGATGGTACCAAGAAGAAGGAAAGGATGCAGTTAGTTTGGAACCAGGTAAAGTTATTGTGATACCAGCAGGTGTAAAACATTGGCATGGAGCGAAAAAAGATTCTTGGTTTAGTCATATCGCTATCGAAGTTCCAGGTGAAGAAACACAAAATGAATGGTGCGAGCCTGTCAGTGATGAAGAATATAATCAATTAGGATAGATGTTATGAATATATTGATGATTAGTAATTTAGATAATGATGAAAAGCTAGAAGATATTTGGTTAGCAAGGGCTTTTCAAAAAGATGGACATCAAATAGCTATTGTCGATAAAAGTTATGATGAGAGATTGGAAGATATATTTGATATTTTTTTAAGAAGAAACACTTGGAGTTCCGAAACTACGGAAAAAGAAGTTGGAGGAAAATACGAGTTTTCTGAAAGAATTGTAAAAAAAAATTTAGCACGCATTAATTTTGATGGTAAATTTGATGGGAAGGGTAAAACTTATTTAGTAGACTTGTTTGAAAAAGGATATCCAGTCATACCTACAGTTGATAAATTGAGTGACATCAATAAATTGGGAGATTGTGAGAAATATCTTTTAAAGCTTAAAGATAGTCATGATGGTATAGGCCAGATAGTGGTTGATAAACAGTCTTTAATAAGTAAATTTAATAGTAACTATATAATTCAACCATTCATGCATTTTGAATCGGAAGTGCAATTTTACTATGTAAAAGATAAATTTGAATATGCTTTGGAATTCAAACCAAGTAAAGTTCCTGTTTATCCTGATCCTATTATTTATGAATATGATAGTAGAGAGTTAATTATCGCAAATGAATTTATGAAATTAAATGAAAACTATTACGGAATTCAAAGAATTGATTTTATTAAATTATCCGATGGTACTTTGTTATTGACTGAAATCGAAGATATTGCTCCTTATTTAGACTTGGACTGTGTAGATGAAAAGACGAAAAATAGATTTATTAAGGATTATAAAAAGATGGTGTATGAATATATAAAAAATAGAGGTTTGCATAAATTTTAGTTTTCTATCATGAAGAGAAAAAAATGTCGTATCCTTAGAGCTGGACACAGTCATTACGATTTCAACAAGCGTAAAACATTGGTATGGGGTAAAAAAAGATTCTTGCCTACCACTTACATAATAGTGCCAATATAGTGTTATAAATAATTATGTGCATTGACTCACTTAGAAAACAAATAGTATAATATATCTAATTTTCTGGAGGATTATGGTATGAAAGAGATAATTAAAAACAATATTATAAATTATGAATTAATAAGAATTAGACAAAACACACCTGTATTAGAGTATTTAAAAAGACATAATTTTTCTTTTAGGTTAAAGCAAGTTTCACCTGAATTATTAGAACAATTAAAAATTTCTGATCATCTTATTGATATGAAATATGGAGACTTTATTGCTGGATATGGAAGATTAAAAGGGGATGATTTTAGATCTAGTGGGGGTTTAAAAATCTCTGATTCTAAAGAAAATATTCTTGGTTCATTTATAATTGAAGATAAAAGAATAATATATGATGCATTGAAACCTTTTTACAAAGAAAGAGACTCATATGTATACATGTATGGAACAGAATTTTATACTGATATGTCAATGTTAGATGTATTAAAAGAAGAATTAAATCGAAAAAGACAATATTTAATTTATATGGGTGAAAAAGTAAATGGTTGTATATCGGAATTTCAATTTCATGAAGTATCTAAAGAAGAATTATTAGAATATGCTCAAAATCCTGAAAAAGGTGAATATTCTTTAAAGAAAAGAAGATATTATTAATGTTCACATTGACATTTAATGACATACTGCTAAGTGTCAAAAATAACTTAGATTTGTGCTAAGGGACTTTTTGGGAGTCTGTAAAATATTGGTGCCATTATATACTAGATGGCTACTTTAATCATATCGCTATTGAAGTTTCAGGTGAGGAAACACAAAATGAATGGTAGTGTTCAGATGAGCCCATAAATTCAATATCAAAGATATAGTTAATTACTATAAGGAGAAAAAATATGTATAATGAATATTTAGAATTTGCGAAAGAAATTGCCTTATATGCAGGTAAAGTAATGATGGATGCTTATCAACAGGATATCGATTTAAATTATAAAACCGATAAGACAGTTGTTACCGCTGTAGATAAAAAGATAAATCGTTATTTAATTGAACGAGTAAAAGAAAAATATAAAGATCATGCTGTAAATGGGGAAGAAGAAAACTATATTAAAGATAGTGAATATGTATGGGTATGTGATCCATTAGACGGAACAGGTATGTTTGTTAATCAAATTCCTGTATTTGTTTTTTCTCTTGCTTTAGTTTATCGCGGTGAACCTATCGTTGGTGTGGTATACAATGCCAATGAAGATAAAATATATACTTCTATAAAAGGTGAAGGAGCTTATTGTAATAATCGTAAAATATCTGTTAATAATAAAAAATTAGGCGATTTAGGATATAGAACGAATATTGAAATATTTAATAATGACATTGTTGATGAAGTATTATTAATCAAAGAATTAAAGAAACTATCAAAAATCTCAAGTATAGGTAGTGTAGCTAGAAGTGCTATGGCTATTGCAACAGGAAATTTCTCTTGTGATATATTTCCAGGAACTGCACATGGTAATTGTGACATAGCGGCCTCATATCTTATTGTTAAAGAGGCAGGAGGTAAAGTGACTGATTTATATGGTAATGAGCAACGATATGATAGAGAAATTAAAGGGGCTATTATTACCAATGGAATCTCCCATAATCAAATATTAGAAATAGTTAAAAAGTATGTTATATAAAGAGTTCAGCATAGTAAATTAATGATCATCTTTTTGAAAATAAGATGGTAGCTTATATTTTTATAGACATCTTTATCAACCATGATGGTTATTCATAGATAATATCTTTTTGACCGAATAATCCCTGTATTTAGATAAATTGTGATATAAGAGTAGTTTTTATTGTTTGAATTACTCTTTCTTTTTGATATAATAGGTAAATGTGAATGGGAGGAATCAACTTTGGATAAAACAGAATTAGATAAAATTACATTACGAAAAGAAGAAATAGCCAAACAATTACAAGATTTAGCGGATATTCAAAAAAAGTATTATGTTTGCGAGAGGATAAGCGAGTTAGGTTTAAATGCCAATCATAACCAATTTAAAGAATCAATAGGGAATGATTGGACACAAGCTGATGAGGTGTTAGCTTTGATATCAACATTATCAGATTTAGAATCTAAAGAAAAAATTAATTTACTTCAAGGTGGCACTCTTTTAGCCATAAAAGAGGAAGAAGTAAAAAATCAAGTTTTGTATCAAGAAGAGATTACTCTTTTTCAGAGCGTATTAGAAAATTATAAAAAATTAGCTGAAGAATTACACCTTGAAAATGCGATAGAAAAATGTAATTTATTTACTTATCTTTTATGGAATGGCTATTTTTCCTATAATAAAGAACATTTTTATGATTTGAATGATCGTCATCCTATAATAGGAATGTACTTTTTAGATATTATTTTTGGCCATGGAGTTTGCCTAAATTACGCAGATGCTTTAAATAGATATTTACAAGTCTGTGAAATCGAAAGTGCTCCTTTGGCTTGTAAAGTGAATGCTTTTAAAAGACAGGATTTAGAATACTATCCAACAATTACACGTAATAGTAAGAAAGTTAGGTTTAGCTTTTCAAACACTATACTTTCTCGTTTAACATTTCTTATAGAAAAAGTTGGAAATCATGCAATTACTTTAGTAAAAGATCATGATCATTATTTTGCCTATGATCCAACTAATCTAATTGTATAAAATGTAAATGATGATAAAACGTCATCGATAGTTACCGGACCTTTTCAATTTGATTTAAAACTTTTTTCTAGTTTTCTGATTACTAATGATAGCGGGCAACTTTATAATGAAATGTTATCTCATCCTGTTATTCAGGGTGTCTCTAAGGAGCAAGTGATTACTAGTTTTGAAACTACACTTTCTATTGTTAATGAGAATAGACAACTTTTGGATTCTGCTTATGATAATATCCAACCAACTTTAGAGAAGATTACACAAACATGTATAGAAAAAAGAAAAGAAAAAAATTGTGTTAGAAAGAAGCTAATATAAAACAACAAATAGCTTAAATGAGTAATCATTAACTAGTGTTGTTTTTTTTGTGTGATAGAAAATTTTGTAATTTGTACGAAATAACTTGACTATAGAACAAATGTATTATATAGTTGGCTTGTTAGCAAAATTAATAGTCAATGTATGAAGAATAAACTAGAGGTTATTGAATACCTTAGGTTTGACAACTATGACTAATGAATAGGGGGAATATATGAACGATATTATAGTAAAAGATGAAGTGATAATTGAAAAGTTGATTTATGAAATAAGAGGAAAACAAGTGATGCTCGATTCGGATTTAGCAAAACTTTATGGTTGTGCGAATGGAACCAAAACAATAAATTTGGCAGTTAAAAGACATCTAAATAGATTTCCTGAAAGATTTATGTTTAGATTAACGCAAGAAGAATATGACCATTTGCGGTTTCAATTTGAAACCACAAAAAGAGATAATATGTCAAGAAGTTTACCTTATGCTTTTACTGAACAAGGAGTAGCGATGCTTGCAACTATACTTAGAACAAAAGTAGCCGAGATAGTAAGTATAAGGATTATGGATGCCTTTGTATCTATGCGCAAGTATATCTCCAATAATTTAATAGAACAAAAATACATTAATAACATGGTAATAGAACATGATTCACAAATTAAGTTGCTACAAGAATCGTTAGATAAATTAGAAGAAAAAAGAAAGGTCAATGAAATATATTTTAATGGCCAAATATATGATGCCTATTCTAAAATATTAGAAATATTTAAACGGGCGACGAAAACCTTGATAATTATTGATGCTTATGCAGATACTACAATCTTGGATATGATTAAGAGATTGAGTGTAGAAGTAGTGATAATAACTAAGGATAATCACTTATTAACACAACAAGACATAACAAAATATAACGAGCAATATCATAATCTGAAGGTTTACTATGATCATACTTTTCATGATAGATATTTTATATTAGATGAAAAGGAAGTTTATCATTGTGGAGCTAGTATAAATAGAATTGGCTATAAAACTTTTTCTATTACTCTAATAGGAGATAATGATGTAGGTAAATCATTGATAGAAAAACTGGAAAAAATTATATAAATAGTTTGAAAATAAAATTCTGAAGTTTAATGCTCTTTGACCAAATAAATGATTATCAGGTATAATAATTATATAAGTAAAAAGTAAGTGAGGGATATATATGCGTAAATATTTAGGAGAATATGTTAAAGAAATCGATAAAAAACTAGAAGAGAAAAAAATTACGAACCAAGATATAGAAGAACATTTAACCAAAATAAAGTTTTTTCAACATGAAAGGCTTATTCATCTACTAGTGACCTTATTTTATGGATTGTTTCTATTTTTATCCTTAATTATCTCTTTTAAAGTATGGCCATTTCTTCTTGTATTCTATACGATTTTAGTTGTTTTGATTTTCTATGTAAGACATTATTTCTTCTTAGAAAATGCGGTTCAGTATCTTTACAAACAATATGATAGGATGAAAAACCTAAATAAAGAAAACGAACAATAAACAAAAAATTTAATTTATGTATTTCGTCACGATTATTTTCTCAACTGATTGGTTAAAATGATAAAGATATATAATTCTATTTTTCAAAATGTTATTGATTTTTAGAAAATATTTTAGATAATAAAAGTTCATAGGGAGAATAATGGCAGAGATTTCTATTTAATAATGTAAGTATAGGGAAGATAATAATATATGGGAGTAGTAGTAGAAAAACTAAAAAGGAATTTAAAGTAAACAATATTTGTCTATGATGGTTATTATTGAATTAAGAGTAATCATGTAAAAATTGACAATCTAATTTGAATAATAAATATTTTGAGGTGAAAATGATGATAAAAGAACTAATGATAGAAGATAGAAAATATCTTGAGGAATCTATTGAACTTAGGTACGAAATGCAATTTGAAGAGAAAAGGGTAGATGAAGAACAATTACTACGCAACAAGTCAGAGATAAAAGAGAATATTAGAAATTTTATTGATTCTCATCTCGGTAAAGATCTATTTATTGTTGGTATGATCGAGGATGGGCATCTAGTGGCGACTTGTTGTTTACAAGTACTAGAATATTATCCAGAATGGAAATGCTTAAATGGGAAAAAAGGCTATATTACAAATGTTTATACTCTCCCAAAATATCGTAAACGGGGTTACCAAAGACAATTGATGATGATGGTATTGGATATTGCTCAAAAAAATCAAATCGAATATATAAAACTTTCTAGTCAAAATCCTAATGCAATTCATTTGTATGAATCATTAGGTTTTATCAGCGATAAAAATGCTTTTAAAATTAAATTAACCATAGAGTAAAATATTCAAGAAAATTATTGATAGTAAATAAAATAGTTGATGTTGAAAAAAATTAAATAAAAAAAATGCGAAAAAGTCACTTACTTGTCACTTTCCTTATTGTATACTAGCAGTAAGAAAGGAAAGAAAATGACTATGGAAATTTTAAGAGTGGAAAATTTAACTAAAGTATATGGAAAAGGATCAACTAAAGTAGTCGCTTTAGACCAAGTTTCTTTTTCCGTTAACAAAGGAGAATTTGTGGCGATTGTTGGTGCCAGTGGAAGTGGAAAAAGTACCTTGCTTCATATTATTGGTGGTGTTGATCGCCCAACTAAAGGTAAAGTTTACATTGCTGGAGAAAATATTTACGATTTAAACGATGATAATCTAGCTATTTTTAGAAGGAGACAAGTTGGACTCATTTATCAATTTTATAATTTAATTCCGATATTGAACGTTGAGGAAAATATCACTTTACCATTAGAATTAGACAATCGTAAAGTAGATAAGGAACAATTAAATGAATTACTTACTTTACTAGGCTTAGAATCAAGAAGAAAGCATTTGCCTAATCAACTATCTGGTGGTCAGCAACAGCGTACCTCTATCGGTAGAGCGCTAATTACCCATCCAGCGATCGTTTTAGCCGATGAACCGACAGGAAACTTAGATACCAAAGCGAGTGATGAAATTGTTGCCTTGTTAAAAAAATCCAACAAAGAATATAACCAGACTATCATTATGATTACCCACAATTTAGAAATTGCGAAAGAAGCCGATCGAATTATTCAAATTGAAGATGGAAAAATTAAAGTGGGGGATTAAAATGAATATATTAAACAAAATCTCGAAAAAAAATCTCCTTCTCAATAAAAAAAGAAGTATCGGAACTTTAATAGGAATTATCCTATCTACTGCTTTAATCTGCGCAACCGCAGGATTATTAACTAGTTTTCAACACACCTTAATTCAAGTTACTCTGAAAGATAGAGGAAACTATCATATCGCTTTATCCGAGTATAGTGCCAAACAAGTAGACACCTTAGAAAATAATCGTGATATTGCAGCAATTGACATTCTCGATGAAATTGGCTATGCCGAATATGATAATCAAAACGAGGTTCCTCCTTATCTTCATCTGTATTCCTTAGCTAGCCAAAAAAGTTTCGAACATCTCTCTTATTCCTTAATTAAAGGAAACTTTCCTAAAGATCAAACAGAATTAGTCATCAGTGAAGACCTGTACTTAATAGATAAAGACAAGTACAAAATTGGAAATAAAATAACACTCGAAGTAGGAATAAGAACAACCTTAGATGGAGAGAAACTTAATGAAAACAATCCATACCAAGAAAATGATGAACAACTTATCGATAAAACGACAAGAGAATTTACGATTGTGGGAATCATGGAAAACAACTATGAACTTGATTCCTATGGAGGAGTAGGAATAACAACCGCCCTTCCAAGTGAAGATGAATCTACTTATCATCATACTGTCTATGTAGAGTTGAAAAATCCTAAAGATTACGAACAATCATTTTCTGAAATACTAGGGACTACGTTTACTGAAGATAGTCCCGTCTCAACAGATGAATATCATTTAAATACCGAACTATTAAGATGGCAAGCGTTTAAATTTAGTGATAGTACAGTATCGATGTTGTTTACCGTCGTTGCCATTGTAATTTTAATTATCGTTGTAACCAGTATTTTTTGTATCAAAAATTCTTTTGATATTTCTGTGACAGAAAAAAGTAGAATGTATGGAATGTTAGCAAGTATTGGTGCAACCAAGAAACAAATTAAGAAGAATGTTATACTAGAAGGCTTGTTTTTAGCCTTAATTGGTATTCCCCTAGGTATTTTAGGTGGCTTCTTAGCTGTGTTTGTCTTAGTAAATATTGTTAATTTTTTACTAAAAGATTTTATTAGTGATGAAGCAGTAATAGAGTGTACCGTTAGTTTAGCGCCCATCCTTTTATCCGTTGTTTTAGGAATAATTACTGTTTATCTTTCCAGTATGAAAGCCGCTAAAAAAGCAAGTAGAGTTAGTCCTATCGAATCCATTAGAAACCTATCTGATGTGAAAATAACTTCCCGTAAGCTCAAAGTACCTAAACTAATTCAAAAGATTTTTCCTATTGGGGGAGTGATTGCTTATAAGAACTTAAAGCGAAGTAAGAAGAAATATCGAACGACAGTCATTTCATTAGTAATCAGTATCTTTGTTTTCGTTAGTTTAAATTCCTTTTTGCACTATACTTTTAAAACAACAAATACGTATTACAAAGATTATGACTACAATGTATTGATCACTAGCACATTTGAAGACAAGAATAAACTCCTAGAAGTATTGAACACTCCTGGGACGGAAGATTATACTTTACTATATGAAAGTAGTTATACAGTAAATGGTTATCTAGAAATTACGGATTTATCTAATTTAACTTCCTTTGGCAAAGACTTGTTAAAAGATAAACTTTGTTTTTATGATGAAACCAAAGACGAGTATGCCTGTCAAGACGAGACCGTAAGTCGAATTACCCTAATGGCAATGGATGATGAAGCTTATCAAGAATACCTAAAAGAACTTAACGTTAAAGATACTAGTAAAACCGCTATTTTACTAGATAATTATGCCGTAGAAGAAGAAACAGGTAAACGAATAGAGAAAAGAATCTATCGTTACGAAGCTGGCGATACGATAACAGGAACATATAACCAACAACCACTTTCTATTCCGGTTAGTAAAGTAACCACCGCTCGTCCAAGAGGAATAGAAAACAGTTACACTGATGGTGGCTATTTAATCGTATCGGAAAAAGATTATCGTAATCTTAACTTTGTTCCGTATCTCGTAACCATTAATGCCGAAGATGCGAGTCAAGTAGTTCAAGAAATCAAAAATCAATTCCCTGAGTTATACATAGTAAATTTCGATCAAAATGCCAAAAGTGATAAAGCAGTTAATCAGATTGTCTCGATCTTCTTATATGGGTTTATCACCGTCATTACTTTAATTGGTGTGACTAATATTTTTAATACCATTACCTCTAACTTAGAACTTCGTCAGCGAGAATTTGCGACATTAAAAAGTATTGGAATGACAAAAAAAGAATTTGATCACATGATTAACCTAGAGACGATATTCTATTGTACAAAAGCATTAGTACTAGGCACAATATTCGGTATAATTGGTTCTTATGCTATCTATTTGGCTTATGCCAAGAAATTAGATTTTGGCTATTATTTACCAGTTAAAGCGATACTTCTAAGTGCGATTGCTATCTTCCTTCTAGTGTTTATCATCATGAAGTATACGATGAAAAGAATCAATAAACAGAATATAATCGATACGATTAGAAAGGAAAACATTTAAAAGGAGACACTTGTCTCTTTTTCTGTTATACTAAGCATAAAGAAAGGAGTAGTCATGAATATTTTACTAGTTGAAGATAATGAATCTATTGCGTTAGGACTTCTTTATTCCTTAAAACAACAAAACTATTTAGTAACGATAAAAGATAATTTTTCGGATGCTAAATCTTATCTAGAAGAAAATCCCAATATCGTTCTTGCGATTATCGATATATCTCTTCCCGATGGGGATGGCTTTACTTTGTATCAAGAAGTGTTGAAAGAAAGACAAATTCCTACCATCTTTTTAACCGCTAAGGATAGCGAAGATGACATTGTAAAAGGATTAGAACTTGGAGCCGAAGATTATATCACAAAACCCTTTTCTACCAGAGAGTTAATCGCTAGAATGAATCGAATTATTCAAAAAAATGAACATCACTCCAAATCATCCATCATTACCATTCAAAATATTCGTTTTGATTTTGACAAAATGGAAGTATACCGAGATCAAAAATTACTGTCATTAAGTCGTCTGGAACTAAAGATTCTTCACTTGCTACTCACTAACCTTAATCGAGTGACTACTAGAGAAGAGATTATCGAGAAAATCTGGGAATGGACGGGAAATGATGTCAATGATAATACCGTCACTGTCTATTTGAAAAGAATAAGAGAAAAACTAAAAACCGATATTATTATTACAATCAAAGGAATAGGGTACCGTATCGATGAAGTTAGAAAATAAAATCTATGTAAAAAAATATTTCTTTCTTTCTCTTATTGTTTTTCTTTGTTTCCTAGTCATTGGTAACCTTTTTTTCGCGTTTCAGTATCAGAGCTACACCAAAAATTATAATCAAAAAATCAATGCCATCCTTGTCCATCTTCAAGAAAAGTATCCTGAAATCGATATGAATGAGTGGATGAAGATTTTGAACGATTCTTCTCCTACTAATCAAGAGCCACTGAAAGCATATGGTATCGACATCATGGAAGATGCGGTAATCTTAGAAAACGAACATGCTTTTATCCAAAATGTCGTTATCTATAATCTTTTATTTATTCTCTTTTTTCTTCTTTTGATTCTATTTATGTATGGCTACGAGCGTAAGAAAACAAGAGAAATTCAAGAAATTATTCATACCCTAGAACAAATCAATCGTAAGAACTATACCATAACCATTTCCGATAACAACGAAGATGAATTATCACAATTAAAAAATGAACTTTATAAAACTACTGTGATGTTAAAAGAAAGTGCTGAACAGGCTACTATCGCCAAAACCAAATTAAAAGATTCTTTATCGGACATTTCCCATCAGTTAAAAACACCGTTAACATCATTAAATATCATGTTAGATAATATTTTAGATAATCCAGAAATGGATAAAAAAACACGTGAAGTTTTTCTACAGAGTATGAAACGAGAAGTGAGAAATATCCATTTTTTGGTTCAAGCAATTTTGAAATTATCAGAGTTTGATGCAGATGTGGTTATTTTTGAAAATAAAAATGTCAAGGTAGAAGAATTGATCGTAGAAGCAATGCAGAATGTCGAGATGTTATGTGAGTTAAAAAATGTAGAAATCATATATGAAGAACAACCTTCTTTTACCGTGTTCTGTGACAAAAAATGGCAAGTAGAAGCTTTGACTAATATTTTAAAAAACTGTATAGAACATGCTCCTGAAAAAACAAAAATAGAAGTATCCACCAAGACGAATACCGTCTATAGTACAATAAAAATTATTGACCAAGGAGAAGGCATACCGAAAAGTGACTTGCCCCATATCTTCGAACGTTTCTATAAAGGAAAAAATGCTAGGAAAGATAGTATCGGTATCGGTTTAGCTCTAGCCAAGGCAATAATCGAGAAGAACGATGGGCTGATTAAAGTAGATTCTACTTTAGGAAAAGGAACAATCTTTGAAATAAGATATTATCGATAACTTTTTTTACAAGATATTTCGCTATTCACAGAGATTAATAGCAAAAATAACTACCTGAAAATAAGAAAATGATATATGATGGATATAAAGCACAAATGAAAAAAGTGATGGTTGGTAGAAAAGTGAGGGATAACATGAAAAAACAATATCGTCATAAATTAGTCGAAAAAGAAGACTACACTGCTTTAGGAATATCTTTAGGTATGTGTCTTGGATGCGTGGTAGGAATAATTGTAGGAATGTTTATCCACGAGATTCCACTTAGTATGACTTTTGGTATTGCGATCGGTCTTGCACTTGGTAGTGGGATTGGAAGTATAATGAAGCATTCGAAGACAGAGCCAAGTAAGAAAAGAGGAAGTAAAGAATGATTGTTGAATATGAAGAAAAATATTTAGAAAACGTGCGCGATTTACTCGTCGAACTAGAAGAATATATCCTAGAAATTGATCATGATCATTTAGATCAACTTCATCCAGATTACCGTGAAAAAATGGCTTTATATGACTTAAAGGAATTAGAAAAAAATGAAGGCAAATGTTTCTTAGCTATGGATGAAGGAAAAGTGGTAGGGCTAATCATGGGGATGATCCGTTCTTATGAAGAACAAGATTATCTAGATTATACTTGTCCCAAGTCTGGTATCATTACTGAATTAATTATCAGTAAAAAATCTAGGGGAAAAGCTTTAGGTAAACAGTTAATGACTAAGATGGAAGAGTATTTTCTTCAAAAAGACTGTGAATACATGTTTGTCGATGTATTTGCCTACAATAATCAGGCCATAAAATTTTATGAACACGAAGGCTACCATACTAGAATGCAAACCATGATGAAAAAAATCGTAGAAGGAGAAGAAAACGTATGAAAAAGATATTAATTGTAGAAGACGATATTGAACTAAGTAAAGAATTAAAGCTATTATTAGAACAAAATGGCTATCAGGCAGAAGCCGTTAGTGACTTTTCTAATACCAAACAACAAATCTTAGAAAGTAATAGTGATCTTGTTCTATTAGATATCAATATTCCTAATGAAAATGGAGAATATCTATTAAAAGAAGTTCGGAAAGTAAGTAATGTACCTATCATTATGGTCACTAGTCGAAATACCGAGTTAGATGAAGTCGTTAGTATGAGCTATGGAGCCGATGATTATATTACCAAACCCTATAATCCCACCATTCTCCTTCTTCATATTGAAGCGTTATTCAAACGAATAGAAAAAAATAGTCCTCGTCTAAGATATCGCCATATTCAATTAAACTTAGAGAAGGGGACCATAGAAACAGAAAACGAAGAAATTACCCTTTCTAAAAATGAATTGATGATATTTACCTATTTATTAAAAAATCAAGGGAAAATAGTTACTCGTGAGGATATTATGAATTATCTATGGGATACAGAAGAATTTATTGATGATAATACGTTGACTGTAAACATTAATCGGCTTCGTAAACGCCTTTCAGATGTCGGCTTAGGAGACTGCATTGAAACGAGAAGGGGACAAGGATATATTCTATTATGAAATTCCGTGAGTTTATTCAAGACTATCTTTTATGGATAGTAAGTGCTGTTATTGTCGGTATTTTTCTCGTATTATTCGCATTAGCGTTCAAGTGTCCCATGCCATTCATCCTTCTCCTTTCCATCACTTGGATTCTTTTTCCAACTATCTTTCTTCTTAGTCAATATCATAAAAAGAAAGTTTTCTATTCTTCACTTCATCAAAATCTAGAACAACTTGATCATAAATATTTACTCAGTGAGTTAGTACCTGAAGCTTACTTTTTAGATGCCAAAATTTTTAAAGAAGTATTATGGGAAATCACCAAATCCTATCAGGAAGAAATCAATCAATATAAATACAGTGTAGAAGACTTTAAAGAGTATGTTGAATTATGGATTCACGAAGTAAAAGTACCTATTGCGAGTAGTCTACTCATTATCCATAATCATAAAAATAAAGATCCTCAAAAAATCGTCGAACAAATTGGTCGAATTGAAAACTATGTAGAACAAATTCTTTATTATGTAAGAAGTGAAAATGCCGAAAAAGATTATCTCATCAAACCATGTAATCCTCGCGATATCGTAAACAAAGTCATCGTCAAAAATAAAGAGCGTTTTATTTACGATAAAATTAAATTAGAGATAGAGTCTTTTGAACAAGAAGTATTAACGGATAGTAAGTGGTTAGAATTTATCCTCAGTCAGATTTTCCAAAACAGTATGAAATATCGAAGTGAAGAGTCAAAAATTAAAGTCAGTTTCCTCTGGCAGAATAACGAAGTTCAACTAAAGATTTGGGATAATGGTATCGGTATTTCGAAAAGTGATTTACCTAGGGTTTTTGATAAATCCTTTACTGGTCAAAACGGAAGAAAAGTGACGACATCTACTGGAATGGGTCTTTATATAGCTAAAAAACTATGCCAAAAATTAGGCCATAAAATAGAAATAGCTTCGAAAGAAAACACTTTTACCGAAGTTACCATTACCTTCTATCAAAATGAATTCTATGATGTAGTACGCTAATTCTTACAAAATTGTAAGCTTTTGTAAGGAAAATGAATGGCACCACTTTGTGAATTTTTCTATAATAGCTACTGAAAGGAAGGGAAAAGTATGCCCAATATTTTAAAAATAGAAAAGATTGAAAAGTACTATGGAACACGTGCTAGCTTAACTAAAGCAATCAATAATATTTCTTTTGAAGTAGAAAAAGGAGAATTCGTTGCGATCATGGGTGCAAGTGGTTCTGGTAAAACAACACTCCTAAATTGTATTTCAACAATTGATAAAGTAACGAGTGGTCATATCTATGTAGAAGGAGAGGATATTACTCGTTTAAAGGGAAACAACCTAAATAAATTCCGCCGAGAACAATTAGGATTTATCTTTCAAGACTTTAACTTATTAGATACCCTAACTGCCTTTGAAAATATTGCCTTAGCGCTTACCATTCAAGGAGTAAAAGCAAGTGAAATAGAGACAAAGGTAAATGATGTAGCGAAAAAGTTAAACATCAAAGATATTTTACCTAAATATCCTTATCAAATGTCTGGTGGTCAGAAACAACGAGTCGCATCAGCTAGAGCGATCATTACGAACCCAAAATTAATCTTAGCCGATGAACCAACTGGAGCGTTAGATTCAAAAAGTGCCAAGATGTTACTAGAAAATTTCATCTTTATGAACAAAGAACTAAATGCTACCATTTTAATGGTAACTCACGATGCTTTCACCGCTAGTTACGCATCTCGTGTAATTTTCATCAAAGATGGTAAACTTTTTAATGAATTAGTACGTGGTAATGATTCTAGAAAAGAATTTTTTGATAAAATCATCGATGTAGTAACCTTGTTAGGGGGCGACTTAAACGATGTTGTTTAAGCTTTCGATTAAGAATATCAAAAAAAGTTTCAAAGATTATGCCATCTACTTTTTTACCCTTATCTTAGGCGTTGCCATCTTCTATGTGTTTAATGCCTTAGATAGTCAAACAGTCATGCTAGATGTTTCTAAATCCACTCATGACTTAATCGATTTAATGAATCAAGTATTATCAGGGGTCAGTGTTTTTGTTTCTTTCATTTTAGGATTTTTAATCATCTATGCTAGTCGCTTTCTAATGAAACGACGAAAACAAGAATTTGGAATCTATATGACTCTAGGAATGAGTAAAGGAAAAATTTCTAAGATTTTATTGATGGAGACACTCCTCATCGGTTTAGTTTCCTTAGGTGCTGGTTTAATCTTAGGCGTTTGCTTATCCCAATTGATGTCAGTATTAGTAGCCAACATGTTTGAAGCGGATATGACAAAATTTACCTTTACTTTCTCTAGTAGTTCAATGATAAAAACTTGTATTTATTTTGGTATTATGTATTTACTCGTCATGATCTTTAATACTTTTTCTGTCAGCAAATGTAAATTAATTGACTTGTTAAATGCCAAGAAAAAAAGTGAAACGGTTAAATTAAAAAATCCAATCCTTTGTGTCATTGTCTTTATTATCGCAGTAGCGATGCTATCGTATGCTTACTATAATGTAACAGTAGGAGTAAATAATCTCCAATATTTTAGCGACGTCTTATTTCAAATGGCTTTAGGCGCAATAGGAACCTTTCTTATTTTCTGGTCCTTATCGGGTTTAATTTTACGTCTAGTTCAATCGATGAAAAAAGTTTACTTAAAGGGATTAAATCTCTTTACCATTCGTCAAATCAACAGTAAAATCAATACAACAGTATTCTCGATGACCGTAATTTGTTTAATGTTATTCTTGACGATTTGTATCTTTTCAAGTGCTCTATCATTAAAAAATTCTATGTCAGCAAACTTAAAAGAATTAGTACCGATCGATATTGAATTCTATAAGCCATTAAATGCCAGAGAAACTTACCATATGGTAGTAAATGATAGCGAAAATGAAGATTCTAAAGTATCTATTTGGGAGACCCTAGAAAAGTATAATTTAGATATAAAAGATGATCTAAAAGATATCACTGAATTAACTTCTTACCAACAAGCTGATCTAACTTTTGCCAAGACTTTAGGTAATACATTAGATGAAGTGAAAAAAGACTATCCATTTTTATTAGTGGACAGTAAAGAAGAAATTGTCAAATTAAGCGATTATAATCGAGTAGCTAAGCTTTATGACAATCCAACCTATACTTTAGAAGATGATCAATATTTAATTTTAGCTGACTATGATTCCATGGTGGAACTTAGAAACAAGGCACTCGAAGAAAATACCATCATCACGATAAATGGAAAAGACTTTCATCCTAAATATAAAGAATGTCAAGACGGTTTTATCGATATTGCCACTAACCATATCAATGCCGGAATCATTGTTGTTCCTGATGAAGCCGTGGAGAATTTGATCGAAGCTAAAGCCTATGTCTTAGCCAATTATAAAGCAGAAACCAAAGAAGGTAAACGAGAAGTTGAAGACAAAATCAATGCCTTAGAACAAAACTATCCAAATATAGACCAAGAAACGTTACTATCCGCATCAAGTAAAATTTCTTTATATGATGCCAGTATTGGATTAAGTGCTATGGCTACCTTCATTGGTCTTTATCTAGGACTTATCTTTCTAATGGCTTCGGCCGCAATCTTAGCTTTAAAAGAATTATCTGAATCATCGGATAATAAGGAAAAATTTATTGCGCTAAGAAAAATCGGAGTAGACGAAAAAATGTTAAATCGTGCTTTGTTTAATCAGATTGCTATTTTCTTCGCACTACCATTAATCCTTGCCATCATCCATTCCATTTTTGGTATTCAAGTATGCAATTTTATCTTAGAGACTTTCGGTAACGAAAAATTATTACTCTCGATTGTTATGACTGCATGTTTCTTAGGCGTAATCTACGGTGGCTATTTCCTAATTACATACTTCTGTAGTAAAAATATTATTAAAGAGTAAAAGAAAGTAGGGGATAATATGGAAAATTATATAGAGCCAATAAAATATGCGATAATCTTATTTCCGTTTATCGCTTTTCTATTTACTCTTCCTTATATTCTCCATCAATATCATAAATATGGTTCAATCTATTATTTACGTGTATTCATTGTCTATTCTTTTATTCTTTATTTAATCAGTGCTTATTTCTTAGTTATCTTGCCACTGCCATCCTTTGAAGAAGTTAGTCAAATGACTAGCCCAACTACCCAGTTAGTCCCATTTTCTTTCGTTCGTGATTTTATAGAACATAGTAGTTTTCAAATTCAAGACTTTTCTACTTATGTAAAAGCATTGATGGAACCATACTGTTACGTGGAACTCTATAACATATTACTAACGATACCATTTGGTATTTACCTCGGCTATTACTTTAAATATAGTTTAAAGAAATGTGTCTTTTATACTTTCTGCCTCAGTTTGTTTTTTGAACTTACGCAATTAAGTGGGCTATATGGAATTTATCCTCGAGGATATCGGTTGTTTGACGTCGACGATTTAATCTTAAATACATTGGGTGGTTTAATCGGTTATCTATGTTCAATTGGAATTAGAAAAATTCTTCCTAGTCGCGAAAAGATCGATCAAAAAGCCTACGAACTAGGAAAGAAAGTTTCTTGGTTAAAAAGAACAACCCTCTTTTTCCTTGATTTATTTTTCTTTACCATTTTCGCTTCTTTCGTTCAAGAGTTCGTATCTGGCAACTTATCGTTATATCTTACTTTTCTTTTCTACTATGTCTTATGCCCATATTGGCGGAAAGGAAAAACTCTTGCTGGTAGCTTTCTCAATGTAAAAATCGAAGTAGAATCTGCTCGGTCTACACTTCTTGCATTATTTCTTAGACAACACTTATTTTATATTGGCTATTTTGTTCTTCCCTTTTATATTTTAATTTTAGGTGGAGGAATCACGGCTAGCTTGCCATTACCAAGAAGTATCCGTGCTGTAGCTTCTTTACTTGTTATTCTGATCGTATTTGGTTATCTGTTTGGTAGTTTCTTACGATTAATTAGAAAGAAAAAACCATATTATGAATGTTTAAGCAAAACAAAATTAGTTAGTACTATTGGAACTTCTGATCATAATGAGAATATACCTAACAATTTTGTAAGGCAAAATAAAGATTAGTTATGTTATAATAATAAAAAGAAAAGGAAGAGATAAATGAAAAAATTAAGTTTGAAAACAATTTGTATAGCGATTATCGGAATTATTTTATCCGTTGTATGTTTTGTTGTTGTTGCTCCAATTTTACTTATTTTCTTAATTAGTAAATTTGTTCGTCATCGAAAGAAAGTAACTCCTACCAATACCAGTAATGAACCATTTAATTCTCCAAAGAGAAAAAGAGAAAAAGAAGTAGTAGAAGGTGAACTAATCGTCTAATCAAAAAAAGAATCATTGTGATTCTTTTTTTAGTTTTATTTATTATTGAGAAACAGTTTCTTTATCCTTTTCTCTAGCACAAAGAATATCGGCAGAAACTCCATACTTTCTAGCAATTTGATAGACAAAAGCAGTTAGTATCATCGTCTTACCATTTTCATAAGCACTGATTGTCGATTGAGTAGTATTTAAAATCTGTGCCAATTGTAATTGAGTTAAATTATTGTTTTCTCTAAATTCGATTAATTGTTTTCCTATTTTCTTTTTATCTAAAGTAGGGGAAATAAGATCAGGACAATGATTCTTTTTCTTTAAACCAAGGGCATAATCCATACTGCATTCTGTGATTAGACAAAACTTATGTAACATATTTAGAGGAATGATTTCCTTTCCGGTTTCCCATTTTGAATAAGTAGCTTGATTAACTTGGAGTAAGCAAGCTAATTGATATTGACTGAGATTTTTGTCTTGACGTATATCACTTAATCTCTTAAATATAATATTATTATTCGCAATCACATTATCACCTAGTACTATTTTCCCAGTTTATGAAAATAAGTTTAGAAAATAATGCGTAAATACGATATTTTTATGTTATACTACTAATGAAAATGTAGAGAGGATTATGAAAATGGAGGATAAAAGTATAGAGTTATATTGCCAATATGTGATTAAACCATTAGAAGTAAGGATGAGGAGTTTAGAAGAAAAATTAGCCCATAAACATTTTTTTCGTCGTAAAAAAGAAATGGAATTGCGAATTGTGAAAGAATTATTGACAGAAAAATTGTTAGATCTAAATAAAATGATGGAGAGTAGTCAAAGCCAATAATGAAAACAAAGTAATTATGATTCGATTACTTTGTTTTTAAATTCAGGAATAAAACTTTCTAATTGTGTTTCTCCTTCTTGCTGATAGGCTTGAGTAATTCCAATATCCAAAGCATAATCGATTATCTCGTCGTAATCATCTTCTGATAAAGTTTGATTTAAATTAGAAAAATGTTTAAAGTGACGAATTGGTGTATACTGATTCATAATACTAATATAAATTTGATTATGATAGGTTGTGTAGAGATAGTTTAACACTTTCTTAGAATCCTCTTTTAAACCTGGTAAACATAAGTGTCTAACAATTACTCCACGTTCTAAAATACCTTGTTCATTAAAAACAGGTTCTCCAACTTGTTTAACCATTTCTTTAATTGCCTCGGTTGCACAGGAAAAATAATTAGGTGCATGCGAATACAAAATACTATATTGATCATCAAAATATTTTAAATCCGGTAAATAAATGTCGACAATACCATCTAACATTCGGATTGTTTCAACATTCTCATAACCACTAGTATTATAAACAATAGGTAAGTGAAGACCACGTTTTTTCGCTAGCTTGATTCCTTCTATGATCCAAGGAACATAATGGGTAGGTGTTACCAAATTAATATTATTTGCTCCTTGTTTTTGTAAATCTAAACAGATATCTGCTAATTGATCGATAGTAATTTCTTGACCGATATGCTCATGACTAAGGGCATAATTTTGGCAAAAGACACATTGTAACGTACAATAAGAAAAGAAGATAGTACCTGATCCTTTTTCTCCGGATAGACAGGGTTCTTCCCAAAAATGAAGAGCAGCTCGAGCAATTTTTAAAGTAGCTGGTGCTCCACAAAACCCACGATTAGTTGTACGATTCACATTACATTTTCTAGGACAGAGGTTACAATTTCCTTCCATATAGATCACTCCCATACTACATACTGTTTTTATATTATAATATATAGAAAAGAAAAAGAAAACCAACAAAAAACACTAAAAAGGATATATATACAATTATTAAAACATATGCTATAATGTAAGTGTGATGAGCAGTCACAGATCTTTATTATAAAACTATTATTTGATTTCCTTCTTTAAATATTTAAATAAAGGATAGATAACCAGTCATATAAAAAGATCCAAAGATAGTTAAAGGAGGAAAAAGTATGCCAGAATACAAAGATAAAACAATTAAGTGTCTTGATTGTGGAAAAGAATTTATTTTTTCTGTTAGGGATCAAGAATTCTATGCAGAAAAAGGATTTAACAACGAACCAAAACGATGCAAAGAATGTCGCGACAAGAGAAAAATCGAAAGAAATAATCGCCTTCAAACAACAAACACAAGTAATAATGAATAACTGAAATAGCACTGTCATTAGACGGTGTTATTTTTTTGTTGATCATTTTACTTTAAACTTACCACTATATCTTTTATTAGTGGGTATAGTTTTTAATAAAGTATTAAACAGCATGATAAACCTTATTTATATAAGACATCATATAATTGACTTTTCCCATAATTTCCCATATTTTTCTAATAATTCTTCTATATTTGTCTACTATACTGGATATCAAGAAAGGAAGTGATAGACGAAAAGTTAAGAAGTAAAAAAGTTGTATAATGTGATAATTATTCTTTTCAAGTTAAAATAAATATATTAAATTACTCCTACATAAAAGAATGTGAGGTGATGAATACAAATAGATTAGAAAAAATAGATATTTAGTGTTATACTAATTCATGGTGGTGATCATATGTTAAATATTTGCTTAGTAGAAGATGAAGTTGATTTATCTAATTTAATTAAAACGTATTTAACAAATGCTGGTTATAATGTCATACAGTTTACAAAAGGTGCTGATGCAGTTGCATATATTGGTAAACAAGCAGATCTTTGGATATTAGATATCATGTTAGGAGATGATGTAAATGGTTATGATATAATCAGAGCTATTCGTGAAGTAGAAAAGGATGTTCCCGTGATCTTTACTTCCGCAAGGGACCAAGATCTTGATAAGATTATTGGTTTAGAACTTGGTAGCGATGATTATATAACAAAGCCTTATTCACCAAAAGAACTCGTACTTAGAGTTAACAATATTATTAAAAGAGTATACAAAGAAAAAGAAACCAATAAAGTTGCATATAAAGAATATCTAATCGATATTGATAAACGTATCGTATTAGAAAAAGATAAAGAAATAAAGCTAACCACACTCGAATTTGATTTGTTATTATTATTAGTTTCTAATAAAAATAAAAGTTTCTCCCGCGAAGAAATTTTAAACTTAGTATGGGGAGAGGATTACTTTGGAAGCGATCGAGTTGTCGATGACTTGATCAGAAGGATCCGCAAAAAAATGCCTAGTCTTAATGTTTCAACAATCTATGGATATGGGTACCGATTGTTATGAAATATATTCGAAATAAATTAAGCCGGCAGCTTTTTGTAGTAATTGCTCTTTCCTTTAGTATTATACTGATCTCCTTAGGTATTGTCTTACCTAAAAGTATGTTACCTGTATATGAAAAAAATCTGTATAACTATTTAAAACAACCATTAGAATTAGTAAACGAAGACATAGAAGAAAACCCCATTTCAGAAGAAATTGGCTATATTTATATGTATGGTGATTTGATTTCTTATAGTGATAATGTTAGTGATATTATCGATATTGATAGTATTCATAAAATTACCAAGTTCTTTACCCAAAGATATGGAAAATTTGTTTATAAAGGACAGGTATATTATTACTATTCAAATCAGACAGATTCTATCAAAAGAGTGGCTTTTACAAATGACTCCTATATAATAGAAGCCCAAGAAGACTCGATTCATAGTGTTTTTCCTATCGTTTTTATCACTTTGACTATCGTAGCTTTACTTTTGATATTCTGGAGTTCGTTTGTCGTAAGAAGAATTGAAAAGCTGAAAACGAAAATTGATCATATTGATGATGATAATTTCGATCACCGCATAGATGATCAAAACAACGATGAAATCAAATCCTTAGAACTCGCAATTGAAGATATGCGTGTTTCCCTAAAAAATCAAGAAGAATATAGAAATCAAATGTATCAAAATATTTCTCATGATTTTAAAACTCCTCTTACTGTCATTAAATCCTATGTAGAAGCAGTAGAAGATCATGTAGAAGATAGTGATAACGCTATCGCAGTAATTAAAGAACAAACTCTCAAACTAGAGAATAAAGTTCACTCCTTACTTTACCTAAATAAGCTTGATTATATAAAAGACATGAATTTAGTTAATATAGAAGAGGTGAATATTCAAGCGATTCTAGACTCTTCTATAGAAAAATTTAAACACCGTAATAAGAACCTAGAATTTAAAGTAATCAAGAGTTCGAACGGAAAATTTTATGGAACTGTTGACTCTTGGGAAACTGTGATTGATAATATTTTAAATAACTTTATTCGCTATGCGGAAAAAGAAATAAAAGTCACAGTAAAGAAAAATCAAATTATTTTTTACAATGATGGACCTAATATTGACTCTGATTTATTAGAGGTAATCTTTATTCCTTTTCGAAAGGGAATTAAAGGTGAATTTGGACTAGGATTATCGATTGTAAAGAAAACTTTAAGTTATATGGGTTATAAAGTAACGGTAAAAAATCATACCAAAAAAGGTGTATCATTTATTATTACAAAAGAGAATTCTAAATAAGAGTTCTTTTTTCTTTGCAAGAAAGAAGAAAATGGGTATAATAGAATGGCAAAAGAGGAAGGGGGATTGAGAACATTGATGCAATCAACATGGGAAGAAATAGTGCGTTTAGAACCATATATTAGAAAAAAAGCTGAACAGTATGTAACTACAGGGGTAGAAGTAGATGATCTTGTTCAAGAAGGAATGATTATTTTATCTAAGAAACTTTCTCAATACGATAAAGATTTGTCTAATGGGTATATCAGATATATTGATTATTATCTTCATTTTGGGTTTCTATCTTATTGTAATACTATTCGCTATTTAGTTCCTATTCCTAAAAAATATCGATTACTAGGATATAAAATAGAAAGATTACAGAAAACTTCAGAAGAGCATTATGGAAGAAAACTTAGCTTAGAAGAATTAGAAAAAACTTTACAAGTCCCTATTCATTTAATTCAAGAGGTACAAGCATTAAATGAACAATGGATGAGAAAATTTCACTATTCATTCGAAGAAGTAAGAGAAATAGAAATAACTAAGGAAGAGGATGAGAGTGTTTATAGACAGTTAGAAAACCAGTTAGAGACGACAGTTTTAAACCGTATTGAAGCTCAAGAATTATTGAGCCGTTTAACTAGATTTTCTGTAAAAGAACAGGAAACTTTTCTTAGAAGATTAGGTTTTATTCATGGATATCCTGAAACTTATCAAGAAATTGCTGCATATTTTGGGGAAAGTTTTCAAAATACACAGCGACGTTATAAAAAAGTAGAAAAACAATTACGAGATTACTATCAGAAAAGAAAAAAATCCTGAAATTTATTCTTTTTTATTATGAAATATTGTATACTAAAAGTGAGGATGTGAACAAAATGAAATATTATTGTATAGGAATCAAAGGCTCTGGAATGGCTACACTAGCTAATATTTTATATGATTTAGGAAATACAGTAAGTGGGTATGATGATGTTAAGGAATGGAAATTTACTCAAGCAGGGTTAGAAGAAAGACATATTCCTATTTATACAGATAGTACACATAGTATTGATCCGGATACTATTGTAACGTATTCAAAAGCATTTAGTGAAGATCATAAGGAGTTAAAACGAGTAAAAGAATTGGGCTTAACGATTAAAGCCTACAATGAAATTATTGGAGAACTAACTGATCAATTTCAGACGATATCCGTTTGTGGAACTCATGGGAAAACGACGACAAGTTCTTTGATTAAGCATGTGTTAGAAGCGGTATATGGATGTAATTATTTTATCGGTGATGGATCTGGTTATGCTAATTCTAAAAACGAATTATTTGTCATCGAGAGTGATGAATTTAATCGTCATTTTTTAGCCTATCATCCTACATATACAGTAATTACCAATATTGAATTAGAACATACGGAGTGTTACCGAGATATCGATGATATTATTCAAACTTTTACTCAATTTGCGAATCGTACGAAAAAATTAATTGTTGCTTGTGGAGATAATGAAAATATTAGAAAAATTGCTTTTCAACTCGATGTTATTTACTATGGTTTTTCTGAAGACAATGATATCGTGATTAAGAACCTCGTTCATAACCAAAAGGGAAGTAGTTTTGACTTATATGAAAAAGATGATTTTTATGGTCACTATGATTTACCATTATTTGGGGATCATATGGTATTAAATGCAGCAGCTTGTATTATACTTTGTCGTTATTTGAATATAAAAGATGAAAATATTCATGATTTAATCCAGAAATTTAAAGGAGCTAAACGACGTTTTGCGGAAGAAAAAGTAGGAAGTAATATTATTATTGATGATTATGCCCATCATCCAACTGAAATAAAAATGACATTGTTAGCAGCTCGTCAAAAATATCCTGATCGTAAATTAATTGCTCTTTTCAAACCTAATACTTATTCTAGAACTGAAGCTTTCTACCATGAATTTGCTGAAGCACTAAATATGGCAGATTGTGCTTATCTAACAGAAATTGATTGTAATCGCGAGAAACAAGAGGAGTATCCTGGTGTTAGTTCACAATTGATTTTAGAACTTTTAAAAAATGGAAAAATGATTAATGAGCAAACAATCGATCAATTAAAAGATGAAGAAAATGCAGTGATCTGTATGATGAGTTGTGCTAGTATTGAACATTTGAAACAAGCTTATAAAGATCTAAAAAAAGAGAGGGAATAGTTTTTTATTCTTTCTCTTTTTCTAATTGTTGAACGAGAAGATCATTCCTTGCCTCGATTGTTAGAGGATGTAGCACTGAATCTTTTCTAATTGCTTTTTCTATTGCTGTCGTATAAAAATATTTCAATACGATATCGATATTTTTTGTCGCTAATTCCTTAAGCTCAACCGGAATATTTTTTCTACCATCTTCTATTTTATCGGCAACATAAATAATCTTATCTAACATTGTCATATTTTTTCTACCTGTTGTATGAAATTCAACTGCATCTTGCATCTCTTTTGTAAAGCCATATTTTTCTTTTAAAATGATCGCACCAACTTTTCCATGAAGTAAAGTCGGCTTAGCTTTTTCTACTTGACTAATGTCCAAATGATGATTTTTCGCAAAAAGGAGTAATTCTTGATCATTCATTTCCTTGGCTATATCATGTGCTAATCCTGTCAACATGGCAGTTTTAATATCGATTTGATAGGATGATGCTAATTCTTTTGCTTTCTCCATTACATTTAAACTATGTTGAAATCGAGAGGGAGAAAGCACTTGTTCTAATTCTTTTTTTAATTCTTCAATATTAGTCATGATAATCTCCTCTTAAATGATTAATTTCTTTTCTAAGATTTTAGGAATTGTAATTTCTTGATTATTTAACCTAAGTTGATATAGTTTACTTAAACAGTCTAATTGATAAGCAAGACAGTCATGCTGTTGTCTCATAGCCAAAGAATTTATTCTACTTTTCTCATCCATTTGATTAAAAGTAGAGGTAATTACTTCTACTTGAGCATATAACTTCTGTGCTTGTTCTTCTATTTCAGAATTGCTTGTGTCTATAAACTCTTGAAAATCAATAATACAATCTAAATTCTTAAAAAAATTTATTTCTTCTACCCGCCAAAAAACAAAAAAATCAGACTCTTTATTTGTGTCATTACTAATTGGACTTGTCAATAAACGAGCTGTAATCGATTCTGGAATCGGGTAGTGAATCGCATATAAAAATTCTAAATCTGCGCGCTGCACGTAGATTATTTCACTATCATTTTCCTGATGGGTTACTTTCATGACATTCCTCCTTTCATTTTAAATTATAACACACTAAGAAAGCTAAAAAAAATTTTTTGATCAGAATAGAAAAATATTTCGTAGTGTTTATCATATTGTATGATCTATTTTTTGATATGGTAATGAACAATTTATTTTGTTATTTTTATATGCTTCACTTAATTTTCTTATTATTTTATTCATTATGGATTAAATATTGAGAAATACACTCTTAAATATAGAATAATAGTAATGAGGTGAAGAAAATGGTTTTTAATAAAAATATTAATGGTTTTGAAAATGAAAGAGAGATTGCTGCTGATTTACATGATAAATTTATTTATGAATTAAATCCACTATATAGATGGTTTATTGAAGATTTGTATCCAGAAGTTCAGGGAGATGAAAAAATAAAATGTTGGGTTGATGAAACTAGAAAGAAATATGATATTGTTATTTCTATTTGTCAGATGAATTGTTATGTCAGTATAAAAAAAGGAGTAAAAAATTCGGTTCATATGGAAGGAATATCTAGCTTTATTCATTTTTTAATTGAAAATCATGTGAAAAGGGAAGTAGTGATAGAGTATTTAAAATATCATTATGGAGATGGAACAACAAATGGTACTGGAATTACTAGGATGTCAGCAGCAGAGTATAAACAGAAGTATCAACATCAGATTGATATGATTAATGAGGAGTTTAATAAGGAAGAACTGCTTTTAAAAGCCGTTGATCGTTTTGTGTTGTCGGGAAGTTATAGTAATATTGGTATTGATGTATTATTGTTTGGAGTAAGAAATGATTTTATTTGGATAAAAAGAGAAGATATTGTGAAAGTAATTTTATCTAAGAAAGACTCTTATTCTACTGGTGTTCACTTTGGACCTTTAACTGTTCAACCCTTAGATCGCTGTTTAAATCGTAATCCCAAATATGAAAAACAAAGATTTTGTGTACAAATAAAATGGTATAATTTGGCGGATGATATTATTGAAATGATGAATGAACACTATATGAGCAGTAATGTCTAAGTTTTTTGAAGAAAGGGATAAAAGAGAAAATTACCGAGGTTAGATTTTGATGTTTAAAATATTGAAAAATAGTAATTCTATTAAACTGATTGGATCCTATTTTTCAAGACTGAATATGAGAAATAAAAAAAGCAGGCTTTTTCAAGTCTGCTTAGCGCTTTTTAAGATATAGCTATTAAGTAATCCCAAAGTTGTAGATGAGGGTAGTCTATAGGAAGAAAAGCAAGTTTTATTGAACAATATATAAGAAAACCAAATACTGGTTGGGCACCCCGCCTTTCAAGACTGAATACGGGGAATAAAAAAACAGACTTATTTAAGTCTGTTTAAGTCATCTGGAGCGGATGAGGGGAATCGGACCCCCGTATTCAGCTTGGAAGGCTGGGGTTCTACCATTAAACTACATCCGCAATTATTATGCCAACTTCTTTTAAATTGACTAACTCAAGGAAAGCCTTCCCAAGCTGCCAATTTATACTGATTTAAACTCTAAACAATTGCTTTTGAGCTGTTGACAATATCCATTATATCATAACTATATGATCTGTCAATAAAAAAGTGAAAAAAAATTATTTTTTTGAATATGAGGGGATATTTTGTTAAAGCTAGCACTATAATCAGGATGGTGATGCTATTGATAATTTGCCTATTTTCCTTATCTAAGTCTGTTTATGCTCAACATCATTTGAACTTATTTTCTTTTTCATTTTTACATCCACTTTACTTGGACCTTCAAGTAGATTTCCATCGATATCAAATCTGGAACCGTGACATGGACAATCCCAAGTCTTTTCATTTTTATTAAATGCCAAGTTGCATTTCATATGTGGGCAGACAATATCAACAATATGTTTCTCCTTATTCTCATCTATATATACTCCATATTTTTTCCCTTTTACGGGAATGATGTAGACATTATCAGGATAAAAGTAAGGACTTGGTTGTACTTTTGTTTGCCAATATGCCTTTAGATAATGAAGACTAGTCGTGAGGCTTTCTTTAATTCCTGCAGCACTAAAACGATGGGGACTAAATAGTTGAGTATAAGGACTGTTATTGTCTAGTATTAAATCACTAATTATTTTCCCCGCAATTGTTCCATTTGTAATTCCCCATGCTTGATATGCTGTAGCAATAAACATATTTGGTTTTACTTTACCAATAAATGGTAATCCATCATTACTCATGATATCTTGGTTAATCCAAGTATACTCGGGTTTTTTTTCCCATAGCTTTTTGAATTCTTGTTGACTTTTTTGAAAATTTTGTTGAAATGGAAGTTTGTCTGTTGAACGATGCTGATTAGACCCATATATGACATATTGATGAAAAAATCTAATGGATTGTAGATCTTGATCAATATTAATAGCAGTAAAATTTGAAGGACCATCCCATTTACTAGCATTGACATATTCTCTTTTTATGTAACTTTTTATCGGAATAAAGCTTGGTTTGAGAAAGAAGGGGAAGTGAGAAGCAATTACAACTGTATTGGCTTGGATTAAGCCCTCTTCTGTATTCACATAATATGGTCCTGTTCCTGTAATGTTGGTTGCTGTACAGTTTTCTCTAATTTTAACTTTATTTCTTATGATTTGGTGTAGGGCTCGAAGATATTTTACAGGTTGAAACACATAGGTATCGCTAACACCAATACCATAGAGCATTGGTATTGGAATAGGAAGGTGTTGAATTTCTTTACATTTGATATCCCAACTTGTTAATAGTTCTTCTTCTTTTTTGATTTTCGTGATGTTATTTTTTTCATTAGTAAAGATAAAAGCATCTACTTGTTCTAGATCACAATCTATTTTATGTTTTTTCACGATACTTTTAATGATATTAGTTGCTTCTATTTGAGACTTGAAATAAAGTTGACTCGCTTTTTTAGAAAAATTTTTCTCAATTGTTTGATAGCAGATTCCTTGTAGAAAATTAATTTTGGCTGTTGCTTTAGCTGTGATCCCGTTTCCTATTTTTCCTTGATCAATTAAGGTAATATCTTGCTTTTTATCCATTAAAAAATATGCTGTTGTAAGTCCTGTAATCCCACCGCCAATTATCAAAACATCCGTTTGCTTAACAATCGCGGAATTTTCGTATTTTTCTTTTTCCTTTTCTTGATTCCATAGTGTTTGTATTTCCATTTTCCTCACCATTTTTAGTTTGGTGCTTTTTTACTTAAACATACATTATTTTAAAATAGTCAAATTTTGGAAATAATACCTTGTCTTGTTTTTTTTATAAACGTAGTTTAAAATTGGCATACAATATAGCTGTATATCTTCCTAACTATATATTGAATTTCATTTTAATTAGTCATGCAAGAATTAGTTTTAAAAATGTAAAATAGTTGAATATCGCTAATTCAAGTGTTTAGGAAGAACAAAGAAAGAAAATAATGCCTATCTTTTTCAAATTTAGATGAGAAATATTTTTTAAATATACTTTTTCCTGTTTGGCTTCTTTTCTTATTCCATGATATACTATTCTTAGAAAAGAGGAGATTAATATGGCAGATGGTATTTTAGTTGTTAATAAGCCAAGTGGTGTGACCAGCCGTGATATTGTAAATCAAGCATGTAAGATTTTTTCTACAAGGAAGATAGGTCATACTGGGACATTAGATCCTCTAGCTAGTGGTGTTTTAGTTTTAGGAATTGGTGATGGAACAAAAGTAATTGATTTATTGACCAGTCAGGATAAAGAATATATTGCTGAAGTAATAGTCGGTGTTTCTACAGATACTTTAGATATTACAGGAAATATATTAAAAACAGAGTCGAAAGAATTCTCTTCCTCTCAGATTGAAAAAACTTTGACATCTTTTTTAGGTGAATATGAACAAGAAGTACCGCTTTATTCAGCTATTCATGTCCAAGGTAAACGATTGTACGAGTATGCAAGAAATAATGAAACAGTAGTTTTACCAAAAAGAAAAGTCAAAATACAAGCTATTCATCTTTTAGAAGAACCGTACATCGATCAAGAAGGTAGACAATGTTTTCGCTTTTGTGTTCAAGTAAGTAAGGGAACGTATATTCGGAGTTTAATTCGAGATATTGGCCATCGTTTAGGAACAGTTTGTACAATGACTAATTTGATCCGTACTAAGCAGGGACAATTTACTCTTGAACAGGCAGTTGAACTTTCAGAACCGGATGCTTGTTTAAAAATTTTAAAGATAGAAGAGGCTCTTAGTGAATATGATAGAATAGTAGTAGAAGATGATAGACGAGAAAAAATTCTTAATGCTTGTATTTTAGATAAGAATTTTACTACTGAATACGGACTTTTCTTTGATTCTAATTTACAATTATTAGCTATTTATCAAGAGTATTCTAAAATGGCGGGTAAGGCAAAACCATATCGTGTATTTAATAAAAATGGGAGGTAATATGAAAAAATTAAGTGAGTTGTATCCTGGGTATCCGGATATAGAAATAAAGGGAATTAAGATTAACTCTAAGGAAGTTAAACCTGGTGATATTTTTGTATGTACATCGGGAGTAACCGCTGATCGACATGACTTTATTGATGAAGCAATTCAAAATGGAGCAGCTGCTATTGTTGTTAGTAAAGATATTCAAAGTAGTGTTCCTACGATAAAAGTAGAAAATACCAATCAAGAACTCCCTTTACTTGCTAGTCGTTTTTATGATTATCCTGAGCGAGAGCTAAAATTATTGGCAGTAACTGGGACTAACGGTAAGACAACTGTGGCTTCTATTACCCAAACCTTAATCGGTAATGACATTAGTGGATATTTAGGGACGAATGGTATAATCTGTGCTAAATTTAATGAGCCTATTGTTAATACGACACCAGATAGTGATCGACTCTATGGCTACTTTCGGCGCTTTGTTGATAGTGGGTGCAAGTACTTAAGTATCGAGACTTCTTCAGAAGCTTATTATCGTCATCGCTTAGATCAATTGGAGTTTGAAGTTGGAGTAATTACTAATATTACAGAAGATCATTTAAATATCCATCAAACAATCGAAAATTATGTTGCATGTAAACAGCAATTGTTACGACAAGTACGAGTAGGTGGAACATGTATTTTAAATACTGAAGATCGTTATTTTGCTTCATGCAAAGAGTTGGTACCATCCAATCGGAAGTTATATACATTTGGAAAAAGTTCCGAAGCTACTTTACAGATTATCGATTATCGTTTAGAGGAGTCTAAAACGACGATTACCGTGCGATATCAGAATCAAAATTATACATTTGATAGTCCACTTTTAGGGGAGTTTAACATTTATAATTTATGTGCTTCTATGTTAACTTTGATTGCTTTAGGATATTCGATTGATACAATTATAGAAAGAATTCCTAATATTCAAGTTCCTGAAGGACGTGTACAGTTTCTACATTTTGGTCAACCATATACAATAGTTTTAGATTATGCACATACCCCAGATGCTTTTATTAAGCTTTATGAATTATTACATGCTATCCAAAAGGGTAAGATTATTACTGTTACAGGTTCAGCGGGTGGAAGAGAAAAAGAAAAACGTCCATATATGGGAAAAATTGTTTTAGAAAATTCGGATGATGTTATTTTTACTATGGATGACCCTCGTAATGAGGAGGTAGATGAAATTATTGATCAATTGGTCAGTATTTCTCCGAATATCCCTTATGAGCGAATAATCAATCGCAAGGAAGCTATTTTTCATGCTTTAGAAAGAGCAGAGAGCAAGGATATTGTTTTAATTGCTGGAAAGGGAATTGATAATTATATGGCAGTTAAAGGACAATATTTACCGTATAGTGATTTAGAAGTAATCAAGGAATATTTTCAATTGAAGAAATGAAAATAAGAAAGAGGTGAGTTGATGAGAGCTTTTGGTAAGAGAAAACAGGATTATTTAATCTTGACATTAATTCTGATTGTTATTATTGTTGGGTGTATTTGTTATCAAATGTATTCTAACCATATTACTTTTGAAGTTACTGAAGAAGAAAATTGCCAAACAGATAAACAGCTCTATTATACAGGCAATGATGGTCAGAAATATTATACATCTTGTTTAAAGGAAATAGATGTGCATTTCAAAAATGGTGAAGTATTAACTTTAAAGGATGCGTTAAAGCAGGGAGAGTTGACACTTAAACAATTATTTTCTTTAGCAGATAAAAAAGAAGAACTACAGGAGGAAAATACAACTCTTTATTACTATTCTGATTTTTCTATTATTTATCGTACCCATGATTCTGATACTGATTCAGTTGTTAATGACATTATATTTGTACCAAAGGATTATCGAGTAGGAGAAGAGATATACGAAACTTATATTGAACAAGCAACTATAGAAAAGGAAAAAGTTGCGGAAGCAGAGATTATTTTACTTGCCCAAAAAGCAATAAAAAAAGAGCGCCAAGAGATAATTACTAATTGGGATGAACCAGAAGTAAAAATTGTACAATTTCAAGAAGAACCAGCTCTTGATGAAAAAGAAAAAGACACTAGCTTAGTAGGAATGGACCTTTATCAAGTTACTTTTTCTAAAGCGGATCAAGAGGTTCTAGTTGTCTATCTTGATTGCTATGATGGAACCGTTTATGGAATGGACTACAAGTAGTAAATTTTGATGGATAGAGGATTACTCATAATAACTTTTAGAACTACTTGTTACTTTGTTTTTAATAAACTCTCTCAAGATTTTAGTTAGAGCTCTTTTTTCGATTCTTGATACGTAACTTCTTGAAATGTGTAATTCTTTCGCAATGTTTTTTTGCGTTTGTTCTTTTTGATTATTTAAACCATAGCGACGAATAATGATTTCCTTTTCCCGAGGATTAAGAATAGCTAAATATTGAAGCAATAATTTGATATTATCCTTTTTATCAATCTCTTCAATAAAATCTGGCTTTGGTGTTTTAAGTACATCTAATATGGTGATTTCGTTTCCTTCTTTATCGAATCCAACTGATTCATTGAGTGAAACATTTTTGGTATTTTTATTGTTTGAACGAAAATGCATTAGGATTTCGTTTTCGATACAACGGGCACAGTAGGTAGTAATCTTGGTGCCCTTTTTATTTGAGTAGGAGTCGATTCCTTTAATTAAGCCAATCGTTCCAATACTAATTAAGTCATCTTGTTCTTTAGAATTGTATTTTTTGGCAATATGAGCGACTAATCGTAAATTATGTTCGATTAATTTACTTCTTGCTTCTTTATCTCCATTTTGACTACGTTCGATATATTCTTGTTCTTCTTCTTTAGAAAGGGGTTCAGGAAAAACATTATTGGAGTAGGAAGTCGTAAAAATGGAGAGATTATTAAGTAATAATTTTAATAATTTTTTAAACATATCATCACCTTACTAAATTTTATGCATTTCATTATGATTTAACTGTAATTCTTGTTTATCTTCTATAAAATTATAATTTCTAGACGGAAACAACAAAAAATATGAACTATAAAATCTTAATTCCTAGATGAAAACAACAAAAGTATGAACTAGATGACAGCTTAAAATATATGGGAGGATAGGCGAAAAGAAAATAGAATATTTTTCTTGACATCGCATGAGTAAAATCTAGAAATTTTTCTTCTTTTTTAGCTTTAATTTTAAGGTTTTGTGGTAGAATAAGGAAAGGATGGGGAGTGACGGTAATGGCAAAAAAAAATAAAGCAAAATCAAGACAAAACAGAAAAAATAATTATAAAAAAGAAAAAAATATAGCTTCTAGGAATCATAATGTTAAATTAGAAAGTTCACCTTCAAAGGATATGACATTAGATGAGTTAGAACAGGAAATTAAAGTGGATATTGGTAAGAAGACACCACAAACAAAAAAAAGGAATTTTTCCTATAATCAGAATATGTTACTTGAATATTCATATGAAAGAAATAAAACTCGTTCCTCTTCTTTAAAGACTTCTGTTCGTGATCTTTCAGAAGAGAAGAAAATTTTAGAAAATATTTTAACAGATAAAAAAAATGATGAAGAAACAACGATGGATTTTTCTCAAAAAAATGGGAGAATGAAAAAAAGAACAGCTAGAACATCTCGTCGTAATCGCTTAGGTGCGTTATTAAAAGTATTTCTTTTTTTATTCGTTGTGATTATAATTTCTCTTTTTTTTGTTGTTTCTCCTAAAATAGATCTTAATGGTGATAAACAAGTAGTATTAACTTATAATCAAAAGTACGAAGAGTCAGGAGCTACAGCTACTTATTTAGGTAAAGATATTACGGATGAGATAAAAGTAAGTGGCAAGGTAGATACTTCTAAAGTAGGTGAGTATAAGGTTACTTATGAAGTTGACCGGTTTATTTTCCATATCAAAGAAAAAAGGACAGTAAAAGTCATTGATCAAGAAAATCCCGTTTTAGAATTAGAAGGAGATCAAGAGGTTAATATTTGTCCGAATGGCGAGTATCAAGATGCTGGCTATCGTGCTTACGATGAATATGATGGTGATTTAACTTCCCAAGTTCAAGTAGAAAAAAAAGAGGATCGCTATATTTATACTGTAGTTGATTCATCTGGAAATCAAACTCAAAAAGAACGACTAATCAAACAGGTGGATCAAGAAGCCCCAGTTATTACGTTAAAAGGTGGGCAGACAATTTATATTACTCCAAATCAGGCTTTCCAAGAACCAGGCTTTACGGCTAATGATAACTGTGCGGGCGATATTACGGATCAAGTAAAAGTGAGCGGGCAAGTTAGTCCTAATCAATTAGGAACGTATACACTTACTTATACAGTTAGTGACCAAGCTGGAAATAAAGCTTCAGTCAGTAGAAAAGTTGTAGTTTCTGAACGAACTGATCCGAATAGTGGGGTAAGTAAAGCGGGAGTAATTTATTTGACCTTTGATGATGGACCTAATGCTGCGACTACTAGTGCGATTTTAGATGTTTTGAAAGAAGAAGGAGTAAAAGCTACTTTCTTCGTAACCAATAATGGACCTGATGAGTTGATTAAACGTGCTTATGATGAAGGACATACTATAGGATTACATACTGCTTCTCATCGTTATGATATTGTTTATTCGTCAGTAGATAATTACTTTAATGATTTGAAAACTGTTTCTGATCGTGTTAAAAGAATTACAGGACACGAATCGAAGATTATCCGTTTTCCTGGTGGTAGTAGTAATACGATCAGCCGTAAATATAAGCAAGGAATAATGACGGAGTTAACGGAAGCAGTATTGAATCAGGGATATCGCTATTACGACTGGAATGTCGATGCTAGTGATGCTTGGCAGTGTACCAAAAGTAGTGTTAGTAATAAGAAAGACTGTGTTTATCAAAACGTAGTGAAAGGTTTATCAAAATCGAGAGCGAATATTGTGTTGATGCACGATGTTAAACCACATACTAGAGATGCTTTACGAGATATTATCCGTTACGGTAAAGAAAATGGTTATACTTTCGAGGCGATCGATATGGACACTAAAATGGTCCGTTTTTCAGTAAATAATTAAACTTATATGGTATTTACTATAGGAAGTATAAGAGATAGATAGTCAAAAACATTATCGTCGTATCGAGAAAAATTTATTCTAAAATCATGATGAAAACTTGTTGTTTTCACAAATTATGGAGTTAGTTATCTTTTAAAAGTGATGGTAAAACATCACTTTTTCTGTACTTTCTATTTAAATTTTTATATAATGGATACAGGTGATTACTTTGAGGAGCTACTATCCTAATATGTATGTAAAAAATATTTTTGATATCGATTATGATCTATTGAAGAAAAGAAAAATCCGCTGTTTGATTTTTGATTTAGATAATACGATTGCTCTTATTGATCAAGAAAAGGTAGATAAACGAACAAAAACTCTTTTTAGAAAGTTGAAGAAAGATTTTCATCTTGTGATTATTTCTAATAATTATCGAAAACGAGTGGAAAAGTATGCTACCTTTTTAGAATGTGATTTTGTCTCATTTGCGATGAAGCCACTTCCTTTTGGGTATATGAAAATTAAAAGAAAGTTTCACTACCAAAAAGAAGAAATGGCGATGATCGGGGATCAACTAGTTACGGATATCTTTGTAGGAAACAAGATGACAGGATACACTATACTTGTTGACCCACTTGGGAAAAAAGATTTAAAAATTACATCAATTAATCGATTTTTAGAAAATAAAATTTTTCGTTACTACGAGAAAAAGGCAATAATGAAAAGAGGAAGATATTATGGTGAAAAATAAAAAGTGTATCGGGTGTGGGGTTGTCCTTCAGGATGAAAATATCACTCAAGAAGGCTATGTAACCTCATTAGAAAATAATATTTGTCAGCGTTGTTTTCGAATGAAGAATTATGGAGAGTATCAAGTATCTACTAAATCGAATGATGAATACATTGAAATTCTAAAGTCAGTAGGAAAAACCAATGATTTGGTTTTACATATCGTCGATTTATTAAATATTGATAAAGATCTTTCTATTATTCGACAATATGTTCCAAATAAAATGATTTTAGTATTGAACAAGCGAGATGTTCTTCCAAAGAGTATACCTGATACTAAGATTATTGAGTATTTTCAACAACTCGATCTTCAATATGAAGATATCATAGTCATTAGTGTAAATAAAAATTATCAAATTGATGCTCTTTTAGATAAAATTAAAAAGTTAAAAACGAGTAATCAAGTTTATGTAGTAGGACATACGAATACGGGAAAAAGTAGTTTGATTAATAAGTTAATCCAAAATTATTCTGAGAATACAAGTGATTTAACGATTTCACCACTTCCTAGTACGACATTGAATAAAATAGAAATTAAATTAAGTGATCAATTAACATTAATCGATACTCCAGGATTGGTCGATCGTGGGAATTTAATTCATTATATCGATTCTAGTCTACTAAAGAAAATTAGTCCTAAGAAAGAAATTAAACCTAAAACATATCAATTGAAGAAAAATCAGTGTTTATTAATTGGTAATTTTGCTCGTCTTGACTATGTCGAAGGAGAGAAAAATAGCTTTACGGTGTTTACTTCTAATGATGTTAAAGTAAGACGTGTTTCTAGTAAACAAGCTACATTAAAAGATTTAGCTAAAATTACTTACGAGATAAAATATCATGAGGATTTAGTCATCAATGGGTTAGGCTGGATTAAAGTTGTTGAAAAAGGAACGGTTGACTTATACTTACATCGAGATGTTGAATCATTTACTAGAAAATCACTTATTTGATGCCATAGATTTTTTCTATCGGGTCAAAGAAAAAAGGATGTTCTATTGGTTCGAAAGTAAAATAGCCAAGTACAAGAAAAAATAGGGGAACAAGAATGATACTGATTGTTTCTACTTCCTTTTTCTCTTTCTTTTTTAGAAGAGGGGATACTATTTTTTCGGTTACTAGAATAGTCAAAAAGTAAAGAAGTAGAGTAATTAATAAGTGTTCGCCAAGAAAATAGTATATAGGAAGATATATTCCAAAAAATAAAATAATATTGAAACAACTAGCTAATAACATCGTAGTATACAAATTATTTAAATGTAGTGGTTTTTTGAAGATGAAAAGAATACTATAGAAGATAAAGTAATTTGTAAATATCATTTTTAAGTGTTCCATTAGACTTTCATTGACGGGAAAGAAAATGGCAGTGATCTGATTTGGAAACCATTCATAAAAGAAATGAGTAGGAAAAGCGAGTAGAAAGAGAATTGTCGCTTTAATGATAATTGTTTTTCTATTTTTTTTCATATTTTCACTATATCAAAAAACAACTAGAAAAAGATGTCGAAATGGTGTTATAATATTTAATGTTTTAAAAAAAGAAGGTGACGAGATTGAACGAACAACAAGAAATGAATGTAATTCAAGAAATTCGTAGTAAAGTTGATATCGTCGATATCGTTAGTGGATATATTCCTCTTACCCAAAAAGGAAAGAACTTTTTTGGGGTTTGTCCTTTTCACGATGATACTAATCCATCGATGAGTGTTTCTAGGGAAAAACAAATTTATCGTTGTTTTTCTTGTGGAGCGAGTGGTAATGTTTTTCAATTTGTTCAGGATTATGAACATATTTCTTTTAAAGAAGCTCTTCGTATACTAGCGGATAAAGCAGGAGTTGAATTAAAAGGTTTTTCTTATACTAAGGCGCATTCTAAACAGGATAAGCTTTATGAGATTTACGAAATAGCCCAAAAGTATTATCAAAATAATTTACAAACGAATTACGGGAAAAAGGCTAAAGAGTATTTAAGTGGACGTAAAATAGATGAAGAGATGATCAAAACATTTGGGATCGGATTAAGCTTAGATACTCCAAGTGATTTGGTTCAACTGTTGACTAAGAAGGGGTATGATTTAAATACTTTAAATCAAATCGGGTTGGCTTCTTATGATAAAGATCTTTATAATTCTCGGATTATGTTCCCCCTACAGGATTTAAGTGGGCGTATTGTTGGTTTTTCTGGTAGACGTTATGATGGGATTAAAGAAAATAAATATGTAAATACTAAAGGAACACCTATTTTTCAAAAAGGGAATACATTATATCATTATTTTGATGCTCGTGATGAAGTGCGAAAGAAGAAATGCGTTATTGTCATGGAAGGATTTATGGCAGCTATTCGTTCTATTTCTATTGGAATTGGTAACGTAGTTAGTTTAATGGGAACAGCCATGACAAAGGAGCAAGCTGAACTAATTAAGCGCTTATCCGAACATGTCATATTATGTTTTGATGGGGATGAAGCTGGTAGAAAAGCCACCTTGACAAACGGTGAAGAATTAGAAAAATTGGGTTGTGAAGTAAAAGTTGTAGAATTAACTGATGATTTAGATCCTGATGATTATATTCTTCAAAAAGGGGAAGAAGCATTTTATCGCTTAGTTCAAAATGCTGTTTTCTTTAGTGACTACAAGATTAAATCTCTAAAAAAAGGAATAAACTTGAATAGTGATGAAGAACTTGCTCATTATATCAATAGTGTAATCGTAGAAACTAGTAAGATAAAAGATGAAATTCGTCGGGAATTAATACTAAAAACACTTGCCAAAGAGTTTGATATAGGGTATAATACCCTAGAAAAAAGATTATTGGTATTATTAGAAAAAGAGAAAACAACCCTTCCAGTAGAGACAATAGTTTCTAAAGAGAAGAAAGAAAAGAAAATGGACAAGTATACATTAGCTTCCCTTTCTCTATTATATTATATGTTAGTTAATGATACAGCTAGACGACTATTCGAAGCTGGTGAAATCTTTTTTTTAACCGAGAAGCAACGGTTTTTAGCATCAGAAATTATCTATTATAATAAAATATACGGTATGATTCAAATCGCAGATTTTTATACTTATCTACAAGATAAGCCTGAACTTTTAGCAATTTTACATCAAGTTTTATGCTTAGAATTAAGTGATGATGTGGAAGATAGTGTTATTTTAGACTATGTTAAAGTGACAAGAGAAAATAGTGTTAACCAAGAGTGTAAACGGTTACAGAAGATGATGAGAGAAATAGTTGATCCTTTAGAACAAGCTAAAATAGCAGAAAAAATTAGAAAGTTAAAAATGGGGAGTTGATCAAAAATGGCAAAAGAGATTAAAACGTTTGAGGAAAGAAAAAATGCATTATTAGAAAAGGGAAAACAAAAGGGGTTTATTACTTATGAAGAGTTGGCTGATGAATTACGAGGATTAGATGTCGATAGTGATTCATTAGATGATTTATACAATACTTTAGTAGATAATCATATTGAGATTACCTCGGATGAGGGAATAGAAGAAGAGGATGAAGATGCAGCTAGTGGTGATGGCTTTTTAGATATCGAAGATTTAACTTTATCTAAAGATATTAAGATCAACGATCCCGTTAGGATGTATTTAAAAGAGATTGGACGCATTAATCTATTGACTTCTGATGAAGAGTTTGAATACGCAAAACGTGCGGAACAAGGGGATGAGTATGCTAAACGAATGTTAGCAGAATCAAATCTTCGTCTTGTTGTATCGATTGCTAAACGTTATGTTGGACGTGGTATGTTATTTTTGGATTTAATCCAAGAAGGAAATATCGGTTTGATGAAAGCAGTAGATAAGTTTGATCCAACGAAAGGATATAAATTTTCTACTTATGCCACTTGGTGGATTCGTCAAGCCATTACTAGAGCGATAGCTGATCAAGCTCGTACGATTCGTGTACCAGTTCATATGGTAGAGACAATCAATAAATTAGCTCGTGTACAAAGACAGTTGACACAAGAGTTAAATCGTGAACCAACCGATGAAGAAATTGCTAAAAAGTTAGGTATTTCGATCGAAAAGGTTAGAGAAGTTTATAAGATCAGTCAAGATCCAGTTTCTTTAGAGACCCCAATCGGTGAAGAAGACGATTCTCATTTAGGAGATTTTATTAAAGATGAACGTACAATGTCACCTGAAGAGTATGCAACAGTTGAGTTGTTGAAAGAGGAATTAAGTGGGGTATTGCTTACTCTTACCGATCGTGAAGAAAGAGTACTTCGTCTTCGTTTCGGTTTAGATGATGGTCAGTGTCGAACACTAGAAGAAGTAGGACAAATCTTTGGTGTTACCCGAGAAAGAATTCGTCAAATCGAAGCCAAAGCTCTTCGTAAATTACGTCATCCATCACGAAGTAGAAAGTTGAAAGATTTCTTAACTAACTAAGAAGTCTTTTTCTTTTTTGCATGATAATGGTATAATGAATACAGGTACCTAAGTATAAAAATTAGAATAGAGGTAGAAAATGAAATTAAAAATTAATCATCGTCTTACAGAACTTGCGACATTTATTGAAGATGGGTCCCATATTATCGATGTAGGTTGTGATCATGCTTTGTTGGATATTTATTTAGTACAAAATAAAAAGAACATTCGAGCTATTGCTTCAGATGCTAAGGAAGGCCCTCTTAAACAGGCTCAAGAAAACGTCAAAAAATATCAATTACAAAAACAAATTACCCTTAAACTTGGAAATGGAGTTGAACCGATCGAAGAAGATATCGATACTGTTGTTATCTCTGGAATGGGTGGGGCTTTGATGGTAGGTATCTTGAAATATCAAACCCATCTATTAAAATCCGTTAAAACAATCGTATTATCTCCAAATAGTGATGTTGAGTTTGTAAGAAGAGAAATTGTAAAGTTAGGGTATATGATCGATAATGAAAAATTGGTTTTAGATCATGGCTTTATTTATCCGATTATTCGCTTTGTAAAGGGGAAAAAGCACTATTCGAAACAAGAATATCTATTTGGACCAATTTTATTACGTGAAAAAGATGATTTATTTATTCGTTATTTAACTAAGCAAAAAGAAGCAACTATCCAGTTACTTTCGATTTTGCCTAAAAAATATCTAAAGAAAAGATATCAATTAAAACAAAAATTAAAAATGATTACAGAAATACTCTAATTTTATAAGAAAAAGGTAGGCCCATTATCTTCAATATTTGATTTATTTTCTTGAGTTAATGGTTTTTCGACTTTTTGGTTTGGAATGGTTGCTTTTACTGTATTGGGTGAAGAAGTTACCTGTTGTTTTTGATCAGAGGTTTTTACTGCGCCAAGAACACGAAACATTGTTTTGGCATTATGAATAATTGGACGAACTTGATAAAAGATCGGGATCGCTTGATTGATGACATTTAGTGTTTTTCCGGCCGTAGTTAAAAAACCATTCCAGCTAGCTCCTTTTAGTAGGCCCTTAGAAAGTAACCCGCCTGCAGACCTAAACATGGGAGTGCTTGCTGTATATAAATAGGGATTATAGAAATTTCCTGGGTTCATTTCGTACTCCTCCTTTTACAATATTATATGTTTTTACTTAAAAAAGTTTTCCAAAATTTTAGGAATGTGATATACTGTTGTAAGAAAGATAAAGAATAAAGTGGGTGTAATGATGAATATTTTTATATCTGTGTATCATGCTATCTTGAAGGCGTTTACTTTTCCAGCTAGATTATTTAAGAAAAAAGATGGCAGTAGTCAAAAGGATGAAAAAAAGAAAAAGAATGATGAACAAGACTTAATGACAGAAGCTATAAAGAATTCTGCTTCATTCGAGGGAGAAACTAGTAAAGTTTTAGAAGAGGATAAGGATAAGTCTGACCTTTTCACTTTTAATTATGTGGTCAAAAACGATGCTGGGCAGACAATTAAAAGCTCTTTTGATGCTAAATCCCGTAGTGAGGTAGAAGCTTTTTTAACTGGTGAGGGATATACGATTGTCAGTATCGAAGCTCAAAAGAAGAATATTTTTAATACGGATATTCCATTGTTTAATCCAAAAATGACCGCTGGTGAGTTAAGTTTTGCCTTAACACAGTTGTCTACCTATATTAAAGCTGGTATTCCGTTGATTGATTCGGTTCGTATTTTAGCTAAACAAACAGTAAAACCGGCGAAGAGAAAAATTTATGAGCGAATTATTTATGATTTAGTGGCTGGAGAAGATTTCAGTAAGGCTTTAGAAAATCAGAAAGATGTTTTTCCACGGTTACTAATCAACATGGTCAAAGCATCAGAGATGACAGGTGATTTGCCGGCTACCTTGGATGAAATGAGTGATTATTATACAACGATCGAGGATACGAAAAAGCAGATGATTTCGGCACTTACTTATCCAACGATTGTATTCATCATGTCGATTGTCGTTATTGCCTTTGTTTTGATTTGGGTAGTTCCGTCTTTTATCGAGATGTTCCAAGATGCCGAAGCAGGATTACCAGTCATTACTCAGATTACGGTGGCTGCTAGTAATTTCTTATCTCAGAATTATTTGTGGATACTTGCTGTTTTAGCTGTTATTGTTATCGTATTTATCGTTTCTTATAAAAACATCAAATCCTTTAGGCGAAATGTTCAAGTATTCTTGATGAAGATGCCAGTCATTGGTAAAATTATGATCTATAATGAAGTAACTATGTTTACGAAGACATTTGCACAACTTTTGAGTCATAGTGTACATATTACAGATAGTATGGCGATTCTTTCTAAAATCTCTAATAATGAAGTATATAAAGATATTATCGCTAAGACGATGAATACTCTAAGTAAAGGTGGAAAAATATCGGAATCATTTAAAGGACATTGGGCATTCCCAGTTGTTGCGTATGAGATGTTAGTAACTGGTGAGTCAACAGGACAATTAGCGATTATGATGGAAAAAGTATCTGTACATTATGCTAACTTACATAGAAATGCCGTTACGCAAGTAAAAAGTTTAATTGAACCAATTACAATTTGCTTTTTGGCTTGTGCAGTAGGATTTATTCTTTTATCGATTATCATTCCAATGTTTGACTTATATGGTGCTGTTGGACAGATGTAGAAGAGTGGAGGATTGATTATGGATATTTATTATATAATTCTCTTTTTTATCTTAGGAACCGTTTTAGGTTCCTTCTATAATGTAGTAGGATATCGTCTTCCTAAGAATGAATCGGTTTTAAATCCAAAGCGTTCTTACTGTCCGAATTGTCATCATACTTTATCACGCTTGGAATTGATTCCGGTTCTTTCTTTTTTATTTCAAAAGGGAAAATGCAAGCATTGTCATCATCCGATTTCTTTTTTTTATCCGTTTATCGAATTGTTGACAGGGGCTTTATTTGCAGTTAGTTTTTATTCTTTTGGGTTTAGTTACTCTTTGATTATTGCCCTTACTTTGTCATCATTATTTAGTATTGTTATCGTCAGTGATTTAAATTATTTAATCATTCCTGATGAAGTGACGATTATTTCTATTATTATTATTGCTGGAGCGATCTTTTTCGGTAGGGGTTATGAACAAGGACTGATGGCATTAGGTTCGGGAGTATTGACGTTTGCTATTATGTATGGAATTATGTTGTTAGGTGATTTCTTGTTCAAGAAAGAAAGTTTAGGCGGTGCAGATATTAAATTAATGTTTGTTGCGGGCTTATCATTAGGCACAGTATTAGGTGTATTTGTTATTTTTATTTCTAGTGTAGTTGCTTTACCTATTGCTTTAATTTTGTATATTGCCAATAACGAAAAGATAGTTCCTTATGGACCATTTATTGTATTTTCTATTTTACTATTGTTTTTACTAAAAGTAGATATCAATGCTTTTGCTCAACTGTTTATTTAATTGAGTTGAGTAAGTATATAATTTACAGAAAAGAGAATTTCCTAGATTTTCTCTTCTTTTTTTTTCATTAACGGGTTATAATATTATTGCGTAAGAGGAGGTACTAGCATGGCAGAAAAAACGATATTACCCGCTGATACATATACTGTAATTAATAAAACAGTATTAAAAGATACTGATCGTAAATTAATTACCATGCTCTACCAACCAATTATCGGTTATACCGCTACTAGTTTATATTTTACCTTGATCGATGATTTAGATAAAAGAGAGTTAATTAGTGATGATTTAACTCATCATCATCTAATGAGTACAATGCAACTTAAATTAGAAGATATTGTGATAGCGAGAAAAAAATTAGAAGCAGTAGGATTACTTCGTACGTACTTTAAAAAAGATAAAGTGAGTAATAATAATTATGTTTATCTATTATATTCTCCAATGCCTGCTTCTGAGTTTTTAAATCATCCAGTATTAAATATTGTTTTATATAATAATTTGGGTAAGAAAGAATATGATAAAATTGTTGACTTCTTTAAGGTACCTAGGATTCATTTAAAGGATTTTGAAGATATTACTTGTCGTTTTGATCAAGTTTTTTCTCCTGTTTCGGGTAATGTATTTATAGAAAATGAAAATATTATGAAAGAAGCGACGAGTAAGATTAGGATTGAAGCTAAGATCGATTTTGATTTGTTGATTTCTAGTATTCCTAGTAATATGGTAAGTCCTAGATGTTTTAATGATGATACGAAGGAATTAATTAATTCATTAGCGTATACGTATGGAATAGAAGATTATACTATGCAGGGGTTAGTTAGAAATTCTTTAAATGAAAAAGGGTTAGTGGATAAAGTAGAATTAAGAAAGAGTTGTCGTAATTTTTATCAGTTTGAAAATAATGGTAAATTGCCAACTTTAATTTATTCTAAGCAACCAGAATATTTAAAGACACCAGAAGGGGATCATTCTAAGTGGGCTAAGATGGTCTATACTTTTGAATCAGTTACGCCTTATGATTTTTTAAGAAGTAAGTATAAAACAGGAGAACCTTCGTTACGAGATCTTCGTTTGATTGAAAGTTTGTTGGTTGATCAAAAAATGAATCCGGGAGTAGTTAATGTGTTAATTGCTTATGTATTGAAGATCAATAATCAAAAATTGACCAAAAGTTATGTCGATACTATAGCCGGTCAATGGAAACGATTAAATATTGAGACAGTGGAAGAAGCAATGAAGATCAGTGAAAAAGAACATAAGAAGTTAAAACGGCAATTAGAAAGTAAAAACAAAGCTCAGTCTTATAAATCTAAAGTAGCTAATCCTAAAGAAGAAACGGTTCCTGATTGGTTTGATAAAGAGTTAAAAAATGAAGAAATGTCGGAAGAAGAAGCTAGTGAATTGGATCAGTTATTAAATTCGATTAGTAATGAAAGGAAGGAATAATGATGAAGAGTATACAAGAACTTATTACTTTTAGTCCAGATGAAGTAAATGCTTTAAAACAAAATTGGATTAAAAAACAGAACGATCCTATTTTTAATCGTTTGATTACGAAGTTGTCATTTCCTGATGAGATATTAATGAAGTATACTTCTAATTTAGAAGATGCGGCAATTGAGTTAGAAAATTGTAGTCACTGTTCAAGTTTAGAAATGTGTAAGAATAAGCTAAAAGGTTATTTGTATACACCATTAGAAAGAGGAACTGGTTTAACTTTTCAATATCAAGCTTGTCCTTATCAAGAAAAAAAGATGAGAGATAATGCTTATAAAAATAATATCTTACTTTTTGAAATTCCTAAAATGATTAAAGAAGCTTCTTTTCGAAATGTTCAAAAAGATGATAAAAACCGTTTAGAAGTCATCAAATATTTTAAGGAATTTATCGATCATTATGATGATGAAGAAAAGCCATTAGGAATTTATTTATATGGTAGTTTCGGAACGGGTAAATCTTATTTGGTTGCTGCTTTATTTAATGAAATGGCCAAAAGAGGGGTAAAAAGTGCGATGATTTATGTTCCTGAATTTTTACGAGTTTTGAAATCATCATTCGATACCAATTTTGAAGAAAAGTATGAGTATATTAAAAAAGTACCTCTTTTATTACTTGATGATATTGGTGCTGAGAATTTAACGGCTTGGGCAAGAGATGAGATCATTGGCACTTTACTTCAATATCGAATGGATGAGAAGTTACCTACTTTTTTTACTTCTAATTTAGATTTAAAACAATTAGAAGAACATTTTAGTACGACAAATACTGGGATCGATAAATTAAAAGCTAGAAGAATATTAGAAAGAATTCGTTTTTTAACCAAGCCATTTGTATTGACAAGTAAGAATAGAAGATTGTAAAATTAGACTTTTTTTAAGTCTTTTTTTTCTTGGTCTTTTCAAATTGCCCAGAGAATGTTATACTGATAATAGTTAAAATAGAGGGGAGTTGACTCGTTGTGGAAAGGAAGAAAAGAGGATTTACTTTAGTCGAATTATTGGCTGTTATTGTTATTTTGGGGGTATTACTAGGAATTGCGATACCAGCTGTACTAGGGTATATGAATCTAGGAAAAGAGAAATATTATCTTTCATTAGAAGATAGTGTTTTAAATTCAGCTAGGGATTATTTGAATGATTACCGAAGCTTATATCCAAGAGAAATTGGCGCTATGGCGACGATTAGCGGAGAAGAGTTAATCAACAATCGTTATATTGAGAAGATTGACGATGAAGAGGGAAATGCGTGTGATGCTAGGGTACTAGTAGAAAAAACAGGTAGAGATGAATATGATTATACCGTTTGTTTAACGTGTGGAGATCATTATTCTTCTGATTACTCAATTTGTGGAAATGGCGGTGATTCTGGAGAGGCAAGTGGAGAATATGAAATTGAAGTTGATGATTTTCCTACTGAAGTTAGACAAGGAGATGATTTTACCTTACCTAAGGGTAGAGTGTATGCAGTAGAAAACGGGAATAGGAAATTAGTTACGGATAATTTGGCTTCTACTCCTAAGACAATCGATACGACAGTACTTGGGTCAACGAATGTCAGATGGGTATATCGTTATAAGAGTACTAATCCTAAGACGGTAAGAGTAGTCGATAAAGTTGCTCCAGAGCGACCAACCGTTAAGTTGACGTATGCGGATGGAACAGAATATAAACCAAGAAATAGTAATGGGAATATCAATATTGCTTCGAGTAGTATCGTGATGGAAATTACGAGTCGGGATTATGCTTGTCTATTAGGAACAACTTGTCGAAGTAGATATCCAGACTTAGATGGTTCAGGAATTAAAGAAATTCGTTATCAAGGAGAAACAGATACGAGTGAAAGAGTAATTCCAACTAGTAAGACTACGACTAGATATGTTGAAAATAACAGTATTTGGGGAAATGTTGTTTTACATACAGTAGATAATAGTAATAATCAAAGTGAGAATACGAGTTTTGAAATTTACTTGGATAATCAAAAACCAGCTAAAACGATAGTTACCTATTTAGGAGGAAGTAATAGTCATAGTTGGAAGAATGATTATAAGTTAAAGCTAAGTTCTAGTGACGATGCGGATATTGCTTATTATGAGATTTATATCGATGGCGTTTTTTATGAAACGACGGATGCTGAATGGGTACCACCAAACAATTTCAGTAGTTGTAATACGACTTTTCGCGCTGTAGATTTAGCGGGAAATAAGGGAGATTTTTCTGATAGTCAACATATTCATATGGATACAGAAAAGCCAGCTCTTAATTCTAATAAATGGGGTGAAGTAACCTCAGAGGTAGCTAAACTATATGTAAAAACAAGCGATAATGCTTCTGGAATAGAAAACGTAAGATGTAAGACTTTAACCGAAGCAGGCGGATTTACAAATTATCATTGGTTTGATGCTGTTTGGGATGAAGGCGAAAACAGTTATCGTTGTGATATTACGACGGATACTTTTGGTCATTATGGTCAAACCTATCAAACACAAATCCATATTTATGATAAGGCCAATAATGGTGGTGCTTATAATACGGTTTCTGTAGATATTCCAGGAATGGAATGGAATTATCAATATAATGGTAGTGATGGAACAGATGGTTCGGCACAAGTTTGGACTACACCATATAGTGGTAACTATCAATTTGAATTATGGGGCGCTCAAGGAAGCGGTTCTAATGGTGGTAAAGGTGGTTATACTAAAGGTACGATTCATTTAACCGAAGGGCAACAGTTATATATGTTCATAGGCGGTCAACCACAACGTGCAGCAGGCGGTTATAATGGTGGTGGTACTCCAGGAGAGCGAGTAGCTGCTTATAATACCGGCGGTGGCGGTGGTGCTACTGATATTAGAACGGTAAACGAACAAACAGAATATGCCTATAAACGCCGTATCATGGTAGCTGGTGGTGGTGGAGCTGGTGGTAGTTCCTCATCGGGAAGTAAATACGGTTATGGTGGTGGACTTACTGGTGGAGATGGCTACTATGATTCAAGCTTGTATTGTCCAAACGAAAGTGGTTATCAAAACTATGTAGATGGATGCTTTGCTCGTCCTGCTAGCGGGGCTAAACCGGATGGTGCTGGTTCTGGTGGAAAAGCCTCGGTAAATAACTATAATAATATTTGGTATGTATCTGGTGCTGGTTCTTTCTATTTCGGCGGTGGTCGTAATAGTGGTAGTTGTAGCGGTGATTACTGTATTTGGTCCCAAGGCGGCGGCGGTGGCTGGTACGGCGGAGGTGCCGGTGCGAATACAACCCTTATTGCTGGCGGTGGAGCAGGTGGCTCATCCTTCATTTCTGGTCATCCAGGTTGTGTAGCGGTAAATGGTGATATGCAACCAATAGGAAATGTTTCTCTAACTGGATTGGCTTTTACGAATACAGCGATGGAAAGTGGAGTTAATTCTGGTCATGGTAAGATTAAAGTTACATTAGTCTCTCGCGATTAGAAATAATTTTCTTGACAAATCAAAGAAAAGTGTTATGATGGATATATGCAAAAACAGTGATGAGAGACACGATTATCCTATGATACTTTTAGAGAGTTTGTGGTTGGTGAGAACAAACAGTAAGTAGGAATAATTACTACTCTTTAGTTGGACCCTAATAGGATTCCCGGTTAATACCGTTATGTATAAATTAAGTGAGAAATCAGGATGGTACCGCGGATATTCGCTCCTTACAAGTAAATCGTTGTAAGGAGCTTTTTTATTTTCGTAATTTGAGGTCTGAACAAGAAATAAAAATCATTAAATGTAGTATAACAGGAAAAATATTATTATTGGAGTGATCCTTTAGGTAGTAAGAATATGAAACAAAAGAATTCTTTTGTTCTTGGAGAAAAAATATGAAAAATAATCAAAAATCGTGGATAGGTAATTTACCTACCTCTACTTTATTAATTCGTTTGGAGCAGTATCAAGAAGAATATATCCAACTAAAAGCAAAATGTTTAGAAGGATATCTTCCTCTTGTTGAACAGCGCTTAAAACAGATTGAGGATACGGTGTTTTTCATTAAGAACTTACTTACAGGACGAGTTTTAGAAAGCGCTAAGTCTTTGCAAGAAATTGCACAGACATTAGTTAGTTTAGAAGGCGATACTAGGTTATCTCCAATGCGAAGAATCGTAAAAAAAGAGATTTATCAAGAAGCATTTGTTCGGCGATATTTGGAATACCGTGATGTTATTGATTATACACTGTTATATCGTACTATCGAATTATTGGATATCGATCATTTGTTAAAACTAGTTTGTTATCGACAACTACATTCTATTCATCCTTTGATCCAAGCTCATCTAGAAAATTGCCCACTCTTTGTTTTAGAAGAAGCGGTCGAACGAATAGAGCTTGATGAGTTATGGGAGGATTTCTTGAAGGATAAAGATAGTCCCCTTTATGAAATTGCTCGAAGATCATTAGAAAAGAGAATATTTAGTGATGCAGATGAAGATATTCAAGAAGAGGTATTGGCTAAGATTGAATTAGATATTAGTGAAGAGAAAGGAAAGATGTATAATGGAACTAAAAGAAAACGAAAGACTAAATAAATTAAATCATTCATGTGCGCATTTACTTGCTCAAGCAGTAAAACATATTTATCCGCAAGCTAAATTTTGGGTTGGACCAGTCATTGAAGATGGGTTCTATTACGATATTGATTTAGGGGATACGGTAATTAAAGAGGAAGACTTAGCTTCAATCGAAAAAGAAATGAAGAAATGTGCGAAAGCAGCTAAGAATATCGTTCGTCATGAAATTTCTAAAGAAGAAGCACTTACGATGTTTAAAGACGATCCTTATAAATTAGATTTAATTGAAAGAATGGATGAAGCTGAGAATGTAATTAGTTGCTATACACAAGGAGATTTTACGGATCTTTGTCGTGGACCACACGTTGACAATACTAAAGAACTAAATTATTTTAAACTTTTGAAAGTAAGTGGTGCTTACTGGAAAGGGGATGCCAAGAATAAGATGCTTCAGAGAATCTATGGAATTTGTTTTGATTCTCAAGAAGAATTGGATCAACATTTAGCTCTATTAGAGGAAGCTAAACAAAGAGATCATCGTAAACTTGGAAAAGAATTAGATATATTTATGACGCATGAACTTGTTGGTCCAGGTTTTCCAATGTGGCTACCTAATGGGGCAACGGTTAGACGTTTGTTAGAAAACTATATTGTAGAAAAAGAAGCTGCACTTGGTTATCATCATGTGTATACCCCATGTATCGCAAGTACGGATTTATATAAAATTAGTGGTCACTGGGATCATTATAAAGAAAATATGTTCCCTAGAATGAAAGTAGATGAAGAAGAATATGTTCTTAGACCGATGAACTGTCCACACCACATGTTAGTTTATAAGAATTCTCTTCATTCTTACCGCGACTTGCCAATTAGAATTGGTGAATTAGCTGCTGATTTCCGTTATGAAGCAAGTGGGGCAGTATGTGGGTTAGAACGTGTTCGTTGTATGTGCCAAAATGATGCCCATTTATTTGTTTCTCCTGATCAAATCGAAGAAGAATTTGCTCGAGTAGTTAATTTGATTTTAGATGTATACCACGATTTTGGTTTACAAAATTATTCTTTCCGTTTATCTTTACGTGATTCAGAAGATAAGGAAAAATATTTCCCAGATGATGAAATGTGGAATAAGGCAGAGAATATGCTTCGTAAAGTATTAAATGATCTTAATATCGATTATTTTGAAGCCGTAGGAGAAGCAGCCTTTTATGGACCAAAACTAGATGTTGAAGTGAAAACAGCGATTGGACATGAAGTTACATTATCTACATGTCAACTTGACTTTTTACTTCCTGAGAAATTTGACTTAACTTATATCGATAAAGATGGTAGTAAGAGGCGTCCAGTTGTATTACATCGTGCGATACTAGGTACGATTGATCGTTTTATGGCTTTTCTTATCGAAGAGACTAAAGGGGTATTCCCTGTTTGGTTGGCCCCAACGCAAGTAAATATTATCCCTGTTAATGTTGAATATCATTTGGATTATGCGAAGAAGGTTAAAGAATGGTTAGAAAGCTGTCATATTCGAGTAGAACTTGATGATCGAAATGAAAAACTAGGATATAAAATGCGAGATAGTCAAAAACGTAAAATTCCATTTAGTTTAATATTAGGTAATCAAGAGATGGAAAACAATACCATTAGTTATCGTATTCATGGTAGTGAAGAAACACATACCCTTACTCAAGAAGAATTCCTTGCTCATTTAAATGAGATGATTACGAAGAAAGTTCTTCATCGTGATTTACATTAATTAAGTAAAAATTTACACAACTTTACATGGAGTTGTGTCTTTTTTTGACTTTTTATAGAAAAAACTTTGCGAAAAAGTCATTTAAGGTATATGATGATGGTAAGTAGTGGTTGATAGTGGTAAAAAGTGGGGGATGTATGATGTTAATTGGGGAGTTTCATCATTCATTGGATGAGAAAGGAAGACTAACGATTCCGACGAAGTTTAGAACTGTATTAAAAGATCAGTTTATTCTTACTCGAGGATTAGATCATTGTCTTTTTGCTTATTCTGAAGAAACATGGAATACGCTTACCCTTAACTTAGAAAAACTTCCTTTTACCAAAAAAGACGCTCGTAATTTTCTTCGTTTTTTCTTATCAGGTGCTACGATTTGTGAAATTGATAAACAGGGTCGTATTCGAATTCCTTCGCCACTTGCTGATTATGCTAGTTTAAATCGTGATTGTGTGATTATCGGTGTTGGTGATCGCATGGAAATTTGGCAGAAGGAAAAATGGGAGGAATTCCTAACAGAAAATGGACAACAGTTATCAGAGATCGCAGAGGGATTATTTACTCCTAATCATGATGTGTAGGTGATATTATGCATGTTAGTGTTTTATTAAAAGAATCAATAGCCAGTTTATCTATTCGAGAAGATGGTATTTATGTCGATGCCACATTGGGTTATGCGGGTCATTCTAGTGAGATATTAAAACGAATAAAAAAGGGGTTTTTATTCGCCTTCGATCAAGACCAAGAAGCTATTTTAAGCTCAGAGAAAAAACTCGCAACGATTAGTGACCAATATGAGATTATCAAAAGTAATTTTTGTTTTGTGAAAGAAAAATTAGCAGAAAAAGGTGTAGATAAAGTAGATGGAATTCTCTTTGACTTGGGAGTTTCTAGTCCACAGTTAGATGAAGCTAGTCGTGGATTTAGTTATCATCAGGATGCTCCACTCGATATGAGAATGGATCAAGAAAATCCTTTTTCCGCATACGATGTTGTCAACCAATATAGTGAAGAAGAATTAAGTAATATTTTCTTCCGTTATGGCGAAGAAAAATATGCCCGAAGTATCGCTCGGAATATTGTTCGAGCTAGACAAGAAAAACCGATTAAAACAACATTTGAGTTGGTAGATATTATTAAAGCTAGTGTTCCCGAAAAAGCAAAAAGAGAGAAACATCCAGCTAGAAAAGTATTTCAAGCCATTCGAATCGAAGTTAATCATGAATTAGAGATTTTAGAAAATAGTCTTTTAGATGCGGCTAGTTTACTAAATGTAGGTGGGCGCTTAGTGGTGATTACTTTCCATTCTTTAGAAGATAGAATAGTAAAAAATACCTTTAAGCAGTTAACTACCGTAGATGAAATGGTAAAAGGACTTCCTAATATTCCAGAGAGTTATTTACCAGATTATCGTTTAATCACAACACATGCCATTTCTCCATCCGAAGAAGAAATAAACGATAATTATCGTAGTCGTTCTTCAAAACTGAGAGTTATAGAAAGAATAAAATAAAAAGGAGTTGGTACTGTTGAAAAAGATAAAGAAAAGATTAAAGATGTCAAAGTTTGAACGTCTCATCTATAGTTTTACCTTTGTCTTAGTATTGCTTACTCCGTTTGCGTTAGTGTTTTCCCAAGCTACTTTATCTGAGATAAACTTTGAAGTAGAAAAATTGACCAAGTCAATCGATACACAAGAAAAGAAAAATGAAAGTTTAACGATGAAAATTAATGAACTTGCTTCGTTAGAAAAAATCCAAGAAGTAGCTAAGGAACAAGGATTAACCTATAATAATAAGAATATTAAATCGATTACTGATGAAGATGAATAAAGGAAATAGAGAGTCACTAGTAGTGGCTTTTTCTTTTTTTCTTTACATTTTACTTCTTATTTTCGTTAAATACCATGTGTATCACTAGAAAAAATACTTTCTTCTTGGTATAATGATATCAAGATAAAGGGATGGTTCAGTAATGAATAAGAAGAAAAAAAAGAAAAAGACAATAAATCCAAATATTAAGATAGCTAATTTTGTATTAGGACTTACTTTTGTTATTATGATGATCTTAGTTGTTAGGGCAGGTATACTTTCGTTATCGACAGAAGTAGATGGTAAGAATTTAAAGGATTTTGCTGCTTCTCGTACAACTGAACATGAGACGATACTAGCAAAAAGAGGAACGATTTATGATGTTAATGGGGATATTCTTGCTCAGAATGTATATTCCTATACGTTAATTGCTTATTTAGCAGAATCTCGTGGCGAAGGAAATTATGTTAAAGATAAAGAAATGACGGCGCAGAAATTATCGACGGTAATCGATATGTCTTATGAAGATATTTTAGCTTTACTTAATCGTAAAACTTCATCAGGAGAAACGCCTTATCAAACTGAATTTGGTAGTAAAGGTAGAGGATTAACGGAGTTAGTTAAAGATAAGATTGTTGCCTTAAATTTAGATGGAATTGATTTTATTGAAACCCAAAAACGGTATTATCCCAAAGGAGATTTTTTATCGTATACCCTTGGATATGCTAAAAGTGATGAAAATGGCAAAATTACAGGGGAATTAGGAATTGAGTCATTGTTTAATGAAGAATTGACTGGTACGGATGGATATAAAGAATATCAAAAAGATTTACGTGGGTATAAAATTGCGAATACTAAAGAACAAGTGAAAGAAGCAGAGGATGGAAATAGTATTTATTTAACGGTTGATTCTAATGTACAGTTCTTTTTGGAACAAGCATTAGAAAATGCTAGTGCTAAGTATAATTTTGATCAGTTAAATATCGTTGTTGCTGAAGCTAAAACAGGTAAGATTTTAGGAATTAGTACGACTCCATCATTTGATCCTAATGAAAGAAATATTGTGAATTATTTGGATCCTAATATTTCTGTTGCAATAGAGCCAGGTAGTACAATGAAAATATTTTCTTACATGGCGGCAATGGAAGCAGGGGTCTATAATGGCGATGAAACCTTCTTGTCTGGTACATTTACTGCTAAAGATGGGACGGTAATTGGAGATCATGACCGTAGAGGATGGGGGACAATTACTTTTGACCGAGGCTTTGCTTTATCGAGTAACGTTGGTATTGTTACGATAGTAGATAAATATATGAGTAGAGAAACTTTAATGGATTATTATAAGAAATTAGGGTTTGGTAGTAAAACAGGTATTGAGTTATCTAAAGAAGTAGCGGGAAAAATTAATTTCAAGTATGAAACGGAAGTATTTAATGCTGCGTTTGGACAAGGAATTACGACAACGTCAATTCAAAATATTAAAGCTTTAACTTCGATTGCTAATGATGGTATTTTACTACAACCATATATTGTCGATAAGATTGTCGATAGTGATGGTAATGTTGTAGAAGAACATACTAAGACAGAGTTAGGACGAGTGGCTTCTAAAGAAACTACAGATAAAATCAAAGATTTAATGGAAAGCGTTGTCTTAGATGGTACAGGTAGTGTCTATCGTATGGATGGATATGGTTTAATTGCCAAAACCGGAACAGCACAGATTTCTAGTACGGATGGTAGTGGTTATCTAACTGGAGAAAGCGATGTTATTCGTGGTTTTGCCGGCATGTTTCCTAAAGAAGATCCTGAGATTATTATTTATGCGAATTTAAAACGTCCGAGTCCTAATACCCCTAATGCCTTAGTTAGTGTAATCAAAGAAGTAGTAGAAAATGTTAGTAAATATTATCATATCTATGATGCTGATGATCAACCAACATCAGTTAAACAAACATACAGTTTAGGTAATTATCAGAATAAAGACGTTGAAAAAGTAAAATTAGAGTTAGAAAAGAATGGATTAACTGTAGTCACAATAGGAGATGGTAGTCGTATTAGTGATCAATATCCAGCTAAAAATATTACTTTGAATAAAGGATCTAAAGTTTTCTTAGTTACGAATGGAACAAAGTATTATTTACCTGATTTTACTAATTGGAGTAAAAAAGATGTTACTACCTATTTAAGTTATACGAATATTGATTATCAAATAGAAGGAGATGGGTATGTAACTAGTCAGAGTATTCCACCGATGACAGAATATATAGATGGACAAATGGTGCTTACTTTGACATTAGCGCCTAAATATAATATTGAAGAATAACTCTTCAATATTTCTTTTTTTCTTTAGATATGATACGATAAACGAAAGAGGTTAGATTATGTATACAGTATGTTTAGTATTTTTATTATTTTTATGTTATGCCATTATCGGTTGGATGATTGAGTGCCTTTGTGTTTCTTTCATGAATAAAAAAATAGTGTTAGATAGAGGATTCTTAATCGGACCATATTGCCCTATCTATGGTTATGGTGGGGTATTTATGTATTTATTTCTTACTCGTTATCAGAATGATTCGATAACCCTATTTATTCTAGCTGCCGTAGGGGCTTCTATTTTAGAATATGTAACTAGTTATTTGATGGAGAAAATATTTAAAGCTAGATGGTGGGATTATTCTGATCGTAGGTTTAATGTTGAAGGTAGAATTTGTTTAGGTAATGCAGTACTATTTGGGATTTTGGGACTTGTTTTTATCTATATTTTAAATCCTTATTTATTAAAGATTTTAAGAGAAATTCCAGAAAATATCCTTATCGTAATCAGTATTATTTCTTTTATTATCTTTTTAGCTGATACGATTTTAACTTTTATTATCATGGCTAAATTAAGAAGTAGAATTACCTTAGTAAAAAAAGATTCTACTTCGGAAATAGATAGACAGATTAGAGAGTTTTTATCTCATTACCATTTCTTTGTTAAACACTTATTTAAGGGATTTCCTAAAATTACTATTTCTGCACCTAAGGGAGATCGAATCTTAAAATCGATTAATTCAGTTTTAGCGAAAATAGAGAGTGCGAAACAAAAACGAAAGAAACAAAAGAAAACAAAAGAAAACAAATAAATAGATTTTGAATGAAATAATTAAAGATGGACCAATATATAACTAGGTGATAATATGGATACGGTACCACAAATTATTTCAGTTCAAGATCTTTTTTCTTTACAACAAGTTTTTCAGCAGAATTTACTAGCTTGGAAACAATTACATTCTTTTTTAGATCACGTAGAAGATGAAGATATTCGTGAAGTTTGTCATTTCTTACTGGTTATGCATTATAATCATTTACAGTTATTACTTTCGATATTAAAAGGAGAAAGACAAGTAGAGGAGGATAATGATGAAGATTAATCGGGAGATTAAAAATCCTAGGTGTGAAGTAGAAAAAGGTATAGGGATGAATGATCAGGATTATTTATATAGTGTATTGTTGTTAGAGAGGAGTCTTTCGAATCAGTATTCGCAAGTGTTAAACGATGCTTCTAATGAATATCTTTATGAAGACTATTTTGTTTTGTTTGAAGATACTAAAGATGCTTATCGTGAAATTAAGAATCTGTTCTTTCAAAAGGGATGGCTCTGTTATGAAGTAGCGCCAGAAGTACTTGTTCAACGAACAGTATTAGATTGTGAAAAGAATTTAGATGTGATAAATGATGAATAGAGTAAATACTTAGTTAACAGTGTTTTTTCTTTTTATTTGGTTTTATTATTGTTACTTTTTGGGAGGTGTTATATAATAGATAGTAGTAGAATAGGAGTGGAGTAAATGTGGGGAAAAGATACTAGGAAAAGAGTAATTTTATTATTATTAATATTAGGAATATTGTTGATTGGAATAGGTGTAAGTTATGCGTATTTTACGGCAGTAGCGACTTCTAAAGAACAAGTAGTAAAATCAGGAATATTAGAATTAACTTATCATACAGGACAAGATATTTCTACAGAAGGAATGTTTCCAACAGCGGAAGAGGAAGCACCTGTTCATAAGTTTACTGTAGAAAATACTGGAATGCTTGATGCGCATTATAATATTAGTTTCGTCGATATGGATTTAACGAAAAATGGAATGGATGTTACTTCCTTTAATTTGAAATGGGCATTATATTTAGCGGATAGTGATTACAATGAAGGAGAGTTAGTTAAAAATGGTAGCTTTTCTTCCAGTTCAGGTTATACAAGTGGGGATGATGAATTTGTTATCAAAACCAATATGATTTTAGCCCCTGAAGAAAAACAAAATTTTATTCTAAAAGTATGGTTAGAAGAAGCAGGTAATCCTCAAAATGAAGATCAGGATTTAAAACTTACGATGAAGATACAGGTGAATACGTTAGAGAAACAATAGCCAAATGGGAAAGAAAGTGTGATGAGAGGGAGAAATAGATCTAGCTCTACTGAGACTTTCTACCAATATAGTGACTCAATTACAAAGATGGTATTTCAAAATAAAATGAGTCCAATTGAGACAGAACTTAGCTGGGATGTATCAGAGAATAATGATGGCAACTGCATGGCTTATTTAGTCTCTAATCAAGAAGAGACAGATCCAACTTATACTTTATATATTCAAGGGTATGATGTGATTTATTTATCGGATGGTTATTGCTTATTTAATGAGTTTTCTAAGCTAGACACAATAGTGGGGTTGGAATATGTCGATACTTTTCGTGTGAGAGATATGGGATATATGTTTAGGAGATGTGATAGTTTAATTAGTTTAGATTTAAGTTATTTTGATACTAGCCAAGCGACAAGAATGACATCTATGTTTGATGGTAGTGCACTAGTTGACTTAAATTTAAGTAGTTTTGATACATCGCAAGTGACTAATATGAATGAGATGTTTTCTTGGTGTTCCGACTTAATAAGTGTAAATTTAAGTAGCTTTGATACTTCCCAAGTGACAAGTATGAATCAGATGTTTTGTGCTTGTTATAATCTAAAAACCTTAGATTTTCGTAATACTACTTTCACAACAATAACTTCTTATAGTGGCATGTTTAGTAGTGTCTCATCCGACATCCAAGTCATCGTAAAAGATACTACAGCTCAATTATGGATACAAGAAAGATTAGGTAGTGGAAAGGGTAATGTCATCATCGCATCATAGAAATCCTCTCATTCAACTATTCATCTAGTTATTATATTGTAGATAGAATTGGTACAATTGAATTTACTTAGATTTGATTGTACTGATTTTATTTTGTTTTTCTAGTTCTTTTTATGAATTTATGTTATGATGAATAGGTAGGAATAGTTTGCCCATCATATGTTTGAGAGATATTCCTAATGAACAATAAAATAAGTAAATGGAGGAGTAAAATGAATAAAAAAAGTAAAATACTTAGTATAATGGTTATTTTTGTTTTTGTTCTTTTTATCAGTGGTTGTGGTAAGACAGATGATACAGAGAATAAAACTGATGATTCTGGGGTAACTACAGTAACTTGTACAAAAAATGCAACGATTGCGGAAGGGATAGAGAGTAAATTTAATTGTCAATATACTTATAAAGATGGTTATGTACAGGAAGTTCATACTGTTGAAGAATTAACTTCTGATAATGAGAATTATTTAAATACGTATAAATCTTTATTAGAAGATGCTTATGAACCTTATCAAGCAGTTAAATATTATGAATATGATATTCAACTTGATGGTAATACGTTAAAAACAGAAGTTAAAATTGATTATGCTAATGTTAATACGGATGAATTAATCGCAATTGATACAAGTAACGCTTCACTAATTAAAGATGGAAAAGTTAAAGAAGAAGACTTGAGATCATTATATGAGACTGGTGGCGCAACTTGTAAATAGGATGAAATAGGAGAAATTTATGCTAAAAGTAGAAAATATTACAAAGTATTATGGTGATCATTTAGCTGTTGATCATTTATCTTTTGAAGTAAAAAATGGGGAGATATTTGGTTTATTAGGGGCAAATGGAGCTGGTAAAACAACAACCTTTAGAATGATTATGGGACTTTTAGAACCTACAGAAGGGAAAATTACCTTAGATGGAAAGAAAATAGGATATGACATTACCGATAAAATTGGTTTTGTTACGGAAGAGAGAAGTCTGATGACTAAGATGACTGTCGTCGATCAAATCTTATATTATGGAATACTAAAAGGAATGCAAGAAAAAGAAATTTTAAAGGCTTTAGATGAATGGCTAGCTCGTTTTAAGATTACTGAATATAAAAACCGTAAAATTAAAGAATTATCTAAAGGTAATCAACAAAAAATTCAATTTATTTCTGCTGTAATTAATCATCCTTGTTTATTGATTTTGGATGAACCATTTACAGGCTTAGATCCTATCAATGTCGAAATGTTTAAACAAGCTATTCTCGATCTTCAAAAAGAAGGATGTTCTATTATCTTTTCTTCTCATCAGATGGAACATATTGAAATGTTTTGTGAGAAATTGATGATTTTAGTTAAAGGAAAACCAGTTATTGAAGGTTATTTAAAAGAAATAAAAAAAGATTATCAAAAGAAAAATATCTTTATTCAAGGTAATGTTACTAAAAAAGAATTAGAGAAAATCGAGGGTGTTATTTCCGTTGAAAAAACAGCTAATGAATATATTGTAAAGATTGGTAGTGAAGCAGATATTGATCGTGTATTTAAAGCAGTATCTCAAAATAAAATTACTAAGTTTGTCGTTGAAGAACCATCCTTAAATGAAATATTTATTGCGAAAGTAGGGGAAGCATATGACGAGTAAATTTTGGTATTTAACTGGGTTAAGTTTAAAGAAAAAAATAAAGACGAAATGGTTTGTTATCGCCAATATTTTGTTAGTGGTTTTAATTATAGGATTAATTAATATTGATAGTATTATTCAGTTCTTTGGTGGAGATTTTGATCAAAAAACAGAAATTGTTATCTTAGATGAAACAAATTATACGGATATTGATCAAACAGTTAATCATTATATCGATGAATATAATCAATTATTAACAACTGAGTATGAAACAAGTATTAAAACGTTTTCAGGTAGTCAAGAAGAATTAGAAAAAGAATTAATCGATAATGATAAAATAGGTGTTATCTTGACTAATGATGAAGATAATTATCTTCAAGCTAAAGTAGTTTCTAATGAAAAAATAGATAGTATGGTTTATCAATTGTTGGTACAAGCTCTATCTTCAACTAAGACTGAAGTAGCGATGAGTCTAACGGATATCGATCTTGAAGAATTAGAGAAGATTAATGCGCCAATTACGATCGATAGAATTATTTTAGATGATGCTTCACAAAATGAAGATGAGAATATGTCTTTGATTATGGGTACTGTATTTCCAACTGTAATTTTACCATTCTTTATGTTAGTTCTATTTTTAGTTCAGATGATTGGTACAGAGATTAATGGAGAAAAGTCAACGAGAAGTATGGAAATTATTATTTCTAATGTCAGTCCTAAAGTACATTTCTTTTCTAAAGTATTAGCTAGTAATGTTTTTGTGATTACTCAAGGAATATTACTGATTATCTATGCATTAATTGGTTTAGCTCTTCGTCATGTTTTTATTGTCGATAGTGGAGTTACCGGTACGATAACTTCTGGTATTTCTGATATATGGACAACATTATCTGAAACCGGATTTGTCGACCAATTGGTTTATATTATTCCAATTACATTAATCCTTATGGTTTTATCTTTTGTTGCTTATTCTTTAGTAGCAGGAATTTTAGCTTCAATGACAGTAAATATGGAAGATTTTCAACAGATTCAAACACCGATTATTATGATTAGTTTAGTAGGTTATTATTTGGCAATTATGGCTGGTATGTTTGAAGGAAGTATCTTTATTCGAATTTTATCTTATATTCCATTCTTATCTTGTTTGCTATCCCCAGCACTATTGGTTATTGGTCAAATTGGTATTGTCGATTGTTTGATTTCGATTGCTGTTTTAATTGTTTTCTTGTATTTTACTATTAAATATGGACTTAAGATCTATAAAGTAGGTATTTTAAATTATTCAACAGATAAGATGTGGCGAAGATTATTTAAAGCCGCAAAAAGTAAAAATATTTAGTATAGTATTTTTATTTATATAGGGTAGGGAGTAGTAATGATGATGGATGTAAAAGTATTTAATCATTTGTTTCATTTAATGCAGGAGAATAAAGATAATTTACTTTGTTTAAAAGAAGTTCATGATTTAAGTTTACTTTCTGATCAAGAGGAGTTTAATATTCAGTATCATATAGTTATGAATAAATATTCAGAAGAAAAAAGCGATACAATGACATTAAAAAATTATATAGAACACATGTTAGAGAATAATCCTGAAGTATTTAATGAACTAGGAAAAATGTTATTTCAAAAACCAAGTTTATCTAGTTTATTAACGTTTTGTACTTATTATATGATGTGGGAACAAGTAGAATTAGATTCTGGGAAACAAAAGGTATTAAAATGAAAAGCAAAGTAATTAATCGTTATCGATAGATTAATTACTTTTTCTTTTGGTATTTTTTGAGTGAGGAAAATTCTTTCTATTTAGGGGGAATTTTGTTATACTAGAAAAGTAAGGGAGTGATATGTTTATGGAAAAAGACCAATTAGATGATGTTAATTTTGAAATACTTTGGGAAGGAAAACCGGCAGGACTTTGGGAACGTTTTTTAGATTTAATTCATATGAATTTTACAAGTTATCAAATTACTAAAGATGAGTTATTGATTACGACTGGTTTTTTTAGAAGGCATTCTAATACATTTGAGTTATATACTTTAAAAGATCCGGATTTGACGGAAACACTTGTTCAAAGATGGTTAAAAGTAGGAACAGTTAGTGTAACAGTTGATGCTCATGGGAAAACAGAGAAAGTTGGGACTAAGATTTTCTTAAAGAATTTGAAAGAAGCTGCTAAAGTAAGAAAATTATTAAGAGATGCGATAGAAAAAGATGTTATGGAAAGAAAGATTACTTATTTTGATAAAGTATAGGATATGTGATAAGGGATTGGTAAGGTAAGAAGTTAAAATTATCTTTAATGAAATAGAAATGAATTAAATGGAGAAAATTTATTCTAAATTAAACGAAGAATGAGATGGGTTTTATTGGTATAATACTTTTATATCTAACTGATACAAGAGTATTGAATAGATAATAGGAAAGTGACAAAATACTGATTATCCATCTATTAGTGATATGCTAATGATTTTATTAGAAGGATAAAGATAAGGAGGAAACAAAATGAAAAAAATATTATTTGCAACAACCAATCCTGCTAAAGTGAATCGTTTTTCTAAGAAATTAGTTGAGCAGGGAATTGAACTGATTTCTTTATTGGATATCAATCAGAAGATCGATATAGAAGAAGATGGAACAACCGCAATAGAAAATGCTTTGATTAAAGCAAAGAGTTGTTATCAGGCAGTAGGAATACCAACAATGGCAACAGATGATACCTTATTCTTAGAGGGGGTTCCTACAGATAAACAACCAGGTGTATATGTAAGAAGAATAAATGGAAAACGATTGAGTGATGAAGAAGAAATCGAATACTATTCTAATTTGGTTAGAGAGTATGGACAAGAGGGCAAACTAATCGCGAAATATGTATACGGATTAGCCATAGTAACTAAAGATAAAGAAAAAACATATACTTGGAATAGTGAGGATTTTTATATCATCGATAAACCCTCAGAAAAACTTCAAGCTGGATACCCCTTAAATTCTATTTCTGTAGATATCAAGTGAAGAAAAAGATAGTAGTCATGACGATAGTGGCGCAATCGATTTTATTGTAAAAAATAGTGAGGAGTTTATCGAAAATTAGTTTCGGATAAGAAATTTAAGTGAACATAAAATTAAAAGACTAATCATGTGTATCCATTTTTTCTTGTTTGAAAAAAGTTAAAAACAAATAGAAAGTAGTAGTAAGTAGTATGAGAGAGAAGTATAAACAATATATTAGTAAGGATCATTCGTTTGATAAAGCTACCATGCTAGGTATATTTTGTCTAATTATCGTAATTGCGGGGATATTTGGCTTTGTCTATGAATTTATCTTTTATTATTTTAATAGTGGGATGACAAAATTTTATTGGCGAGGAGGAAATTTCTTACCTTGGATTAATATTTACGCAATTGGTGCGATTTTGATTTTTTTTCTTACTTATCGTAAGCGGAAAAATCCGCTATTTGTTTTTCTAGTTAGTATGATTTCAACGGGTATATTAGAATATATTGCCGGTTGGGGGATGTTTCACTTTGGAAATGGTTTTCGTTGCTGGGACTATAATAATGAAATTTTAAACTTTGGTAATATCGATGGTTTTGTCTGTTTACGAAGTGTTTTAGTTTTTGGAATATCTAGTTTATTACTGATCTATGTTATTGTCCCTCTTTGTTTCTATTTGGCTAAAAAAATGAATCGAAAGAAGTTTTTAACATTTAGTTATGGCTTATGTGCAGTGTTTTTATTTGATGAGCTTTATAATTTATTATTCGCAAGACTTCTTTCTTTACCTAGGGCGTCTGATATTTATAAAACGTTGGGGTTTTCTTATATGAAGTTTAAATAATTAGTTTTTGTGAACAACTTAGGGATAAAAGTACATAAGATAATATAAGGACAAAGAAAAAATAAAATAAAGGGACGATAAAGAATGAATGAAAATAAAATAAGGCATAATATTGCTGTAGCTAGAAAAATGGTCGAGATTGCGAAAGAATATAATCTTTCTGATGATGAAATTTCTAATTGTTTTTTAATTGGTTATCTTCATGATGTTGGCTATGAACTAGCGACAGATGGAAGAAATCACAATAAAGTAGGCGGGGAATGGTTAAAGAAAAGTGGATTTAAATTCTGGAAGGAAGTTTACTATCATGGAGAAGTAAATCCCAATTACCAATCTATCTATTTGGATATTTTAAATATGGCAGATATGCGAATAGATGGACTAGGAAACGACGTTGGTTACGAAAGACGATTGGAGGATATCAAAGTAAGGTATCAAGAATATCCTCAAATATACCAAAATTGTTGTAAAATTGTTTCTGATTTAAAACAAAAAGACAACTTAAGGACAAAAAGAGATGTTTAGATGGAAAAAGATAACTCCTTTAATTTTTGATATCAAGTAGTTAGAGGAGTTATTTCTTATCAATTATCTCGTGTGAAAAAGAAATTATTAAAATATCATAAATATCTTAAGAGAGGAAAGGTTGAAAAAACATAATTAAATTAAAACACGCAAAATGAGTTCAAAATTAAGAATTTTTTTGAACTTAAAGTAAG
>CALVVF010000006.1 GCA_944363785.1 uncultured Bacilli bacterium
AAATTAACATTTTAACTATATCATATCGATTTTTTATTTTTACTTTTTTAGTCTCACATCATTGACAACTACACATTATCCTTAGTTAGTATTTCCATTATGATTTTTTTTATCCATATTTTTTTCTAATTTAATCAATTATCTTACTTTTACTTTTTTTAAAATAAGACTATCTTCATTTTGATATAAAGTTTCTTCAATCTTACTTAAAATAGACATCTCTTTTTCTTGAATATCTTCAATTAACACACCAAATCTTTTCGCAAGTTCATCATAAGATAAATTTTCTTGAAAGCGAAGAAGGAGAAATTGAATTTCCTCTTTAGGTAAAGTGCCGATAACATTTATCATTTCTTCACTAAATGGTTCATCAGTAGCTACCGGTTTACTCACTACAAAATCTATTGTTTTTTTATTCTCATAGACATCTTCATCTAAAGATTTTGTATAAGAAATATTCTTTCTTACATAGTTTAATAGAGTTCCTTCAATAGTCTTTTTTAAATAATTAATGACTTCTCCACCAATATTAGAATATGTTTTATCTATAACTTCTAAAGTACATACTTGTAGTTCATTTAAAAGATCATGATATTGTTCTAGAGAAAGTTTTCTTCCTAAAATTTCAGCAATCATTTTCCTATTTATTTTCAAATATCTATTCCAAAGTATTTCTCTAGTATCAACAATATGACATTTATATAAACAAATTAACGAATAAGTATCTGGGGTAGATAAATCACTATTTGCTAAGATTTCAATTTCTGTTAAACGGTTTTTGGATAACATCTTCCTATTCTTTTCATCTTGTTGATCAGAAAAATACCAAATCATACTAACCGCTTGATAAGTCGTATACCCCGCATTTTTTAATTCTTGTACTCTTTCAAAATCAATTCCTAAAAACGAACAATAGGCTCCTACTGTTTCTCTATCTTGATTTACTTCTAAATCATGGAAAATATCTCTTATTTTATTCAGTTTATCTCTTCTTTCTTTTTCTAATCGATATTCTTCCACCACTAAACGCATAATTTCTTCATCATTTATTTCTGGTAACTCTTGTTTCTTCTTCATATATTTTCTAACTATTGTCGTATAAGCATAGCCATATTTAGCACAATAAGCAGATAAAGTAGTATCTTCATAATAATATTTATAGTCATGGTAATTATCTGGATTTAATGCATAAGAAACTAATTCTTCATCAGATAAATCAGGATTTCTTTCTTTTAAATTCCTAATGCGTTTCGTAATCGTACCATAATTTATAGAATTCGCTTCACAATATTGCTTTAAAGGTATACCTTGATGATAATATTTATAGTCACGGTAATTATAGTCACGGTAATCATCTGGATTTAGTGCATAAAAAACTAACTCTTCATCAGATAAATCAGGATTTTCTATTCTTAAGGCTGAGATACGTGCAATAATTGTACTATAATTTATAGAATTCGCTTTACAATATTGCTTTAAAGGTATACCTTGATGGTAATATTTATTATAGTCATAGTAATTATCTGGATTTAATGCATAAGAAACTAACTCTTCATCAGATAAATCAGGATTTCTTTCTTTTAAATTCCTAATGCTTTTCGTAATCGTACCATAATTTATAGAATTCGCTTCACAATATTGCTTTAAAGGTATACCTTGATGGTAATATTTATAGTCATGATAATTATTTGGATTTAATACATAAGAAACTAATTCTTCATCAGATAAATCAGGATTTCTTTCTTTTAAATTCTTAATACGCCACTTAATCATACCATAATTTATAGAATTCGCTTCACAATATTGCTTTAAAGATATCCCTTGGTGGTAATATTTATAGTCATGGTAATTATCTGGATTTAATACATAAGAAACTAATTCTTCATCAGACAAATTAGGATTTTTTTCTTTTAAATTCTTAATACGCCGCTTAATCGTATCATAATTTATAGAATTCGCTTCACAATATTGCCTTAAGGATATACCTTGATGATAATATTTTGTGTTCAACTTCCATCATCCTAACTACATAATTTTTATTTAATCATGAAATTCTGGTTCAATACTTTTATTTTGAATATACTTTTCTACTTCTTGAAAATATTCTTTTAAGTGATAGGGATAATTTAATTTCTGAGCCATTTTTTCATATAGCTTTGTTTTTTCTAGATAATGGAAACTATTAAAAAAATATAATTCGTAGACATACCCTAAATAAATTAGTAAGTGATCACTATCTGTTTTTAATTCTCTATAGGGAATCATCTGGTGTTGAAAAAATAGTTCTCGGCAAGTAGGTGTTACTTCTTCATTAGTTGTTGGTAACTCATTGTTTTCAATCAATAAATAGAGAATATCTAATTTATCGGCATCTTTAATCATCTTCGCAAATAATTCTTCTTTTTTATTTTTTATTCCTGTTAATTCCATTTTATTATGATTAAAAATACTTGTTTTGATGATGGGATAATATTCTTCTGGTATTCCAAACTTTTCGATTAACCCCTCTTCAAATAATATTTTTACTCCGTATTCTCCATGATCTAAACTCTTTCTATCATTGATGGTATGATAAGTAGATAACTGTTCAAAGCGACCAATATCGTGTAATAAGGCAATTAATTCCGCAAGCTCAATCTCTTCTTCTGTTAAGTGAAGACTTATTGCTAATTCTTCTATTCTATCTACGACTCGATAAGTATGATTATAACGTTCCTTTATTTTAGGGTTACTACTATCGTATTGTTGATAAAACTCTTCAAATAAAGAAATCCATCCCTTTTTTATTCTCATTCTCTCATCCCTCTTTTTTTATAATGTTTCTATTATACGAGGGAATTTACTTATTGGCAAGTATTGATTTCTTTACAAGCCCATACGAATATATTTATCCCTCCATATACTATAGTAGGGTGAGAAATATGTTTAGGAAAGGACAAGGCCATGGTTTTTTCTGTCGTTGTGAAGCATGTAAGTGTAGAAGAAGATCTAGTATTTTCTATATGGGTTTTCTCTTAGCCTTATTAATTATTCTCTTTTATCAATGTCTTTTTGCGATTTTCTTTGTTTCCCGGTTTAATTCTTTTTTATGTTTTCTCTTTTTAATTTTAGTCATGATAGGTTTTATCCGTATTATCTTTTAAAAAACTAAATAGAATGTTGACTTTTTAGTCGATTCATTCTATTTAGTTTTTCTCTTAATTGATAAGCTGTTTCGGTAATAGTAAATACCTGTTTTATCTTTTGATACTCTGTTTTTTTCATTTCTAATTTTTCAGGAAGTAAGATCATTGCCAAAAATAAATCAATTTCTTCTTCTTTTAATACATATTTACTTTGATAGATTTCTAATAGATCAAAGATATCAATTTTTTCTTTATTGTTTTGATAGATACTAAGTAGATCATAGATAGGAAGATTAATTTTCGCTTTTGACCAACTAATTAAATATAGATCGTTATTTTCAATTAAATGTTCTTTTTCTAAAGCTCCATGTGTCATCACATAACGAAGTTTTTTACTATCTTTTACTTTCTGATACCAATTTTGAATTCTTCTTTTACTTTCACTGATATTTTGATAAAGTAAAGAGATATTTCTGATTAATAGATAATGACTAGGTGACATGTATACTTCGTTTTCAATCATATTTTGTAAGCCTGAATAATAGCTATATAAATAGTCTTGTTGATCAATTAAATCTTCATAGATTTTTTTTATTTGATCAATATCTACATTTTTATAGAATGTTGTTTTGGTGTGTAATAAACTAGTTAAATATATTAAGTCTTCTATTCGCTGTTCTTCAGGTACATCAAAGTCATCGATATATTCCGTTATTTCGTATGGATCATCATTACTGGTTAAATTCATAGGAAAATTATCGAAATTACGTGTTCTTAAATATTCATAGATATTTGTGTTATTTTCTTCTTTTAAACAATAACGATTATTTTCTACAGAGATAATATCTACTTTTTTTCTTTTTTGATAACGGGTAGCTTTTAGATTGTATTTCTCTAGCTCTTCTTTTTTATTCATGATGGCATGGGATGATCACTTTACTACCGATTTTTATATTTTCTAAATCATTATAGGCCGCTAAATCATCTCTTGTTGTCTTATATTTTTCGATGATAGAATCTACGGTATCACTTTCTCTTACAATATAAACGTGATAAGTTACGAATGTTTCGTTTGTCTCTTGGGCTATCATATTAAAAATGGAACTCATCTTTGTTATTTCTTGTGGGTTTTCTTCTCTTTTTATCGGATTAGTAGGCTCTGATGGTACTGATTTAGGTACTAGTTCTATTTCTTCCTGATCATCGTACAGTTGTTTATTTTTATTGATTTCTTGGCTTAGTTTCTTTTCTAGTTCTTGTTCTAAATCATTTTTCTCAGGTATAGTAGGCATTGAACAATCACTCATCTCTAATAAATCTGTCATAGTATCTGTTTCTAGAGTTTCAACTTCTAATTTTTCTTTTTTCTCTTCTATTTCAACTGGAATTTTTTCAATTGTCTTACGAATACTTTCTTCATCTAATGATATTTCTTCATTATCTAAAGCTACTTGTTTTTCTTCTACATTACCTATTTCTAATTCAATATTAATTTTCAAATCTTCTTCGTTAATAATTTCGAAATAGAAATCATTGATCGTAATCGTACATGCTGAAATATCATATTTACTATCTACTTCTATAGTATAAGGTAAATTATAATGGAATTCTTCTTCAATTTGACTTGCTTCATGCATTTTATATTTACCATCAACAATGATATCTCCTTCGATAGTATTTCCTTCTTTTACTTCGAGATTATGTTTTGTTTCGATATCGGTGATTTCGGCAATCATCGTTTTAAACTTAATCGTCTTTGTAAAAGGTATTATTTTTTTCATTTTATCCCTCATTTCTATTTCAGTATATGTAAATTCTAAATAGAACATTCTTGATAAAAAAAAGAATGAAGGAAATCATTCTTTAATATCTTAAAAAGTATCGTAATTTTTTTTCATGTTCTAATGTTTCTAAATGATTAGTTATTTTTTTTGTTTTTCTTAGTACCCAATCAATAGGATAATTTGGTTCTGTTTTACGCGCTTGTTCTAGTTCTTTTAGTTTTTTTATCGCAAATTCTCGGTATTCATGATGGTCTTTAAATACTTGTGGATAATCATGTAGTAATAAATTTATCGTCGCAATAAAATAAGCCGGATTTTCGATTTTAGCTTGATTATTCTGTTCAAAAATTATTTTCAAGTGATAAGGGTCCCACTCGACAGCAGTAAAGACTTCTTCAACGGTATTCCCTAAGGTTTTAGAAAATAATAGTTCATGTCTTTTTCCTTCTTCACGTAACCAAATACTTCTTCTTTTGATACGTTCTAAGGAATCTAGTTGTTGGTATTCTCTTGCTTGTTGTGTAATATATTCATCCATAGCAAACAAAGGCTTATTTCCATAATGACGAAAACGAAGGGCACAAATCACATCTAGGAGTTTGTCGGTTAAGTCTTCGCTCATTAAGAAAAAGTCTTCTTTTTCAATAATTTGACATAACGTCTTACACATAGTTAATTGTGCCTTTTCTGTTTGTACTAGATCGAGTATTTGGCTACTAGATAAACATAAAAATTGATTTTTAATCGAGTAATAATTGAATATTTCTTGGATCGACATGTTTTTTCCTGCCTCTTCTTTCTTTAAATAGAAAATGTTGAATATCTGAATAACGATCGACTAAGATAAAATGAATATCTGCCGTTACTTCATGAGGAATTTCATCAAGATCTTTTTCGTTTTGGCGGGGAATAAAGATCGTGCGAATTCCATTACGATGTGCGCCAATGACTTTTTCTTTTAATCCACCAATCGGTAATACTTTTCCTCTTAGGGTCATTTCTCCTGTCATGGCGATATTGGTTTGAATCGGTGTATTGGTAACAAGGGACAATAATGTCGTTGTTAGGGTTACACCAGCACTAGGGCCATCTTTAGGAACAGCTCCCTCAGGAACATGAATATGAATATCATTTTTTTGAAATACTTCTGGATTAATTTTGAACTTAGTACTGTTCGACTTTAGATAGTCTAAAGCTAAATGAGCGGATTCTCTCATGACATCGCCTAAACTCCCGGTTAAGATAATATCTCCTTTACCTGGAAACATTACTGCCTCGATAGCTAAGATATCTCCTCCAAACGGTGTATAAGCAAGTCCATTTACGATTCCTACTCGTTCCATAATATCATTTTCATTCCAGAAATATTTTTGTTTTCCTAAATATTTTTCAAGATTATAGACGGTAATTTCATAGCTATTTTCACGAAGATTCATGATCTTATCGGTTACTACTTTACGTAATATTGCGGCAATATTTCTCTCTAGATCTCTAACTCCGGCTTCTTTCGTATAATTACGAATGATTTCTAGGAACACCCCTTGGTCAAAATGAACAGCATCTTTCTTTAAGCCATGTTCTTTTCTTTGACGAGGGAGAAGATAGTTTTTCGCAATATCTAATTTCTCATATTCGGTATAAGAGGATAATTCGATCATCTCCAAACGATCTCTTAGTTCTAATGGAATTTGGTCATAGTAGTTTGCTGTTGTGATAAACATGACGTTACTAAGATCATATTCTTCTTCGATATAGTGATCGACGAAAGCTTTATTTTGTTCCGGATCAAGTACTTCTAATAAACTACTAGCAGGATCTCCTTTGATATCTTTGGTCATCTTATCAATTTCATCGATGATAAAGACAGGGTTTTTAGTACCTGCTTTTTTCATTCCTTGTATAATTAAACCAGGTGCAGCGCCAATATAAGTTCTTCGATGCCCCACAATTTCTGCTTCATCATTAATTCCTCCTACAGAAATCTTAGTCGATTTACGTCCTAAACTTTCCGCAATACTCTTCGCTAGAGTTGTTTTTCCTACTCCTGGAGGTCCAACTAAACAAAGAATGGGACTTTTTAAATTATGGGTATTTTGTTTAACTGCTAAATATTCGATAATTCTGTTTTTGACTTGATCTAATCCATAGTGTGAACGATCTAATACTTTTTTTACTTTATGTAAATCTTGATTATCGACCGTTTCTTTTTGCCAAGGTAGATCTAATAACCAATCGATATAGTTACGGATCATTCCGGCATCTGGGGCATTAGGTGGACAATTCTCATAACGATGTAGTTCTATTTCTAATCGTTCTATTATCGCTTTGGGATAATTTCCTGATGCGATTCTTTCTCTTATTTTCTCAATTTCATTATCTTTATCACTGATATCCCCTAATTCTTCTTTAATAATTCTAATCTTTTCACGAAGAACGTACTCTTTTTGATTTTTCTCCATTTCTAATGATAATTTCTCATCGATCTTTTTTTCAATTTCTAAAATGGCTAAATCATTCTGAATATCCTCCATGATCATTTCGCTACGGCGAATAGAATCAGTTTCCCAGATATAACTAGCTTTACGATTATAGTTAACTGGCAAAGTTGGTGCGATTAAATCCGTTATTTTTTCTAGGCTATTTACTCCAATTAAACTATTAATCATGTTGTTACTATATGAGTAGTCATCAATATAGGTCTCTAAAAGATTCATAATTTTTCTAGAATAAGCAATCTCTTCTTTCGGATTGTGATTTTCTAGTTCTATCTCTTCTATATTCGCGCTTAATATTTTATCTTCTTCTTCAAAGGCTAAGATACTTACTCTTCTTAACCCGTGTAATAATAATCTCGTTTTACCATTAGGCATATCCATACGCATTTTTATCTGTGCTACTAACCCTATCTTTGGTAATTCTTTTAATGCATTTGCTTCCTGTAATTCACTTATGGGATTTAAAATTAAAATATAACTATCGAAACATCCTTCAGCAACAGAAACAATTTGCTTTTCTACTAAGGTATCAAATTCAAGACGAAGCTCACTCCCCGGAAAAAGAACCATATCTTTTAATATTAAAATTGGTAATTTTTCTTTATTATTGTCACGCATGGCTCATCCTCCTAGAAACTATGATTTTTATTATAGCATTTCGGTTCAAAAAAGCAACCTATTTATACATATTTTGACATTGTAAAAGTTGGAAATTTTTGGAAAATAAAATTTGTTTTGGTACTGAAAAAAAAGTTCTAAAATTAGAACTTTTATTTGTTTTCTTCTTTTAACATTTCGATTGTCTTACGCATTTCAAGTTCATATCTAAGCATTGTTTTATCGTGGAACATCTTGACGATTTCTTCTTTTTCCATCTGATATTTTTTTGCCATTTCGTCTAGTTCTTTTTCTACTTCTTCATCAGTTACTTCTACTTTTTCAAGTTTCATGATTTCTTCTAACATTAAACGATATAAGACATGTTGATAAGCATCTTTTTCCATTTGATCACGAAGTGCTTTTTCATCAGATTGCGTAAACTTCAAATACATGTCTAGACTGATTCCTTGCATACTTAGTCTTTCTTTGAATTGCTCGATCATGTGATCAATTTCTTCTTCGACCATTTCTTCTGGAATGTCTACTTCAACGTTTTTACCGATTTCTTCTAATAAGCGATCGATATGATTATTTTCAGCTTCGACTTCTTTTTGGGTTTGAATTTTGTTTTTGATTTCTGCTTCTAATTTTTCTTTAGTGTCTACGCCTTCCATACCTAAATCATCAAAGAAATCTTTATCTAACTCACGTTTTTGTTTTTCTTTAATTTCATTTACTTTAACTTTGAAGACAACTTCTTTTCCTTTTAAGTCTTCGGCCATATAATCTTCAGGGAAAGTAACGTTAATTTCTTTTTCTTCTCCTGTTTTCATTCCAACTAATTGTTCTTCAAAACCAGGAATAAATGTACCACTACCGATTTCAAGAGAATAATTTTCTCCTTTACCACCATCAAAGGCTACTCCATCTTTGAATCCTTCAAAATCGATTACTGCGATGTCGCCTTCTACAACATTTCCTTCTTCTTTGGTTACTACTTCGGTATATTTTTCTAATAAGTGACCTAATTCATGTTCAACTTCTTCATTCGTTACTTCAACTTTATCTTTCTTTACTTTTAATCCTTTATATTTTTTTACATTTACCTCAGGGGCAGTAATAATCGTAAATAAGAATTCCACTTTTTCATCATCGATATTCTTGATGTCTACTCTTGGTTGAACAACTGGAACTAAATCTTTATGCTCATCTAATAACTTTTTGTATGCTGCTTGTAATAAGCTCTCTGCTGCATCTATGTATAAAGATTCTTTACCAAATTTTTTCTCATAAATATCTCTTGGACATTTTCCTTTACGGAATCCATCTACTGTTACATTTTTTACTTTTTGTTTAAATGCTTTATCTAAAGCATCTTGCCATTCTTTTCCATTTATGGCTATTGTAATTTCTAATTTATTTGTCTTTTCTTTTTTTGCCATACTTTTCCTCCAATACGCTTTATATTATAACCTACTTTTGTCTTTTGTACAAGCTCATTTTGTGAGAAGATTTACGGGTATAAAAATTTTTCTTTCTGATTATCTATCGTCTTATATTTTCTGTTTTTATTATTCTATCTACTTTTATGGACATTATTTATTTATTTTTCTTGAAAAAGAGAGATGTTATGTGTAAAATAGTGGGATGTGAAGGAGTTAGAGAAATATGTGGCAAGAAGAATTAGAAGAATATATTCTTTTAACAGGAAAAAAGAATTTGAAAACTTTATTAGCTGAAGAAAGTCAATTAAGAAAAATGTTTAATTTATATACGACTACTTTTGATGCTGAGATGCTTAATAATCTTTGGGAATTAATGCTTTATGATCATATTAACCGTAGATTTTCTTTAAAGGATTTAGAAGATATATATGCCCTCTCTCCAGCAAAACGACATGATTCTTTTATGCGCTATATTGATATTATGCACTATGGTAGTCATATTTTTCGTGGATTAAAGGCATATTCATTTGATCATCCATTATTCTACCTAGATCAGGCAGATTTTCGTATGGCAAATTCTCTACAACGTTGTATGGATTGTATTGATGAACTTGCTGATTGTACAGAGGGAAGTCTACGTGAAGAACTAGTCGAAGTCAATGATAGTATGTTCTTTGCTTTAGAAGATATGTATGATTATTTTTATCAAGATACTTTTCTTCCACAAATGACATCAGCACTTGAACAAGGTAATCAAAAAGAGGTCTTACGATTGTTTCGTAAGTGTGCGGAAAAAAGGGATTTATATACAAGAGGAATAAGTCGTTTTGTCGATTTATTACTAGTTGCTTCCCAAGAAGTTAATGACAATTTGGATGAATTTACTTCATATACAGATATTTATCCTACTATTTCTTCTTTTCAAGACCAGGCTAATCAATATCAAGAAAATACTAAAATTTATCGTATGCAAAGGCAATTGTTTGATCGTTATAAAAATGAAAACAAATAAAAAAATTCTATAATATTTGATTAACTGTATACTAAGTGATTTTTCACTTGGTATACAGTTTTATTTTAAATCGGTATCTAACAAAAAAAGTGACTTAGTTTTCTCTAAATCACTTTTACTTGATTTCAGTAATTTGTACTTGATAGCTACCATTTGGACTTTCTACTGTTACGATATCGCCTACTTTACGATTAAGTAATGCTTTGGCAATTGGACTTTCATTAGAAATCTTACTAGCAAATGGATCAGCTTCTTGACTACCAACGATTTTATACTCGTCTTCTTCCTCGTCCTCATCGTCTTCATCCATATATTTAATCACAACAGTACTACCAAGACCCACTTTGTCTTTGGATACTTCTTCTATAATCACGTAATTTTCAAGCATTTGTTCAATCTTCTTGATTCTTCCTTCTAGTTGAGCTTGTTCATCACGAGCGGAATCATAATCAGCATTTTCCGATAAATCACCTAAAGCACGAGCTTCTTTGATTGCTTGAATATTAGCAGGTCGTTTAACATTGATTAAATCATCAAGTTCATTCTTTAACTCCTCTAATCCTTCTTTTGTTAAATAGACAACTGGTTTATCGCTCATATTATCACCTCATTTAAAAATTCTTCTAACATGATACTATAAAACAATGATAATGTCAAGTTATTTTTGTTGACACATTTATTTTTTTATTGTTCTTGTTTACTATATGAGAATTCTTTTAAATGGTGAATACTATTTATAAAATATTCATCAGTCATTCCTGCGATAAAATCAATGACTATTCTTTCTGGAGAGGTGGTTGTTTGGTAAGTTTTATCGGCATGATCAAGGTAAATAGTAAAGATATCACTCGTTTTATTTTTTGTTTTAATATCGTTTAGTAGTTTCTCATAAAGGTGATTCATTCCCTTTCGATAGAAGGCAATTTGCTCTTTAGTATTGGCTTTGTTGTAAATATTTTCATAGTTAAAACTTTTTAAGTCTTTGATCGCTTGGAAAACTTCTTCACTCATTTTAATATATGGTTGATTAAAGCTATTTTTAATAATATCGATGATGATGGTATTGACGATTTCTTTATTGGTTACCCCTAATACTTTTTGAACAGATACAGGGATTTCTTCTCTTTTTAATACCCCAATATTAATCGCATCTTCGATATCTCTCCCAATATAGCCAATGATATCACTAATTCTTACTACGCATCCTTCTAGTGTCATTGGTTTTACTTTTCTTAAGGTTTCTTTATCGGTATAACAAGCTTCATATTCTTTTAAGAACTCTTCGGTTGTTTTTTTCTTAGGGCAATAGATATTTTCTAACATTTCGCCATTATGACACATGATTCCATCTAATACTTGGATAGTTAGATTGATCCCTTGTTGATTGTTTTCTAAGTTCATGTACGTTCTAACACTTTGAATATTATGGGAAAAGAAGGTATTTGTTTCTCTTAGGGAGATTTCATTTAACAAACTTTCACCAACATGCCCTATTGGAGTATGACCGATATCATGTCCTAAAGCGATAGCTTCGATTAAATCTTCATTTAAGTTTAAAGCTCGACCAATCGTGCGGGCGATTTTACTTACTAATTGAACATGAACAATTCTCTTACTGATATGGTCATTGGGATTAAAGGAAAACACTTGGGTTTTATTTAAATATCTCGTATAAGATAAAGCATGAATAATCCGATCAATATCGTGATAAAATTCCGGTCTGATTTCGTCTTTTCTGGTTTCTTTTTTTAGACGGACTCCTTCTTTACTTTTGGTGGCATAACGACTTAGATGTTTTTCTTTTAATAGAAAATTTTCTTTTACTTGTTCTAATAACTCTTTGTCCATATTTTCTCCTTTTATAATCATTCTTGCTCGTATTATACTATAAATTCTAGTAAATTCCTATATGTGTACTGATTTTGATTTAAAAATATTAAATTGGCTATCTATCTTTTAGGCAAGTCTTGTTTCAAGTGGTTCTAAACTTTTCTTTTAAACTTTAAAAAGCAATTAACGGTTAATCGCTAATTGCTTCTTTACTTACTTTTAGTTTTTGTTCGCATAGGCTTGTTCTCGTAATTTATTTACTTCTTTATTTTCTAGATACTCATCAAATGGTAAACGTCTATCAATAATGCCAGTTGGTAAAATTTCGATAATACGGTTAGCGACTGTACTCGTAAATTGATGATCATGGGAAGTAAATAAAACTTCTGAATCATATTTTATCAAGCCATTATTTAAGGCCGTAATACTTTCCAAGTCTAAGTGGTTAGTAGGTTCATCTAGGATTAAGAAATTACTTGCTTCTAACATACATTTTGACATCATACAACGCATCTTTTCTCCACCGGATAAGACAGGAACTTTTTTAAACACATCTTCCCCAGAAAACAACATTCTACCTAAGAAACTACGTAATACTGTTTCATCATCCACATGATGGTATTTTCCCATCCATTCCATAATCGTCTCATCATCTTGGAAGTATTCAGAATTATCTTGAGGAATATAACTTTTTGTGATTGTCTTTCCCCAAATAACTTCCCCTTTGTCTGGTTTTAATTCACCCATTAAAATTTTAAATAATGTCGTTTTCGCAATGTCATCGCTACCGACAAAAGCAATCTTATCCCCTTTTAAAACTGAAAAAGAAACTTTATCTAATACTTTTCTTCCTTCGACCGTTTTCGTTAAGTTCTTTACCGTTAAGATTTCTTTACCAGATGGTTTTTCTGGCTTAAAGTCAATATAAGGATACTTCCTAGATGAAGGGACAATTTCTTCTAATTCGATTTTTTCTAACATTTTCTTTCTGCTTGTTGCCTGTTTACTCTTAGAAGCATTAGCAGAGAACCTCGCAATAAAATCTTGTAATTCTTTGATTTTTTCTTCTTTCTTCTTATTTTGCTCCTTCATCTGTTTTAAAGCTAATTGACTAGATTCGTACCAGAAATCATAGTTACCGATATATAATTTCATCTTATTATAGTCAATATCGACAATGTGCGTACAAACTTTATTTAAGAAATGACGATCGTGAGAAACGACGATTACTGTATTGGGATAATTGATTAAAAATTCTTCTAACCAATTGATTGCTTCCATATCTAAGTTGTTGGTTGGTTCATCTAAAAGTAAGATATCTGGATTACCAAATAAAGCTTGAGCAAGTAATACTTTTACTTTTTGTTTAGCTGGTATTTCTTTCATTAAACTATAGTGGACATCAGTAGGAATACCAAGGGCAGATAGTAATTCCCCTGCTTCACTTTCTGCTTCCCAACCGTTCATCTCAGCAAATTCAGCTTCAAGTTCAGCAAGACGCATTCCGTCTTCATCACTAAACTCAGTTTGGGCATACATTTTTTCTTTTTCTTGCATGATCGAATAGAGTTTAGTATTTCCCATGATGACCGTATTAATTACAGATAGATCTTCATAGGCAAAGTGATCTTGTTTTAAAACCGAAATTCTCTCACCCTTAGTCACGATAATTTCGCCACTTGTCGTATCGATTTCACCACTTAATAATTTTAAAAAAGTAGATTTTCCGGCACCATTAGCACCAATAATCCCATAACAATTTCCTGCTGTAAATTTGATATTCACTTCTTCAAATAAAGTTCGTTTACCAAAACGAAGTGTTACATTTTTAGCCGTTATCATATTATCCCTCCAAAACTATCCCTAATTTTACTATATTTTTATTCGATAATCAATAAAATTCCCATAGAAAAAGGAATAAGCTTTGTTACTCCTTACTTCTTATTTTTTCATTATTTCTTCATCTGGTTTAGTAATATCGATGATGTCTGTTCCCATATATATTGACTTAGTAATGAAATCATTTAATAGTGATTCATCATATACCCCTAATTCTAGTGCCTTTTGACGAAGAAAAAAATCTTGCTTTCCATAATTATAAAGTTTTCTTACTCCTTCTTTGCCATTATGAATAGCTACATTATAAAATGTATTATAAATATTCGTCATTTCATTTTCCATATTTTCTTTTGATTTTCTACATTGTGGCATTGTTTCCATGATTGTTGTTTCGATTTTAAAGTAATCACGTAAGTAGTCCTGGGCTTCTTTACCGATTAAACGAAGTGCTGTTGGATTTAACTCTTTCTGGTTTAAAATCATGATCAATTGTTCATCTTGAAGAGTATTTATGACATTTGCCACTACGGATGGCCAAGAAACTCTATAACCACTTGGTTTACTTTTTATCATTCTTAATTCCCATTCTAGTTGATGGCATTGATACATCATCTCAGCAGTAATTTTATTCATATTTTTATTCACAGTACTAGAAGCAATAAGTTGTATAGTTTTCTTCAAATTTACTATTGAATCTTTTAAGTTTTTTACAAGTTCTTCTTTTTCTTCTTTACTCAATAACACTTCTTTTGGAACTTTTCCCTCTTGGTATTCTGGTAACTTTTCTAATTCAACTTTTTTATAATAGGCAAATACTTTTTTTAACATTTTTTATTTTCCCCCTTCTATTTTCTTCTTTTATGAAATTCTAAATATCCATATTCTTTTTTTAATTCAAATCCTGCTTTATCTATAGTTAAGATACTAGAGATATTATCTGGACTAATTCGCGCTACAATATCTTGAAATTGTAAATTATTATTTACTGCTTTGTCCGATAATAAATAATCACTTAATTCTGTGATTAGTTTACTTCCTAAACTATGGTTTCTATATTTGGGATCTAGGACATATTCTATTTCTGCTGTCTTTACTTTTTCAAAAGGAAGTTCCCAAACTTTGATGAATCCAATTTTTGTTTTTCCAAAATAAGGGATATATGGATACTCCTCTCTTTTGGTTTCTACTAAAGTAAGAATGGCATCAGGTAATATTTCTTGTAACATACAACTAGTATGAAGGTTACATAGATAATCCCAGTGATCTCTATTCTTTTTATCAATTTTTTCCAAACGAAAAGTCGGTAAAAATATATCTTTTTCTTTCAATTATTTTCCCCCTTTCTTGCAAACAGTGCATTATTATATCGCATTTAGTGGGAAATAAGCAAGATTTTTTTACTTAAGTTTCGTAGAAAGAAGTTTTGTTTTTCCCTTTTTTTGATCACCTTGTAAATCTGTTAGTTCTTTTTTTACTTGGACACTTAATCGATCTAATTGAGCAATTCTTCCTTGGCTTTTTGCCGAACTAGTATTTAAAAAATAGCCTCTCCATTCAGCTAATTCAATATCGATTCGATTTAATTGTCTTACCCTTTTTTCAACGACTACTTTTTTTCGCAATATGATCAATTCAGCTCGAACTTGTTCTCTTAAGCTAGCTAACTCATGAATTCTATCTTCAGTATCTAAAGAAGGATTAGAACTCAAATGTTCTATCCATAGTGTGAGTTCATTTTCTTTTTCTTCCAATTGTTTTAGTTTTTCTTTGATTACATTCAACTGTTGCTTTTCATCATCTTTTCTATTTAAATTTTCTAACATTTTATTTTTCCTTTCATAACGGATATGAAATATAGTTCTTTGAAAGACTTCTGTGTTCCTTTTTACTGAGTGGTATTATAGCACTTTTCCCTTTAAAACTCAAATTTTTCCGATTTACTGTGTACATTAGCAGGTATTTAAAATAAAAAATGGTATCTACTAGATGACACCATTCTTTATTTATTTCTATTTAATTACGAACTACATATTTTTACTTCATTATCGTTACTTTTATCATTTATTTTTTAGTATTCTGAGGCACTACACTATCACTTTTTTCTTCCTTCAAACTAGATTTTAAACAACTACTCGCCAGTAACACAATAGCAATCGCAAATACAGTAGGAAGAATGATAAATAAGACAATAGGTATTACTTGATTCATTCCTGCAAATATAAAGCCTGGTATCGCAAGTAGCTCTAAAATTAATAAAACAATTAGAATTCTTAAGAATAATTTTCTATGATCTTTTTTGACTTTTTCCTTCTTAACTTTTTCTTTTTTTGATTTATTTTTTACTTCTGTTGCTTTTACTTCCTTTTCTTTTTTCTTTACTTCTTTTTCTGCCATATTTTTTATCCTCCTTATAATACTTGATCTAATTTCTTTATAAATTTATCTTTCTTGATTTTTACTTCTATAAAATAATAAATACAAAATAGAATGGATCCTAAAAAGGCAATTAACATATCCCCCATCGTATCATCAACACCAGTCTCTTTTACCCATTGAGTATCTCCACCTAATATTTTATCAGAGAAAAATTCAAAGAATTCCCAGAATGAAGCAATCATTAGACTAAAAGCGATCATAAATACAAGGTGAAACCATTTTAACTCTTTTTTTAATAGATGATTTTTCTTTAGGATGATTAAAGCAACTATCATAGTCGCAATACCAGATAGGAAATGAGCAAATAAATCGAGCCAGCTAATCTTGTAATACCATCCTAAAATACTTCCTAAGATGAGCGCAATTAGGACAAATACGTAGTATAGTATCTTTAACAGTTCACTCATCTCGTACTTTAAAATTTTCTTGATGAGAAAAGGCCCAGCTGTAATAGGAATAATGGAAAGAGTCGTTAAAATCTTCGATAGTGTCATCGTTGTTCCAAAACATATTAATTGATAAAGCATGATTCCCATATATAAAATCATGAACCCAATATTGATTACTTTTAATTTATTCATCTCGTTTATCCTCCAATTGAGTTACTTCTACTTGATTAATAGAGTCGAACTTCCTACTGATCTTTTCTGTTGTGATATAAACACTTTCGACATCACGATTTACGGTTTGAATACTTTTAGCTAGGTGATCCCATCTTTCTTTATAACGGGAAAATTCGACACCTAATTTTTTTAATTCTTCATGAATGATCGAAGTATATTGGTCACGTTCAATATTTTTTATAATCATCTGAATGACACTTAATGTGGAAATTAAAGTGGTAGGAGAAGCAATCCAAACTTTCTTTTTATATGCATAATCTAACAAGTCAGTGTGATAAGCATTAATTTCTGCAAATATGGCTTCCGCAGGTAAAAACATAATAGCTTGATCAGAAGTAACTCCTGGAATGATATATTTATGACTAATCGCATCGATATGTTTTTTGACATCGATTTTAAATTGTTTTTCATGCATAGCTCGTTCCGTTTGTGATAGGTTTTTATCTACCATCTGTTGGTAATTTTCTAAAGGAAATTTAGAGTCGATAGCGATCATCCCAAGAGGCTTAGGGGCATAAAGAATACAATCGACAATCGTTTCATTGGGAAGTGGGCATTGAAGTCGGTAAATTTTATCATTTTTTTCTCCAAAGACGTTTACTAAGATATGCTTTAGATTTACTTCTCCATAAATACCCCTACTCTTTTTATCCGTTAAAATACTCTGTAATGAGACAATATCGGTCGATAGTGTTTCAATCTTTTTTTGGGCCTCATCAATTTTACTTAACCGTTCTAGTACGTTTGCAAATGTTCTATTTGTCTTTTCGAAATTCTCGCTTAATCGCTCGTTTACTCGGTCATCAATACGATTTAATCTAGTTTCTAATTTATCGTTTACTTGGATAAAATTCTGATTCATCTCTTTGATGATATCCATTTCAAAACGTCCTAATCTTTCGGTCATATCACTGTTATCTTTTTTTCGAAATAGAAGAATCACCAATAAAATTAAAATACATACTAATAATCCTACAATAACATACTCCATAACTACCTAACCTTCCATTTCTTTTCTATTTTTCTAGAGATGATAAACGTAATTGTCAAAAGAAGAAATATTTTTATCATAATCGTGATATCCGTTAAACTTTCTAATAGTGAAGTTCCAATATATCCCCAGAAATACACCATAACGATTTTACCAATTAATAAAGCTAAAAAGAATTTTTCTACTTTCATATGGGAAATTCCAGAAGCGATATTAATCAAAAAAGCTGGAGAAAACGGTAAAGCGATCAATGTAACTAAACTACTGAATTTACTACTGCTGATTTTCTTAGTTAATGTCTTTAATGTTTCGCTATCTTTTCTTTTGATAAAACGGTACCATTTCTTTTGTAAGAAAAAGCGAAATAAAAGAAACGAAAGCATACATCCGACAACTGTCGATAACCATGAAATAATTAAACCAAAAACATTTCCATAACTGACAATATTCAAAGTAATAAATACCGATAACGGTAACATTGGAATTATTGATTCCGCAATAATTAGAAGAACTCCTGCGATAGGTCCATAACCAATTAAAAAACTAGTAGTGCTAGTAACAAAACTATCGACGAGTTCTTTCATATTCTTCACCTAGTATATATTATACCTCGTTTTTATGGTTTATAAAAGTGAATTCCCAAGTTTATTCTATAAAATGAATAAGTGAACTATACTATTCTTAAACATTTAAACTTTCTTTTTTACTTTTCGGTAAACATAATGGGCAATAAGTAAAAATAATAAAATATAAATGGGTACTTTTAACCGCGACGTATATTCTTTTAAAATAATCCAATTATTTCCTAAGCTATAGCCAACATAAACAAAGGCAAAGGTCCAAGGAATACTACCAAGGGTGGTGTAGAGAACGAATGGCCAGAAATTAAGACGCATCATCCCAATTGGTAAAGAGATAAAGGTTCTTACGATGGGAAAGTTTCGTCCGATGAAGGAAGCTAACATTCCATATTTTTGAAACCAATCTTCTGCTTTTTCGATATCTTCTTTTTTCATAAAAAAATATTTACCATATTTATCAATAAATGGTCGTCCACCAAAATAACCCATAAGATAGATAATAATCGCACAAAAAACACTGCCTATTACTCCGGTTATCAAAGCACCTAAAAAGGAAAATATACCTTGGGAAGCTAAAATTCCTCCGGTCGCTAAGATCAGCTCACTGGGAATAACAATGATTACTGCTTCCAAAATCATGGCTAAAAACATACCAAAATAACCATATTCCGAAATTGCGTTTATAATAAAAGAAGACATCGTATCACCATTACAGTTTACGAAGTCTTAGATTTATTTATGCTTATTAACCAATATTTATATTTGAATCAGATGTTTTTTTACTATCTTCGCGTTGTATTTTTTTAACCAAAGAAATAGATTTAACATAAAGAAAAATAATAAATACGAAGAATAGTAAAATGGCATAGACCTCACCAAGCAATAATAAGGCATCAAATATGCCATGTAACACAAAAGGTATAACCAGACTAAGTAGCATGTACTTTTTCTTATGTTTACTATCCTCTTTGGCCTTTTCTAAATAATATCCCATAAAGATAGCATAGAAGGCATGACTAGGCACTGTTAAGATAGCCCTAAAGATTGCGACAAACATTCCACCACTTAGACTGTATAGAATATTTTCGATTAGGGCAAAACCTAATCCAACATAGATGACATAGAGCATATAGTCATATAAACTATCTAAGTGTTTATTCTTTTTTAATAAGAAATAACTAATTATCCATTTTGAAGCTTCTTCGATTATTGCAATTCCAAAAAAGGTATAAAGAATTATTCCACTTGATGATAAAGACTCGCTGTCAATTTTATGAATATTCAGCATAAAAGAAAAAACAAGAGTTAAAATGACGGCTCCTAAACCAGAAAAAAGTGCTTTTACTAGTTCTTTCTTTGGTTCTTTTTCAATTTTATCTAGACGATAAAAAATAATGGCTAATAATATAATTGGGAAAATAGCAGCTAATATCAACACAACTTTTCACTCCTTTTTAAAATACAAAATACATACCTTTATCGGGTATGCATTTACCTACTCTTCCTCTTGGGAATTATTGATCTTTTCAATAATTTTTTCAATATGGTTTCCATACTCGATCGATTCATCAAAAACAAATTTCAACTCTGGGGTATGCCTAATTTCTATTCTTTGACTAAGTTCTCCTCGAATAAAGGAAGCTGCTTTTTTTAAGGCATCCCAAGTAGATTGTCTCTTGGTATCGTCTAATACGGTAAAATAAACTTTACAATAACTTAGATCATTGGTAATCTTACATCCTGTTATTGTCACAAACTTGATATCTTCATCTTTAATTTCCGTCTGAAGAATATTACTGATTTCTTTTTCAAATTGACTGTTTAATCTTTCTATTTTGATACTCATCTTTCATCACCTAATAGTATTATACCATGCTAAGAGAAAAGATACTACACTTAAAATTTTTTCTATGATATTCCTTTTCTTTTAGTTTTGTTCTTCTTCTGATTTACCAAATTCCTAGTATATAAAAAAGTTCTTAAGAAGTACTGAATATAGTTCAGTATTTTCTTTAAGAACTTTTCTTATGTTTATCTTTCAATTTCTACCATTTCGAATGCTTCGATGATATCTCCCTCTTTAATATCTTGATAATTTTCTAGGGTGATACCACAATCCATTCCTTTAGATACTTCTTTTACTTGATTCTTTTCCCGTTGAATAGTATTGATTTTTCCTGTATATAGAACAACACCATCTCTGATTAATCTAGCTTCGTGATTTTGATTGATCACTCCATTAGTCACATGGCATCCAGCAATGTTACCAATTTTTGAGAATTTGAAGATCTGTCTAATTTCTGCTTCTCCTCTAACTTTTTCTTCAAATAAAGGCTCTAACATACCTTTCATGGCATTTTCCATATCTTCTACTACTTTGTAGATGATGTTATACAATCTGATTTCAACATTATTTTCTTTTGCGACTTCGGTTGTTTTACTGTTTGGCCGAACATTGAACCCGATGATAATCGCATTAGAAGCTTTAGCTAAAACAACATCACTTTCTGTAATTGTTCCAACTCCACTACGAATTACTTTAACTCGAACATTTTCTACTTCGATTTTTTCCAAAGATTTTTTAACGGCTTCGGCACTACCGTTGACATCCGCTTTTAAAATAACATTGATCTCTTGAATTCCTTCTTTAATATGACCGAATAAGTCTTCTAAAGTCATTCCTGATTTATTGGTATCTTGGGCTTTACTACGAACTTTTCTCTCTTCAGCTATCTGTTTTGCTTGTTTTTCCGTTTCAAAAGCCATGAATTTATCTCCTGCTTGTGGAGTTTCATTTAATCCGGTAATTTCTACTGGCGTAGAAGGTAGGGCTTCGACAATATTTTCACCACGATCATTTTTTAAAGTTCTAATTTTTCCAAGACTAATTCCTACTACAACTGGATCTCCCAAACGTAGAGTTCCATTTTGAATAAGAAGTGTTGCGACTGTTCCTACTTGTTTATCTAACTTAGATTCGATTACCGTTCCTGTAGCATAACGATGTGGATTTGCTTTTAATTCTTTCATTTCAGCAACTAGTAGAATATTTTCTAATAGTTCTGGAATACCTTCTTTGGTTGCCGCAGATATTCTCGTACAGATAACGTCTCCTCCCCATTCTTCTGGGGTAACACCATACTCAACTAGTTCCGTTAATACTTTATCAGGATTAGCATTTGGCTTATCGATTTTGTTGATTGCTACGATAATTGGTACATCCGCAGCTTTGGCATGATCGATTGCTTCTTTTGTCTGTGGCATCACACCATCATCAGCTGCAACAATGATGATAACAATATCCGTAATACTTGCCCCACGAGCTCTCATTTCAGTAAATGCTTCATGACCTGGTGTATCGATAAAAGTTATCTTCTTGCCATTTATTTCTACTTGATAAGCACCGATTGCCTGAGTAATTCCTCCTGCTTCACCACTTACTACATTACTTTTTCTAATTGCATCTAATAATGAAGTTTTACCATGATCGACATGTCCCATAATGGTTACTACTGGTGGACGTTCTTCTAGATTTTTTTCTTCATCGATGATTTCGTATTCTTCAAAATTAGAAATATCCGCACTTTCTTCTTTCTTTAATGTCTTATCATAGTCGACAACTAAAAGTTCTGCTACTTCAAAAGTCAAAGAATGATTTAGTGTAGCCATAATACCAAGAGACATCAATTTTTTAATTAGTTCACTCGGTGCTTTTTCTAAGCTATCAGCTAATTCCTTTACTGTCATATTTTCTTTATATAGGATAGTATTGGTATCGGTATTTTGATCATTAGATACTAATTTTTCTTTATGTTTATACATTTCCTTTTTGTCTTTTAGAAATTGACTATTTTTATTTTCTTTACTTGCTTTATTATCCTTTTTTTGACGGTTCTTTGTTTTTTGTTTTTCTGTCCCAAGTCTTGTATTAAGTGCTAAATCTTCCACTTTTTCAAATAGGTCGTCATCTTCTAATTCTTCTTTTTCTAAGACAATATCCTCTTCTTGATTTTGAATCTCACTATCTAATAACGTAATATCTTCTTGAGATAACATATCCTCTTCATTTTCTACTTTTATTTCTAACTTATCACATAGTAAGAAAATCTCTTCTACTGTCTTATTTACATCTTGTGCATATTCTAAAACACTCATCATGAAAATCACCCTCCTTTTACTTTATTTCTCATGTATATTAAATGCTAAAATTATCCGTTTTTTTCTTTTTTATCGACTAGTTAGCTAGTTTTTCTTTATACCAACGAAGGCTATTACTAGTACTCATATCATTCATTATTTTTCTGAGACGATTATTTTTTCTATTTCTTGATAGATTTCATCAGGAATTTCTATTTCTAAATGTCTTTCTAATGCTTTATTTTTTTGGGCTTTTTTTAAGACTTCTACATCTTTTTTAATATATGCACCCCGACCGTTCATCTTTCCAGTTGGATCTACTTTTACTTCTTGTTCTTTGGTCTTCACGATGCGAAGTAGTTCTTGTTTTGGTAAACGTTCTCTCGTAATTACGCAACTACGTAAAGGAATTTTTTTTACTTTCATAATTATTCTTCCCTGAAGTTTATTCCTGATTCTCTAGCTTGTTCAGTATTTTTAATGTCGATTTTATAGTGCGTTAAACGAGAGGCAAGACGAGCATTGTTTCCTTTTTTACCAATAGCTAATGAGAAATTATCGCCATCGGCAACGACAAGAGCTTCTTGTTTTTTAGGATCCATAATCAATACTTTTAAGTCTTGAGCTGGTGATAGTGCATTCTTAATAAAAATGGCTGGATCTTTATCGTATTTAACAATATCTACTTTTTCACCATGTAATTCTTCTAAAATATGCGCAATACGTGTTCCTTTTTCACCAATACAAGCTCCAATTGGATCAATACGATCATGTTCTGAGTAAACAGCTACTTTACTTCTATTTCCGGCATCTCTTGCGATACTATAGATTAAGACACTTCCTTCGTTAATCTCAGGAATTTCTAATTCGAATAATCTTTTTACAAAACCATAATGAGTACGTGATAATAGGATAAATAATCCTTTACTACCTGCATCTACTTTACTGACATATACTTTTAGCTGACTACCCATTTCAATTTTTTCACCAGGGATACATTCTTTTTTTGGTAAAATTCCGTTACTTCTTCCTAGATTAATGTAATAATTATCTGTATCTTCTAATTCGACAGTACCGATTAACAATTCATCTTGTTTATCCCCTAAGTCTTGCATGATACTGTTTCTTTCTGCTTCTCTAATTTTTTGAATTAATACTTGTTTAGCGGTTGAAGTAGCTACTCGACCGAATTCTTCTTTAGGTTCAATTTCTGTTTCAATCGTATCGCCAACATTTAAAGTCTTATCTCTTTTTCTAGCTTCTTTTAAACTGATTTCGATATCTAAATCAATACCGTCTTCTTCCTCTTCTTTTTCATCTTCGACAACAGTAAGATAAGAATAAACTTTGATATCTCCAGAAGTTTTATCGATTCTTACTCTACAGTTTTGTAGTCCGGTTGCTCTTTTATAAGCAGCCATTAAAGCATTTTCCATAGCTTCAAAGATGATACTACGATCGATTCCTTTTTCTTTTTCGACTAAGTCGACTGCTTTAATAAATTCTTTTCCATTCATGTTTAATTCTCTTCTCCTTTTGGCTTGGCATATACATCTAATACATAAGAGTCCGCAATTAAATCTAATTTATCTAAAATTGGATTTAAAATTCTAGTAGCCATAACTACAGTATTAAGGGGAATAATTTCTTCACTATCTAATACGATAGTAAGCGTATTTTCTCCATTTACTTTACCATAGGTTACATCATCGATGAATACACCTAATCCTTTTAATTTTTCTTCTGCTGCGGCAGTGATCTTTTCTTTCATTTTGCCCTCCACAAATAAAACAGAGTGGTTTTTGCCACTCGTTGTAGTTACAGTATATCATAAAATGTCCATTTGTCACAGTTTTTTTGATTATTTTGTGTTAAATCTTGTTATTTTTTTAAGAATTTACGGATATTTTTTTAAATTTACGAGAAATATCGGTCGATTTAACAGGGGTGCTCATACAAGAAAATGAAAAACTATTCTAAGTTTAATTACTGATTAGATTTCTAAATAAAAGTTATTTTTGTAGAAAGAAAATAAGAAAAAGAAAAGGTTTAATTCTCAAAAATGGTAATTTATCCATTTGTTTTCTAGATCTCTCTACTCTATAATCTTTTCTGGAACATTTAATCTGTTGGGTGGGGCCTAGCTTCAAACAAGAAGGGAGGCGATAAAATGAGTAAGAAAGATTTTTTAATCTTTTCTTTAATTCTCATCATCTTCCTTTTATTATTCGTACAAATCGTTGTATTAATATAAAAGAAATCCACCTAACTCATTCTATGATTTAGGTGGGTCAAAAAAACTGGCAACACTTAACATCAGAGGATTAAGTGTTCCTTTTTTATCAAGTTTCCTTGATGGTTTCATCATAACATGAATACTTATTTAATACAAGAGATAAATAAAAATTAAATATGTAGTAATCGATTATCTTCTGGATAAATGTTTTTGGATTAATCCTATATTTGTACTATTTTCTAAAGTGATATCTTGACTATCTAAGTATTCTTCTACTGTTTTATTACCATCAAATACTGTTTGAATACCAGCAAGAATTTCTTTTCTTTCTTCTTGATTAGATTCTAAATAACGATCAAATAAATTCACCGCTTTTAATGTCGATGTAATATAAGCAGAGGCCTCTACTCGTTCAGTTCGCGAGTGATTGTTTTCTTCATATAATCCAATACACATTCTAAAAAACTTCTAAAACGCATTGTCTCACATGCCGTTAACAGTTCTAAAGAATTGTCTAATTCTAAAGCAGCTACTTTTTCTAAAAAGATAGGTAATACTTCTTTATTATGATAATTTTTTGTTGTTTGCTTTACCCTTTCTAATTGTGTATGAGTAATTTCATGAACTTTAGTAGCTGTGCTAAGTTTTGTGATATTATCTCCTAAACTTATTTTCCATATCGGGATAATGACTTTTTTCAGATACTCATCATCAAGAATTAAAGTTAAAAATTTATGACATTTTCCAATCATAGAATGTCCAGATATATATTCTATTGGTATTTGATTAGGATTAATATATTCTACACTTTTTTCTAATTCTTCATTAAATTTTGAAAGTGTATCTATATCGATCGTATTTCCTTCTATATAGGTATTCCATATTTGTTGACATTTTTCTAATGGTAAATAGGCAACGGGATGTATAGTAAAATGAGAAGTCAAAAATTCTTCTGTGTAAACGTTTACTTGTTGCTTACTACAGTTAAATTTAAGTACTCTTTGATTAGCAGGTAGATTCGACATTAAACTAGCGATTCGTTTAATTTCTGGTGTTAATTCCATAGGTACTCTTCCTTTTTCATAGCCATATGCCAATAATTTACTACGAATGATTTTCCTTCTGATATTCCTTCCATTACTTTCACTCCTTGTCATTAATGGGGCTTATTTTATCACAGAAGATAGAAAATGTCCAATTTTTTCTATTCACATGCGATTTCTTTTACTCTTTACTAGGTTTCTGTGGTAAGATTATTATAGTATACTAAAAAATTTGAGGTGAAAAAAATGAATTATATAAGTTATACAATTTTATTATCTTTTTTAATGACTACTTTTCCTTATTTCTACTTCATGAGTCAGAAAAAAGAATTTACAAACAAATTCAAAAAATACAATAATTTAATTTCTCTTAGCATATGGGGAGTAATTTCTTTTGGTATTAACTTTTTACTTTTGTCTTTTGCCAAAATGGATCCTTATATTCCCGCAATACTAGGTAGTTGTCTAGTTGGTACATTAGTCAATTATTGGTTGATGAAAAAATATATCGATAATCATAAAGTTCTAAAAGGAATTGGGATATTCTGTTTGTTTTTCTTCTCTAGTTTATTTCAACTTATTCCTATCTGGTTATTCCAACTTGATTCTTTAGAAGGAAAAGTAGGTAGTTATCTTACTCTATTTTCTAATTTAATTCTTTTTGGTATTTTATTTTGGATTTACAGAAAGGATATCAAAAGAGATTTTCAAGACTTTAAAAAGAACTTTAATCAAAACCTTGATATTGGTTTTAAATATTGGTTAATTGGTGTAATCGTTATGGTAGTAGCGAATAGTTGTATTATTTTTCTATTACCAGAAGCTCAAGCTACTAATGAAGAAAGTGTACAAAATGTTATTCATGCCGCCCCTTTTATTTCATTAATTAGTGTTGGGATTATTGGTCCTTTTATTGAAGAAATGGTCTTCCGTCGTTCTTTCCGGGAAGTATTTAGTGATAAGTGGTTATTTGTTTTGATGTCAGGATTAATTTTCGGAAGTCTACATGTTATCTTATCGATTTCTTCGCCTTGGGATTTTGCTTATATTATTCCTTATAGTTCACTAGGATTTGCATTTGGGTTGATGTATGTTAAAACTAATAATATTTTTACCCCTATTTTCTTACATGTCTTTCATAACTTTATGTTAACACTATTATCCATTGTTGGAACGATGATGGTGGTATTATGAGTAGTCGTGAAGAAAAAAGTAAAAAGATAGAAGAAGAAATGGAAAGTGAAGAAAAGAAAGAAAAACAACATCGTCAACTTCTACGGATTTTTTTTATTTTCTTTCTCCTTACCTTTTTAGTGGTTGGCTTTTTCTGTTATATGCGGTTTGTGGGGACAAGTGGACTAGTCGTTCGAGAATATAAAGTAGTCGATAAAATGTTACCGGAGTCATTTCATGGCTTTAAGGTAGTACATTTTTCAGATTTACATTATCAATCCACTTTTGATTATTCAGATTTAAAACATTTAGTGACTGAAATTAATCGCTTAAAGCCGGATATTGTCGTATTTACTGGCGATCTTACTGATCAAGGTACTCAAATTCAAGAAAAAGATATCCAACAGCTACAAGAAGAACTAGGAAAAATCGAGGCATCGACTGGTTTATATGCGGTTCGTGGTAATCATGATTATGCCGATAATACTTTTGATTTAGTTTTTCAAGCTACTTCTTTTCAAATCTTAGATAATCGCTATGATCTTATTTATTATCATGGATCTACTCCGATTTTAATTACCGGGTTAGGTAGTAGTCTACAGAATGATCTAGATATTGGGCAAGCCTATAGTTATATAGATAGTCAGTCTTTGTTCACTATTTCTTTATTTCATGAACCTGATGTAATCGATCAGATTCTTCCTAATAACCATGTCAATTTGGCATTAAGTGGACATTCTCATAATGGTCAGATCACTCTTCCTAAAATAGGAGCGATTATGACCGTAGATGGGGCGAAAAAATATCCTAATCCTTATTATTCCATCGATGATACTAAGCTTTTCGTTTCGGGTGGTTTAGGTACTAGTGTATATAAATTACGGTTATTTAATCGGCCGAATATTAATTTATATCGCTTAGTCAATTCATAATAGATACTTATAAAATGAAAAAAAATATTTTTTTTCATTTTTTTTCTCCAAAAAGATAACAAAAAAAGTTATAATACTGGATGAACTAGACGAGCGGTGGTGATAAGATGAATTCGTGGCTAGATCAGGTTCGATTAGATCATGCACTTAGAAAATTACAACAAGGAAATACAAAAGCTTGGGAAGAAATCTATCAACTTCTCTATCCATCTATTTTTCGCTATATATTTTCTCTGATTAGAGATTATTATCAAGCGGAAGATATCACCCAAGAAGTATTTATCCGAATTGAAAAATACAAACGACGTTATATTCCCGGCACTAACGTCAAAGCTTGGGTTTATCAAATGGCAAAAAATCTCGTTTATACTAAGAAAAAACAGATGCGAGAAATTCCATTAGAGAGTGATAAATTAGATTTTATTATCGATAGTAGTAGGCAAAAACCAACTACTGATCTATCTTTTGTACAAGAAGCTTTGGATTGTTTAACTGAAGTAGAAAAACAGATTGTCACTCTTCATCTTTACGGTGGTTTAAAACATTATGAAACCGCACAAGTATTACACCTACCCTATTCTAAAGTTCGTTCATCATATACTTATGCTTTATCCAAAATTAGGAAAAAGTTAGGGGGTATTTCGTATGAATAGACGTATAGAAGTAAAACTAAAAAGAAGTCTAGATGTGTATTTGCCACATGATTATGAGAAGAAAACAAATTGGCACTTTGCCTATACAGGAGGTATTATTGCTTTGATCGTTTGTCTTTCTTGCTTAATTAAACCAACTACACTCTATTTTAATCCCGATATTTATCTATCTGGTATGACAACGAAGATGAATCCACTTGCTGGTGAACAAACTGTGTCTAATCTTGCTTCCTTTCCTACTTGGAATGAGGATGTAGGAGTTAACTATCAGTATCAGTACGATGAAGATACACTACATATTACCTATCAAAAAGAATTTACTGTCTATTTGACGATGAAAAAAGAAGAATTACCAATATCATCAGAATCAAAGGGGTCAAAAATAGCGAATACGACTGTGCATTTAGCTTATCAAGATGGTATTTATCAAGCCATTTGGCAAGTAGATGATTTTACTGTCGTAGTTCAAATGCATAGTAGTAGGAATCAATTTATTCAAGAAATCAATCATATTATAAAGGAGAATTTAACATGAAAAAAATAATACTTAGTTTATGTGTCGTCTTAGCTTTGGTTTGTATGACCGGTTGTGGCGCAAAAGAAAAGAATATTGAAGGCTCTTTAGAAGAGATTATGACAAAAGTCTATCAAGGAATAGATGAAGAAAAATTACCAATGATGTTATCTAATGTCGAAGTAACAGATGAAAATATCGAAAACTATTTAGGTACAAAAGATATTCAATATAAAGAAGCTTTAGCCTCTGAATCGATGGCTGGTTCTATTGCTCATTCTGTAGTACTTGTTCGTATGGAAGAAGGAGCAGATGTTGAAGAAGCTAAAAACTTAATTAAAGAAAAAGCAAACCCTAGAAAATGGATCTGTGTAGAAGCAGAAAATGTCTATGTAGAAAGTAAAGGCGATTTAATTATTTTAATTATGAGTGGTGAACTTGCTGATCCTATAAAGACAAATTTTGAACAATTATCATAAAAAAAACAGGAAAAAGACCGGGAATTTTTTCTTAGAAAAGGAGTAACCTCATATGGTTTTTTCTAGTATTACTTTTCTCTTTTTTTATCTACCTATCGTATTACTCTGTTACTATTTATTGTTTCGAAAACACAAAAATACTGTTCTACTAATTGCTAGTTTAGCTTTTTATTTTTATGGCGAACCAAAATATATTCTCGTTTTAGTTTTCTCTTGTTGCTTCAATTATCTCTTTGGAAAATTAATCGAAAAAAAACGTCAATATGCAACACCTCTTTTAATCATTGACTTATTTATTAATTTTGGAATGCTATTTTACTTTAAGTATTTTGGTTTTTTTATCGAAAATATCAATAGTCTATTAGATCTTCAGTTACTTGTCCCTAATATAGTGATGCCGATTGGTATTAGTTTTTTTACTTTTCAAGCTACGAGTTATACCATCGATATCTATCAAAAAAAGGTAAAAAGTGCTAAAAATTTATGGACATTTGCGACTTATCTTGCTCTTTTTCCGCAACTGGTTGCTGGACCTATCGTTCGTTATGAAACGGTTTGTGAAGAGTTAGAAAATCGAGAAGAAACACGAAGTTTATTTGCTGAAGGTATCGGACGATTTACGATTGGTTTAGCCAAAAAGGTACTACTTGCTAATGTATTGGGAGAATTAGTTGCCCTATTAGGTGAATTAAGTACACCTACTATTTTGGCCTATTGGATTCAAGCAATTGCGATTACTTTACAACTTTATTTTGACTTCTCTGGTTATTCGGATATGGCAATTGGACTTGGTAAAATGTTTGGCTTTCACTTTTTGGAAAACTTCCAATATCCATTAGTCGCAAAGAGTATTACCGATTTTTGGCGGAGATGGCATATTTCTCTATCTAGTTGGTTTAAAGATTATGTATATATTCCATTAGGGGGAAATCGTAAAGGACTTATTCGCCAATGTATAAATATTTTTATTGTCTGGTGTTTGACTGGACTTTGGCATGGAGCTAGTTGGAATTTTGTCTTTTGGGGGATTTATTTCGGTGTATTACTGATCATTGAAAAAACGTTGTTGAAAAAGACATTAAATTCCCATCCTATTCTAGCTCATCTATATACTTTTATTTTGATTATCATTAGCTTTGTTATTTTCCATTTCGATAATCTATCACAACTTAGTACATTCTTAAATGGAATGTTTGGTCTAGGTAATTTATCCTTTAGTAGTCAAGAAACCATTTATTACCTTAGAAGTTATGCTGTCGTATTAGTAATCAGTTTAATTGCAGCTACCCCATTAGCTAAACAATTGATTAGTCGTATCGATCAGTATCCTCACTTCTCTAAGCTAAAAGACATACTGGAAGTTGTTTTATATTTTTGCCTTTTACTTCTTTCCGTATCCTTTTTAGTGGATGAGAGTTATAATCCATTCTTATATTTTAGATTTTAGGAGGAGTTCATGAAAGATAATTTAATTATTGGTGAATTTATTGTATTCATCTTTGGTTTTTTTATTCTCAGTTTTTTACTTCCCGATCAAGAAGTATCTGTATCCGAACGACGTCATCTTGAGAAATTACCAGAGTTTAGTTTTCAAAAAGTTATGGATGGGGACTATTTTAAAAGTTTAGATCAGTATTTTAATGATCAATTTCCTTATCGTGATCAGTTTCGATGGCTTAAAGCTCAAGCTCAATTTTCTCTGTTTCAAAAATTAGATAATCAAAATATTTTTATTGAAGATAATCAAGTATTTTCTCTTAGCTCTGCTTGGAATGAGAAAGAGATCAAACACTTTACGGATAAACTTTTAGAGATTAAAAAGCGTTATTTAACTTCTAATCAAAATATCTATTATAGTATCATTCCTGATAAAATTGCTTACTTGGAAAGTAGTATATATCCAAAGTTTAATTATCCCCGTTTAAATCAAACGATTTCGCAGCAACTTAATTCTCAAACTGGTGCCGGTTCTTCATTCCACTATATTGATCTGTTCTCACTCCTATCTTTAGATGACTATTATCGAACAGACATCCACTGGCGCCAAGAGAAAATTAGCCATATTGCCCGTAATTTAGTCGAAGAAATGGGTCATCCTTATGTCAGTTCAAAAATGGAAGAACATACTTTCTCGCCATTTTACGGTTCACTTTATGGCCAATCAGCACTACCAATTGAAGCAGATACACTTACTTATCTTAGTAATGATGTTTTAGATCAAATAGAAGTTTGGAACTATGAAAAACAGAAAAAGGAAAAAATATATCAACCACAAGCTTTAACGGGAATTGATGCTTATAGTGTCTTCTTATCTGGTCCTTCTGCACTTTTAGAAATCGAAAATCCTAATCAGGAAGAAGGAGAACTTATCATCTTCCGTGATTCGTTTGCGAGTAGCTTAACTCCATTATTAATTGAGTCCTATCATCATATTACCTTAATCGATTTACGCTATATTGCAACCGATCTACTAGATGATCTCGTTGATTTTGAGGGCAAAGATATTTTATTCTTATACAGTGTTCCCGTAATTAATCAAAGTAGTATTTTAAAATAAAGAAAACCTAATCTCTTTACTAGAGAATTAGGTTTCTTTTTTTAGGTTCCGGATAGTAGCAAAATAAAAAACTCGTTTTTAAAACGAGTTTGATGTTTATTTGACTAATTCTACTTGGTCGAAATAATAACTTCCTGTTTCTTTATCTTTTAAGAATGTAAATTGATAAACGGGAACATCATCACGGCATGAGTCAATACCATAGTTTTCTGCTGTACCAATAAGATCAGTAGCCCCTAGATCACTGTAGATGTAGTAGTATGTCTTCTTCTCCTCTAAATTATAGTCAAAATTAATAAAAGCTACTTTTTGACTAATGGTAATCTTATCATCATCTTCCTCTGTATTTACTAATTCTGTATAGATCGTCGTTCTAGCTGATTCATCACAATCAGATGGTAGTTGTTGGTAACGTTTTTGTTCCTCATCGTATTTAAAGTTCGTATAACTACAACTATTGCCATTTAGGGAAGCATGTTCATATTTGACTTTTTGACCAAAGATCGCTACTAAGGCATCTTCAACCTCTTTAGCCTCAATTTCTAATTTTTTATCGGTATTTAAATACTTGGTTGGATTTTCGGCAACAATTTTTCTAATAGCCATATAGATTTTGATATTGTTTGCCATTTTACTTGCCGTTACTTTTTCACTTTGGAAAAAGTAACCATAATACTCAGCTGGCAAAGTATTTAAATTTAAATAGTTAATTAACGTATAGTAATCTGGTGTCTTTACCTCTGCTGGATCAGTTGGTTGTGGAGTAGCTTCTGTTTTCTTATCATTATCTTTTTCGGCTGGGGTTACGAATAGGATGATTATTACAACGACAATTATAATGAATATCAAGGCAAAGATACCGATTTTTATCCACATTGGATTCATAGTTATTGGTTTTTTATTTTTATTTATCTCTTTTTTCATTTTTCTCACTCTTATTTAATTTTTTTAATATTGTTTACCCCAGTAAACTAAATATTTTGCTTCTTCACCGCAGCAGACACATTTACCAGTTGGTTCATGGTCATCAAAAGGAATACAACGTGAAGTAACACCGGCTTTCTCTTTAATTAGATCTTCACATTCTCTTTTTCCACACCAAGATGCACGAATAAACCCATTTTCTTGTTTAGCTAAGGTTATCATTTCTTCAAAAGTAGAAACAGTTTTTGTCATATCTTCTCTTCTGATCTTAGCTCGCAAATACATACTGTTTTGAATGTCTAGTAACATCTTGATGACTTCCTCTGTTACTTCACTTAGAGATATTGCTGTTTTTTCTAAAGTATCTCTTCTAACTAAAATACAAGTATCTGTAGCAACATCACGTGGTCCTATTTCAATACGAAGCGGAATTCCTCTCATTTCACTTTCAGCAAATCTAAAGCCTGGTGATTTTTCACTATCATCTACTTCACAACTGATATTTAATAGTTTTAACTCTTTAGCAATTTCATAACTTTTTTCTAGTACCTCAGGATTATTTTTTCCAATTGGAATAATATTTACTTTGATTGGAGCGATATTTGGTGGTAAAACTAACCCATGATCGTCACTATGCGTCATGATCATCGCTCCGATAATTCTAGTCGACATTCCCCACGATGTTTGATACATGTAACGCATTTTGTTTTCTTTATCCAAATAAGTCATTTGAAAGGCTTTAGCAAAACTATCTCCAAAATAATGAGAAGTACCCGATTGAAGAGCAACACCATTATACATTAGTGCTTCTATCGTATAGGTATTTTCTGCCCCTGCAAATTTTTCTTTAGCAGTTTTTTCTCCTTTAATTACAGGAATAGCTAAGATATCTTCACAAAAATCGGCATAAATATTTAACATTTTCAATGTTTCTTCTTGGGCTTCTTCTTTACTAGCATGAACAGTATGTCCTTCTTGCCATAAAAATTCTCTACTTCTTAGAAAAGGTCGAGTAGTTTTTTCCCAACGAACGACACTACACCATTGATTGTATAATTTTGGTAAATCTCGATAACTCTTTATTATATTGGCATAATGTTCACAAAACAAAGTCTCGCTTGTTGGACGAACGCATAGTCTTTCGGTTAGTTCTTCCTCACCTCCATGGGTAATCCAAGCGACTTCAGGTGCAAATCCTTCGACGTGATCTTTTTCTTTATTGAGTAGTGATTCAGAAATTAATAGTGGCATATAAACATTTTGATGTCCGGTTTCTTTGAATCTCTTATCTAGTTCTTTCTGAATATTTTCCCAGATTGCATAACCATATGGACGAATAATTAAACATCCTTTTACTGAAGAATAATCTACTAATTCGGCCTTTAAGCAGATGTCTGTATACCATTTGGCAAAATCATCATCACGACTTGTAATTTCTTTTACTTGTTTATCATTCATGTTTTCACTCCCTAATAAAATTATATAGTAAGACTTCTTGTTGTGCAACTAGCATGGGAAGCTCTTTATTTGCACACATTTTGATTAGCTTCTAATGCTTTTAATACTTCACTTAAAGATTGTTGATAGCTATATGGAGCGCTAATGGTCTCTCCGGCATCAGTTGTAAATGTTTTAAATATTTCTAAATCAAAAGTTTCTGTCAACGTAATAGTTAAATTATCAATCTCACAATCAACACTATATCCATCTTGAACAGGATTAGTAAGAGGATCTGCTTTGGATTGACAAGTTTGTTTCATACTTTCATATTCAGCTTGTTCTTGAAGATAAGTGCGAGAATGGGCAACTGAGACAGAAATAATCTTATCCTCTTTGTGTTTAATCGTCTGTTCTTCAGTTAAGGTAAAAGCTCCTTGATTAGAACTTGGTGAAGTACAAACTGTTGTTTTGATTTTCTTTTGTTCTTCTAATTCTTCTTCTCGTTCTTGTTCTTCTTGCTTTTGTTGTTCTTCTTCACGTTTTAATTGTTCTTCTAATAACTCTTGTTGCTGTTTCGTTTTTTGAGCCTGTTGATAATCATTAATATATGGCAAACAGAAAATAAATCCACAAAGTAAAATGAATACAAAAATCCCCGCAAATGACTTCTTAGCTGGCTTCTTAGGTGAATTAGGTGTCGGTTGTTCTTTCATCAAGACGGGTTCGATTGGTGTAGTATTGGAATTAGGTGTTGTTGCTTCAGGTTTTTTTGGTTCTACTGGGGCAGAATTTGAATTTGTACTTTGGTTCATACCAGTATTGGGTATTGATGACGATGCTGGTGCTACCCTAGGTTGATTATCTATTTGTGGACTAGGATTAGTATTTACTCCTTGATTTAATGATGGAGTTGAGACTCCAGTATTGGTTACTCCAGACTGATTTTGTGGATTATTCTGTGGTGCGTTATTATTATTTATTTCGTTCATGATTTCATCCCCTTATTCTTTGTCTATACTAAAATTATATCAAAAAAAAAGTACGCTTAAAAGTACTTTTCCTATTTTTTGGCATCAAATTTCTTTCGTTGTTCCGTATCTAAAATCTTTTTGCGTAAACGAATATTTGATGGGGTAATTTCGACTAATTCATCACTATTGATATAATCTAAAGCATATTCTAAGGTGATTGGTCGAGGTCTTTTTAAGACTACTGTTTTATCAGCACTAGCTGCACGCATATTCGTTAATTGTTTTCCTTTTACTACATTTACTGCTAGATCATTTTCTCGGTTACATTCTCCAACGATCATTCCTTCATAAACGTCAGTAGCTGGTTCGATAAACATGATACCACGATCTTCTAATTGACCTAAGGCATAAGCAGAACTTTTTCCTGTTTCTGTCGATACTAAAACACCAAGTTTTCTTTCTCCGATTTGAAGAGCTTGATAAGGACGATATTCTTTAAATGTGTGATTGATAATTCCATATCCCTTAGTCATTGTCATAAAATCCGTCATGAAACCAATTAATCCACGCGAAGGAATGACGTAATTTAGACGAACTTGATTTTCAAAATTCATCATGTTATCCATGATTGCTCCCCTAGAACCTAACTGTTCAATAATTGATCCAACACAATCTTCTGGCACTTCGATTTGTAAATCTTCATATGGTTCCATTCTAATGCCATCTTCTTCTTTTAGGATAACTTCTGGTTTGGATACTTGTAATTCATATCCCTCACGACGCATATTTTCGATTAGAATAGATAGATGTAATTCTCCACGGCCAGATACTAACCAACTTTCTCCATCTGATGGTTCTACTCTTAAACTAACATCACGTTGTAGTTCTTTATTTAAACGATCCTCTATTTGACGAGCAGTTAAGAATTTTCCTTCTTTTCCCACGAATGGTGAAGTATTTGTTCCAAAAGTCATTTGAAGGGTTGGCTCATCGATTCTAAGTAATGGTAATGGGTAACTTTCTCCTTGGTTACATACTGTCTCACCGACAGAGATATCACTAAGACCCGCAATCGCAATGATATCTCCTGCTTCTGCTTCTTCAATTTCTAGTCTTTTCATACCTAAAAAACCAAATAATTTTTGAATACGAAAAGCTTTAGTAGTACCATCTAAGCGACAACAATTTACCATTTGACCTACTTTTATTTTTCCATTATGAATACGACCAATACCAATTCTTCCTACAAATTCATTGTAATCCAATAAAGCTGGTTGGAACTGTAATGGTTTATCAGGATCTCCTTGTGGTGCAGGTATTTCTTCAATAATTAGATCAAGTAATTCATGGAAACCTGGTGTTTGAGTCGTGATGTCTTCACTTAAACTTGAAGTTCCATTTAAAGCACTCGCATAGACAACTTTAAAATCCAACTGATCATCATCAGCACCAAGTTCGATAAATAAGTCTAATACTTCATCGACTACTTTACTACATCTTGCACTAGGTTTATCTACTTTATTGATGACTACGATCGGTTTAGCTTTTGCTTCTAATGCTTTTTTTAATACAAATCGTGTTTGAGGCATAGGTCCTTCATAAGCATCTACTACTAATAAAACACCATCAACCATATTCATAATTCTTTCTACTTCTCCACCAAAATCAGCATGTCCTGGAGTATCAAGAATATTAATTCGGTAATCTTTATAGTCGATTGCAGTCGTCTTAGCTAAAATAGTAATACCACGTTCTTTTTCTAAGGCATTGGAATCCATTGTTACATTGCTGGTATCCTCATTTTCTCTAAACATCCCACTTGTTTTTAATATTTCATCGACTAAAGTCGTTTTTCCATGATCGACATGGGCAATAATTGCGATATTTCGTTTTTTCATATATTCACTTCCTATACAACATCTTGCTCATTATATCATATATTTTTGGAATTTCAAAGTTTTTTTGTTGGTTTGTAGTCATTTTATTATACGAGTCTGTAAATGATTGATCAAAAAGTTGGGGTATTCTAACTAAGGATAAATGCATCCATGGAGATAGATGAAGGAAAACTGAGATTTCAACAGGAATTAGCTAGAATTGTCCAGTAGAAAAGGAATGTTATTCGTGTAACACTCCTTTTGGTTAAAATTTCTAATCACTGAATTCTTCTTTGGGTTGGTAGTGTTCAAAACCACCGATTAAGTCGACTACTTGATAACCAAGTTCACTTAGATAACTACATAGTTTTCTACTTTTGGTACCACAGTCACAGTACAAATAATATTTTTTATCTTTGGTTAAATAATTTTCAGGCATCATAAATAAGTAAGTATATGGAATATTAATTGCCCCTTTTATATGACTTAATACATATTCATATTTATCTCTAATATCAATTAAATTTTCATTGGTAGTAATGGTATCTATTTCTCCTATATCCATAGAATCATACATAATATCACCACTATATTATATGTTAAATAATAGAGATTGTGTAGAATCTAGTCATCGAAGAAATCATCAAAGAATTGATCATCGGTAACATCAATTTCTTTTTCAGGAATTTTATCTTCGTGAATAATTGGTGTTTCTTTCTGTGGAGTTGGTTTAGCTTCCACTTTGTTTGGTTCTTGGATAATTGGTCTTTCTTCTATAATCGTATTCTTTTCAAACTGATTATTCACTACTTGTTGTTGTTTATTCTGTTCTTGGAATTGTCTGATGAAGTCATCCACGTCTTGGATGTTATTTTTTCCTGGTTCAGGGGATAATGTACGTTTTGGATTTAGTAATTCTTCAAGGGACATTGCTTTTTTATCTTCTGTTTGTGTTGGCTCTTTTGGTGGAATAAAATCTGGCTTGATTGGTTCTTTCTTTTCTGTTACTGATGGTTGTTCTACTTTTGCCTCTACGACAGGAGGTACTGGTTCTTTTGGTACACTAGTCGTATCTTTAGGAGGCGCTTGTACTTCAACTTTCTCGGTTGACTCAGGAGCTTGTTGAGCAGCAAGTTGCTCTTTTTGTCTCTTTTCTTCTGCTTCGATCTCTGCAATCTTGGCATCAATTTTCTTTACTAAGTCATCCACATTAAACCCAGAATTTAAGGTCCTACTTTGTGGAGCAGTCGAATTAGGTTTTGGCGCAAATGGATTAGGCATAGGGCTATTATTCATTCCTCCGCCACCACCGGCACCGACACCGGCTGGTGGAAACATTGCTCCTGGCATACCACTTGGGAGTCCTCCAGGAAACATTCCAGCACCTGCACCCACGCCTGGTAAGCCACCCATTCCTGATGAAATTCCACCCGGCATTCCACCTGGAAGTCCTCCTGCTGCATTAGGATTATTCAAAGCTTCCATCATCTTTTGATTACGTTTGTCTAAGACAAATTTACGTAAATCGAAAACATGAACTTCTTGTTTTTCACGATGTGGATAAGTTGCTTTAGGATATTTCTTACCAAATTCCATCTGATAATAAGGAACGAATTTGGTTTTAAACGGATTCTTACGCATTCTCATGATGATTACTTCAAACTGTTTCATACGCTGAAGATCACTAATTGTAACAAGAGGAGTTGACGCTGTCTTATCATCCTTTTTCGATTTTACTTCACCACACATCTTAGAAATTTCTTCCAATGCTTTTAACTCAGTCGTGATCAAGTAAATAATATTACCGCAGTTACCTTTAATGGTCTCGGCATTTTCTTTACCATATACTTGATCTAATTGGGCAAAGTTTTGAATGATCATGGTAAAACGAATTTGACGAGAACGCGCTGCTGTAATCATCGTCGTGATATCTTTTAATGGTGGCATGTTCGCAAACTCATCTAGTAGAAAGTTGGTTCTGACTGGTAATTTACCACCATTTTTTTGTGCAACACTAATTAGTGTTTCATAACATTGTTTCAAAAGAATCGTAACTAAAGAGTGATATGTTTTCTTTTCATCTTGAATAACAATAAATAGTACGGTTGGTTTTTCACCGATTGATTCTAATTCAAAATCACTATGACTTAACATTTCTGAAAGATTTTCACGTGAAGCAAATAATTTAATTTTTTGTTTAAATACAGAAATAATTGAACCTTTCGTTTCATTTGGTGCCATAATCGTACCAGATGCATTCGTGTAAGCAGGAGAAGCTGGATCTTTGCCATTAAAGTACTCTTTAATGAACGTTGAGCCACCTAGTTTCTCCTCTCCTACTGTCGTCATTAAACTGATACTATTTAAGTTTACGTTTTCTTCAGTTGTATCTTCGAATAGACCTAAGGCAAGTCCTGAAAAATAATCGGCAGAAGTCTTTTCCCAGAAAGGATCAGCATTACCTGATTTTTCTTCATAAAGAATGTTCGCAGCTAAGTCATCTAATAACTCGATTGCTTTATCTTGGTTACCGCTACGATAAATTCGATATGGTAAGGAAAGTGGATTCCATGAATTACCATCTTGTGGGTCACGGAAGTTTAGTATTAATACATTGTATCCCTTTTCCCTTAGCATGTTTGAAGTCTGTTCATAGATCTCACCTTTAGGGTCGGTAATGATCATCGACTCACGTTTTTTGGCTAATACCTCAACAGTTGGAAAAATGACGGTCTGTGTCTTACCAGAACCAGTAGCACCAATAACTAAGTTGTGATATTCACCGTTATCTACCCATACTTCATCTTTTTTAATAATTAGTGGTACACCAGCAACATCAGAATTTTCAGCATGAGGATTTACTTTAGCTACCCCTTTATCTTCTTTAATTTCTTTTTCTTTAGCCCAATGACTATATCCTTTCGATGACTTTTCAGTACCAAAACCAAAGCCTTTTTCTCTTTCGAAGAAGTAAGAGGATACAGACATAAAAATTCCAGCTAAAGCTAATAGATAAAATACTATTGTTCCTACAATACGATCAGGAGCAAAAGCAGGAAGTGGATTTAAACCAAAAAACCTACCATTAATAGCAAGTTCTGGAAAATTCAGAATTGCTAAGCATACAACATATAAAAGAAAGATCGCAAATAAAATAAATATTGCTACATCAGATGCGTCTGCTTTAAATTTTAATTTCATATTTTAACCCTCTTCCTACTAAATTTTATTCGCATTTTTACTTTTGTTTTTGATATATAGATAAAATAATACTACGGATAGGATAACACCAGCAATTATAAAGATCAAGCCCCAATCCATTCTAAATTCAGTTTCTTCACTCAAAATGATCTGTAGTGTTTTTTGACTCGCATTATTTTTGTTAATTCTCCAAATATACTTATCGTCAATAACTTGATCAGCATTATGAGAAATTACTTTATGATTTGTTTTTAAATTAATAGTAACCGATTCTAGATTAGGATATACTTCAAAACAATGATTTTCAGCTGAACTAGAAATGGTAAGATGTTCGTTTCCCGATTCTTCATCCTTATTTCGTAAAACCGTAAAATGATCATAACAAGTACTAACACCAGCTATATTAGAAATTGCAGAGGTATCTTTCCAGTTGTACTCTTCTTCAAACTTTATTCCTAGTTCCTTGTCTGTTTTAATTTTTTCTAAGCCCTCTCTACGTGTTGCTTCATCCGCTTCAATCGTTTTAGAATTTACTAGATCTTCAAATGTTAATTTTGAATAATCTACTTCATTATCTTCAATTGGGACATCATTGCCCTCTTCACCAATCGAATTATCTACAATGATGTCATCCCATTTATTTTTATCTAATTCTACTAGTTTTCCATTTACTTTGATGGTGTCATCTTTAATTTCAATATCATAGTTTACGCTACAACCAGTTAGGAGAAAAACCAATAATAAACAAATCAGTAATTTTTTCTTTTTCATTCAATGCCTCCTAATATCCTGTAAATGAGAAGTGCATGTAGTCTTTCGAACTCGTCCAACTACCACCCCATATCCATCCATATTTAGCAAATGTCGTAACGACTACACCATTCGGTGTGATCGAATAAGGATCCTCACCTGGTCTCCAATAGCTACCTGATATAATCTGGCCATTTCTGATCATGTAGTTTTGGGTTGGATTTATATCACAAGCAACACCATAACTATGATGAGATGTAGTATTTCTATTTCCAGCCATTCCACGCCAACTATAGCAGTAAAAACTATTGATTGGGAAACCAGCATCGACGATTTCTTGCATAGCATTTTGGACATCATTGGCCACTGCTTTATGTACAGAAGTGTTAAAGGTTCTTGGCCTTCCCTCGGCATCATAGGCGGTTATCGAAATCGGAGTTAAATATTTTTGCATTTCAGCACTAGAGGTTGGAAGACCATCTGGGAATAGGAATTTAAGTTTTTCATCTTTTGAACCGTTAACAATACCAGGATCTAGGCTACTTCCGTAACCACCCAATACTGAAATTTGTGTTCCCTCCGAATAGAATGTTCCCAATATTGTCTTATAATACTCACTTCCCGTATTGGCACTTGACGCTGCCATATCTGCTGCTGCAATTTGACTCATTCCACGACCATGACCACCTGCGGCTCTTCCTAAATAGGTATCGCTAATGGTTATTTCGTTACTTTCACGGTTTGGCAGTTTCACATAAGTACAAGTATTACTTCCTTTACAATTCCATGAATCATATTCTGATGAGAAGATTTGACCATTATAAGTTAAAACCTCTCCTTCTGTTGATTTAGCTGCTTCCCATGATTCATCTGAATAGTTTGGATTGAAATTTTGGGCATTTGAACTATTTTCAATTGGACTTTCACAAAAATTAGTACGATTTAAAACGTAAGTTCTTGCGGCTACTGCTAATGCCTTTTTCGCTTCAATGTTGAAGTCAGAGTACATTTCTGCTTCGACAACACCAGCAACATATTCTTCTAAATCGTAAGTTCCAGCATATTGGCCTCCTACTACTGTTACTCCGTTTTCGCAACCTCCACTTACACTTGGTTGGTAATCGACCTTACAATTTCGACTAGGTCCCATTTCATTATATAGAAGATAAATGTCTTCAATCATTGCTTTAATTTTTTCGTATCTATCTGTCCCTTCTTGTGGAGTACCACTTCCACTTGGAAGATAGTCTGCATAATAATCACCAATGAAAGAATCCATTAAATTCCAATAGTAAACACTTTCTTCCATATGATCCAAATCACCAATATCTACTTCTGCAAAACTGGTATTGCTTGTCAAAACCCTCGGTTCGCATATTACTTCGGGAACAGCTAATTTATTCCCGGCACTATCGTATTCATTGACTGTAAATGCCGGTCTGTACAAATAGTAAGCAATATTTCTCTCTTCATTTGCTTTTTTGGTAAACCACTCAAACAATCCACCATCAAGGTCATTTTGTGCGATTTGCCTTGGACTACCACTTACTCTAATTGGTACACCGTTTATTGTATCTCCCATTTTACTAATCCAATTATCAAGGAAACTAGCAAAACCTGTTCGGTATTCAGCATTATCAATATCTTCTTCTGCTGTGATGAGTTTCGTACTTTCTTCTGCCTCGGTTTCCGGATTCGTACAGTATTGTATTTCTTCTCCAGTATATGGATTAGTCGTTTTCCATTCCTTATCTAATAGATAAACTTTTCGTTTGATTTGCATGTTAGCAAGCAACTCAATTTGTTTAGTCATTTTTTTATAATCGAGATGTTCTAATTCGGCACCAGTTGGATCTTCTCCTTCAATTCCTTCTTCTAAATATTCATCGTTTAATGTATTTACAGTTAAAGTTGCGGTAATTAGGTTGACATCTATACAAGCTTTATATTTTTGATTAAGCTCTTCTTGAACCTTTTCTAGTGTTTCATAGTATTCTAATTCCCATTCTTCATCAGATTTATAACCAACTAGTGCTTTTAAATTGTCCCAGGCGCTACCAAAAAAATCGATTACTGTTTGGGCAGGACCTAGGATCACACCAAGAATACCCAAAATGGCTATAACGATGATTAAAAAGCCGACAAAATAGCCCATAATAGGTAGCAACCATTTCCAATTTTTTTTGATAAAACCATTTAAAGCAGCGCTACCGCTATTATTACTAGTTCCATCGATATCATCACCATTATTTGAGTTTTCATTTTTCAAATTTGAAAAAGGAGAAGAATTTTTGGATTTTTTTGAAGAATTATTCTCTGTTCCATCTTCGATACCCTCTCTTTTTAAGCCTTCTCGTTGCATCGAAGGATCTTTTGGAGCAGAATTAGTTCCACCAGGTTTACTACCACTCATCTTATTCATTCCTGCATTTGCAGCATCCAAAGCACCTGACTTATCAGCTACTTTAGACATTCCTTTTAGGCCAGGATTACTATTAATCATATTCCCAGCTCTTTTTTCGACTGCTTGTCCTATTTTAGTTTTACTCGCTGCATCATAGAGCTTTCCACCTACGGGACCTCCAAAGTAAGTGGCCGCTCCTTTTCCAACAGTATGAGCGGCCTTTTGACTAGAATCTTGTTTATTATTATTTTGATTTGATATATTGGTATCTTCATTTTTTCTAGCACGATATTTATTGTTATTTTCTTCGCCCATACTCTCACCACCTTACTTCGATTCTATATTTTATAGCCCGCCACCAGATCCAAAAGATTCAAGTTCTTCTGGTGTCAGAATAATATTAATTTGCATTCTTCGATTTCCACATACAAACAATGCTTCGCCTTGTGAAAATCTCTTAATACTTTCTTTTTCATTATCATTTAGATCGATCAGTCTTCCTAAGTCTTCAGCAGCTTGCTTTTTAAGCCCCATAACTAAATAATAGGAAGCATTATCAAATATAGCTTTTCCCTGCGTAATTACCGCAGGAGTAGCAAAATCACTTGGTTGTTGGGTAATAATAATAGATCCAGTATTATATTTACGTGCTCGCCTTTGTACTTGGGCTAAGAAGTCAGCTCCTAGGGAATTTTGATCTGATAATAATACATGTGCTTCATCTACCATTAAAACGGTGTTAACATCTTTGTTTAAACATAGTCCCCATGCATATTTTAAAATATTAAAGAATAAAGCATTTCTGATATTATCAGCTGAATTCATTAACTCTTTAATGTTAAATACAATAAAATCAGTTTCAGAAGTCACTGTTGTATGACCATCAAAATAATATTTTAATTCTTGGGTCAAAGGTCGAATTTTTAATTCCAATTTTTCCATGATCATTCTTTCTTGCGTACGTTCAGTCATCGCAAGTAATCTTCCCTTAATCGTCTCATAAACATCCGAAAAAGTTGGATAATCACTTGGACCATAGTTATAGAAATTACTGGTAAAATCGATTCCGAATCTTCGATACGTATCTTGTACAATTTCACTGAACATCGTAAGAACATCTTCTTCAATCGAAGGATCATAATAACGCATAAATCCTTTTAAGAATTGTAGAGTTCTAGTTAATACAGTATATCCTAATCCTTCTTTAATTTCATCTTCATCAGCATCAATGACGACTTGAAGTGGATTTACCATTCCATATTCTCCACCTTTTCCGAGGTCAATACTTTCTCCACCAAAGGTCATTGTCATATCATAAAGTTCATTTTCTGGGTCGATAGCAACGATTTGATAACCATTTCTAATATGGCTACGTAACATTAATTTAGCCGCTGTAGATTTACCACTACCAGAAGTTCCTAAGATGATTAAGTTAGCATTATTTCTGTTATTTTCTTTTTTCATTTGATATAAGAATTGGTTAAAAAGAATAACTCCTCCTGAGAAATCAACACCAAGTAATGTTGATAAACCTGGATCTTTAATACTATCAAAAATATACGGATACATTGCTGCTAACGTAGGTGAAGGAATTGGGGTTCCAATTCTTTTTTCTACGTCCTGAGGTGGGAAAATAGGAATTATCGACTTTAATATTTTTTCTTGTTCAAAGCGTAGGGAAATTCCCCTTAACTCCATCGCATCTAAATAGTTTTTGACATTTATTTTCTTTAATTCCAAATCTTCTTTGGTATCTGCTGTAATCATAATATGCAATTGAAAATCAAAGATTTTAGATTGAGAACTAGCTAACATGGTAATGAAAGTCTCCAAAGATTCATAATCTTGGCGAATTCTTTCTTTAGTAGTTTGATCTTTCTCTTCCTGATATCTGACTTTCAAATCAGCGATTTGTTTATTTAACATTTTAGACATAGAAGTAAATGGCATTGGAATATGTTTAGCTACTATTTTAATACCTGACATACTTGTTAGAGAAGCTAAATATCCTGGATAAATATATTTTGGATAAGCAACAACTGTTAAAATTGTAGCGTATTTGTCGCTAATAAAGAAATCACTTGGATTGAAATGAATTCCCTTAGGCGCTACTTCTGATTTAAAAATACTCATGCTACTGACACCGTCCCGAAAGTGGTTGTTCTACCACCATTTAAAAAATTATCTAAAATGATTCGCAAATCTTCATTGCTTGTCTGTCTAGCCATTAATCCAGCTTGAGCTAGGCCACTAATTAAAGATCTAACTTTCTTTTGAAGTAATTCTAAGTTCTTTTCTTTAAACAAAATGTAATACTCAGTATCTACAACATTGTTACTCATAAAGTAATTTCCCTTTTGAATATCTTGATTGATTAGTTTTCGAATAGCAGGGTTTTGTTGTTGTTGATAAAGTAGTTGAAGCTGAGATAGATAGATCGATATATCGACTGGTCTATCGGCAACTACCAACCAAAACTCATAATCGATCGTATTATAGAAGTTTTTTAATGCGGTAATTATGTTAGCTTGCGCATCTGCTTCTAAAATGAAAATATTTCTAGGAGTAATTTTTACTCCACTTACTTTTTCCTGACTAGGAAGTACAATCATTCCATTTGAAATGGATTGTATGTTAATCCAATTTTCGGTCCATTTGCTTTGATTCTGCTGATTCATCTAGAATACACCAACCTTTCCATATATATATTCTTCTCTCGGTAAAAAACTTATAAATCTCAATAATTAGTTGTAATACATTATGATAATAAGCAACCGGAGCTACTAATAACGAGCATACTATACCAGGTGTTACTGCTAAAACAGCTGTCCACGTTTGTTCCATTGGCATTACAGCTGCCATAATTAATGTTGTAAAGATGCCAACACCAAATATAATTAAATCAACTGGTCTAAATAGGCCAAATATATACTGTCCCCTTTTTACATTGGCAGGTATTAAGAAATTATCCATCTAATATCACACCCTTTTCTATTTTTTACTTGCTTGAGAATTGACTGAGCCCACTCTGTATCTCGTTGTAGCTTTAGTACGGCTCACTTCAGCATCAACGGCCTTTCTGCTGTTATCTAGATCTTTTGATGATCCAACTTCTTGTCCTAGGGATGCGCCAGTTGCAGTGACTGCTTGATAATCAGCATATAAATCAGGATTACCCGTAATAGCATCAGTATCTCCAGTTTTGAATTTTTCATAAAGTAATCCCATCTCTGATTTTTCTAGATCACCCGCAAGTACTTCATAATCGGTAGTTGAGACGCTAAAACTGTTTCCGTCAGCATTAGTGTACATGAAGGAGCTTTTTCCTTGAGAAAGTGCAAGTTGAGCTTGCGCACGCAAACTTTTAGAATTTCCTTTAACCTGCTGACCATTATAGCTAGCTTCAGCAACTCCATATTTTCCTTTAGTAGCTTCTGACTTCAAAGCATTTTGGAAAGCAGAAGCCGATTTTACAAAATCTTCTTGGCTTTTTAGCCTTCGATTTTGTCTATCAAACATAGTCTCACCAGTTACTGCTTGACTTGCAGATTCAGCGGCACGTCCTAACCAAGTAGAGCCTGCCGCACCTAAGGCTAGACGATTGGCATTTCTTTTATTCATTGCACTTATTGCTGCTCGACTAGCATGATCTTTAGCACCTAAAGCCGCTCCCGCTCCAGCAGCAGCTCCAGTAACTCCTCCGAATAATCCAGCTCCAACATTTTTTATTCTATTACCAAAGCTATGACCTTTTCCGTTTGCTTCGTCTGATAAAGAGCTGGCCTTATAAGCGGCAACACCTGATCCGATCGCACCTAAGCCAATTGCACCGGCAGCTGCAACTTTCGCTAGACCTCCAAATAATCCATTACCTTCTTTAGATTTAATTCCTAAAGCATCTGTAATAAATTTTGGTGCTTGCTTAGCAAAGAATAATAAACCGATAATGATGAAAACACCAACAACTATTGCTCTTGCTCCAGTTAATCCTCCAAAAGTAAATCCGTTTGATAAAATAACAAGGTCTATCATATATAATATAAAGTATAAAATTCCTAATTTAATAAATAAATCTAACCAAGTTGATGTTAACATTCTAACCCAACTTGCAAAAGCACCGTCTTTTGATGATTTAGGATCGATATAGCTAATAATAGGAATCGGAGCGATAAACTGTAATATAACTAATTTAAAAGCTCGTATAGCAACATCGACTGCAAAACCTACCATTAAGACAGCCATTATTAGTCCTATTACAAACCCAACGACTGGAATATAATCATACGCATACTCACTTCGATCACTTCCAGGATCATTTATATGATCTACCACGGCACCAATTGTGTTTTCCCCACCGTTTTGCTCACTAAATGTAGCAGTGTCGAAAACGATACCATATACTTGCCAACTGATTGTTTTTCCTACACTTTCCATTTGAGAAGCTGCACTCTCTGGTGACATATCGGTAGATAATATAATTCTTGGTAATACTTTTATTAATTCGTCTTGGACCCTTCCCATTAAATTAAATACTATTGGAAAACCAATTAACATGATAATTACTAGAACTGTTCTAGTTACCATTTTTCCCATGCCTTTTTCTTTATCAGACATTGCATCAGGATTTACTAAATATCCAAGCATCGTTATCGTTATTTTAAACAGCATAAATATACCTAAAAGTACATAGATTTTCATTCTAAAATCTTCATACACAGAATTTTCTACAATAGGGACACTGGCAATATCAAAAACAGCTTGAATTACCCATTCAAATATAGTAAAAGCAACCCAATCTAGCCAAACAAACAATTGTCTTACTAAATTCCAACCAATTGATCGCTCTATAGCACTTATTAGCATTTTATCACCTACCTATCTTATACCACAAGTTGAACTATTTACCCATTCTAAAATATAATTTAGAATTGTTGGAATAAAGAAAATAGCTACTGCGATAATACATCTTTTTACAAAAGTAACTCCAGCTTTCTGCAATTCATTTTTTTCTTGTATAAGTACAGCTTTGGCAAAATCTAAACTTCCTAAGACAATGACAATAATTGGAACAATTATTTTAATCCAAGTAAAGATTTCATCAATTATATCCAATAATTCTGTACCTAATAATCCCTCGCAAGTTTCTTCTACTGAGTCTCCCAACTCAATTCCTGTAGCGACATCTATTATATTATCAAAGTTTTCATTAAAATCTTCTTTATCTTGTTCTAGTTTTTCGTTTTGATCATCTGATTCCTTATCAGCTTTATCTTTTAAATCTTCTTTTTGTTCTTCATTAAGATTTGTTTTTTCTAAACATTCTTTGTAATTAATATTTCCTTGATTTCCTAGTAATTTGCCAACACTAGTTGCCCAATTAATTTTTTGCTTGATCAATGTCTCAAGATCTTTTTGTTGTTGATCAGTTAGTGCACAAGTCTTAGGAATTTCATTGATAATAGTTTGGGTTTCATTTATAAAATTTTCTGTATAACTCCCATTTACACTAAATCTATTAGCATAAACACTGGATTTTTCTTTAAAAGTATTACAACTACTAGCATCTTCTTTATTCGATGGTGTAGTATCCGTATTTTCTAGTTCAGAGATCAATGTATCATAATTATTTTTTAAATGTTTTTGATAAGCTTCCTCAATTTTTTTTGCATTGTTATCATATTCTGTACTGCTACAAGGATAAGTATGATCAGGGGATCTAAGAAATTCTACTATATTTCTTGGCTCATGTGTTAAAGCAAATGACATACCATTAACATCTACTGAACTACCAAAAACTGTATATTTGTTTTCTCCTGCTCTTTTTTCGTATAAATATATTTCGGGGCATGAATCATCAGTATCAAGGTAAACACTTGTACTGTAGATGCTATCTTCTGATACATTATTTTCAGCACCATTTAAGTTACCACTAGATACACTACAATAACGATATGCAGGATTGCCATCAACGGGGCAACTTAAAACTACTTCACCTAATTTTGAATTATAAGTACAAGTTTTCGTTGTGGTCTTAGCTTCTATCTTATCATTAAATAAGAAAAATATAGTAATTAATAATAAACAATATATATAGTATTTTCTTTTCTTCCTCATTGATAAACACTCCTCATAATTGGATATACTAGCATAATTATAGCATAAAAAAAATAATAACAAAATAGTATTTTGTTATTATCTTCATTCTTTGCTTAGTCTAAATTATTCCAACAATCTTTCCAAGAATCAGTTCCACTAATTGTACCTGATTCATCAGCACCAGAGCTAGAGAATAATCCCATTAATAAAGACACAATCGTAGCAACAAAGAATACAGCTACAGCAGCAATTGCACGTTTAATTAATTTGCTTGTTGCACCTTTAATTTCCTTGTCATCGCTCGACATAACGGCTTTTCCTAAATCAATTGATCCCATTAAAATTAATAAAATTGGAATACCAATTTGAATAATTGGATAAATTCCATTTTTAATGAATTTGAAAATAGGAACTAAATCAGATGGACAAGCCAATATTTGTGCTAAATCAAACATCGTAATTCCTCCTCTTAATATATGTACATCATATATCAATTTGTCTATATAGTCAATAATTATTGACAACTTTTTACATTATGCCACCACTATATGTACCAATACCTAATCGATTTAATAAATCGGTTAAGACTTCTGAGTTATTGGCTCGTTCATCTAATGGTGGTAAATTGAAGAATACTTTAGTTTGTGCTTCGTATTCAAATTCGGTAATATCTTGCATCGATAATAAACTTTTTGATAATACGATCTTTTTGCCACGAAGTTTTTCGAAAGCCCTGCGATCTCTTCTCATCAATTTATTTAATTTTATCGTAGATGGTTCTACTAAATAAATGACATCTGTACACAAATCAACATTTTCATCCCCATTTAAGTCAATCAGAATAACTGATGCTTCACGATGCTTCATCAATTCTGCCGATAGACGTTCACTATTTACAGAAATTAATGTTTGATCGTTAATATAGATGAAATCTCTTTTGTTTACTTCGATTGCAACCGCATTTTTTCCTAAACTATCTAATTCCTTCTTCAATAGATACGCAAGCATTGTCGCGCCAGCATGATCCGTTAGATTTCTAATTCCCAGGATATAAGCACCACCACTTACAATATTGTTGATGACCATTCCACCACCGTCACCACTATTACCAAGGTTAGGTGTTGCTGCCTGAGCTATACCACTACTAGTAGGAGCTGGACTTGCAACATCATCTAATTGTTGTAAGTGAGCAACATCACGATAAGTATTTGGATTATTTAACAGATAATTTACGCCATCCAGGTTGGTTGTAAAATTGTAGATTCCCATTGAGATCATTCTGGATAGAAATTGGGGGGCTAGACATTCAGGTGTATCTGGTAAAAGTACAATAATCTTCTCAATATCTAATGCCATCGATAATTTTTGAAGATTTCGAATATCACGATAATTTTTCAAAGCTGTTAAATCTAAAATCATTCTACCAAAGAAAAAGTTACTAAACATTTGTACTAATTCATCAGCATCGAATACCCCATTAATAGATTTAATTACTTCTATATCTAAATTGGCAAGTTCGGCTTGTCTTTCATTGGATATAATTACATTCATCTATTATTCACCACCATCCTGCTTTTAAGAAGTTTTTGCATTCTTGCATAATTCACTGTTATTTCCCGATGAATAAATCACATCTGTCTGCCCGGTTATTACTAAAAAATTGGCCGCTGCTGGGAAAATTTTATTAATAATCGGAATATTGATATTGACAAAAGTAGCTACCGTATATTGGGCACCCTTGTATTCTAGATCAGAGTTACTGGTACCGGTGACATCAGCTAGTTCGCATCTTACGCAAAAAACAAACTTTTCACCATTATCTAAGGTCTGAGTATATGGTTCATAGCCTAAGCTACGACATTTATTCTCATAAGCACTAGTAGAAGAAAGTGAATAGTTTAAGCGATTAGCATAATCATCAATTTTATCACTAGCGCTTGGGGTTAGACCTTCATACTGTTCTATTATTGTCACCAATTGATTTTTCATATGAAAAGACTTTGTGTAGCTAACACTAAACAGCAAAAGTCCTATCATCAAAACCAAAAAAATAAAGATTGCTTGAAAAGACAAAACGCCTCCTAATGCTTCTTTCACGGCATCACCTACTTTACCTTATCTTCTCGCTTCACAAAATTCGCTTGCTTCTTTTGCATGAACGTCGGAATAGATCAAAGGAGTTTCTCCAGCTATTTTGAAAAAACTAGCGGTAAACGGTAAAATATTATTTACTATTGGAACATCAAAAGTAACGAAAGTTACAATCGAATAGTAAGCTGCTTTGCTTACATCATCATCATTTGGTCTTCCTGTAATATCGGCATATTCACATTTGATACAAAAGCGAACCCCATTTCCATTCTCACTAGTTTTCCCATTATAGACATCGTATCCCATTTTTTCGCAAACTGACTCGTATTCAGCAGGCAAGAAATAATTCATACTACGAACAGTATCATTTATTTCTTTACGTGCCTCTACTGACAACCCCTCATGCTTTTCAATGATATTGCGGATTTCATTTTTCACGCGAAAAGCTTTTGTATAATTGACAGAAAAAGCTAGTAAACAAGTAATGATTATCATCGCAACAACAATTGCTTGTAATACAAAAACGCCACCTACTCCTTCTTTCAAACTACCACCGCTTTTCTCTTTTTTCTTTTTTTCGCACTTTTATTCTTTTCTCATATTTAATGATTACTGACTAACGCAACTTGTTCCGTTATAGTATTGTCCTGGTGGACAATTTACATCTTCACCATTATTACCACTAATACTATTCCATGTATTGGTAATTGTATTAGAAATATTTGGCCACATTACCCAGAAGAAGGCAATGATCGCACCAATGGCAATAATTGTTACTACTGTCATATTTAATTCTCCTGTTGCTTCTTTCATAAATTATCTCCTCCTTATGATAACATTATAACATAATTTTTATTGTGTGCAAAGCTCTTTACACTAAAGATTTGTAAACATGTAAATCATAGCAATTAAGATCAAAACCATAACACCTGCACCAGTTGCTACTAACATAACCATCGTTTGTCTTTCCATGTATTCGATTCTTTCTTTATACTTTTGATCTCTGGCTTTAGCTTGTAAGTTAGATACCGTTCTTGAAAACATCAATAGTCGCTCTTGTTTTCTTTCTTGCGAACCTAATCCTAAACGATATAATAATCTCATCATTCGCATAGAATCTCTAACTGGATACTGATTAGCAAAATCCATATAAGGTTGAATACTAGAATCCCCGGCATCGATTTTGGCAATCATCTCTCTAAGGCCTGGTTTAAATACTTCTGGTGCCTCAGGAATTGATTTTGCTATAGCTACCGGTACGGTATAGTGTTGTACAAGGATTTCTAATCCCTTTAAATAGTATGGCAACATGACATCGATTTCATGCAAATGGCGCTTATAGTACTTCTTTAAATTGCTATATTCTATTTTATAGACAAAGTAACCAACTAAGATGGATAAGACAACGTTAATTAAAGACAATTCTGTTAAGAATACAAAAAGGAAAATAACAATTGTCAAACCACCATTTCTTAATCGTTTGGCAAATATTTCATCAGGAGATTTTCTTTCCCCATAACGAGCAGCTACTAAGAATTCAAAGTCTTCTTCTTTTAATTTATCCAGTAATAATTTATTATCTTGGATAAACTTTTCTCCATCTATACTTCGATTATAGACTAAGATAAATACGATAATTGCTCCTACAATAAATATTTCCATTATTCTTCACCCACATTCTCATTGTAAAACTTTTCTCCCTTGAGAAGGAAGTAACTATTAATTAAAATAATACCGTGAAGAATTAACTTTACAAATAGATTATCTAATAACTGAATATAAGTATCTCTACCTAATAAGTATTGAATCAGCATGACCATTAGATAAAGCATAATACCATACTTTAAGAATCCTTTATGGAAAGTTGCTCTTTCCATACGGTCACGGTAAACACTTTCTACAAGCATATCGATATCTAATTGCATGTTATCTAAGGATTCACCCGAATCTCTAGCTCCTTCTTTAGTAATCTGTAAGAAAAGTTGATGCATATTTTTAACAATGTAATAAGGATACTTAGTTGTCATAAACTCGATAGATTCATCGATCGATCCATTTTGATAAGCAAGAGAGATCATCAACTCGACATCGCTTAAGACTGGATCTTCTAAAACACCTGATGCAACAACTCCTTCTAAGGCTTTAACGAAGCTTTGCGTAGTTGCAAACTCCATGATTGTATTGGTTGTATAAATTTGAATTTGTTCGAAAATAAATTCACTATAGACACGTTTACATCTTAGATAGGCAAGATATGGAATCGTCATATCTAAGGCTACAATATAGATGATCGTAATCAATATATTATAGAAATATAGATAAGAGATTACTCCTGCGAAGATAGAGAATGTAGCAACTTGGATCATGTATTGTCTTGCCGTATATTCTTGTCCTAAGTCTTTTGTCTTTTGACGAATAACTTTAAAGGAATATGGGGCGAAACGGTTATACATGTTCGTCGCTTGTAAAGTAATAAAATGATAGACATTTTGTCCTTTATATTTACGGTAAAAAAGAATAAATAACGCTATAGCTAATAGAATTAGTAATTCCATTATTTCTCACCTCTTTTCGCTTAATTGTTGTTAAAATCCACGATGATTGGTTGAGTTTGATTCACTGTTGAATTTGTTCCCTGAGTCATACCATTAATTGGTTGTATCCTATTTTCGTCTATTACTGTTGGGATAGGTTGTTCTTGAGGCGGTGGAGTTATGGGTGCCGCCTGCGGTTGAACAGGATTAGAATCTGTCATTGGATTAGGTTGTGATACAGTTGGTGGTGGTGTTTGATGTTCGGTTGGAAGTGGTGTAGAAATTGGTGGTACCTGATTAGGTATAGGACTTGGATTTACTTTTTCCTCTGGCATATCCAAAGTCTCCATTTCAGGTATGTTGTTTTCTACTGGTGTTTGTACTTGCTGTACTGGTGTTTCTACACTTTCCACCTTAGGTTCTTCCTTTTTTACTGCTGGATTTTCGCCAATTACATCTTCAATTTTGATTCCACCATCATCTTCTTCTGCCCCTTCAAAAGTAGTTGATTCTAATTCAATATTTTGTGCTAATAGTGAATCTATCAAGTGTTGACTAGGATTTTTCTTGATAATTTTTCCATTCATTAATTTTTGATACAAAACATTATAAACAGGTTTATTATTTTCATCGATATAAAATTCGGTAATCTCATCAATTTCTCGGTGGAACTTACCATATTTTTTACTATAGTAAGCTTTGATATGAACACCTAGTTGAACATAACGATAAATCGTATTTAAGAATTGATCGACATCTAACTCTGTTTCCATTAAGGCATACATACGATGTGGGATAGCACTTGCTTTATCCGAGTGAATAGTCGATAAGATATTGTGTCCTGATGAAATTGAGTTACGAACCGCACTTACTGCTTCGGCACTACGAACCTCGGACAAAAGAATCCATTTTGGATTCTGTCTCATACAGGTAACTAGTACATCACTATAAGAAGCAATATTATTGGTCTTCATCGCTACAATATCCCGTTGAGGATAGATCTTATCCAAGTGTAATTCCAATGTATCCTCAATCGTAATCAATTTCTCGCTTTCTTTCGTATGAGAAGCTAGATATTTAACAAACTCTGTTTTACCAGAACCAGTCTCTCCGCAGACCATGATATTACAGTGTCCGTGAACACATTTAATTAAGAAGTCATGAATATCCTTCGTTACATAATCTTCTTTTAATAGTGTTTCTTCTTTTAGACGAATCTTAGCCGGTGTTTTACGAATAACTAAAGCGATTCCATTGGTTGCAACCGATTCGTGTACAAAGTTCATACGTAGTTCTGGACTTTCTGCATCTAGGAAGGGGCTAGCATTATTGAAAGTTGTTCCCATTACGTTGGAACACTGAAAAGCTAGTTTTTCTACTACACTGTTATTAATGGCTGGATTTTCTACTCTCAGTGATCCTTGTGTTAAGGAACGAACCCATATTTGTCCATTATTCGTATAGGAAATATCGGTAATATCATCGTTTTCGATATATTCACGAAAAGCTCCAAAGTCCAATTGTTCAAATAGGCTATCTTTCATATTCTAGCTCCCCTTTTCTTTTTATGCATTATTCTGTAGGTAGTGGTTCATCCATATCAATATCCGTAAATTCAGTTACTTCATTGATAAAGTCACGTAATTGTTCACTACTAATACTTACTTCACCAGGTTCTTCTTTTAGTGATTCATTTGTCGGTACTGGAATAATAGCTACTTCATAAGTACGTAAGTATGATGCTTTTCTTAGTAGAATATGATATTCCTCTGGTACCGCAAAGATAAGTTGTGCTGGTGTTTTAACATTCTCTAAATCTTCAAATACATCTTCACCATTAGAGTCTAACACGGCTAGTATCTTTATATTCTTTAATAGTTTACCAACCATGATTTTATCTTCTGTTTCTGCTGTAATATTTTCTTCATCGATTTTGTTTACTGCTTTGATGTAGATATCAATGTAGTTTCCAGGATACATTTTATTACCATAACTAGTTTCTGTTGTTACAGGTAAGTTTACTAAAACATAGCCATCAGGATAATCATATAGTATCGAGTCTGGTAACTCTGATTGACTAACTACTGCTCTTTGATAGAACAAGCTACCTTTTGGAATTGTACAATCCGCATTAACGTAGTAATTGATGATTTTACTCGTATCTGTAATTACATCTCCTTGAACCATTGCTAATGGGACATCTACAACACCGACCATATCGCTAGTAATTCTTGTCTTAGAAGCAATATCTACTAAGGCATAAGGCACACTAGTTGGATTAGTTTTTTGACTAATTCTATAATTATAGAAAAAATACAAGACAACAATTGCGATAACCGTTAAAATTATCGTAACTGTATTTTTATTGGTTAAGAATTTTTTTACTTTAGTTCCTATTCCATTCATTATTTTCCCCTCCTACTCAACTTCTTCAATTTTTCTTTTTTCGTTATATTTTGTTTCTAGAATACCATCAATCGTCGTTACGATATCGAAGTCTTCTCCGACAAATGAGGCAACGGTTGTGGTTCCTACTTGAATACTGGCTTTTGGTGGTGTTTCGTTAAAATCGATGATTTTAATTCGATAGGTAGAAGATGCAGAAACGCTATCTGCAAATCTTCTAACAAAACTCTCTACGAATTTTTCTCTATCTACTCTTATGATTCCACCAGAGGTACGATAGTATCCATAATCTACTGCATCGATCATCGCTGCTTCTGTTGTTTCTTTTAATAAGTAATAATCTAATTCGTTACCCGATTGATAGTTTTGAATTAAATTTACACAGGCTAGAGTTAATACTCCTAAAATTATAATTCCTGTAATGATCATTCCCTTACTCATAGTACTCTCCTTTAATTATCATCACACGTACCGCCATACGCGTTATTACATATTGAGATGTTTTTCCGTGATTGTGAGTTATAACCGCTCGCATAAGTAATATAAGAAATATTATCTAAGAAGTTACTTGTACATACTTCGCGATCATCAATAGTTGAACAACTCATATCGTAATCTAGATAATTTGTATAGCCGTCACTGTTATAGTCATCTACGTTCTTGTTGTATTGCCGTATTCGCATGATTTGTTCTGTCGTTAAGATGATATCGTAGTCGACTTCACCCTTATCACTGTAGACTTCATTACCTTTACTTTCGATATCTTCTGTTAGTTCAATTGGATTAATTTTGTATCCTAATAAGTTTTGAATTCTATCATCAGTAGGAATAGCTCCATTTGTCCAATTCCAACGAGGATTTCTACTATTAGGGAATACATCGACTAAATCAATTGGTCTATAGATAAAGGTTATACCTGAGTAATCTATCGGTGGATTATCTGGACCGCCTCCATCTGGGTCTCCACCATCTGGACAATCAGGTCCGGTACAAGGCTCATCGCAGTCCGGACATTCAGAACCCTCTATTTCCGTCGGATCATCTGGATCGACAAACAAAGTATTATATACACCATAGAAGCAGTTGATTTGATCTGTATAGTCTCTAGTACCAATACCTTCTACTTTTACCGTGATGGTCGATTTCTTATTATCTTGATCAAAATATTCATCATAACCGATTAAACTAACTTTATCATCATAATCGATTGGGATAGTTACGTTAGTATTTCTACTCTTTGGATCGGTATAATATCTTCTACCACCGGCATAGTATCTTTTCTCATCGAAATTAATGTTACCTAATCTTCCGGTATTAGAGTCGAATGCTTGGTATCCTCTACCTGCTTTATAAGCAGCTAAACCGGTTGTCTTGTTGACATAAGCTTCAGGTAATTCAATCTCTACCGTTTCTGAAACTTCATTTTTACTACAGAAAGTAACCGTTATATTAGGTGTAGAATCTCCTAATTCTACAGTCTGATTTCCACCTATACAGCTTCCAGTTCTACTGACACTCTTAATGATATCAGCATTATCAGAAGTTACGGTGTAAGTATACGATTCATTTCCTCTCTTTAAATAGGAATCAGAAATATTGATTGTATAAGTACCTGTTTTTTGTTGTTCTTCAGCGATTGCTTCAAAGTTTAAGAATTCTCTTTGAGAATCTAGCAATTGATTTCTATATAATTCTTCTGGATTATCTACACATCCAGCTGGACCTACAGATTCAGTAACTGTACAAACACCATTATGGGTATCACAATAAGTGGAGAAAGTAACACCAACATTACCACAATGTTCCGTGTGTACAGTACATACGTACATTCCTTTATAGTTTCCAGCTCCATCCACTGAATCATGACTAAAGGTACAACTGTCATTTGAAGTTGACGTTATGGTATCAACGATTGTGGATGTCCGTTCGACAGAATGTTCAAGGAAAGAAGTTGGTTGTTCTAATTTAGAATCTAGTAGCGATAAATCCCTTGGTTCTTTTTCACTATAAACGGTGTTGTAGCATGAATTGATACAACTTTGAGTGTATTTACCACCATCGCAAGAATTTACACAAGCATCAAAATCATCATTTGGACCTGCCTGTTTGTCTTCTTTTCTACCTGCTCTTTCGTCATAGCTACAGCTTGTATCACAAGAATAAACACATTTTGGTTTCTTAATTACTTTTTGTTTATGAACGATTGAACATTGCCTCGTTGCTTTAAAGGTACCCCCATAAGTAAATCCAGCTCCAGCATAGACTAACTTGGCACCGACTGGATAGATATCATAGTTTTCCCAACAAGTAATTCCCCAATAAGTTCCCGATTGACTATAAACTACTTGAAAGCCCTGATGTCTTTCACTATTACATTGGAAACCGTTGCTGGTATCTAGGATAGAATAACCATCATCCGGTACACTACCAATCATTTTCTGCAAATTTTCATAGCTTTTGGCGATATCTTCTTTTAAAGTTTGATATTGGCTATATGTTATTTTATCTTGGTAGCAAAGTCCGGCATAGTTTTGTTTTAGTGAAGTAATTAATGTTTGTAGATAAGCAGGATCTGATGAATAGATTACCTTTTTATCTACCAAGTATTGAATGTAATCTTCAATTGTCTTACAACCATAGATATTATTTGGATCTCTTGAAGTTAATGCTGGATTGTCAATATCGACACTGTCAGCTGTATTGACGACTAATTCGATACTAGAAATATAAGTATTATTACATGGTGAAGAAGGATCGTCGATATAAAACTCTAGTATAATTTTGTGAAGATTAAGACTGTTGGTAGCACTGTTATATACTGAAGGTCGAACATTTCTGGCTACATAATAGTTTCCTTCTTTACTTAGGAAATTCGTATACTCTGTCACAAGTTTATTTCCTATATTTTTCTCTTCCCCTTCATCAACCAATCTTATTTTGGTTGTGCCACCAAATAAATCTTTGATCTTAATATTAATTAGCCCGTTTGATAGGTTTAATTCCATATTAATATTTTTGTATGTGCCTTTGTCCTCATCAACAGCTAAGACTTTATTTAATTCATATTTTTTATTTTCTGCTGTTGTTGGACAAGTCTGTACACTACCATAATTATCAATATAACAATTATAACCATTTTCCACTACATTGATCTTATATGGTGTCGTATCAACTGTCCCAGGTGGATAAGCAACAAATCCATTTCTTATTGCCGCTTCGTCAATCTTATCTACTGTTACCTCAGTTGACACTTTAGGATCCCAGCTGACTTGATAATACCGCCTATCGGAAAGACAAAAGTTTTTATTTTGTAATCCCGTATCTGCTGCTTCTACTCCTTGTGGCAAGATTATTACACTAGTAATCAACAGTAGAAAGAAAAGTAATTTAAATCTTTTCATTATATTCACCTCGTTACTATACTATATATTTCATTATAACACAGTTTATTTTTTTGGTATAGATTTTTATCCATTTTCTGTTGCCGCTCCCTCAGCTAGCATGTCAAAGTTTTTACTCTTCTCCACTTTATACTTTTCGATCTTCTCATCTTCTCTTACTTTACGGGCATCGATAACAAATAGTTGTTTTTCAAAAGCTCCAAAGTACCTAGTACAAGTTTTAATCGTGATCAACTCATCATTTTCATCAACATCGACGTCATAATCGTAGATCGAATTATCTCGTACACTAGCGATATATTCTTTTATCTGTTCAGGATTACTCATACTTCTATTTGAATCTCCCGCATAATCATAAAAGCCGATCGCATAGATTTTATAGATCTCTTCTACGCCTTCTTTGGTATAGCTGATGTACAAATTATCTTGGGCAAAATCATGATAGGTAAATGCCATTAACCCCTCAAAGTAATTTAACATACTCATCTCACGAATCGGTGTACTTGATACATTGATGATATTATGACCATTGATGACTTCTCTTGTTTCATCTGTATCGTATTCTGAGCTTCGCCATGCATAATCTGAGATACCATCCTCACCATAATCAAAACCATTAATAACTGGGATGTCAATGTTTGTTCCTTGAACTTGGATCCATCCTACAGTATAGAAATCCTCATGCTTAAATTCTAGGGAATCTTTGGTTCTATCTTTGAAATTTAGGGTGATATTGGTATCGAATTCTTTTGGTTTTACACTGAAATAGATAAGTGCTATTACTAAGACTATAATCACTAGAAGACTAGTTACTATTAACATTTTCTTTCTGGCATTTATCGATTTCTTTTTCTTCCTTTTCTTCATATTTTCACTTCCTTTACTGCAGTATATACGGATCTTTCAATGTTCCTTTTCCTGATCTGATCTTTAAGTTACCATCCAAGTGTGTGAGAACCTTCATAGAAAATTCCGAAAAATTATCCGTTGTTAGTTCATAGGATACTCCCGTCACCACATTTAACATGATTACCATGTTTTCTCCTGTTGAACGATCAGAAAATAATTGAATACGTTGGGCGCTATAAGGACTACTACTTACACTAGAGAATAAATCAATAGTAGAGGCTAACATTAATTTGGCTTTGACTTTTTCTTTTTCTAACTCGTTATACTTAGTATTAGGTGCATTAGTAATGATTTCATATTCATAAGGAATAATGTGACTATCATCTAAATATTCAATATAATCCTCGTTAAGAATATAACCGGGATTATTTTCATCCGTATGATTGTATTGATAATTTTCTATATCACTTACCGAAACGGTTAAAACTCGATCATCAGTTACATTTAATAACGGATGCGCACCAATTACTTTTATGCTACCATCTTTTTCTTTACCAGTAATTCTAAATAGTTGCCCTGAATAGGAAACATATTCTCCAATTAAGCGGTTATTTATTTTCTCATGTTCTTTACCATATTGATAATCATTTAATTTATATGGATTTTCTTTAGTTCCGTCTCCATCGGTAATATAGAGACCACTCTTAATAGTGATTACCGGTTTAATTGGAGCGATATCTAAACTATTTCTTGGAGCTATTATGCGTCGTTCAATTACCATTAAGTTTTCTGCGCCCATTTTATTCGTTAATAGATAGGAATAATTATTACGATAGCTCGCTGCACTAATGCCATTACTTACTGTTTTATTATACTCATCGATACTTAAAAGTCCTACTTTGGCAGTTACTGTCTCACTACAGCTACTATTAATATCATCTACACTATTTACTGCACCAACACAGTAAGTCGTATCTACTAAGTATTTATCGGGATTGGTTAAACTATTATAGAAAACATTGTTTAGCCAAGCTTCAACGTTAGAATCTTTATAACCAGTACTGTCATAACGTAGATTACTGACAACATCTTCACTGATTAATTTGACATTGCCATTTTCATCGACATTGATAATTCGCCATAACATACCAGAAAATTGAACATAGTTATCTTCAACTTCTCCTTTGTAATAGTTAGTCTCATCTGTTTCACTAGCTACTGTTTCAGAAAAGTTTCTAGCTACGGTTACTTTTCTTGTTACTCTAGTTTGATTATGGGTACTATCTTTTACTTTGTATGTGACTTCATACGTTCCTACTTTACTGGTATCTACTTTACTATTATCTATAATTACTTGAGAGATATCTATTTTACCGTCTACGTTATCTGTAACACTTTTTACTCCTGGTTCTTCATAAGTAGTGTTGTGATTGATGATCATATTTTCTTCACCATTTAGTTCAATTTTAGGTCCTTCGTGATCAATATCTGATTCGTACTTTCCACATTTCAAATAAGTATAATATTGATACTCTCCTTCTTCTGTTTGTACCACTCTTACCCAACTAGAAGTATCACATAAAGTTTTTGTCTTAGGTACATATAGAGCTTCTACTCTATCTTCTAAGAACATTTTCTCTAATGTCATTTCTCTACTTTCTCCCTTTTTAGGTAAAAGTTCTTGTCGGAATTCATAATACCGTTTTACGGCATTTAAGAAGGTTTGTTCTTCCTGTTTAAAAATTTCTATTTTTGATAACCAAAAGTACCATAAAATATAACTTAATAGGAATAAGAATAAGCTAATCGCAATCAATATTCCTACCGCTTTTAGATACTTATTACTTAGGAACCAAGCTTTTACTTTTTTCATCATTTTATTCTCCTTTTAACTGATAAAAATATTGATAAGTTCTAACTGTAAAGTATAATTCTATATTTTGAGCATTTACCATTTCACTAGGGGCTGCGATAAACAAGTGATTTCCACGATAATTAGTAAGTAAATAAGATATGTTCATCTCTTTTGTTTGACCGTTTATCGTATAACGAATTTTGCCATAGTTTTTGATGAAATCAAGGAAATCTTTCTTACTTCCTTCTTCTAGATTGTACTTGGCATAAAGTATCACTTGATTTTCTTTGCTTTCTAAGGTTGCTTCATAAATCGGACAAGTTTTGGCATTACATTTTTCATAACGATAGTTAATGGAATTAGTCAACTGAAAATTCGATAAACTAAAAGTCCATTCTTTATTTAGGTTAATAGGAACCGTTAACTCTTCTCCTAAAGATACATTAGCTTTTTCAATAAAATTACTGATATCTCTAACCTGAACCCGAATTCTTTTAGCACTATCATTAAACTGTCCAGTTCGATAAGTTAATAAGAAATTACTGTCTTTCGTTGGCTTATCGATTTCAAACACGAATAATAGGTTTTCACTACTAGATGCTTTTATTTTCTTTCCACTCGTATATAAAGTTCCAATATCCGTAAAATACAAGTTATATCTTTCAGTTGGTGTATATTGTTTATTATCTACATATAAGAAGAAATAACGACTACTAATCGGAACTGCCGTATTTTGATTATTGGTAATTTTTACATCTAAAATAAAATAGTATTTACTCTTTGCGATTTGGTTACCGGTATAATCACGATTAGTAATATAAGCATTTTCGATTTCAAAGTTAAGACCATTAGCGGATACTGTTTCTCCCATACTGTATACTTTATTAACCACAAATGCATAGTGGTAGACATTGAAAGAAGCAAGTAATACCACTAAAACAATCAAAACACTAATACTGAACTTGTGCTCTAAAAACGTATATTTTAAATAACGAAGATTCTTTTTAAACATTCTGATGTAGCGATCTTTGTCAAAAGTAATTTCTACTTCTACTTCTTCTCTATCTTCATCATTAATTTCTGCGAACTCTTTATCTTCTCCAAATCCAAATCTTTTTAAGTCTAGTCCAATCGAACGGATAAGGAGTAATAGTATGACCGGATAATGCGGAAGGGTTGCGATAAAGGATAAATCTCGTATTGCTAAGCCGGATACTAAGTCAAATTCCTTAGTTGCGCTCATCGTAAAGTAATAATAATTGTAGATAAAGAGAATTAAGGTGAGAATCGATACGATTAGAATAATGACATAAGAGATAAACGGCTTATCTTTATATTTTAAAAGATAAGCTAAAACGGCCGATATTATCGCAATTAAAACAATAGCGCCAATCGATAAGATGTTTACATAGTTACTAATTGAATCTAATTGACTACTATAAATACCGGTCGCAATATAGTCTTTAATAAATTGATATAATTCTAATTCTTTCCATAAGACGAAGATAACAAGAGCAAGTAAGATAAAATTAATTTTTTTAAAATTTCGAATTAAAAAGGCATATGGCTTTCTTAGAATCACGACTTATTCCCCTCCTACTCTTTTATTCTCTTCTATTCTTTTTCATTATAACCTATTTTGATTAAAAAAAAAAGATTTTTTCGGCGGTTTATGATATACTTTTAAATTGTGAGAGGTAGATGTTTATGAAGAAATTTAAATTTTTAGTTATTTTACTAGCACTTTTCTTAATAAGTGGTTGCTCTAAGAGTTATTTGAAGGAAATTTCTTACGATGAATATAAGAAGTTACTAGAGGATAAAGAGACGTTTATTTTGGAAGTGATGAGTGATGATTGTACAGCTTGTAAAGATTTTCGTCCTAAACTAGCCGAGGTTGCTTCTGAATACCAAATAGAAGTAAAATATATCAATATTGATAAGTTAACTGCTGATCAATATGATGAACTTGCGGTTTCGGCAACACCAACGGTTATTTTCTATATTGATGGTGAGGAAGAAACAACAGCAGCTAGAATTGTCGGTTCGGTAAAAAAAGAAAAAATCATTTCTAAGTTTAAAGCTAGTGGTTTTATTCCAGATGAGGAAGAAAAACAAGATGATGAAGAAGATCAAGCAACTGAACAAGAAAATACAGAGAATGAAGAAGAAAACAGTTCTAAATAAATATAAAAAAGTAGGTTACCCTACTTTTTTTATATACTAGGAATTTGCTTAGTTAAAGGATGAAAACAAGAAAAAATAGAAAATTTTATAATCCACTTGAATTGCATTAGTCAAGAAAAAGTAGACAACAAATTAAAATAAGAGGGGGATTAATTCTCTTTGTTGTAATAAAATAGTT
>CALVVF010000007.1 GCA_944363785.1 uncultured Bacilli bacterium
TTGGTCAATTAACATTTTAAGGCATTAATCGCTTTTTGTATACCATCTTAGTCTCACATCAATTGTAACTCAACAAACAAAAAAACATAAATTCCAATAATCCCATTGAACTTTTCTCTATTCTATATTATATTAGTAATATGTCCATATAGCTCAGTAGGATAGAGTGTTTCCCTCCGAAGGAAAAGGTCGTGGGTTCGATTCCCGCTATGGACACCATAGGAAAATTAGTCGAACTGATCGACTTTAAATAAAAATAAGGTTAATTTCAGTTAACCTTTTTTGTATACTTGAAAGAAAGTCAATAGTTTTACAGATAATAAAGAAAAAGCTAGATAACAATGAGATATCAGAAAAATATATGTAATAATAATTAACTTAGAAAAATAAAATTAAAAATCCAGTTACAAAATGTAGCTGGATTATTTGCTTTTATGGGAAATAGTTTTGGATAAAACCCGAGTTTCTTCTGAAGGACAAATAGGTTCCCATATTAAATGATTTCTATCCTGTTGTAACAAAGTATCTAAAGAAAAAGGATTACCATGTTCATCAATTTGCTTTAGAACTTGAATTCTATCCGGAGCTATTGCCTGTTCTGTATACCAATCACCAAATAATTGCCATGAATCATTATCCGTTATAGTAAAATCAATATTTTCTAAATCAAAGCGTAACAATTTCAATAGTCTTGGATTTACACCCTTATATAGAAATTCTCGCCAAGTATCAAAAAGTAATAAAGCAGGAAAAAAATATATAGCTTCCCTACTATCACCAATTTTCCTACTTCTCTTCCCGCACTTGGGTAATAGTCCTTCCCCTCTTATTAATTTTAAATGATTAGATGTCGTTAGATGGTATCCATGTAACTGGAAATTACTTATTTTTTCAGCCGATAAAATCATATATACCTCCGTACGAATGAATAAATTACTTTAATTACCGCTTATTTCAATATAATTCTCTTTTGATAACCGATTAGATTTATACCCTTTTCTTATTATTTGATTAACCTTCTCCTATTACAACACCCGTTCGATTACCTTAGGTGATGATGAAAAACACTAGTTACATATATCTTCAATAAATCGTTTACCTTCTATCTATATTATACAATTTTTTCTCTTGTTTACCAACATTATTTTTTTTCATTAGTCAACTGCCTATTTCTAATAATAGAAAAACATTTCTGGTAAAAAATATCTCTTAAGGATATTTTCTCTAAATAATAGCCTTTTTATGGAGAAAAAAATATTGTTTATTGACAATACTAACTTTTTATATTATAGTTAGCACGTATAATATAGACAATAATCGAGGTGCGAAAGATGATTAAAATATTAAAAAATACGGTTTCTGATGAACAAACAAAACTTCGTTCTTGTGAACAATTAGAAAAAGATTCTTGGATTAATTTGATTCACCCTACAAACGAAGAAATTAAACGTGTAGCTAGTGAAGTGGGTATCGATTCTCATATGATCTCTCAAGTATTAGTAGAAAAAGAATTACCAAGAATTAAGAAAAACGATAACGCAGTACTAGTCGTTATCGATATTCCTTACACTAAAGATAAAAGAGTAAAAAACAAATATGTTACTTATCCTTTAGGAATTATTTTATCCGATAATTCTTATATCGTGACAGTATCCTTAGTGGAACACGAATTTTTAAGAAAAATTGAAGAAGAAGAAAATACAGAATTCTATACCGATCGAAAAGTTAGATTTTTAATTCAAATGTTGTTGAAGTCAGCTGAGGTGTACCTATCGACATTGAACCTTATCGATGACGACATACAAAAACTAGAAAAAGATACTTATTACTCGACGAACAATAAACAATTACTCAATTTCTTAAACATACAAAAAACGCTTGTTTATTTCATTACTTCTTTACAAGCGAATAGTAGTGTATTAGAAAAATTACATAAAGAAGATATCTTACCGATCAGTAAAGAAAACAAATCGTTATTAGAAGATGCGATGATCGAAAATAAACAATGTATAGAAACAAGTACTGTTTACCGAGAAATCTTATCTTCTACAATCGATACTTACGGAACGATTATTTCTAATAATCTAAACGTAATCATGAAATTCTTAGCGGGTATCACGATCGTCTTTTCCATTCCTACAATGATTGCTTCTTTCTTAGGGATGAATGTACCATTAGGTATTATTGGAAAAAGCGAATTATCCTTCTTCTTTATCTGTGTTGTTTCATTAATTATTTCTATTTTACTCGCTAGATGGTTAAAGAAGAAAAATATGTTATAAGAGGATTTACCTTTCTAAATCTTCTTTTTTAATGATAAAAATATTCTTTTCTTGATAAAAAGCATAGAAAATATCTTCAATATTTACTTTTTCTTCGGTTAAGGTTTTCTGTAACCATTTTTCCGTTTTTTGAATTTGTTTTAGAGTATCTTCTTGAATTTTACCATCTAAAATAAGAGGTAAAGGGTAATCGCCAAAACGATTATCTTTTTTCTTGAATACACTCAATTTCCCACTAGTTTCCAAAATAGCATAATCAACCTCTTCGATACTTTTAATATGTTGTTCTCTTAGTTGAGTTAATAAATCATCTATGTTGTAGCGTTGCTTCACCATTTCTTTAAAATTGATTTTCCCACGATTGATCATCACAGAGGGTGTTCCATCAAAAGCATCCCTTACTTTTTGATTTTTTAATGAATAATAAGCCATTCCCACTTGAATGAATACCAATACCACAATAGGAATAATCGATAAAAAGACACTCTCCTCACGATTATCGATCGATATAGCCGCAAGTTCCGCAATCAAAATAGAAACAATTAAATCGACAATACCTAGTTGTCCTACCTCTCTTTTCCCCATGAAACGATATAAAAGTGTAATAATAACATAAAAAAGAATAGTCCTTTCTAATACGATGAAATAATCCATATTCCTCACCTATCTTTATTATGAGGTTTGTCATATTTTTTTATACAGTATCATAGTTTTTACTAGGTGAAAAATATGGCATTTATGAAATATATTAAAGTCTTTCTCTATATACTAATTCCCTTATTCTTATTCAATATCCTTATATCTTTACTATACTACTTTAACATAATCCCAACTAACATAGTGAATTATTTTAAATTAATCATGATCAGTATAGCTATGTTAATTGGCGGAATTTATATCGGCACAAAAGCAACCAAGAAAGGTTGGCTAGAAGGACTAAAAGTAGGATTAGAAATGATCATTATTCTTTTTCTATTCAGTTACTTAGGATTTGACCAAGGAATTAGTATTAAAACAATAGTCTATTATTTAATTCTCCTTGCTTCTTCCACATTAGGAAGTATGATTGGGATCAGTAGAAAAAAGCAAAATTAAAATGTGATTAGCTCACATTTTTTTCTTTTTCTTGAAAATAATTTTGGTAGAATTCTTCACGATAAGCAAGTAATCTATCTTCTTTAATAGCCTGTCTTATTTCTTCTGTTAAACGAATTAAGAAACGAATATTGTGAATAGAAAGAAGTCTTCCTCCTAAGGTTTCATTAGCTTTGATCAAATGGCGAACGTAAGCCTTAGTATAATTTTGGCAAGCATAACAATCACAGCCTTCTTCTATAGGAGTAAAGTCTTCAGTATACTTGGCATTTTTTAGATTAATGCGTCCATGTTTCGTAAATGCATGTCCATGACGAGCAATTCTAGTTGGAAGTACACAATCAAACATATCGATACCACGAATAACCCCCTCGATAATATCGACTGGTTCTCCTACTCCCATTAAGTAACGAGGTTTATCTTTAGGAAGATGAGGAATAGAATAATCAATAGCGGCATACATATCTTCTTTAGATTCCCCATCATTCGCAACACCGCCAATACTATAACCATCAAAACCGATTTTAACCGTTTCTTTGGCAGAATATTCACGCAATTCTGGATAAGCACCACCTTGAACTATCCCAAATAAAGATTGTCTAGGATTTTGATGTACTTTTTTTCCTCGTACTGCCCAACGCAACGTTCTCTCTATACTATTTTTCATATACTCAAAACTAGCACTAGCTGGTGGACACTCATCAAAACTCATTGCGATATCACTATCTAATTTATTTTGAATTTCTATACTCTTCTCTGGAGTTAAAAACAAAGGTCTACCATCTATATGACTTTTAAATTTAACTCCTTCTTCGCTAATATTTTTAGGACTAGCTAAAGAAAAAACTTGAAAACCACCACTATCTGTTAAAATTGGACCATGATAGTTCATAAATTGATGAAGTCCTCCTGCTTTTTGAACCAAATCAGCACCAGGCCTTAACCACAAATGATAAGTATTAGCTAAAATTACTCCACTATGCATCGCATACAATTCTTCTGGCGTTAACGTCTTCACTGTTGCTTGAGTACCAACTGGCATAAACATTGGTGTCTCCACAATCCCATAATTTGTCCTTATTGTCCCTAATCTTGCTTTAGTATCTTTTTCTTCATGTAATAATTGATATTCAATTGCCATATATAAATTCCCTACTTTCTACTTTTTTCCTGTTCTTGAGTATGATTGTATAACTCTGTTAACACATGATTACTAGTTAATTTTCTATCCTTCCTATTTAAATATAAACTACTATCCATATCAAATGGATAACTAGAGATTTCTAAACTAGGAAAATGATAAGCCAAACGGCGAAGTGTTCGAACTAATTTTTCGGTTTGATTACTTAAATCTCGTTCTATCGTTACTAAGCCTGCTAGATAAATTGACTCTATTTTCTCTGGTGAATAAAACATTCGATATAAAGTTAAACTATCAAATAAAGCCTGCTCTTTAGCCAAATACCGTAATGGTAAAAAACTAACCGTTACAATTTTGGAAAGATGATTGATTTCTAAATATTTTAAAAACATCGTCAAACTATATAAGGTACTGACCGAAATATCAGAAATATTTTCAGGATAATACTCATCATTTCCTTGAATATAAGCTAAATATTCCTGATCAGGAACAACATCTTGGTTTGCTTTGTACAAGAAACGATCAATCTTTTTAAAAAAAGAGGACTGTTTTTCCTTAGCAGGACGTTTTTTTCCTTTAATACTATATAAATAAACAGCATCTTCAAAAACCCCAAAACTTATCTCTGGTAAAGGATAAACCTCTTGGGTGTTAGAGGCAGTAAATGAGGTTTGAAAACAATATGGTGTTTCCAAAGAAGCAAACTGCTTGCTTATTTTACTTTGAATATTAACTTCCTCAAGTGAATCGATCTTTCCCATTAAATGAACAGTATTTTCTTTTTGCTTTAAAAAACTAATTCTTCTTTTTAAAAAAGTATTTGGATCAAGAAAATCCTCTGCTGTTGCATTTTTCCATAATAAAAGCGAAAGATACTTTAATTGTAAATGAGTATCATTTCCACAACAAGAAACAAGATAATGGTTTAATTCTGCTTCCTGTTTGATAAATTGGTATTGAAGAGAGAGATACTCAGTATATAATCGATTAAATGAAGAAGGATCTTTAATAATTAAAGTTGGACAATCAAGAGCAAGCGAAGTTGAGGAAAAAGAAACTATTCTTTTATCTTCTACCATTACTTGGAAAGGAAAATAATAAGTATTATCACAAATATTAAATTTCCCTTTATTGGCTTGTAACTCTGAAATAATTTCTTGATAAAAAAGATCTAATATTTCCTCTTTCAAAAAGAACACCCCCTATTGTCACTTATTCAACTATGAATAAGTGCCTATTTCTAACGATGATATTTCTCTAATCTTTCTTTTTGACGATTATAGCTAAGTACTTTTTAAATCCAGTTCTATATAATTTTATCGCAATAAAAGCACTCTTATTTAATTAACATACTATCTCCAAAGGAGAAAAAGCGATATTTGGCAGCAACTGCCTGATGATAAGCTTCTAAGACATGTTCTCTACCAGCAAAAGCACTAACCAACATAATCAAGGTTGATTTAGGTAAATGAAAATTAGTAATTAGCATGTCAATTGCTTGAAAAGAATAACCAGGATAGATAAAAATATCTGTTGTCCCATAACAAGCTTTAAACTGATGATATTTATTCATAACTGTCTCTAAGGTTCTAACACTAGTTGTTCCTACAGCAATAATCTTTTTTCCCTGTTCTTTTGTCTTATTCAAAATATCCGCAGTCTCTTGGCTCATTTCATAATACTCGGTATGCATTTTATGTTCCTGAATATTTTCTACTTGAACAGGACGAAAAGTACCAAGTCCAACATGAAGAGTAACATACGCAATATTTATTTTTTTTTCTTTAACTTTTTCTAGTAATTCTTTCGTAAAATGAAGCCCAGCCGTAGGAGCAGCAGCACTTCCTAAAACTTTAGCATACACGGTATTATAACGAGTCTGATCACTTAACTTTTCATGAATATAAGGAGGTAATGGCATCGTTCCCAACTCTTCCAAAATTTCTAATAGAATGCCATCATAAATCAATCGATACCGACGAATTCCTTCCTCTTTTTCTTCTATACATTCAGCTTTTAATTTTCCTTCACCAAAAGAAACAATTGTTCCCTTATGTACTCGTTTAGCTGGCTTAGTTAAACACTCCCAAACATCATTTTGCATATCTTTGAGTAATAATACTTCAATTACCGCATTCGTTTCCTCTTTTATCCCAATCAATCTAGCCGGCAAAACTTTAGTATTATTCAACACTAATGTATCACCTGGTTCCATATAGGATATAACATCTGGAAACTGATGATGTTCTATTTCTCCTGTATTCTTATCTAATACCATTAACCTTGAACCATCTCTTTTTTCGAGTGGTGTTTGCGCAATTAACTCAGCTGGTAATTCATAATCAAAATCTTCTAGTTGCATAATTTCCCTCTTTCTACTTTCTTATTGTGTCCATTAATTGATAATAATCTTTCTGATAAATCTCTGTCGCAATTTTATCAAGAAATTCCTCTTTATGTGCCTTTGTAATTCTCTTTGCTTTATACGTACGATAGATATACTCTAAAATTTCAGTTCTAACATCAACTTCTAAAGTTTTAAATCTAGCCGCATGAATCGCTTTAGCATTTCCGACAACCGGTAACATTTTACTCATTTCTTTAATTGTTTTATTCTTAAAATAATCAGCGAGCATGAACAATGTAGCCTCTTCTAGTAATTTAATTTCTACTTTACCATTTTCAATTAAACTAGCCAAAGTAATAATATAAATATATTTCTCTTTTAAAGGAATCATTAATTCATCAACATAATCAATAAATGTCAAAATCTTTTGTTGTTCTTCCTCTTCTTCAATCAATAAGACTGGTAAACAATTCCATTTTTTAATATTATCATAATCTTTGACTATAGAAAAGTCTTCAGATACTGCTTCATTAATATCATCAATAATTTTTCCTAATGGTACACCACTTAATACCTTTTCAACTTCTACTTTTCTCATCCTTTTTATTCTCTCCTTTTATTAATTAAAAATCGTATTTTGATATTCTATTTTTAAATGTTCATAAGCCAAATGGGTAGCCACTCTACCACGGGGAGTACGTTTTAAAAATCCTTGTTGTAGTAAATACGGTTCACAAACATCTTCTAAAGTTGCGACTTCTTCTCCAATCGCAGAAGCTACTGACTCAATTCCAACTGGGCCACCACGAAATTTTTGAATAATAGCAAGTAGGAACTGATGATCCGTCTCATCTAACCCTTTTTCGTCAATTTTTAAACGATCCAAAGCTTTTTTGGTAATAGGAAGATCGATTACCCCACTTCCTTCTACTAAGGCAAAATCACGCACACGTTTAAATAAGCGATTAGCAATACGAGGTGTACCTCTACTACGACTAGCTAGTTCTAAAGCAGCTTGATCTTCAATGGGAACCCCTAATACTCGTGAAGTTCTCTTTACAATCGACATTAATTCATCCATGGTATAATACTGTAATTTTTCAATAATTCCAAAGCGATCACGTAAAGGTGAAGTCAAATCTCCTGCCCTAGTTGTCGCACCAACTAAAGTAAATGGTGGTAAATTAATCCGGATACTTCTGGTATTTCCCTCTCCACCAATAATAATTTCTAACATATAGTCTTCCATAGCAGGATATAAAATTTCTTCAATATAGGAAGGCATACGATGAATTTCATCAATAAATAAAACATCATTAGGCTCTAATGTCGATAAAATAGCCGCCAAATCTCCGGACTTTTCAATACTTGGTCCACTAGCTGTCCTTAGATTTACTCCCAATTCATTAGCAATAATATTAGCAAGTGTCGTTTTTCCTAACCCCGGTGGTCCATATAACAATACATGGTCAAGAGATTCACCCCGCATTTTAGCCGCTTCAATATATACTTTAATATTCTGTTTTACATCTTCTTGTCCAATATACTCATCGATTCGTTCTGGACGAATATTAGTATCAGCATCTTCTTCGTCTAAAACTTCTCCCGACATGATTTTCTCTTCCATACTTTCACCTCCTATAAACAACTATCTACTATTTTAATAATAATTTTAAAGCTTCTTTCACTTGAACTTCAATAGATAAACTACTATCTACTTTACTAACAATGGCTTTTACTTCCTTTTCTTTGTAACCTAATCCCTTTAATACTTCTATTAACTCCTCATAACCATTAGATAAGTTGCCAATGTCTCCTGTTATTTGTGTTTTTCCTTTCAAATCTAAAATGATCTGTTTAGCAAGTTTCTCACCAATTTTAGGGAATTTTTTTAAATATAAAATATTTTCTCTTTCGATAGCATCGATAATACCAGCTATAGAGCCAGTTGCCAAAATAGGAAGAGCCATACGTGGTCCTAACCCTTTTACGGCAATTAATTTTAAAAACATTTCTTTTTCTTCTTGAGTTTTAAACCCATATAAACTATTTTCATCCTCACGTATATATTGATAAAGATAAATCTTGTATTCCTGATTCAAATCAAAAGCATAAGGATTCGGAGTATTGATTTGATAACCGATTCCAGCTGTCTCTACAACAATGTAACTCGCTTCAATATCCGTTACTTTTCCTATCATATAATTGTACATAGTATTCCTTCCTTTCACTATTGTTATTATATAATAAATTATCCATTTTTAAAATAGAGATAGTAAAATTATTTCACATATAAAAATTATATTTTCAGCTTTTCTTCATAATTATCATTCTATTTTCAATTTTTCAAAACAAATCGTAACAAAAGAATAAAATAAACAAAAAGTTATCACATTCACGAATAAATTTCTCAACCTAAAAACAGTTTTTTCAAATAACTAACAAAATATAGAAAAAAGACTATCAACAACATATTTGTCAATAGTCTAAAAGATCACACAATAGATTTAAAAATTAATCTCTATTAGTTCTATTTGCTCTATTTCTTTTACGGGCATTTTTGATGCCTTCTTTTTTAGCATTTCTTCTTTTTACTCCGGGTTTATCATAACCTTCTCTTTTTTTGCATTCAGAAGGGACTCCATCTCTAGCAACTTTTTGTTTAAATTTCTTTAGTGCAAATTCTAGATTCCCGTTTTTTACTGGCACTTGTGTCATTATTTCCCCTCCTTCCGCATTTACTACAATAGATTATAGCGCAATTTTCTACATATTTCAACATATTTTTACATTCATTTAATAAAATTTCGTGGGTTGTAAAATAGATTTTTTGATCTTTGCCCCTCTACAACAAAATTTTCTTGCAATGAATCGAAAGCAGTATCGATCAAAGTTCCAATTTCTGAATCCCACTCAGCCTGTTTTTTTACTTCTACTTTCAGATTTTGAATTAACTGATCAACCTCTTTTTTCTTTTCTGTTCTAATGATGGCTTCCCTAATTAATTCAAGAGAATCTTCATCATCAATATAACGATTTAAAACCTGACATTCTTTTTCATTTAATAAAGAAGGGTTATAGCTACTTACTTTTTTTATATAATTTTCTAAATCATATTTCAATATTAATATTCTTAGATCATAAAAATTATTCTCATTCACTTTTATTCCACTCCTATTTTCTATTATATAAAAAGCAGACACAAAAGTAAAGAAAGGAAATGAAGCTAAGCATTTCCTTATGAACAAATCATAATATAATAACGAAAAGCAGTTCCAATATGTCTTCCAAAATTAAACAAAGCCATTACGATATAAAAAAGTAATGTTACTATGACAGGAAAACTGATAATCGTTGTTAACCCTATTCCTATTTTTTTTACGATTTCTTTTTTCATATTATACAGAACACATCTTATTATCAGCTAATCTTCGAATAGCAGAACCAAAACTTCTTCCCAAAGAAGCGATTGTTTTGACTATTGTAGAAATAGAATTAATTAGTGTCCCTGTAATATCTATTCCACCTTCTACGGCTAATAATTCTTTTTCACCTAATACTTGCATTTTTCTCCTCCTTATCTAATCACATTTGATTGGTCTTGTAATCCCATCAAAAACACCAATAATAAATATCGCGGCAGCAACTATGCCACACACTCCCCATAAACTAAGGCCTCCTCCTTGAATATTTTCTAACTCTAACTCATTTAATACTTTCATATTACTCCTTTCTTATTGTCTGATATATACTTTTAGCTATTGTAGATTTAGTTAATAATAGTTTACCCTTTATTAGATTGGCAGAATCAGAAAAGTTTTCAATGTTTAAATATATAGGAACTTTATCTGTCTCTTTTCCTAATTCAGATGAGACTATCTGATATCGATATTTTTCTTGATCAATAGTAATATGTCCTATCTCTTGAATTTTCTCAATATCAGAAACAGAAATTTTAGTCACGTAACCATTCTCTGTTTTAACTAACTCTACATCACATTCCTTTTTCACCTCTAGAAAAAAGAATGTATACAATACTCCTATTATTAAAATAACTACTTTCCAGTTAATGCGATATAACTTCGGTATAGGCAACTCATTATGATGAATAGTATCAAAAGTGGTATACATCGTTCTATTCATTACTAATCTCCCCATTTAGAAGATGATACCTCTTCGTAAAAAGATCATTATTATGATATCTATGAGAAATCATAATAAAAGTTTTATCAGGATATTTTTGAAATAAATCCGATAATATTTCCTTCTCTTTTTTAATATCTATTTCATTCATACTCTCATCAAAAATGTAATATTCAGCATTTTTCAATAATGCCCTAGCTAATATAATTCGTTGCCTTTCACCCCCACTGATATTAAAACCATTTTCTTCCAATAACATCTGATAAGACAAGGGACTTCGTGAAACCACTTCATCTATTCTACATAATTTACAAACTTCTAGGAATTCCTCTTGGCTTTCTTCTTCAGTTAAACAAATATTTTCATAAACAGATCCTGTAAATAATTGTTCACTTTGGGAAATATAACATATTCTATTTCGTAAACTATGTAACGAATAATTTTTCAATTCATGATTATTTATCATTATCTTACCTTGATCGTACTTTAATATTCCTGTTAACAATCGTGCAAGAGTACTCTTTCCACTCCCACTTGAACCATAAATTAAAATACGTTCACCCTTTTTAACACACATATTAATATTTTTTAAGATTTGTTCTTTACCGTTATAAGTATACTGAATATGATCTAAAATAATATTCTCAATACTACCAATTTGTTGTATTATGCCCGCCTCCAAATTTTCCGGTATAACATCATAAAGTTCATTTAATCTCTCAATCGCTACCTTCATCTCCTGATATTCAATTGCTAAATCGATTATATTTCGAATAGGAGATAAAAAATATACCATAATAGACTGGTAGGTTAATAAAATGCCTAAGGTCATAGATCCTTGTTGAACAAAAATACTTCCTACTATCAATACTAAAAAGGTCCCGTATTCTTCTATGATATTTCTTAATAATATTTGATAGGCATAAATCGTATTATAGTTATAACTTGTCCTAGTATAATCCGCATATTTTTGTGAAAAAATATCCGTTATTCGTGACTCTACATGTAATTCTTTAATCGTTTCTATTCCAGAAATAGACTCCGTTAAATAGGATGTAGCCTGAGCAGATTTCTCTTTACCCTTTTTTATATACTTTTCCAGTATTTTTCTAAATAACTGCATACATAACAATAATAGTACAAAAATAAATAAAACGATTATTGTTAATTTCCAATTTAAAATAAAAAGTGTGAATAAAGACAAAAGAATAAATAATAGATCGATAGTTGAATATATAAATACTTTAGATAGTGTATTTTTTACTACTTCGACATCTTGTATTCTAGAAATAATTTCACCAGTAGTTCTATTTTTATAATAGAGATGAGGAAGTGATAGTACATGATGATAAATATCCAAGATCATTTCTTTACTCAATGTATGATCCAAATAATTAAATAAAAGATTACGTTGAAATTCTAAAAATACTTTAGTGATAATTACTAGAGTAAAAAAAGCAAGTAAATATAAAAGATTAGAAGAGGAAGAATACGGAATAATATATTCTAATAAAAGCTCAAATTGAAAAGATGTTAATATACTTAAAATAGTAAATACTAAAGAAAATATAAAAATAGTCATAATCATCACTTTGTTGGTAAATACAAACTCGATTATTTTCTTTTTGAGCTGATGAGTATTTTCAATAATGTCTAATTTTCTTCTAGGAGTGCAAAGTAGAAATACTCCTGTTGAAACCTGTTCAAACTCTGAGTATTTTACTTTTTTTAACCCTGTAGCTGGGTCAGCAATTAATAATTGTTGTCTTTTTCCATTTATTTTGTAGATGACGATAAAATGCGAATAGCTGGAATCAATCACTATATGCGCTATACATGGTAAATCTGTATCTTTCAAATCCGTAATTTTTCCCTTTACTCCTAATACTTCCAAACCACACTGTTCTCCCGCTTTTTTCAAATTACTAGCATTTACTCCTCTTTTGGTAGTTTTAGAAAGCTCCCTTAAATACTCTTTTGAAACACTACCACCATAAAACTTAAGAACCATTAAAAGAGAACATACTCCACAATCTTTTAAGCCTTCTTGTTGTACAAATGGATATTTCATCTTGATCACTTCCTATTACTAATTATGTAAAAAAAGAAAGAGAAAACTCACTTTAATAGAAAAAAAGTTTAGAACTAAATCTAAACTTTTTAAACTTCTCAAAGTTAAAATCCTTACAATATAACGAATTTTCTCTACCGGCTACATGAATAATTTTCCACTTCATATTCTTTGTTTAATATCTCTTTTCGTCATTATTATAAGTCAAATTATGAACTATAAATCGGGGGTTTTGTAACCTGATATACTATGTTAAAATAGTATTATATTCAAATAAAGAAACTGATTATTTAATAACTGAATGAGGGAGGTATTATGTATTCAATCGAGAAAGAAACACAATTTACATTAGAAATTAAAAAATCCAAATTTATTGCTTGCTTATTTCCTATTTTTGATCAATCAGAAATTAATCTCTATTTAGAACAAGTAAAAAAAGAATATCCTAATGCCACTCATTATTGCTATGCCTATTCTCTTTTTTCTAAAAGTAAATATTCCGATGATCACGAACCACATGGTACAGCAGGAGCTCCCATATTAAATGTGATAGAAAAGAAAAATTTGGATTGTCTTTTATGTGTTGTCATTCGCTATTTTGGTGGAATCAAATTAGGAGCAAATGGCCTTGTTAGAGCATATTCTAAAGTAACTAGCCAAGCCTTAGAAACAGCTTCAGTCATTGAATTAATTCCCTCTTATATCATAAAAGTTGTTCTAAGTTATGAACAGAGAAATGCCTTTCTGCTACTAGCTAAGTCATACCGAATTTTAGATACCACTTATGAAGAAAAAATTACATATCAATTAGAAATTCCTACTGATGATTTACCATTATTCAAAGAATATAATCCTGAAATTTTAGGAAATCGTTACATGAAAAAAACAACTTTCGCTTAGAGAGTTGTTTTATTCTAGGTTTTTCTGTAAATCTTTTAGACTTTGAAGAATTTCATTAGTTCGTTTGATTTCTGCTTCCATTTCAGCAACATTAGTTGTATTATGGGTAACAACTGGCTCATGTTGGATTCCATAAACAGGAGAAATCATCGGACTACTCTTAAATCTAGTTGTTCTTGGCATCGGTGTAACATTTCGTTCCGGTTTTACTTCTGAAACAGGAACAGAAACTTTTTCCGGTTGCACACTTACCGGTTCTACAACTGGTATTTTTTCTTCTTTTACTTCTGCTTGAGAATGATATAATTCTTCTAAATTAATTGGTAAACTATCATCATTCATATATTGTATTTTCTCATTTTCATTATATAATTTATCAAATTTTTCTTTCAATTCCACATAACTGATAATGGCATTTTGTTCCTGTTCTTCTTCGAATTTAGCATATTTATCGATTGCTTGTTCATCATGTACTGCTTTTTCAAGTTCTCTCGTAATTGCCTCAACATCAATCTGAGCTTGAGTTTTTTCAAGTTCTTCTTCATGATAAGTCTCTTCGACTGTCTCTACTACCAACTGACTATGATCAATTTCATTCGTCTTTACAACTTCTTCAACTGGATCATTTTCTAAAACTTCTATTTCTTCTTGAACAACAGCTTGTTTTTTTTCTACTGGAGCTATCTCTGGTTGTTTAACTGCCTTTTTAATGCTTTCTTCTTGTTCAGCCTTTTCTGCTTCCATTCGTAGATTATTCAAGCGTTTAGATAACTTTCTACTATCAAACAAATTATCCTTTTTTCTGCTGTTTATTTTATCAACAACCAAAATCACTACGATCAAAATGATCACAGCAATAATTAAACCATAAACTAAAATAAGTTCTTTACTAATATTATTTCCAATAATACTACTAATACTACAAATATTCACTACCGATTCACCCCATATCCTGATAACGTACAGCACTCATAATAAAAAGTCCCGCCGTTTCTGTTCTTAATACTGTATTTCCTAACGACACCTGTAAAAACCCAGCCTCTACTAATTTTCTTTCTTCTTGTTCACTCAAACCACCCTCGGGTCCTATTACAAATAACATTGTAGCACTATTTGGAATGTTTGATAACAATTTTTTAAGATTTTTCTGTTTTTCTGCTACTGAGCAAATAATCTTGACATCGTAATTGTCTAACGCAATTAATTCATTCAAAGAAAATATCTTCTCTATCTTAACAAGCTCATTACGTTTCGATTGTTCTGATGCTTCTTTGATAATTTTTTGCCATCTAAGAATTTTCTTATCAAACTGTTTATCTACTTTTACTACAGAGCGTTCTGCACAAAAAGGAAGGATCTCATACACACCTAACTCTGTAGCTTTTTGCAGAATATAATCCATCTTCTGTTCTTTAACCAATGCCTGTGCTAAAGCAACTTTTCGCATTCCCACACCATTTTCCGTTAATTGTTCAATCACTTTAGCTTCCACTTGTTCATCCAAAGTCTCAATACGAGCTAAATAAACTTTTTTATCACAAACAATCTCGATTGTATCCCCAATTTTCATTCGCATTACTTTCTTTATGTGATAACTATCTTCTTGTCCTAAAATAAATGTATCCTCTTGCTTTCTTTCTACAAAGTACCTCTGCATATTCTCACCTATATTCAGTTTACCGAATAATTACTAGAATGTAAACCATTTCTAAAGAAAAAAACAAACTAATTATTCCAATAAAAAAGAAGAGAACGAAATCTCTTCTATTTTACATTGCCAAAGCGAGATAAAGGAAAAAGAATAAATTGAGCATGTCCTAAAATATCATCCTTTGGTACAACACCTATGATTCTACTATCGACCGAGTCTTCACGATTATCTCCCATAACAAAGTAATAATCATCAGGAATCTTTTCCAGACTAAAATCCTCTAATTGAAAATCATAAGTAATTCCCTTTCCATAAGGATCTTTAACTTCTTGATGATCAATATATAGTTTGTTGTCCTTATATTCGATATGTTCACCAGGCAAACCAATCACTCTTTTGATTAACTTAGTGCCCCCTGATTCTAAGACTACAATATCAAAACGATCAATCTCGCTAAAACGATAACTAATTTTATCTAAAATCATTAAATCATTTTCATGTAACGTACTTTCCATACTCCCTCCATTTACCAAAATAGGAGAAAATAAGAATTGTTTAATCAAAATGACAACGACAATAATAATAAGATAAGGTAATATTTCTAATCCTATTTTCTTTATTTTCTTTCCATCCATAGCCTGTACCTAAAGAAAAAAATAAGACAACGTCTTATTTATCTCTTCTTTCTTTAATCTTATATTGACCTACTAAGCCTCTTAAGAAATTTAATTTAGCACGTCTTACTTTACCTTTACGAACAACGGTAATCTTTGCGATTTTTGGCGAATGAATTGGGAAAATTCTCTCTACACCAATTCCTGAAGACATTTTTCTTACTGTAAATGTTTCAGAAACTCCACCATTACGACGACCGATTACAACACCTTCGAAAGATTGAATTCTTTCGCGCTTTCCTTCGATAATCTTAACGTCAACCTTTACTGTATCCCCTACACGAAATTCAGGAATATTAGGGTTAAGCTGTTTGGCATTAATTTTGTCTATAACATTTGCCATATACGATATCTCCTTTCCTTGTTTTTTCCAGTAATCATATCACAATATATTTATTTTATGAAAGACATCGGATTACTAACGAGTTAAATTATAACATAATCAAGAACAGAATGCAATTCTTTTTTTACCAAATTAACTTACATCCTTTTATCTGTCCATTAGCAAATACCTCTTACTACAAATTACTATTTAGAATAAAATTATAAATTTGATTCTTAATCATTATCTTCCAAGATTTTTATATCAAAAAAATTCTAGTACATAAAAAGAAAGCCTCTACCTAGCTTTCCCTTCAGTTTTTTCATTCTCGTAATAATTGAGATAATTTTGTTCCAAATAATAAAGTCGTAATTTTAACTCTTGTTCTAAAATATCTAATTTCTTCATCACCAAAGAAAATTCTTCTTCTTCCATATATTTTCGATACTTAGTATAAGCCTCTAATCGCAATTTACTAATTTCGTTTAACCCCTCACGATAAGCAGTTCCTGCTTCATCGTTATCGCCACTTTCAAAAATAACATTTAATAATTTAAGTAATCGTTCAAATTTTAAATTTACTTTTTTAGTAGCGACTTTATTCATCAACGTTGGGTTAATAATAACTACTTTATTAACATTAATCGCATCTTTAATTTTAATATTCTTTTTTGGGGACAAGTCATAGCCGTGCATTTTATCATATTCAAAATATGTAATTGTTGGATCATTTTTTTCTTTGACAATCAAGTATTTTTTATCAAGCATCCTAGCCACCTCTACTTTTCTATTAAGTCTGGTCTTCTCTCTACAGTTCTATTATACCTCATTTCTTGCCGATATTGTTCAATTTTTTTATGATCGCCGGAAAGTAAGACATCTGGGACTTTCATTCCTCGATAAACACTAGGTTTTGTATAAGTTGGATAATCCAATAAACGGTCATTAAAACTGTCATTTAAATGACTATCTTCGGCAATTACACCTGGTAATAAACGAGTAATCGAATCGACAAGCACCATAGCAGGAATTTCCCCACCGGTTAGTACATAATCTCCAATCGAAATTTCTTGATCGCAAATTGTTCTAATCCGCTCATCAAAGCCTTCATAGTGACCACAAATAAGAATTAGATGTTTAACCTTAGAAAGTTCATAAGCTTTTTCTGAACGATAAGGAACACCATCAGGAGTAAGCAAAACTACTTGACTATCTTCTGTTCGAATGGCATCAACACAGTCAAAAATAGGTTGGCAAGTAAGAACCATGCCATTACCGCCCCCATATGGGGTATCATCTACTTTTTGATGAGGATCAAGAGAATAATCGCGAAAATTAACTAATCTAACTTCAACTGCACCTTTTTCAATCGCTCGCTTAATAATTGAATGATTCAAAACCCCACTAAACATCTCAGGAAACAATGTTACTATATCAATTTTCATTCAAATAACCCCACAACTGGCACTAATTCTAATTTTTTCTCAGTCCAATCTAATCCTAAGATCAACTCTTTTTCAAAAGGAACTAAGACCTTCTTCGTTATCGTATCCACAACAAATAATTTCTTTCCTAATGCTCCTGTACGAACATCGATTATCGTCCCCTGAAGTTGTTGGTTATAATAAACCCCTAATCCAATATAATCTTGATCTAAATACTCATCTTCTGCAAGAGATAAATCCGTTCTTTTCACATAGACATAAAGCCCTTTAAAACGTAATACTTGGTTAATATCCGTATACCCCTCCATAGTAATCATCTCAAAGTTTTTATGATGGCGATAAGTTTTTACACAAACCTCTTCTTTCTTTCGGCCGATATAAAGTTTCATCTTAGGAACAAATACTTTATCTTTATATTCAAAATCAGAAAGAATTCTAATTTCTCCCTTAATTCCATGAGTATTTACAATTTTTCCTACATAGATATATTCTTCATTCATTACTTTTCACCCCTATCCAATTCATAAAGTAAAATACTAGTTGCAACCGCAACATTTAAGCTCTCTACACTACTATCCATCTGAATATAAAGATATTGATCACATAAAGAAAGAACTTCCTTAGATACACCGTTTCCCTCATTACCAACCACTAAAGCATATTTTGTTTTAGCAGTAGCAGATAGCGTACGTACATCATCCCCAGCTTCAACTCTCGTCCCATAAATCGGAATATTTTTCTTTTTTAATTCTGGAATAATCGTTAGTAAATCAGCCTCAATCACTTGAAGATGAAATAACATTCCTTGGGTAGAACGAAGTACTTTAGCATTGTATAAATCGACACTTCTAGAACCAAGAACAACAGTATCAACATGAAAAGCTTTCGCGCTACGTAAAATCGTTCCTAAATTTCCCGGATCTTGTACTTCATCGATTAGCAAAAGCTTATCTCCCATTTTATTTTTTTCTTGTACTTGTTTACGACAAAGTGCCAAAATAGAAATAGGAGTATCTAACTGAGATATTTTTTTCATAATTTCTTCCGTTACATATACTTTTGGAACATCAAGTGCACAATTCGTCTCATTGGTCAAAATAACTTCCTCAATAATTCCTGCTTTATATGCTTCTAACACAAGGTGCTCTCCTTCTACTAAAAACATGCCCCAACGATCACGATATTTCTTTTCGTGTAATTTCCGGTACTTTTTTACCCGCTCATTTTCTAAACTAGTAATAACCAAAGATACCCCTCCTCTCTAATAATTTTTCATTTTATTTCTAATTTCACGATAATTAGGATAATTACTCTCTACTACTTTCCAAAATCTAGCGGAATGATTTAACTCAATAAAATGACTAAGTTCATGAACAATTACATAATCCAAACAATCAGGATCTTTTTTAATTAACTCTAAATTTAAGGTAACTCGTTTCAACTTAGCATTACAAACACCCCAACGAGAAGTCATCTTACGAATAGTTAAGGTAGGATAAGGAATTTTACGATCAAAATTCTGATACCAATACTCTAAACGATTAGCAAATAACTCTTGGGCTTGTTTCTTATACCATTTATCTAAATCTGCTTCCTCTACATCATGCCCAATAAACACTTTTTCCGTTCCTAATGAAATCTCCTTACCAGTTGTTCGAATTTCATCATACTTTTTTCCTAAAAAAGAAAAACCACTATTTTCTTGTTGTTTGTAAAGCTGTTTTTCATACATACTAACAATTGCCTTCATATTCTCTTCAATCGTATGTTTAATTTGTCGATCAGAAACTAAACGATTAGTAGATACATATAACTTTAAATCTTTTTTCACTCGTAAATAAGTATTTTTAACACCCTTTTTCTTTTCAATAACAACATCGTAATAATTGTCTCCTATTTTAATCTGCACGATATCACCTAATTTCTTTCCTATTATATCATAGTTTTAAAAAGATGTGCACCAATAGTCAATAATTTAACGTATAAAAAAATTTTGAAACTACCAAAATATAAGTAGAAAGGATGATATTATGAATTTAGATATTAGAAGTCACATAATCAATAACTTTAAAGGAGATGATATCCAAGTTTTAAAAGAAGCAATCGAAGAAAGTATCAAAAATAACGATGAAATTACTCTACCTGGAATGGGTGTTTTTTTCGAATTAGTATGGCAAAAAGCAGATGATGACTTAAAAAATAAGATGTTAAAAATATTAGAAGAATGTGTAAAACAAAATTAAAAAGTATAAAATTTATTTATACAAAAAGGCTGCCTCTCTTACATAAAGTAGGCAGTTTTTTTAAGCGGATAAAGAATGTTTACTTTCTTCTTCAATCGTCTCTCCATAGACATCAAAAATCTGATTTATATCTGTTACTTGGGCAATGTCATAGGAATGAACACGATCTAATTTTTCTGCTAGATGATGGTATTTGTTTCCTCCGGAGGTAAGTTGATATTTTTTTTCTCCTGAGGAAGAGTAATTAGAGCTACCAGCACTTTTAAATTCGACGTAATCATTGTTTCTAATTCCTCCGAAGAAGCAATCACGAGCGGCTTTTACTACTTCAGCATTATCAAAGGAATGACTACTAGCGGCTTTAGATGCGGCTGCTCTAACAGAAGAGTTTTGCCATACTACGAACTGTCCTTGTGTAGTAGCTACTTCTAACGGAGTATCTCCGCCCCAACCACCATCTTCACAGCGGTTAGCGATAACAGAAGCAACCCCTAAAGCATCTTCATAAGTTTTGTTGGATTCCGCATTAACGATCACAACTAATTTATAAAAATCTTCTTCACTCATCGGATAAGTAGTGTTTCCTGTTGTATAATGATAACCTTGTTGGATCGTATTTTGTTCATTAACTACTGTGGTTGGATGAGATAATGTACTAAAAGAAGCAGTAGAAGCATCATAAGATGATTTAGTATCAGCAGTAACTACTTCTTGAGAAGATTCAGTAGAAGAATGAGCCATCTGTAAACTAGAATAATTATCATCTACCTTGGTTTCTTCTACTACCGAATTCTCCCCTTTTCCTAAATTTTCTTCTTCATTAGATTTTATAAGTGGTTCGGTACTCACTACACTTTTAGCTGCCAAAGATACTTCCTCATCAACGGGTAAAGAATTACCACTAATTGTCGTATCTAAAGTACTCTCCGTAGTACTAAGCGTATCCGAAGTTGTTTCATCAAAACTTTCTTTAACATCAGCGATTTCAGAATCAAAAGTAGAACCATCTGGAGTAGATTTTTCTTCATTATCAGTAGTTGAAACCGTCTCTTTTAAAGTCGTTTCTACTGACGAAGATTCTTGCTTTTCATAATCAGCAACAGGAGATTGTTGTTTTGACGGTTCAGTATCTACTACCGGGTTGTCCACGTTTTCTACACCTGAAGAAGAAGTATCTTGAACGGTTGGATTTTCTACTACTTGAATTGGCATAGTGTTCGTTTCTGACTGTTCAGTTGCTTGCGTCTGCACAGTTTCGTCTGGTTGAGAATGAAGTAAATCTAAATGACTACCCTCTTCTACCTCAGACTTAGTCGTATCAGTTTGTTCTTTAGAACCATCAAATGTCGTAGAGAAAAAAGAGTTTACTGAAGTATCTTCCTTAATGGAATCTAAATTACTCTCTGTTCTACTAGTTTCTTGACTACCCAATACCTTGGCTATCAATTCTTCCGTTTCCGTTGGAGAAGAAACAGCAGAAGAAAAGGAAGGCTCAGAATGTTTTGGGGCTATTTCTGCTTCTATCCCAGGTTTATTCATAGCAAACAAAGGGAACTTTTCTAAAGTATGTAAAACAGCAGCTAAAGAAGCAGGAACAAGTACAGCAATTCCTACCCGAAGTGCCACTTTTTTTATTTTCTTTATTTTAGAAAATAAACTAGACTTACGATTGACTTTTAAATTTCTTACACCAGCTAATTGCTTCCTCCTGTTTTCTGATACTTTTCGATCCACAGCACTATAGAAAGAAGAAAATAACCTTTCTCCTTTAAAGGCATGATAATCTTCAATTTCTAAACTACCCATATTACGATAATTAGTCTGTAGACTTTTTCCATTATATTCTACTTTTTCTAACTCCGCCGTCGCAGCCCGAATAAATTTTTCTATTTTTTCTTCTTCAACAGTAAATTTCACTTCAGTCAATTTACCATGATTATAATAATGAACATATAAAATTGGGCGATAATTTTTCCTTTGTTTAATTACTATTTTAACTTGATCATACTCTACAACACTCACGTTGATCATCACTCCTATTATTATATTGATTTAATTATAACATAACTATGCAAATTATACTTGACTTTTTTATTCAATCATTGTACAATTTAAGTGTTCATGAAAAAATGTTCCGGTAGCTCAGCTGGATAGAGCAATGCCCTTCTAAGGCATCGGTCAAGCGTTCGAATCGCTTCCGGAACACCATAAGAACCAAAATACTGATATTATATCAGTATTTTTTCATTTCCGCAATATATTTCTATTTGAAACTTTTACTATAAATACAAAGAAAAAAACTAAATTTACTTAGTTCTTTTCTTCATTTCTCTCTATCCTTTCAATTTCAACCCCATCTGCTTCTAATAAAACCGTATCTACATCATAATTATCAAAAACAGAATAAGCAATACTATAAGAAACCTCTTCTAAAACCTTATCTTGATTAAAAATACTATGATTAAAATTTAACAACATCAACTCATCTTCAATTTGATAATCGATCAATTCCGTATCCTGGTCTAAAAAAGACATCAAACTACTTTCATAAATATAATTACTCGCTAAACTCTCAATAATAATATCGATCTTTTCACGATCATCATTCATATAACGAGTAACAGGAACATAATAATTCTCATCATCAATCTGATCGATATAATAAAGAGTCACTTTTTGAATACTGTTTCGATGATCAATATCGTATACCTTATTAATCCCAAAGTCTTTATCGATAACTTCTGGGATTTTTTTCTTACTGTTTGGTAATTCTTGAACTAATGTCCCCTCAATCTTTAAAGTTACGCCTTCTATCTCTTCTAAATTTAAAATACTATAAACAATTCCTTCAACGACTCTTTCTTCTAAATCAGGTATACCTTGAAATAATTCTTTAGAAAAATCTAATGTCGCAATATGATCAGTAATACTTACTTGATTTAACTTTGTATTAGCAGGAATAATTCCACTTAAACCAACTGGCAACTTCTCACTCTTTTTAATCGTTAAATAGTCGATAATTCCTCGGATCTTTCCTTCCAATGTTTCTGACTCTAATAAAACATTCGTCTTCACTAAATAATGATTTGGTCCTAACAAATAAATTTCATTTGTTCCCAAAGAAACAACATATTCAACATCTAAATCGACATCCAGATAATCACGATTATTGATCTTTTCCGGTATAATATAAATGGCAAATAACGTAAAAAGTGTAAAAGTAGTAACCAAAATTTTTCTTAGTGCCTTTCTAAAGAGCATATAATCACCCTAATAAATATTATGAAATAGATAATAATTTAGGACAAAAGAATTTTATTTTCTTTCTATCTTCATACCCTTCCCAAATTTAGTATATTAAAAAAGCACATATCTCATATGTACTTTTTCCTTTTAAAAAAGATAAACATCGGTTTATCCTAATAAACTAATTTCTTTCAACCGCAACAATTCCACTAAAGCACCAGAGCGTCCCACTACGCCAAGTTTTTGAATTACATTTGAAATATGGTTTCGTACTGTTTTTTCACTAATGTTCAATTCTACGGCTATCTCTTTAGTTGTCTTATTTAAAAGCAATAAAGAGAAAACTTCTTGTTCTCTATTGGTTAAAATTTTTGTACTCACACTTTCACTCCTTCTATTTAATACACATAATTACTCATAGTATTTTATGTAATTAATGATTAAATAGATAGTGAATATGCCTATTTTTCAAATTTTACTGTAACATAAACTTTCTCCGTAAATTCCTCTTGAACACTCTTCATAATCTGGTTAGCTAAACTACTATCATGATCTTTTTTTATCGCTACTACTTTGACTTCATTATTATCTATCTTAACAAAATTATCTAAGGAGAACTTTTCTTTTATCTTCTCTTCTAATGCTTCTTCTTTGCCTTTGATATCTGTCAAATACTTAATTTGTTCATAGGCAGTATTTTTCTCTTCAGCAGTAGCTTCTTCATTAGTTAGTGTAGCCCGTAAATCCGTCATCATCTCTTCTCGTTCTTCTTCTAAAGAAACACGCATCGCAACTAAGACTTCACTTTCCGTAATGTTTACTTCCACATCGGTATCTTCTCCATCAGCTTCTCCACTTGTTTTTTCTGTATAATCACTATTATTCGTTAATAATAACTCATTTGGCATCGTAATATAATAAACACTTAATACCAAAATTAAACTAAATAAAGTCAAAAACCATAAACTTTGTTTATTGATCATATTCATTTCTCCTTTTGATATACTCTATGAAGAAATAAAAAAGAATATTCTTTTTAACTGAATATTCTAATACTTATTTAATAATTATTTTTTATGCACGTGAAGAATACTTACCATCTTTCGTTGTTACTAAGATCTTTTCACCTTCACCAATAAATAATGGTACTTTAATTACTAAACCATTCTCTAATGTTGCATCTTTCATCGCACCAGTAGAAGTATTTCCCTTTACAGCTGGTTCTGAATGAGCAACAGTATATTCGATTTTATCAGGTAAAGAAATACCGATGATCTCGCCCTCATAAGAAGTAATACTTACTACTAAATTTTCTTTTAAATACTTAGCATCATCACCTAAACTAGAACGATCTAATTCAATTTGATCATATGTTTCCATATTCATGAAATAATAAGTATTTCCCATCTCATATAAGAATTGCATATCACGACGTTCAATTCTTGCGGTTTCTACTTTAATTCCTGAGTTAAATGTTTTTTCGATTGTTGAACCTGTTCTTAAATTTTTTAACGTCGTACGAACAAAAGCTGCACCTTTACCAGGCTTTACATGTTGGAATTCCATAACTTGATAAATATCATTATCTAATTTAATTGTAATTCCTGTTTTAAAATCATTAACATTAATCAAAAGAAGCCCCTCCTTCCTATTTTCGTTTAGTCATTGTTTTCCTCAGTGTCTTAGTTTTCCCTTGCTTTACTGATTGCGAAGCACGACGATTAGATTCTTTTGGATCCATTCGGTACATAGAACCTTGTGCCTGTATTTCAATCAATTTTTTATAGTCTACCCAACACTGAAATTGTTCTAACATTATCTATATTCACCCCTTATTTTTTTTCTTTATGTGTAGTGTGTTTACGACAATGTGCACAATATTTACGAATTTCTAAACGGTCTGGTGTATTCTTAACATTCTTACTAATTCTATAATTTTCACGATTACACTCTGTACAAACTAAAGTTTTGTTTTGTCTATTACCAACTTTTGCCATTTCCTTCCCTCCTTGTTTCCTATATGTATTCTATCAGAAAAGAAGAGAAAAAGCAAAACATTTTCATATCTTTTTACAATAAAACCAAAAAATTCTGTTTTTAAAGTTCCCCATAAAAATAATAATTAGAAATATAACGGGCAATTCTACGATTAACATAGCTATGAAAATCAATTCCAGTTCCCGTATCTTCCACATCTGGTGAAGTAACAGTAATACTCATCTCAGGTTGTTCAAAAGGGGCATAACCAACAAAAGCATTAGAAACCGTCGCTGTATCGATTTTACCATCCTGATCGGTATCTATGAAACTCTCACTTGTTCCTGTTTTCCCAGCTGGATTAGGTGCATTTCCCATTACGTTTTTCCCAAGTCCGATCGTCATAACTGCTCGAAAGCCCTCTTGAATACGATTTAAATACTCTTCTTTTGTATCTACAGTATTTAAAATAATCGGTTCTACTTCATAGGCAAGTTTACCTAAACCTTCTTTATTCGTTGGCTCATAGACCGCTTTTAACAAATGCGGTTGCAGTCTTTTCCCATCAGAAGCAATAGTCGTAATATACTGAGATAATTGAATGGGTGTATAAGTGTCGTATTGTCCGATAGCGTAATTAAGCAAGAATTCTGGTTTTTGACTAGTGCCAATATAGCCTAAACTTTCAATAGGTAAATCGATTCCTGTTTTGACACCAAGTCCGAAATCAGAAAAAGTTTTTCGATATATTTGAAAAGCCGTAGGATCGATCACCAAAGGTTCATTATAACGATAATTTCCCTTACCGACACGAATAGCTACTTTAAATTGATAAACATTAGACGACTCAGCTAAAGCAATAATATCATTTAAAGATCCCACGCGATGAGAAGAACATTTAGCAGGAATCGACTTGATTTTAATACACTCATCCGTCATCACTTCTCCCATTTGTAGTACCCCAGTATTGTACCCAACTAACATCGAGGCTCCTTTGACCACACTGCCTGGTGCCATCGGATCAGTAAGCGCATAAGCAGAGATATCTATCCCTTTATAACCATTTCCATCCTTGATAATTTGTCGACCGGACAAGGCTAATATTTCTCCTGTATTTGGTTCTTGAATAATCGCATAAGTCTTTGATAAATACCTAGTATTGGCTTCCTTTTTTGCTCGTATCAATTCCCGATCAATCAACTGATCAACCGCCATTTGTAAATCAATATCGATCGTAAGGACAATATCATTCCCACGAACCGCATCACTTACTTTCTCTAATGAATGATTATCTATTCTTCGATACTTAGCCTTAGTCCCTTTTAATAAATACTCATATTGCTTCTCTAAATTACTAACCCCAACGATATCGTTTAAGGCATACCCAGACTGTAAATAATAATCCTTATCTTCCTTAGGTACAGAATTAATACTTCCTAAAATACTACGTAAAGTATCTCCATATAGATACTCCCTCTCCCAAGTAATTTTCGTATTAAAACCAGACAAATATTCACTGTTTTCTGAAAAATATGAATACTCTTCATCCGTTACTCCTTCATCTTTAATCATCTTTTGTTCATAAGAATAGCCTCTATTCATCAAATAATATAAATAAGCTGCCTTCTTATCTACTTCTTGATAAACAGAAAGATCAGCATCTGTAATACGAGAAATCTTTAAACTTTCAATATCATTAGGAGTTAACTCTCTCCTTTTCAACTTTTCATACTCTTCGGCCGTAATTCTAGAAGAAGCTTCTTTCGCATGTTGAACCAACCAAAATTCTTTTAAATTACGTGTAGTTAGTTTCTCATAAGGTAAAGAAATCTTATCAATAACTTGGTAAGCAAGTTCAATTTCCTCTAAGCTACTTCGATCATCATCTTTTTGATAATAGATGACAGGAACCGATACATTATCGACCAACAACTTATAATTGCGATCATAAATTTTTCCCCGGGGTGCACTTTCTCCTTCGACAATAATTTCTGTTAAAGAAGCAAGCTTTTCTTGATAAACATCACGTTTAAAATAAATGGTTCTAACTAACGTAACTGCCAGTACTAAAAATAAAACTATGACCAAAATCTCTATCCACCAGATTCGCCTTTCAATTATCTTATCTTTTTTCACTTTATCACCATTTATAGTTTGTGACTATTTAATAGAAAATTACATAAAATTTATTAGGTGATGAAAAAAATGTATAAAATGCTGATCAAACAGTGGATACCAAAAATTCAAAAACAAGACATGGAAAATTTTTTAAAAAAGAATAACTTTCCAGTATCGGATGAAGAACTGGATATTCTCTACTATTATTTAAAAAATAGATGGGAAGATGTCTATGAAGGGAAAAAAAGTGTTTTTCAAGAATTAAAAGCCAAGCTAAATCCTACCCTTTATCAAAATCTATATCAGTTATATATCGAAACGAAACAAAAACTAAATCTAAATTAGTAACCAAAGGACAAAAAAAGATGTTTTCTCAAACATCTTTCTATTTCTGACTTTCTTCTTTTACTTGTTCTCGTAAGTTTGGGTTAAATTGTTGCTCTTTAATCATCGCAATTTCACAACGATAAGGTGCATATTCCCGATCGATATAAGGCGTTTCTAATATTTTAGGAACGTCACTTAAAAGTGGATGATAAACAACTCGTAATAGGGAATCAAAACCGATCGTTCCAAACCCAATATTCTCATGTCGATCTTTATGAGAAGCTAAAGGATTTTTACTATCGTTTACATGAACACAACCGATCTTATCGATTCCGATGATCTGATCAAATTCAGCCAATACTTGATCAAAGTTTTCTACCGAATACCCCGCATCATTTAAATGACAAGTATCTAAACATATACCGAGGCGATCATTTTCGTAAACACCATCTAGAATTGTCTTTAATTCTTGAAATGTCTTACCTAGTTCTGTTCCTTTTCCGGCCATTGTTTCTAAAAGGATTTTAGTCTTGCCTCGATATTCGATAAATACCGTATTTAATCCCTCGATAATATTATGTAATCCTTGTTCAATCCCAACACCTACATGACTACCTGGATGAAGGACCAAATAAGACATGCCAAGTTGATCACATCGTTTTAATTCTTCCGTTAAAAAACGAACACTAAATTCTAAATGATCACGATTAGCTAAATTAATAATATACGGTGCATGAACAATAACCTTTTCGCGATCTATATGATGAAGTTCCATCAAACGATAAGCTTCTGAGGTCAATTCATAAGAAATTTCACTACGATTGGTATTCTGAGGAGCTCCAGTATAGAACATAAACGTATTAGCTCCATAGGAAATTGCTTCCTCTGTAGACTTTACCAATTGCTTATCCTTGTTAAAGGAAACATGACAACCGATTAACATCTTATCCAACTCCTAACCACTACAACGTTCTCCACTATAAATCGTTACATCCCAGTCTTCAAGTTCACCAGATACTTGTTTGGCTTGAACATCTTCTAATCCTTTAATCGTAGGAAGAGTTGTCTTTGCTCCATTTTCTATGCCACACAAAGATTGTACCGTTACTTCCATTCGGTTCTTCGCATTTTTGATGATGTCTTGACGACCAAATTCTCCTTCTTTCTTCATAGGAAGGGCATACCCATTCTTATCCTGAGAAGTAATATAATAACTGTATTTTGGATCTTCGCCCGTACCAGAATTAACTACTGCCACATAACTTTTACTGTCTACCCATTCACTACCAAACGGAGAAGTGGTACTTCCTTTTTCAAGTGGTATAACATCAAAGGATAGAATGGTTACTTCATTCTTATCAAGTGGAGCTTGATACTCCCCAGAAATAATCAGTTTACGAGCACCATCCAAATATTCATCCATGACAACAACATAAGATTCTTTCTTTGAATTAACGATATAATTAGAAACAGCTGGAACAGCAATAGAAAGTAATACACCTAATATCACAATAACAGCCAATAATTCGACCATAGTAAACCCATTTTTCTTCATCAATATCTCCCCTATTCCTACATATAACTATAGCATAAACTTCTAAAAAAAGGAAGAAAAAAACTACTATTCAACCGAACAGTAGCTTCTTTTTTTATACTAAATTAATTATTCGTAAACTACATCAACTGTGATTGCTCCATCAGATGAAACAATTTCAAGATGAGATGGAACATTTCCTGCTGCATCTACTTTATTTAGTGAGTTAGCACCTTCAGCAGGAGCAGCTAGACCTGTATTTACTCTAACTACTTGACCATTACCTAACTCATCAGCATTGACAATACGAGCTACACTTGAATTAGTTGCATCTCCGATAGCGTATTTACCATCAAAAGCAGTTACATAGTAAACATAGATTGGGTTTTCGTTAGTACCTTCGTTAACGATAACTACATAAGAGTTAGCTGCTTTCCATTCGTTACCGTACGCACTAGTCGTCCCACCTTTCTCTAGTAAATCTTTCAACTGACTAAAGCTAATAACTGTTGCATGATTACTATCTGATGGATAATCGAAAGTTTGCATGATTGATGCATTTCTAGCAGCATCTACATACATTTTAACAGTATCGATATAACCACTCTTCTTAGAAGTATTAATGTAGTTACTTACTGCAGGTACAGCAATTGCAAGTAATACAGCTAAGATAACGATAACTGCCAATAGTTCGATTAGGGTAAAACCTTTTCTGTTTAACTTCATCATATAAAATTCACTCCTCTCTATTTTTACTACACCAGTATATCACACCGTAAAATGTACCGTCAATAATATTTCCCAGCATTTTCCAACTTGACATCTGCATTGTAAAGAGCATTTTCAAAAGAAAAAAACTATTGATAAAATCAATAGTCTAAATCATCATACCTCTTAGTATACGGCATCGATTGTGATAGTACCTGAACCATCAATTGCGATGTATGAAGCTTCCCCAGTTGGTTGTTGTCTTTCAAACTTATCAGCTGTATCTGGAGTTGCTAAACCGTTATTTACTCTTACTACATTGCCATTACCTAATTCATCAGCATTGACAACACGAGCATAGCTTGTATTACCTGATACTTCACCGATAGCATATTTACTATCATATGCAGCTACATAGTAAACATATTTTGGTTCTTCATTAGAAGCACCTTCGTTAACGATAACTACATAAGAGTTAGCAGCTTGCCATTCATTACCGTATGCACTAGTAGTTCCACCTTTTTCTAGTAAATCTTTCAATTTATCAAAACCGATTACTGTTGCATGATTCCTATCTGATGGATAATCGAAAGTTTGCATAATTGATGCATTTCTAGCAGCGTCTACATACATTTTAACAGTATCGATATAACCGCTCTTCTTAGAAGTATTAATATAGTTACTTACAGCAGGTACAGCAATTGCAAGTAGTACAGCTAAAATAACGATAACTGCTAATAACTCGATTAAGGTAAACCCTTTCTTATTCAATTTTTTCATGTAAAATCTCCTCTCTCCTATTATTACAATATCATCATAGCACATCCCCATTTTTTCGTCAATAATTTTACAGCCAGTTAACATCTTAAAAAAAATACTTCTCTAAATATTTAGAGAAGTAAAAGGAAAAGGAAGAATTCTATTCACTACAAACACGAATACTTCCATTTACTCCAGTAATAGATTTTATTTGATCATCAGATAACGAAGTGACATCATTATCTACATAAGTAAGACGATCATCATCATCCAATTTTTCCTTTTGCGTCAAAGTAATTCCACGACTTGTCCCACCATTAGTAACTCCCATTAGATGAACATAATAAACAAGAGTATCATTCTTACGAACGACAGCTACAAAAGAATTATCTTCATCATAGGGATTACCATCTGGATCTTTAGCCAAATCTTCATTGTCAACACAAGCCAAATTAATTCGTACAATTTCGTTACTAGTTGGCTTAGAAACCTTATTTCCTATCTCGTATTCAGCTAAAGATAAAAACTTCTTTGCATCCGCAATATAAGTATCTTTTTTGCTCTTATCTAAGGAAGAAATAACATTCGGAACCGCAATAGTCAAGATAATCGCTAAAATTACAATAACCGCTAAAAGCTCTACTAACGTAAATCCATTCTTCTTCATCTCATTCTCTCCTTACTATAATAAATTATAGTATAAATAACAGTTAATTTCAATATAAAAACTCATCCTTTACTAATGTAAAAGATGAGTTCTTTCTTATCCGACATCTTCAAATTGTGAATTATATAAATTTGCATAGAAGCCGTTTTGTTTTAATAATGTTTCATGATTACCTTGTTCGATGATATCGCCATCTTTCATAACCAAAATCAAATCAGCATTACGAATAGTTGAAAGACGATGGGCAATAATGAAACTAGTTCTACCTTCCATCAAATGATCCATTGCTTTTTGAATTAAGATTTCTGTTCTAGTATCTACAGATGAAGTGGCTTCATCTAAAATTAAAATTTGTGGATCATTTAATATTACACGAGCAATCGTAAGTAATTGTTTTTGACCACCTGATATATTATCCGACTCCTCGTTAATGACCATATCATAACCTTCTGGTAATGTACGGATAAAGTGATCGACATGAGCAGCGATTGCGGCATCTTCTACTTGTTCATCAGTGGCATCTAACTTACCATAGCGAATATTTTCACGAACGGTATCAGAATAGAGCCATGTATCTTGTAAAACCATACCGAACATGCTTCGTAAATCATTACGATCAAAATCTTTAATATCATGTCCATCTACTTTGATCGCACCACTGTTGACATCATAGAAACGCATCAACAATTTAACAATTGTCGTTTTTCCTGCTCCCGTTGGACCGACGATAGCTACTTTCATACCCGGTTTAATCGTCGCATTAAAATCATGAATGATCACTTGGTCTGGACGATAACCGAATTTAACATGTTCGAAAGTGATGTTACTCTTCAATCCTTTAGTAGAAACAGGATGACTAACTGTAGGTGTTTCCTCCTCTTCCTCTAAGAATTCGAATACTCTTTCAGCTGCTGCTGCCATCGCTTGAAGTAAATTCATAATCTGAGCAGCTTGTGATAATGGTTGAGTAAAGCTTCTTACATATTGAGTGAACGATAAAATATCCCCTACTTGAATTCGATTTTGAATAACAAGCCAGCCACCTAAGATAGAAACAGCAACATACCCTAAGTTACCGATAAACGTCATAATTGGGTGCATCATCATCGATAAGAATTGACTCTTCCAAGCGGAGTTATATAGAGTTTTATTCATCTCTTTAAACTTAGCTAATTCTTTTTCTTCACCATTAAATAACTTAACCACATCGTGACCAGAATAGATTTCTTCTATTTGACCGTTTACATGTCCTAAATATTCTTGTTGTTGAATAAAGTATTTTTGACTTTTCTTCACGATAAGCATCACGAATATAAATGAGAACGGAATAATTAATAAAGTAACTAAAGTCATTAATGGACTGATCGTAAGCATCATGACAATGACACCAACGGCTAACGTAAACGAAGAGATAACTTGCGTTAAACTCTGATCTAAGTTTTGACTTACTGTATCGACATCGTTAGTAATACGAGATAATACTTCACCAGTTGTTCTCGATTCGAAATATTTAAGTGGCATACGATGAATTTTTTCTGAAATTTGTTTTCTTAATCCATAGGTGATATTTTGACTGACTCCAGCCATAATCCAACCTTGAATATAAGAAAATAACATACTAATTCCATATAAGCCAAGTAATGTCAATAATATTCCGGCAATCTTATCGAACTGAATTCCCGCTGAAGTACCGGTTACTCTACCGATTAATCCATTATAGATCTCCGTTGTAGCATTTCCTAAAATTTTTGGACCAATAATAGAGAAAATAGCACTTCCTACTGAGAATAAAATCACTAAAAAGATAAGAATTTTATATTGTGATAAGTGTTTGAGTAACTTTTTCATTGTTCCGCCAAAATCTTTGGCTTTTTCATAAGAGGCATTAGCTCCACCCTTAGGTCCATGTCCTGAACCATGACGAGGAGATTTCATTGTTTTTTCTGTGTTCTTACTCATCCTCTAATTCCTCCTTTGATAATTGACTAGCGGCGATTTCTTTATAGATATCACACGTTTTTAATAACTGTTTATGGGTTCCTTTTCCTACAATCTTACCTTCGTGTAAAACGATGATTTGATCAGCATGAAGGATAGTACTGATTCGTTGAGCGACAATCAAAACCGTAGAACCCTTAGTTTCTTTATTCAATGCTTTTCTAAGTTCAGCATCCGTTTTGAAGTCCAAGGCCGAGAAACTGTCATCGAAAATATAAATTTCTGGATCAGTCGCTACCGCACGAGCAATAGATAAACGTTGTTTTTGTCCACCAGAGACATTGGTTCCTCCTTGAGAAATTGGTGAGGAATACTTTTTACTCTTTTCTAAAATAAAGCTTTCTGCTTGAGCGATTCTAGCTGCTCGTTCAACCTCCTCAGTAGTAATATCTTCTTTTCCATAACCGATATTAGAACGAATTGTTCCGGAGAATAAGATTCCTTTTTGTGGGACAAAACCAATCTTCGTATGTAAATCATGTAAAGTTACATCCTTAATATTTACACCATCTACTAGAATTTCTCCATCTGTAACATCGAAGAAACGAGGAATCAAGTTAACTAAAGTACTCTTACCACTACCCGTTGAACCGATGAAAGCAGTTGTCTTACCTGGTTCTGCGGTAAAGGTAATATCCGTTAAGACATCTTCATCAGAATCTGGATACTTAAAGCTAACGTCCTTAAATTCTACTAAACCACCGATTCGTTTACTAAATGATTTAGGATGTTCTGGATCTTGAACAGCAGGTTCTGTATTTAAAATATCCGCAATACGTCCTGCCGATACATTAGCACGTGGGAACATAATCGAGAACATAGCTACCATTAAGAAAGCCATAACGATTTGCATTGTATATTGAATAAAGGCAAGCATATCACCGACTTGCATAATACCTTGATCGATACCATGAGCACCTTTCCATACGATTAAAATACTGATCGTATTCATGACAAACATCATCGTTGGCATAAGCATAGCCATCGAACGATTGACAAAAAGAGTGGTCTTTTTCAAACTACGGTTAGCATCATCGAATCGTTTTTCTTCTTTCTTTTGATTACTAAACGCACGAATAACCGGAATTCCATTTAAAATTTCACGGGTTACTTGGTTTAGTTTATCAATTAATTTTTGTACTTTCTTGAATTTTGGCATAACAAGACCAAACATTAAGACCATTAAAGACATAACCGCAACTACAGCTACAGCAATAATCCAAGCCATTGATGAGTTTGCATTTAATGCCTTAATTACACCACCAATACCGATGATTGGGGCATAAAACAAGATACGTAGCGTAAATACCATTACCATTTGTACTTGTTGAATATCGTTTGTTGTACGAGTAATTAACGAAGCTACACCAAATTGTTTAAATTCTGTAGTACCAAAACTCATCGTCTTCTTAAATACATCATTTCTTAGATCTTGGGCAAGTCTTGCTGCTGTTCTAGCACCAATAAATCCGACACTGATCGTCGTTAACATACTAAGTAAAGCAATTCCTAACATCTTAGCTCCAGAAATAAAGATGTATTTGGTTTGCATATTATCGGTATTCATACCGATCGCTTGATACTCTGCTTTGACAGAAGCAATCGCACTTTGAGAAGCAATCGAATCAGGAAGTGAAGCAAACTGCTCATTAGCAGCTTCTTGCATTTTTTCCATCTCTTCTTCTGGCATTGCCTTCAAGATTTCTATCAAAGACATTTCCTGCATTTCCTTAGGTAAATTCTCTTTAATTTGTGCTTCTATTTTTTGTCCTTCTTCACTATCTGAAGTTAACATATAGTGAATAAGTAAAGGTTCTGTCAACATATCTTCTAACTCTTCTTTTTCATCAGAGCTAATATCTTCTAATAAATATAATGCTTCTTCTTCTAAAGCTGGATACTTTTTAACCAAATCTTCGTATTCCTCTTGATCTAGAGTATCTTTATCTATTAAACGATACTGTTCTAAGACTTCATCTTTACTTTTTTCATCGACAAAAAGTAAAACATCATCTAATTCTTGTTGTCTCATCACTTCAGGAACAGCACTTTCAATCCCACCTTGTTGTACACCAACATTGATAATTCTAGAGATATAATCTGGTAACGATAAATCACATATAGCTTGAACTACCAATAAAGCAACAATAAGTAAAATAGAAAGAGCTGACTTTTTCAAATAACTAAATACTTTTAACACACTACTTCTCCTTTCTCAATACTCCATATCGAATGATATCTAGTTTTTGATTATAAATTCTAGACTCTTTTTCAAGTTCATTAGGATTCATTAACGAATAAGTAATTGAACTCATACTAACAAGCATAACCAAAGAAAAAGCCTGTAATAATTCTTCATCGTTAGAGTAACGATATAACTCCTTATTGATATGCTTGATTAAGTCCTCATGTCTTTTCCTAATGACTTCTTTAGGAGGCTTTAATGATACCTTTCTATCCGTAGTATAACGCATATTCAAAAACATATTTTTAAATAGTGAGTGTTTTTTTCCTTGTAAACAAGCATGTAAAAGATGATCATGTAACTTTTGCCATCCACAAATAAAATCACCCTGATTTTCATCTAAATAGGAAAGAAGACGACAATAAAGTTTATGAATATATTTTTCTAAAATATAGAAATATAGATCTTCTTTATCTTGAAAATACATATAGAAGCTACCCCTAGGAATACCTGCTTCTTGAATAATTTGATTGATGGATGCAGAAGAAAAATCTACACGTGAAAATTCTCTTTCTGCAGCTTCTATCAAGGATTTTTGTTTATCACTCGCTAAATTTAAAAATGTTTTTGATGGCATCTTAATCCTCCTTATGACAATCTGTCACACCAATACATTATATGATGACACCTTGTCATATGTCAAGAAAAAAGATAAGATTTTTTAATCTTATCTAAGATAAATTGTCTATAAGAAGTTGATACCATTCATTTACTTGTTCATAATCTATTTTTTCTAACAATCCTTGAATATAAGTTCTTCGATTATTTCCATAATCAACGTAATACGCATGTTCCCAAACATCGATGGCTAAAATCGGTATATAGGAAAAAGAATATGGGCTATCCTGATTAGGAAAATTCAATAATTTTAATTCTTTATTGGTATCTACCACCAAGAAAACATAACCGGAGCCAATCAAATGATCAGCATAATTTACAATTTGTGCTTTAAATTGTTCGATCCCACCAAACTTGTCGACTAAAGCGCTTCGTAATGGTTCCATTATTTCTTTCTCTTTAGGACTTAAAGATTGAAAATAAATCTCATGATTAACTGCCCCACTTGCTTGATATAAAATTTCTGCCTGATCCTCTAAAGGAAATTCATCAAGATGATTAAATAAGTCTGTGATAGGATAACGATAATCAAAATTATTTTTCTGTAAAACCGTATTTAATTTTTTTAAATATCGTAAATAATGATCCTCGTAATGTCTACACATCGTCTGTTTAGAAATAATCGGTTCTAAATCGTAAAAACGATAAGGTAAAGTTATCGGTTGGTACATCATATCACTCCTCTAATCATTATATGAGAAAAAAAGAAAGAAATTCCCACTTGATCAGTTTAATTTCTTTCTCTTTGTTAATTGTTCTAAAGATTCGATTTGACAAGTAACGGTATTAGAAAAATGTCCCGTTCCTAGATTTAGCTTTAACCATTCTCCCAAATTCACTTGGTCAAAATAAGGTCTTTCACATGCAAAGTCAATGACTTGAAGAAACTGTTGATATTTATTTACTTCTTCTTGAACTGGCTTAGAAGAAAAAATATTCATCTCAGAAAGTAGTTGGATATCTTTTTCTAAAGTCTGATAAAACTCCCCTAAGGAAACTTTTAAATCAATATCACCACATTCGATATGACTAGCTAATTGTTCAAAATCTTCAGTCCCACCGATTGCTTGAAAAACCGGATAGTCACCTATTTGTCTACATAAATGAAACTTTAATAACAGTAAAAGTACAACATTTCCTGCTTTTAACTGTTCTAATTCTTCTACTCTATCCTTAATATTTTCCATCTTCTTGTCCTCCTCTACTCATCCTCTTCACTTTTAACTACATATTTTTTAACTGGGGCAAACGATTTACGATGAAACTCTAATATACCATATTTTTCTAAAGCTTCTAAATGTTTTTTGGTTCCGTATCCTTTATGCTCTTTAAAACCATACTCAGGATATTTCTGATCCAATTCATACATCATTCTATCCCTTGTAACTTTAGCAACAACACTAGCAGCAGCAATCGAAATACTCTTAGCATCCCCCTTGATAATCGACGTATGAGGAATCGCTAAGTCTTCTAGTTTCATCGCATCGATTAAGACATGCTCAGGTTGAATCGGACTTTTTTCGATCGCTTCATACATCGCTAATTTCGTTGCTTCGTAAATATTCACATCATCGATTACTTTTTCATCTTTAATTCCAAGAGAAACACTTAATGCATGTTCCATGATATAATCATAAAACTTCTCTCTTTTTTTCTCAGACAATTTCTTAGAATCAGTAAGACCTTCTAAAACAAAGTCTTGGGGTAAGATGACACAAGCAACAACAACCGGTCCAATTAACGGTCCTCTTCCTACCTCATCTACCCCGGCAACTAAACGAATACCTTGCTCGTATAATTCATGTTCATATTGATATAAATCTATTTCCTGCATTATTTACTAACCTTCATTCCTATATCTTGAGCATCGACCATATTTGCATCATTATAGATTGTATTTTGCTTCTCCATTGCTTTAGCTACATAATCCACAGAAATTTCATTCTCTCGCCAATCAATCCAACCATTATAACAACCATATACTTCTTCATCACGGACAACACCATATTTTTCTTGACAAAGAGAGATAATATCCGAAATAATCTCCGCACTTGCCCGAATATTAGTCTCCGCATCATAACGAATCATATCTGGTGTCGTATTTAATCGTTGACACAAAGTATCAAAATTCATTTCATTAATCTGCATAATCCCATAATCTTTTGTATAGCTAACGATCCCATCATTATTAAATTTACCATCTGACTCAACATCCGCAATAGTAATTAAATAACGAAAAGGAATATTGTATTCTTCCGCAATTTTCTTCATCAAACGTTGTGTATCTAAACTAATATTCGGTTGATTATAAACCAGTTCAACAGTTTCCGTTTGATTTTCACTTATTTCTGTATAAGTTTGATGGGAAGAAGAATAAGAAGGGGCATATTTTTCTTCATCTGGCTCATTAACTGTCGGTTCAGCTTCAACAGAAACAGTAGTAATCGCTCTTTCTGTTTTCATCACCTCATGAGCCGCAAAAGCAAGCGAAGTAGTGGTCAATACCGCACAAAGACCAACGACTAAACCCACTTTATTAATTTCTTTCGCTTTAGCTAATAAAGAAGGAGAAGCCGGTTTAAAACTTTCTACCTCCTTTGGCTCAGTAAGTTCCAGATAAGCCCGTTTAAAAAAAGAAGATAAAACCGGAATTCGACGTAGTTTTGAATACTGATCGAAACAGAGTTTACGATTTAACTGTTTAGATGGTGGCAAGCAAAAAGTTAAACAATCGCCATCTAAATAAGCTTGTTCAATTTCACTAGTTCCATCTCTTAATAGATTTTTTAAAATCTCTTCATTCTGGATAATCTTCTCTTCAATTACTTGATTATCGATTACATGTCTTAATAAAACCATATTACTTTCTGGTAATTTAGAAAAATATATAACTTCCTCACGCATAATTAATCCTCTCATTTTCTAGTTATTATTCAACCGATCTAAGGTAATACCCCCAAAATTATTTTCTTTCATATCTCGTAAAATAATTTGGTAAGTTTTATCATAATCAATTATACCACCTTTTTTTAATGCCCCTCTACGTTTAGCGATCTCTTCTAGAATATTTTCCTCACTATCTAAACTAACTAATTTATAACGTTCCTTTAGACGTTCTGGATAAAGTCGTTTTAACAAGTCAAGAACAAACATAGCTAACATCTCAGGATCGACTAATTCTTCTTTAATCGAAGATAGACAAGCTAAAATTTTAGCTTGATATTGATCATCTAATTTTGGCCATAAAATACCTGGAGAATCTAAAAGTTCTATGCCTTGACCAATTCTTATCCAACTTAAATTTCTAGTCACACCTGGACGGTTCCCCGTATTAACCACTTTCTTCTTGACCAAACTATTGATTAACGTACTCTTTCCTACATTAGGTGTTCCTATAACTAAAGCTCTGATATTTCTTGGTTTTAAGCCCTTATCCTTTCGTATCTGTTGCATCTTTTCTAAAAGTCGATTGCTTTCCTTTATAATTTTATCAGTAGCCCCAGTTTGATTTAACATAACCGGAATGACAGTGTAGCCCTGTTCTTGATAATAAGCTAAAATCTTATCCGTTTCTTCCTTATCACAAAGATCATACTTCGTCACTACTAATATCCTAGGCTTGTCCTTTAACAAAGAATCAATATCCTTTACTTTAGAACTAAGTGGCATCCTAGCATCTACTACTTCGTATACAATATCGATAAGATCTATTTTTTCTTTAATCTCCCGTCTTGCTTTAGCCATATGGCCGGGATATGAGTTGATACCAATTTTATTAACCCCCATATTATCTTCTTTATTCATAAAAATTCTACCTCCCTTTTTTATTAATGCGAAAATATTTCTAACTAATTATACCATATTATTTTTACTTTTAAGATATTTAAGTGTATCTTCATATTGATCTTTATATAAAAAAGAAATTTCAACTTCATCTTTGTCGCCAACATAAATGTTATCGATAAATTCATTAATAATACTTCTAGTTATATTAGTAAACTTTTTTTGATGTTTTAATTTTTTTATCCAATCCAGATTATTTTGCGTAAATTTGCTTGATTCTATTTTTTCTTTTTCTTGTTTTAATTTGTTGGTTTCATATAAATAATCATTTTTAAATTCCTCAAAATCCTCTTGTGAAATTATATCATTTTGATAATCCTTAATTAAATCACTTAACAAATTTTCATACTGAGATATTTGTTTATTGATCTCTACTATTTTTATTTTTTTTACTTCCTCATTATAATCAATTCTTGAATACGAAACAATTTCATCAATGCGTTTATCAATATCACATATAAGTTCAATATATTGATTTATAGCATTTAATACAATATTATCTAATTTTCTTTCTGTTATATGATGTTTACTACACTGTTTTGTTTTTAAATATGTACTGCAATAATAAAATGCTTGCAATTTTCCTCTTTTTGTTCTAGTTATCCTGTAAAGACTTTTACCACAATCAGAGCATTTTAAGAAACCAGAGTATGTATGATAAGAACCATTTTTATTTGCTTTAACATTTCTATTATATAAAATGTTTTGAACTTGATAAAAAATATCTTCACGAATTATAGCATCATGATGATTTTTAAATACTACCCATTCTCCTTCAGCGACCCTGACGAAGTTATGTGCCTTATGATTAAGTCTTGTTCGCTTTCCTTGTACTAAAGTTCCAATATATGTTTCATTTGTTAAAATAGCATCCAACATATAGATAGTCCATTTTGTACGAGGATTACATACTTCTGCACCAATTCTATCTCTCATATAAATACTTGGTGTTAATATATGATTATTGTTTAATTCCTCTTTTATTTCTTGTTTACTTTTACCTCTTAATACTAATTCAAAAATTCTCTTAACAACAGTAGCAGCATCAGGATCGACTATTATCTTATGACAATCTTTTTCATCTTTAATATATCCATATGGTGCATATTTACCTATAAAATTACCAGCTTTCTTACTTGCTGACAATGCGGTTCTAAGTTTTATAGATGAATCTTTAGAGTAATTTTCATTGATTAAATTCTTAAAAGGGATTTCAAGCGAATCCATAAGACGAGGATTATTTAAGGAATCAACATTATCATTAACAGAAATAAATCTTAATTTATAAGAAGGAACTATCTTATCAATAAAATTACCTACTTGTATATAATTTCTTCCTAATCTTGATAAATCCTTAACAATTACTCCACTAATTTTTTTTGTTTCTATATCATTTAACATTTCTTTATATCCAGGTCTATTAAAATCTGTTCCAGTATAACCATCATCCACATAACACTTAAAAAGTGTAATGTCCTTTTTATCGTTTAAATAATATTCAATAATTTTTCTTTGATTAACTACACTGTTGGACTGTTCATTATCTTTACCTTTTTCATCAGCTGACAGTCTCAGATACACTCCAAACTTCCATTTTTTCACGATTATTTACTACCTCCTTTTCTAAAAATGCTAATAATTGTTCATACTCATCATGATATTTAAATATAACTTCAACTTTACAATCACTAAAAACTATTATTTTTTCAATTAAATCTTCGACAACACTTCTAGTCAATTTTTTAATTTTTTTATTTCTTTTATAATGTTCAATCCAATAATCATCTTTCTTTAACATCTTAACAGTTTCTTTATAAGTAGAAGTATAAAGTTCTATATTACTATTTAAAAGTTCAATCTTTTGATTATACTCTTCATACAGTTTTGAAAACTCGGATTTATCAATCCTATTGAACTTCCAATCTTTATATATTTCTTTTTTCTTTTCTTTTAAAGCATTTATTTTAATTTCTGCTATTTGTATACTTTCCTTATATTCTTTTTCCAACTTGTTTTTATCATTTTTAAAATATAACTTTGATATGCTCTTATCTAATTCTATTACAAGTTTTATTTGAAGCTTTACTGCCTCTAATATCACATTTTCTAATAAATCAGTTTTTATCTTATGTGAACTGCAATTATTGTGTCTTGACAAGTAACTCAAACAAAAATAATTAGAACAATTTCTATTTCCTCTAAAGTCATCTTGTTTAACCATTGCACCACCACAATCAGAACATTTAATAATGCCTCTAAATAAAGACATATTTAATGGTTTAGAATGTGCTTTTTCATTTAATTTGATTTGTTCTTGGACTTTTTCAAAATCTTCTTTTGAGATTATTGCTTCATGTGTTTTTTCGCATCTAACCCAATCCTCTTTTTTTACATTGATAGCTTTTTTACTTCCAAATTCTTTTCTCTTTGTCTTCAATTGTACTAAATTGCCAATGTATGTCTCATTAGTTAAAATTCTACCTATCGTGGTAGTTCCCCAATAATATCTAGATTCAAGTGAAAATGGCTCCAAACTTAAATTTGCTTTTTTTCTTCTACTTATTTCCTTTCGGCACAATATTCCTTGCGAATTTAAATACTTACAGATTTTAATCCTGCCATCTCCTTCTAATGCCATTTTAAAAATCTCTCGAATTATTTTTGCTTCTTTTTCATCAATTACTAGATGGTGCTTATCATTTGGATCCAAAGCATATCCATAGGGTGTTGTACCAGCAACAAATTGCCTATTTCTAGCCATTGAATCATAAGCACTAGCAACCTTTTTTGAAAGGTCTCTTGAAACACCTTCATTAACTAAATTTTTAATCGGAACATTTAAACTTCTTATAGACTCTGGATTGTTAAATGAATCAACATCATCATTTACAGCAATTATTCTAATGCTATGTAATGGAAATATTTCTTCTATATATTTTCCAACTTCTAAATGATTCCTTCCTAATCTTGATAAATCTTTAACAATAATCCCATTAACTTTTCCAGATAAAACATCATTCATAAGTCGTTTAAAATTTGGTCTATTGAAATTTGTTCCAGTATAACCATCATCCACATAATAATCTACTATTTCAATATTTTCAGATAGCTTTTCTAAGTGTGCTTCAATTAAATGTTTTTGATTAATTATAGTATTAGATTCTGTATCATCACCATCATCGAATGATCTTCTGGTATAGACACCAAATAGCCATTTACGATTTTTTAATTCTTCTCTACTGAGCTTTTTTCTGCCTCTACCAGCCACTCTAAATCACCTCCAAAGAAATAATAGTATTTTTGTTGATTATTTACGATGGTGCAAATATTTAAATCCCAGAGTTGATTTTATCTATATAGTCTTTTTAAAACATTAGTCAAACAATCATCAGCAGTCATATTAGATTTATCGGAAAAACTAATTTTTACAATGACTCCATCGCATTTAAAAATATATGGATTTTTTGTTTTACATAAAAAATCAAGTATCCTTTCGTTACTTGATTTTCTTTTATCAATTTTTATTGTCGATATTTCATCTACATCCTTATCTTGTATTGTTTTTACATCTGTTTTTTTACATTCCATTAATTTCTCTTTTAATTTTACATAATCATACTTCATTATTTTTTATCCTTTCCTAAAAGTTTTAATATTGTTTTAATAAATTCTTCCCTAGTTACTTTCATCTTCATTTTCATCATTAATCTCCTTTGCACTAACCGAATCACATTCAATATTCTTTCCTACAGAAATAAAAAAAGTAATTACATTTGCAATTACCTCTTTTTCACTATGTCCATATAGCACAATTTCTTGTTTTTGATTATCGCTTACATACGTATTCAAATATCTTTTTAAATTTTTTAATATCATTTTTATCCTCCTCCATTTTTCAATCTATTAAAAAACTTGATTAATAATTTTATCGAACCCTAAATATAATGAAAATTTAATCACTGCACTTTTTCTTATTTTATTTAGCTCTTTGCTACATAAATTGAATTTTGAAATAATAAACTCATCTTTACTCTTGTCAATAAAGGTATTATAAAATATTTTCTTTTCCATATCATTTAATTTATTAAAAGCAATAGTAAATTTTTTTATACACGCTTTAGCTTTGCATTCATTATTATAGTCTCTTATTATAAAAGACTCTATTTTGGAATTTGGTAGTTTACCAGAATAACTACTATAATTAAGTTCATAATTTGGTGTTATACTAATTCCAGTTTCATAATCACCAATAGTTATTTGTAATGTCTCAATCAAGTTAATAAAAATCTCTACCAATTTTTTATAACTTATATAATCAAATTGTTCAACAATATACTGTTTTAAATAATCATTGTTTTTCAATTTAATTCCTCCTTCCATACAAAAAAAGAGCAAAAAGCACATAATGCAATTTACTCTTTTAAAAGACAAATATTTTGGGAAGAAAAGGATATACTTTTAATACAGACTTTTAAATCCAACCACTTAGTCAAATACCACATACCATCACATCCCAAAAATAAATATATTGCTGACTATGATAGCATTTAGCATTTACAAATGCAATTACAAATTTATGTAATAAGTCTTGTATATCTTTTCCTTACTCCTTTCTGTATAGCTACTGCTATTATAATCATTATAACGCCTATCAATATATTTTCAATACCCAAAATTATCTATGCTTTTTTTCTCATTTTTTTCTCTTTTTTTCCTATTCATTCTTGTATTTAAAGGCTTTGTTTCATTTTAAGTCAAAAAAAATAATGCCGATTATTACTAAATTTTAGCAAAAACCGGCATACTGAAAAGTATAATTAACCATGAATTTTTGAGTTTTGTAGTGTTTGAGATGGTTCATAGATTAACAACTGATTAATATCACATTCTAAAACATAACAAAATTTAGCAAGTGTTACTCCATCATACCAGTAACAATCATTGTTGTAATATTTTCTGACAGTTTCATATCTGACCTTTGCAAATCTACTCATCTCATTGATTGTTATCATTTTATCATCCATTAACTTCTTAAGATTAATACCTATACTACCATATTCATTTTTAATTATTCTTTTCGTGCTAGTACCTCCTTCTAATCATTGGTACTAACAAAAAAGTAGTACCAATCTCAAATAGACTAATACTACCATCTATTATTAAATAATTATACTTATCAGTAATCTTCAACACTACAGTAAAAGTATATCACACATATCGATTTAAAAAAAGTACATTTTTCTATTAAAAACATCTTATAAGTTTTTGAGAAATTTTTGACAAATCATTATCTTTAATAATATTCTCAAGAAAATAATAATATTCCAATGCTTTATTATGATCACTAAAATGTTTTCTAAGAATGTTAGAATATAGATATTCATTATCCGTTAAGTTTATAAAAACATCATAATTGTTATCATAAACACAGCAATAAACATAAAATGTAAATTCATTTATTATTCTGTTGTTCTTATATAATATTTTCATAGAAATATCATTTTCATCAATAAACAAGTCTAGTAAATCATTTAAATCATTTGAAGGCATAGATTCGTTACTATTATATAAATATTTTTTTTCGATTTTCTTATCGTTAAGAATCTTTAGCAAATTATTCATTAATATCACCTTAAATATATCAATTAAAAAATATTATATAGCCATTAGATTAGTATTGCAACTGTTAAAAAATGGAAGAAAAACTATCTGACATAAGCTTAATTAACTTAAATCGTTTTAATTTATTGAATAACCAAATAACAACACTAATTTCTATAACGCTTAAAACGATTGCAACTTCTATAGCAAAACCAGGACTCATAACAGTTAAAGCAAAATCATAAGGTATATTCATAAAATCACAATACGAACATCCAAGTTTATAAAATTGTAAAGTTAAGAGAAATTGTATCACAGCTAAAGTCGTCACAAAAGCAGCTTTAAGAAAACTTATGACAGCATCTTCAAAAGTAATATACATAAATATTCACCTTCTTTCTAATCGTAAAATATTGTCTATTTTAGCTTGATATTATTATTATATCATCATTTTACCAAATAACCCAGCATTTTAGCAATACACCACAATTAAATGGGAAAATTAATATTGGTGATAACAATGTTAATAAATAATAATTTAAAAAGTTGTAGAGAGGAACTTGAAATTACTCAAGAGGAATTAGGAAAAGTATTAGGTGTTTCAAGAAAAACAGTTACAGGTTGGGAAAACAACTATGATTCAATGCCACTGACAAAATTAGTTAAATTTTCAAACTTATATAAATATTCCATTGATTATATCTTAGGTTTATCTAATGAAAATAATTTTCAAAAAATAGATAAAATAGATAAAAAGAATATTGGTAAGAATTTAAAGATACTTAGAACTAATCTTAAAATGACTCAACAACAACTTTCTGATGAATGTATGATTTCTCAAACGACTTATAGTAATTATGAAACCGGACAATATTTAATAACAACACTTACATTATATACGATCTGCTATAAACATAACATATCCATATACCAAATATTAAAATAAAAAAAGCATTCTTCAATGCTCATTAAAATCTGGAAATTTTTCCAGTTTTTTTCTTAATCTTAGATAATAATTGGTAAATATCCTCTTTTAATTTAAATTGTATAACATATTGACCTTTCTTATAGGTTTTTTTATTTGAAATATTGTACGGATCTACGTCTGTTATACTTTTTTCTGTTATTCTATATTGTCTGGAATCAAATAAACTATCCATATAAATTGTACCTTGTATCATAGAATACGCTATAATAGGACGATTCTTTTGGGAAACAATGTAATCTATCAAATCAAGTTCTTCTGGAGTTAGTGTGTCTAACACATTATGTATGTATTCAATATTTTGTTCTTCCAACTCTCGATTATATTTGTTTTGCTCAATTGTCATATTTAATCTATTTATTATTTTTTTACAAAAATAAATAAATATTTCGATAATAAATAAAATTAAACAAAATAACGAAAATAAATACAAATTTTTACCTAGCTTTACGATAATATCTAAATCATATGGAGTTTTATAATATATCAATGCAGTTAAAACCACAGACAACAACGAAGGAAGAAAATGTTTTTCTATAAATTCTTTTACTATATCAACAATCTTTTCAACCATTATAATTTTCCTTAACTAAGTTTTCAATTTCATCACAAAGTGGTAAAAGAAGTTCTAATTTATCTACAATACGTTGTTGTTCCTCTAGTGAAGGTAAAGGAATGTACATTTCCATAACATGCTCAAGTTTCAAATTAGATTGAGCAGATCCCCCTCCTTTGCTTGATACGGTATTATGAAAGTAGAAAGAATTGATTACATAATAAAGATACCTTGAAAAATCATAATTGATTGGAATAAGTTTCAAAACTCGCTGATTTAATAAAGCATAATCTTCGTACTCATATATTGCAGTTTTTCCTAATGGTTCAGGATTATCAGACTGTGATGACAAACACATTAAGAAATCCCCTTTATTAATTTTTGATTTTAACATTTTAGGAGTCGGATTTTCAACAAATACTGTTTTACTATTAATTTCAACAAACTTTTTCATTATATTTTGACTTTTGATTACAGGGTATCCTTTACCACTTTTAGATGTTTCGGACGGCTTGTATGAATAACCATTTTGGTAATCAAATAACATACCCAACTTTACCCATTTCCAATTTGATGGTATTTGAAATGGATACTCTTCTTTATTAATTGTTAAATTAAACTTTTTATAATTATTTTTTAATTTTATTTTTTCAGGTATAATTCTATCAATATCCGAATCATTAATATCTTGCTGTGATAATTTACCATGGATAGCATAATCGATAATTGATCTTTTCATATTTTCTGGAAACTTGCTTTTTAAAATTTGAAGTTCTTCCTCTATTGGTTTTATTTCATCCAACTTTGCAAATAATTCTTCTATTTTATCTACAATACGTTGTTGTTCTTCTAATGGTGGAAGTGGTAATATTGTATTTTTAATTGCATCTAATACCCAATTTTTATTTCCTACGCCACGAGTATTATCTTTTACTTGCTTTTGAACAATAGGAGATAATAAAAAGTAATACAAAAATTTGTTATTAATTTTAGTTTTATTAAATTTTAATAAAGCCACACTAACAAACAAGCTAAATTCTTCATAACAATCTACAATTGCTGGAACACCAGTAGTACCAACTTTTGATATTAGAATATCACCATATTCAGGATTACATCTCGCATATAATTTTTCATGTTCTTCTTTTTCTATAAACTTAGTGTTTTCAAACTTAATTTTTCCACTACTAATATCTTTAACTGATAAAAATGGAATTCCTCCCAATGAATACTTTGGAGTACTATGCGTTCCATCAGTTATTTTTGTGCAAATATCTTCCAATTTTACCCATACCCATGATTTTGGTATATTAAAAGGATAATCAATAATTCCAACATATTTATATCTTTTATTTTCCTTCTTATCACTTAGTATTTTAATTAATTCTTGATAAGCATCTTCATTTTCTTTTTGTTCTACCAATTTTCCTTCAGTAGATAGATTTAAGATTGCATTTTTTAACTCATCAACTATCATTTTAAGTCACCTATTTGTTCAATAATTTTCTTCAACTTATCATCTAACTGTTTTTCCAATTTTTCTCTCTTTGTAATAAAATTTTCCATTGTTTCTTGTGGGGATAGTATTATTTCTTCTTTTTTTGGATAACCGCATTGATCTAAATTATAGTTTAATTCAATAATATCTTCAATTGAATATCTTTTAGCCTTCCATGTTTCAGTTAGTGATTCGTCTTCCTTTTTGTCCTTTATTTCTATTCTATTATTCCACCAATTAATTACATTATTAAAATGTTTTAATTCAACAGGTTTTGTTTTACTAAATGCTTTATATCCTTCAGGTAAATCCATTCTATAAAACCACATTTCTTTAGTAGGTCCTGTTTTGTCAAAAAATAATAGATTAGTTGCAATCGAAGTATATGGTGCAAAAATTGAACCAGGCAATCTTATAATAGTGTGCAGATTACATTCCTCTAATAATTTCTTCTTAATTGCTACTTTTGTATTATCTACTCCAAATAAAAATCCATCTGGTAAAACTATTCCTACTCGCCCACTGTCCTTCAATCGATAAAGAATCTCAATCATAAATAAATCAGCAGTTTCCGAATCTCTCAACTCAGTGGGAAAATTTTGCTGTATAGACTTTTTTTCTGTTCCACCATAAGGAGGATTCATTAATATAACATCAAACTTGTCTTTTTCTTCATAATCTCTAACATTTTTTTCTAAGGAGTTTCCTCTAATGATTTGAGGCTCATTTATGTCATGCAACAACATATTTGTTGTACACAATAAATAAGGAAGAGATTTTTTTTCAACACCATAAAAGGAATGTTGCAATGTTTCATTGCTTGCAGTATTATTAACTGTTTCTTTCATATGATTAAGTGCAGAAACTAAAAAACCACCAGTTCCACATGCAAAATCAGCAACACTTTCTCCTATTTTAGGATCAACCATTTTAACAACAAAATCTGTAACAGCCCTAGGAGTATAAAACTCTCCAGATTTTCCTGCTGATTGCAAATCTTTCAAAATAGTTTCATATATCTCATTAAACGCATGTCTTACTTTAAAGTCTGTCAAATCGATTTCATTTAATACATTTACAACCTGTCTAATTAAAACTCCATCTTTCATGTAGTTATTCAAATCAGTAAACACTTCTTTAACTAATCTACCTCTAACATCAGTATTTTCATCTACCTCAAGTTCTTTTAAGGTAGCAAATAATTGAATTATAAACGAAGACATTTCTTCTCCGGTTATAGCTTTTCCATCTTTGCTATCTGGTGCCCAATTTCTCCATCTATATTCCTCTGGTATAATAGATTTATAATTATCTTCAAGAATTTCCCATTCCATTTCTTTAGCGTCATATAATTTAAGAAATAACATCCATACAATCTGTTCAATTCTTTGAGCATCGCCATTAACGCCAGCGTCTTGTCGCATAATATCTTGAAGTCTTTTTATCATTGTTCCTATATTCATTTTAACCTCCTAGCTATACAAAGCTTTCTCAATGTTAGAGATAACATTAAGGTATTTATCTTTTCCACCAAATAAATTAACGATAGGAACTAGTCCTCCGAATTTATTAAAATTTTTCACTTCTAAAGTCCTTATATTTTCTAATTCTAAAACATCCTGATTTTTATATGTCTCTAACAATTCATTAATTACACTCTTTTGTGAATCATTGTATTCATTTATAAGATTACTGTTTTTCACTTTCTCAATTCTATCTTCTTTGGATACAACTTCTACACCATAAGCCATATTAGACAAAATATCAAATATATCTATATTGTCATTTGCTTTATCATATAAAGCATCAATCATTACGCCTTCATTAAACAAATGATTTAAAAAATCTTTCTTAGAATCTGCTCTATACCATTCTTGTTCAAAATCTTCATATCTTTCATAAACTCTTTTTAAATTTCTACCAGAATATTCTACTATAGATTCAGTTATTAATCTTCCATCAGCATCATAGTATTTTACAGTTTCATTTATGATAGATACAGGGACATTATTTATATAAACTTTTTTAGATTGTCCATCTTCAACATCTCCACTTATCGGAGGCTTAATTGTTGTATCAGTTATCCCAAAATCTTTTCCTGTCTTTGGTTCTTGACCATTTCCTCCATCTACATCTAAAACCACTTCTGCAGGTCCATTAAAATTAGGATCAGCAAACTTTTCTGAATTATTTCTAAAGTCCATTATTGTAAAATATTCTTTGCCTTTATTTGGAAGAAGTCTTGTCCCTCTACCTATAATTTGTTTAAATTCAGTCATACTTTGAATTTCTACATCTAATACTATCAATTTTACTGTCTTAGTATCAACACCTGTAGATAATAATTTTGAAGTCGTTGCAATTACAGGATATATTGTATTTGAATCAATAAAGTCATCAAGTTTTGCTTTACCAACAACGTCATTACTAGTAATTCTAACGACATAGTTTGGATTTAATTGCATTAAGTCTCTATTTTCTTCAGCTAAAGCGTTTCTCATTCTTAAAGCATGTTCTGTGTCGACACAGAAAACAATAGCTCTTGCCATTCTATCTGTTGATTTCATATATTCAGCAATTCTTTTAGCAACTACTTTTGTTCTTTCATCAATAACGATTGTTCTGTCAAAGTCGTGCATTGTGTATTCTTTATCTTCAACTTCATAGCCATCCTCATCTAGCTTTCCTCTTTCAGGCCTATAACCTTCCAAGTCTCTATCCAAACTAACTCTAACAACTTTATAAGGTGCAAGGAATCCATCCTCTATACCTTGTTTTAAAGAATATGTATAAATAGGTTCCCCAAAATAAGTTATATTTGAAACATCTACTGTTTCCTTTGGTGTAGCTGTCATACCAATTTGAGTCGCATCACTAAAATAAGTTAATATCTCATGCCAGTTAGAATCATCTTTAGCACTGCTTCTATGACACTCATCAACAATAATCAAATCAAAAAAGTCGGGTTTAAATTGCTTATATACTTCTTCTTCATTATTTCTTAATTGATGATACAATGACATATAAATTTCGTAAGAAGAATCCATATTTCTATGTTCAATTTTAGTCATAACCTTTTGAAACGGTTTAAAATCATTCTGCATTGTTTGATCTATCAAAACATTTCTATCAGCTAAATACAAAATTTTTTTCATCTTCCCAGATTTATGTAGTCTATGTATTATTTGAAATGCGGTAAATGTCTTACCTGTTCCAGTAGCCATAACCAGCAATATTCTCTTTTGCCCTTTAGAAATGGCTTCTATTGTTTTGTTAATTGCTATTCTTTGATAATATCGTGGGGTTTTATTTATATCCATAAAATAATATGGTTCTGTGATTAATGACTCCTGCTCCGGAGTAATTTCTTTTTCTTTTAAATATCTTTCCCATAGTTGTTTAGGAGTCGGAAATTCTTCCAATTTAAGTTCTCTTTCTTCACCAGTAATCATATCATGTTCAAAAAATCCATCACCATTTGATGAATAAGCAAATGGAATATCTAAATCGTAAGCATAATCCATTCCTTGCTGTATTCCATGAGATATTGGTACTTTATTATCTTTTGCTTCAACTATTGCAATAGGCAAATTAGATTTATAAGATAAAAGATAATCAACTTTCTTTCCTTTACCTCTTTGAGCAACATTTTCCCTTACATTTATTTTTCCAGCAGTATAATAATATTCGCATCGAATTTGGTTTTTTATATCCCAATCTGCTGCTTGTAATGCCGGAGTAATATATTTTAATTTTATATCTTCTTCTGTTAATTCTTTTTTATTTAACATAAAACAACACCACTCTTTAAGAACACATTTTTAATAATTATACCATAAATAAACGATTTCCACTATAGCTCATAAACAAAAAAAGAAGTTTTAAATCTCTTATATTGCAATTAATTATAAACTTCTTTTTCAGATTCTAATTTTATTAAATCAAAATCAAAATATTTTTTCATCATATCTATAAATTTATTTGTATCATTTTTTAAACAAATTGTCCTTACATATACTGATAAATTATTACAGTCTAATTTTGTATAAGTATATTCTTCATTATTTTCATTTTTAATTAGTTCATGTGAATACATTTTAAAATCTCTTATTTCCTTTGGAATAGAATAATAATCTTTTATATTATTGGCATTTATATAATCCTTTAAAATACTTAAAACTAGACCCTTGTTTGTTAAATATTCATTATTATATTGCCATTTATGTAATGAATTAGCTTTTTGTTCTTCTTCTATAATTTTATCTATATCATCTTCAGATATATCTAACATATTTTCTATTAATCCAATTAAATATTTTTGTCTATCAACTATATGAGAAACATCCCAATCAACATCACCTTTATTATAATTATCAATTATTGTTTTTGTTGTATCAAAAGCTGTTACACCTGACTCATTTTTATCTTTTCCTTGATAAATATTCATCTTTACATTCATACCATGATTCAATGCCTCTTCATTTTTACTTCCAAGAAGTAAAGCCAAATTTCCTAATTTATGAATGTATGTTTTAGCTAAAGCAACATCATCAATATTCTTCCATTCATCTAATCTTTTATCAAATTGTTGTGGTAATATATGGTCGATATGGATTGAATTATTAATCTTATAAAATCCAACATTGGTTTTTTCTCTGATTTCATACTCAATAGACAACATTAAAGCTTTCAAAAAATTTTGGCCATAAACATCATCATTCAAATTTTGATAAACATCTCTTATTAATCTTTTTCCATAAATAAACTTATCAAGCATCTCATTTATTTCATCAATAGTTTTTTTGTCGACTATCGCATCGATTAAATTGAAAGACGTTTGTTTTATTCCATTTAACGTTTTGCCAGAAATCCATGAAATATAGAAAAATCTTCTCATAGATTGAAACAATTCTTCTTTATCTGGATAATCAACTTGATATGCACTCGCTAAAGCAGTCATAACATATGCTTGCCATGGGATATATCTTAAACTATATATTACAGGCAATGTAGATTTATATACCTTTTCTAAATTATCAGCAAAAGACTTCATCTCATCAACTAAAGATACCACTTCAGATGATTGAATAATCTTTTTTAATTCGTCTGTAACTTGTCTTTTAGGATTACTTTTAAGTTTATAATATTCAAAATAAACCATGAAATCATCAATTGTAAATTCATAATCATTACTTATTTTTTCAATAGATTTCCAGTTATAATTGAATGTTGCTTTATCATTTTCATTATATCTATCATTTGAATCGTATTTATCAAGTATATATGATTTAATAATATCAGAAATAGAAAGTTCTAAACCTCTATCATTTAAAACTAAAAATAATTTAATGGCAAACGATTGATTTGTACATATCGTTTTTATAATATTAGTTTTAAATAAAATGAAATTGACAAAACCATCTAAAACGGATTGACCTTCGGATTTTAACAACTCATTAAATTTATCATAGAAAAATTTTGCAGTATTTACAAACTTATACTCAGGATCATCTTTTTTCAAATTAGCTTGAGTAGGATATTTAAAATTTTCATAATTATCTTGATTTATTATTGCTTTTTTAAATGAAGTATTGTAATTAGGATCTATCTGCAATTGCAATCTATTAATTCCTTCATCAAAATAAATTAATTGCTTAATTTTTTGCAAATTACCTTTTAATAAAATATCAGAGTTTTTATTAATATCAGGGAATGTTTTAGCTAATACATTTAACATTATCATCAATGTTGTTATTCTCTGCTGACCATCAACTAATTCATGGTGTCCTTTACCATCATCAACTACTACTATCGATCCCAAAAAATAACATTCCTCAGGAGTATTAATGTATGATTCGTATAAATCGCTCCACAATTCTTCTAATTGTTCATTCACCCAACTATACTGTCTTTGATAATTTGGAATAACATATATTGCTTGGCAAGAAAATAAATCACTTATAGTTTGATTCTCTGGTTTAAATGTTTGATTGTTGTTCATATTACTAATCCATCCTTTCAATTAATATTTTAATTTGTTCTTTTGTTACTTCAAAATTTTCTAAAGTATATTGTAAACAAATAAGTTTTTCTGATAAACACAAATCATCTAATTCTTTATTTTTTACAAAATTGGCATATTTCTTTTTTATGTCATTTTCAATTAGATTATTTTCATTTAAGTATATAAGTATTTCTTTTGGTACCAAATTCATTAAATCCTTTTTTAAATATAGAGCATTTATTTCTAAAAATGGTTTTAAATATATATCTTTATAAATTGGATACAAATTATTGAAATATAAGTTTACATCATTAATTTTACAAAAATTATTTAAAAGAGATATAAGTGGTTTGGCAATATCTTCATGTTTATATCCATGAACCCCCGTACCCAAACTACAAACAAGTACATTTTTGTAACCTTTTTCTATTATAACTTCTAACATTTTTTTGTATGTAAATAACAATTCATCAATTGAATTCCTTGCTTCATAATATTTCGGAGCTAATACATGGATAATATCCATATTTAAATTAAAACCCGGTGTAACTCTTACCTCTCCTGGTTTCATATCTGTTTTATATATTTGTTTACAGTATTCTAACAATTTGTTTCCTGCATTTCTATAAATAACTCCACAAATTCCACTACCATTTATCATATATTTATTAGCAGCATTAACAATAGCATCTTTATCTTTAGAATTTAATATGTAATCTCCACTTAGAAGATATAACTTTCCCATAATTACCACCTACAATTTTACTATTTATTATCCAAAAAATATTTTACCTGTTTTGTTAATTTCTCATCTTCAGAATCCTCTAATATTTCCCAGTTATATTTATCATTTTTATCTAATATAGGAATTAATTCAAGTTCTCCATAATTATTGATTATTTCAAAATTCTGTTCAACGATTCCTAAACATAACAAATATTCAAAATCTATAATTCTCTCAAGTAAATTCTTATTAGGATTTTTATACATTATTTTATAAAATCTATTACCTTTATTATTCCTAATAGCAAGAATAACAGCGTAAATATGTTTACAATAAAACTCACATGGACAAGTACAATACACTTGCATTTTTTTATCTTTTTCAATGTACTTTATTATTACAACATATTTTTCAGAACCATTTACAATGGCAAAATATCTGTCATCTATTTTCTCTAAAAATTCAACTCTATCTTCCTCGTAATATTTTTTTCCTCTTTCAACAATTTGAAAACGAAACAATTTATCAATATCACCATTAAACAAATCAAAATCAAACTCTTCTTTATATTCATACATTTCTGTACTTCCAGTTAGCTTTGCTAAAATTTTATATAGAAAAACTTCATATGTTCTCGGCATATTTCTAAAAATAAATATAAATAAATCTGTTAAATTGGCTAAACATTTAGGCATATATTTTTTAAAAGATATGCTAATATTATCAGAATCTTTTGTTTTAATATTGGCATTAAAAATAACAACATCTTTATCAGTCAAAAACTCATCAATGTAATGAGCATCAACTTTATAATCTGAATAAGTATTCTCAATAAGATGTATAACTTTACTGTCGATGTATTGGCATGATAGATATTTTTCAATACTTTTATCTTTTATATCATCTAAATCAAACCAACTAAGTTTATAAGTTCCATATTTTTTTGATTTGGTTATAATCATATATAAATTATATCCTGAATAATTTAATAACTCTAATTCTAAAAAAACTTTATCTTTTTTGTAATATTTTTTGATTAGAGATATTTTTTCATTATCTTTAATAGACTTCATTACTCCATCTCCATATATACAAATTATACCATGAAAAAAGCGAATCTAAAATAATCTGATTCACTTTATATAATTATAATTTATATTAAGTACAACAATTATAAAATTCATTCATTATTTTTCTCATTATCTAATAAAATTTTATTAAAATCACTTTGCCAGGTGATACTAATAATATCATCAAAGTAAACGTTTGTATTGTCAGCAAAAATAAGACATTTATTAAAATTGTCAACCTTTTTAATTATACTCGTTAACGACTTATATATACCACCACTCTTTTTATTATCTCGAACAAAATATTTAATTGTAATTTCTGGATGGACTTTTATATTATTCTTTATAAAATTTATTTTTTGATTTAAATCATTTTTTAATTCATCACTCAGTTCTACCTTTGTTTCGGTTAACCTTGCAGTTTCCTCTATTGCATCATCATAACCTGTTAATGCAGCAAAAGGTGCAAACTGTGCTGCTCTATTATATAAACTCATCGGCTTTCTTGTTTTAGAAACATGATGTGGCAAATCAATAATATCGTCATATTTATTCATGATGTCCTCCTATCTGCTTATTCCTTTCAATCGCAGTTGCACCTTCTGTCAAATTCATTCCCTTTAAGATAGCATTTTTTCCATATTTGTTTTTTATTTGCAAAATGACTTTTTGTATTTCTTTTTCTTTATTCTCATCATCTTTTTGTTTTGCTTCTTCTATCTCCTTTTTTTTATAATCAGTGAACAAATTAATTTGTTCCACTTTTTTATTAGTCTGAACTTTATCTTCACAAATCAATTTACTTACCGTTAGATTTAGCTTTCTAATTAACAGAATAGGATTAGAAATTTTATCAAACAAATTCACAAAGCTTTCCATAATAATACTAGACGAAGAAGTATAATGCTCTAAATTAACTGTTCCATGAGAATGCTTTGGTATTTTTCTTCCATACGAATCTAAAGTTATTTCTCCAAAATATTTATTAAAAATATCGGGATTAGTTAAATTTTCAATATCATAATTTATGGTTAAAACCAATTGTTTTGTTAGAAATTTCTTATTTACTAGATCAAGAGCCAAATTATCCGCCATCTCTTGTACAATAATTTTTGCTTTTTTATTATCATATGGCTCATGCAAAACTTGTCCAGAACTAAGCGATGTTTCAGTCGGTTTATAACTTTTAGCAATTTCAATTGTACAAGGTTCCCATCCCCAAGCATGATCAATCAATAATTCCGCATTAACACCAAATAATTTGTATAATAAATCTTCATTATAATGAGAACATCTTGCAACATCCCCCATAGTGTTCATATTATTTTTAGCAAGTTTATTAGCTATTCCTTTACCAACACGCCAAAAATCAGTTATTGGCTTATGGTCCCACAATTTCTTTCTAAAAGTCATCTCATCTAGACCAGCAATTCTAACTCCAAATTCATTCGGTTTACATTTTTTAGCCACAATATCCATTGCCACCTTTGCTAAAAACATATTCGTCCCTATTCCCGCAGTAGCAGTGATACCAGTTGTTTCATATACGTCTTTAATCATTTTCGTAACTAATTGTCTCGGTGTACATTTGTAAAGTGAAATATAATCAGTTATATCAATAAATACCTCATCTATTGAATAAACAAGAATATCCTCTGGTGCAATATATTTCAAATAAATATTATAAATATTTGTGCTGTATTTCATATAATAAGCCATTCTAGGTGGAGCTACAATAAAATCTAATTCCAAATTTTTATTTTTCTTTAATTCTTCATCCAAATATGATTTTCCACTAAACTTTCTATAGTTATTTAATTTTCTCCTTTGAAGGTTTATCTCCTTTACTTTTTGTTTAACTTCAAAAAGTCTAGCTCTTCCTCCCAAACCATATTGTTTTAATGATGGACTAATTGCTAAACATACAGTTTTATCTGTTCTTGATTCATCAGCAACAACTAAATTTGTTTTTAATGGATCTAACTTCCTTTCAACGCACTCAACAGAAGCATAAAAACTTTTTAAATCAATACACATAAAAATTCTTCCCATCTGTATCACCAAAATAATTATATCACGAACATTTGTTCATTTAAAGATATTTTTTAAAACAAAAAAATGGCTAGTCAACTTAATTAACTAGCCAAGTTAGCTTGAAAATACACAAATTGCGAACTATTTTTCCAATTATATGTATTCCAAACATCTATATTATCCGTACTAGGATCAACCATTTTAATTTCATTACCAACAACATTCATCACTGCAACCCAATGCTGACCTGTATCTCCTAACACTTCCATAGCTATATAATATCCCTGTTCTTGATATGTTTTTATTAGTTTTAATTTTTCATTTTTACTTTTTCCAGCTAAAGTTACTCTACCTTTATATTGAAAATTAGGAATTATTTTCGTAATGGCAGCATATTGTAAATTACCATTATTATCAAATCCATTATTGTTATTTAAATTTTCAACAAAAATACCAGGATTAAAAGGGAGTATTGTATTATTAACATTAGATTTTTGTATTAAAATTGCCACAGATGTAACTAGACAACCAATATCACTAATTGTTTTCCCTGAATTACCAATTTGTATATTTGACCAACTTGCATTTTTCTGCCTCCAGTAAATATAATCTCCTGTTTCAGAGCCATACAATAGATGACTCCACATATCATCATATTCTGAACTAGTTAATTCTTTAACTTGTTCTTTTTGGTCATCACTAAAACTATAATTATTCATGATTTCTTCTAAAGATTTTGATGTGACTTTTACATATAATATAGTTTTTCCCTGCCCATTAACTGGATTATTATTAAATTCTGGTGGACTACTTTCATTTGCATTTTCTTCATTTCTAACTTCAGTAATGATTGTATTAAAATCATAAAAAACAGTCTTTAATCTTCTAACGTTTTTATCGTCTAAATACATTACAATCTCAGCATCTTCCGAATTATCATTAGCATATTTTACAGAATAAACCGCAATTACTTCTTTCCAATTAGAATAGGTTGATTCAAAAACTATTTCATCTGCTTGTGATAAAAGCCTTTGTGATTCTACATTTCTATAAACCTCTTGATTAATCTCACTAATAACACTAGTCATAGTTCTACTATTTGAATCATTGGAAAAAAAGATACCAAAAATTGAACCTAATAAGGCGGCAATTAGACATATAACAATAATTACTATCATCACAATTGCTCCACCGCTTGCCAATAAGCCAATAAGCGAGCTTAAAGCACTTATTAATGCTTTAACTCCTAAAATAACACCTTTGAATATAGCCATTACTGCTCTTCGTGTAGTTCTTGCCATACTTATGGCTAGTCTTTTAGCTTGAATAGCCATTTGTTTACTTCGTTGTGCTGCCTTTTTTGTATTATTCATTATATTTTTAGCATTAGCTACCTTTGTTTTAATTTTACTTGTACCAGCAGTATTCTTTATATTTCGTCTTTTAATTTTATTTATTAAACTAGTTTTTCCTTTGTTTACTAGTTTACCAGCTCCATGGATTGTCTCATCTTTAATTCTGTTACTATAATATTTTATTTTGTCTGATCCATATTCATTTATATTATTATTGTTTGAATTTATTTCGTTTGATTTATCATTTAGATAAACAATAGGATCTTTAATTCTCTCAGTCCACGCACTAGCTTTATTAAGCGTTTTAATTCCCTTACGAGAACTATCTTTTGTTTTTATGTCTTTCACTATTCTTCCCCTGGTTTAGTAGTCATCAATTTATATAATTCTAAATCATGAGGGAAATGATTTTCAAATGGTACTAGATTACGTCCTACTTTTAAAAGTCCTTCACCTGCTCCAACATTAGTTATATAACTTAATTGTAACTCTGAAATATTTAATAATTTCGCTAATTCAAGACGATCAGTTGAGGCTTGATTTAACATAACAATAAATTCAGAGTTTGCAAGCATAGTTTTTGCAGTATGAGACTGTAATAAATCTTCCACATTTTGTGTAATCCCTGTAGCATAAGCTCCATATTTTCTAACACGTTTCCATAAAGTAAATAAGAAATTAGCAGAATATTCATGTTGAAATAATAAATATATTTCATCTATGAAAATATATGTACTTCTTCCTTTATTTCTATTAGCTGTAATTCTATTTAAAATACTATCTAAAACAACAAGCATACCTATAGGAAGTAATTGTTTTCCTAAATCTAAGATATCATAACATATAATACGATTATTTGTATCAACATTAGTATTTTTAGCAAATGTATTTAAAGATCCATCTGTAAACAATTCGATAGCAAGGGCAATTTGCTTTGCCTCTTCCTCTGGTTGTTTTAATAATTCTTCTCTAAAGTCTTGTAAAGTTGGTGGAACACCTTGATAATTTCCCTGTTGGTACACTCTATAAACTTTGGCAGTACATCTATCTATAATTGATTTTTCTTTTGGGCCTAAAGACTTTTCACCCATTAAATGTTCACACAAAGATAAAATAAATTCAGACTTTAATATTACAGGATTCGCACCATCACCATATTCACTATTTAAATCCATTGCATTTATATGATTTTCACTTGTAGCAGATATATGAATTACTTCTCCACCTAATGCTTTTACCAACCTGCTTTCTTCTCGCTCTGGATCAACAATAATGATATCTGCTGTAGGATCACGTAATGCAATAGAAACTATTTCATTTTTTGCAGTAAAAGACTTACCACTTCCACTAACACCTAATATAAAAGAATTACCATTTAGTAGTTGTCTTCTATCTGCAATTATCATATTTTTAGATATAACATTTAAACCATAATATATTCCATTTTCATGATTAATTTCTTGTACTCTAAATGGTGTAAAAACAGCTAATGATTCAGTTGTTAATGTTCTTAATGTATTTATTTTTCTTACTCCATAAGGTAAAACCGTATTTAATCCATCCATTTGTTGATACTTTAATACCGCTAACTGACACAAATGTTTTCTAGCAGTAGATAATAAAGATTCTGTATCTAGATTTAATTGTTCTAAAGTCTTAGCAGTATGAACCATAGTAATAACGCATACAAACATTCTTTGGTCTCTCGTAGTAAGATCATCTAGAAATTCTTTCGATTCTTTTCTTTGTTGCTCCAAATCATAAGGAATAACAGCACTAAAATTGTTATTGTTATTTTGTCTGCGTTGCCAATTAGTAATATTAGTTTCTACACCTAATCTTCTGTTTTCCACCTCACGTATCGCTTCATCCATGGGGATTGGTATTATATCAATAGATAGAAGCATACTTCTATCCATATCTGTCAATTCTGCAACCATATCATCTTTTATATAATTAGCATACTCTTTCAAGTATAATACACGTCCATATCTATTTCCATATTCGAAATAATCTTTTTCAAAAGATAAAGAATCTGAACATATATAATCTTTAAAGGAATGCCCTTTTCTCATATTGTCTATCATATCAAAATTAAAAATAGATTCCTCTCCCACTCTATAAAAATCGTGTATTACTCTTAATCTTTCATTTGCACTTAATGATTCGACTTTTGAACCGAGTTCACGAAAACGATTATTTAATTCAGCAGAAATCCGAGTAAAATATTGTCTAGCCTCATCTAGACTATTTTTATTTATAGATATAGTAAGAAATTTCTCTTGAACCATTGAATTAGAATTTGTTGCCTGCTCAATTAACATCCTATTATATTCATCACGGTACTTGTCTAAATTATCATTCGCTTTTGGCAATAATATATTCTTCTCAAAATCTACTTTATTTAATCTTCTATTTAGAATTGTTATTTTTGACGTCGCACTAGAATCAAGTGAATTTAATAATTCAGAATAATTTAAAAACATTGCTTCTTTATCATTTCTAGAAGCAACTGCATAATTAATATCAGTAAATCTATAAGTTTTACTATATTTATCTTTACCTAATAAAAAAATACCATCTTTCCATATTCTATTTACTGGTATGGTATCTTGAATACTTTTAGGTATATTAAATTCTTCTTTATCTCTTTTAAATAGATTCCTTATCGTTTTCATCTTTTACTCCTTTCTTCTTTTCTTTTGGCTTATTATAAATTAACTCATAATAAAAATTCTTTGCATTAAATTCTAAATGTCTAGGCACTAAAATTTCTGACTTGATCCACGCTAATACAAACTGTTCTGCTGGCATACCATTATATTTTAAAAATCCAATAGCAGCAAAAGGCACAACTCCAAGCATACAAACCCAGGATAAAGTTTCAATTCCTAAATATGGCTTTAATAGAAAATATAGAACAACAGCTACAACACATCCTAAAATACTAAAAACAAATTGTCTTAAATTAAGTCCAAAATAAATACTTTCAGTATAATTTCTTATTTCCTTATTTATCTTAACTTCCATAAACTTTCACCTCCAACAAAAAAAGATAATTACTCATTATCTTCTTCATATTCATATTCTCTTACAAATTCAACAAATTCAGCATCTTCATTTAGATATTTTCCTTTTTTAACAACGCATTGTAAGGTCTCTTGTGTTAATTTATTGATTAGTTCTTCTATTGGTTTCGGATAACACCCACGCTTATCGCCAAAATAAGATTCCATCAAATCATTTAACAAGAAGCAATCCCAATCTATCTCTACTGTGTTTGTTTTACCATCTTCTGTACGTTCAATTTCATAAGTTTTAAAATCTACTAAGTCTCTACTAAGACTAGTTTTTTCTTCCTTATTAATTTCTTCTAAAACAATCTTATACAAATTTTGTAAAGCTGTTTTAACATTTGGAGAATACCCATTCTTGCCAATTAAATAATAAGCTATAATATCATATAATTCATGATTGGATTCATTAATAGCATTACGTATTTTCATTTTTTACTCCTTCCTATAATAGGATAATACAAAAAATGATAAAAATAAAATGTGCGATTTATCTTTCCATATCTTTATTACTTTTATTAAGTCCTTCTAATTTATTAGATTCTTTAACAGCATGGCTTTGAATATCAGGATTTTCCTTTGTATCATTATAAAAATCAATAATACTTTGATCCAAAATATGATTATCCTTTTTTAATACTTGTTTTCTTTCATTTAAGAACTCGTTCGTATATTCCAAAGCAATTTGTTCATCAATTCTTAAATCCTTTGGATTCAAACCTAAGTCAATGCAAAGTAGTGCTTGTTGGAAATATTTTTCATCTTCCTTTTTTAAACCATTAAGTTGATTATACATAATAGTAAGAAATTGTCTTGATGTTATATCTGCCATAT